>JAWOIL010000016.1:0-3039 GCA_046484635.1 Trueperaceae bacterium
CAGCGAACCGCGCACGCGGAACCCTCGTCGCAGGAGTTCGGCGGCGCAATGCTGTCCGACGTACCCGCTGACGCCCGTGACCAGGACCGTGTCGTTCATGCTCGACCTCCTGGACGGGACCCTATCGCGGGTCGCGCCTTGCTTCGTCGGAAACCGTCACGGCGCCCCGCGGATCGTCGTTGGGCCACGGCGAGGGAAACCGGTCCGTGACGGGTCATGACGACGCGCGGGGCCGACCCACGGTAGGTTCGCGACCAGGAGGTCGAGCATGGTCGACACGGTCCTGGTCACGGGCGTCAGCGGGTACGTTGGGCAGCACTGCGCCGCCGAGCTTCTGCGACAAGGGTTCCGCGTGCGCGGTTCGCTGCGGAACGCGCAGGCGGCGGATGTGGTTCGCCGTGGAATCGCGGGCGTCGCACCGGTCGAGCATCTCGACTTCGTCGAGTTGGACCTCTTCGCCGACGCCGGCTGGGACGCCGCGATGGCGGGCTGCCGTTATGCGCTGCACGTCGCCTCGCCGTACGTTCTGGCCGAGCCCCGTCAGGCGTCGACGCTCATCGAGGCCGCGGTCCAGGGGACGCGGCGGGCCGTGACGGCGGCGCGGAGGGCCGGGGTCGAACGCGTGGTCGTCACTTCCTCGGTCGTCGCGATGAACGGTCACATGACCAGCGGCACCTTCGGGCCCAACGACTGGACCGACCTCGACGCGCCGAACCTCCACGCCTACATCCAGAGCAAGACGCTGGCCGAACGGGCCGCCTGGGACCTCGCGCGGGAGCACCCGGACGGACCGGAGGTGGTCGCCATCAACCCGGGCGCCACCTACGGCCCGACGCTGACCGGCGACGCAAGCGGTCAGTCGCTGAAGTGGGTGGCCGCGATCCTCCGTGGCAGGGTGCCGGTGTTCGCAAGGGCCTACTTCACCATGGTCGACGTGCGCGACGTCGCGCTCCTGCACGTTCGAGCGATGACGAAACCCGGGGCCGCCGGGAAGCGCTACGTGGCGACGAGCCGAGAGGCCCTACCCTTCGTCCGGATCGCCGAGATCCTCGCGGCGAACGGCTTCCCCAGGGTGTCGACGCGCACCGTGCCGGATGCCCTCGTTCGCGCCATGGGTCTCTTCGAGCCCGACGTGCGCGGCCTCGTCAAGTACCTCGGCAAGCGCGTGGGGGCCGACAATACCGCGACCATGCGCGACCTCGATTGGACGCCGATCCCTTTCGACAAGACCGTCCTGGACACGGCCGCCTCGCTGAAGTCGGTCATCGAGGCATAACCCGCCGCTGGAGGTGCCGATGCGCCGGAAAACCCACCGAACCGAGAGAAGGTCGATCGGAGAGGGAACACCCGCGACGAGGATCGGGCCCGCCGATGGGCGGGCCCGAGGTGACTTCGTCCGGCTAGGCGCCGTCGTTCAGGGGGTCGCCGGGCAGGTGACGGTGGTCGCGTGGATCTCGCCCACGGCGCCATTGGACAGCTCCTTGACCTGCCAGTAGAGCGTCCGGTCGCAGCGGTACTTGTCCCAGCGCGCCTGCGGGCTGCCGACCTCGATCGGGCTCTCGTTCCCCGCCCCGAAGCCGACGTACACGTCCGTGCTCATGTCCGGCACCGTCGACACGTCGACCCGGAAGTCGTCGGCCGCGCCCCGGTAGCGGAACGAGAACACCGCGCCGTCCGCGCCGAAGGTCGCCACCTCGTCGGAGAACCCGACGTTGCCGCAGACGTGCTTCTCCTGGATCGCGCTGCGCACGCCGTGCTCGTCCACGACCCGCCAGTACAAGATGTAGCCGCAGTCGTAGCCCGGCCAGGCAGCGCCCGGATCGCGCAGAAGGACCGGGCTGCGGGTCGCCTCCGTCGTCCACAGGTTGCCGCTCATATCGGGCCGCGTGGAGGCGAGGATCGTGAACGCGTCGCTCGTGCCCCTGTAGTCGAACACGAACGCCGCCTGCCGCAGGTTGAGCGCCGACGAGAGGTCCTGGAACGGGTTCGCCGCGCACACCACGGCGGTCTGGATGGCGCTGACGTCCGTCGTGTCGCGAAGACGCACGCGCCAGTACAACGTGGCGCCGCAGACGTACTTGTCCCAGCTCGTCGCGCCGCCGACGACGACGACCGGGCTCACGCTGCCGCTGCCGAAGTTGGCGTAGACGTCAGCGATCATGTTGGGGTCGGTGGACATGTCGATCTCGTAGGTGCCTGAGCCGGCGTGCTCGAAGGAGAACTCGGCGAGGCCCGGCGCGAGGCTGGCCGAGAGCTCGCTGAAGCCGCCCGATGAGGTCCGGATGGTGGCGTCCATGGCCTGATCGGTGGACGTGCTCGCGCACGCCGCGAGGACGAGTGAGAGCATGAGTAGCGTCGTGATGGACGCGAAGCGGCGCACCGCGATGGGCGCGTTGGGACGGGTGGACGACATGGGTTCGGACCTCCGTGGGCCGTTGGAGAGACGACGCGAGACACACGACCGCGCCAGGTTCGTTCGACGTGCCGACTCATCCCTCCTCCATGGCCGCGGTACCGAGGACGGAACCGATCGCACCGGGGGAATGGCGCACCGTAGCAGCCCTCGGGACGCGCGGCCGCCGAACGGTCACGGCGGTCACGGGTGCTCGGTGTCGCAGTCGAGGTCGTCAACCCCGACTTCGACGACCTGCGCGGGCGCGTCATCACGAACAGGGGCGACCTGCGCGACCTCGACCAAGGCGGCGAGGCCGGCTACGCGGCAGCAGCAGTGCTGCGCGACCTGCGCCACGACCTCGGTATCCTGCCTGCCCAGGCCGACTACGGCTTCGCCGACGAAGCGTTCATGGACGGCCAGACACCGATGATCCTCAACGAGGCGTGGGTGCTCGCCGATGACCGGAGCGCCTGCGGCGCGCCGGATCAGGTCACATGCCGTCGGACTCGCACTCGGCCGCCTCGCCCACCTGGTCGTAGATCTCGGCGAGGGCGTCGGCGACGGCGAGCGCCTCGGACGAATCGTCGGCGCGGGCCCACGCGCGAGCGGCGGTCACCACGTTGTCGAGTTGGCGCGCCAGCTCG
>JAWOIL010000135.1:0-3399 GCA_046484635.1 Trueperaceae bacterium
GTGAGCAAGCGAGAAGCCCGCGATCGGGCCATCGAGGGGTTGAGGCGCGTCGGTATCCCGAGGGCCGAGCAGCAGCTCGACAGCTTCCCCTTCCAGTTGTCAGGAGGGATGCGTCAGCGGGCGATGATCGCCATGGCCCTGTCGTGCGAGCCCAGCTTGCTCATCGCCGACGAGCCCACCACCGCGCTCGACGTGACCACACAGGCCAACATCCTGGATCTCATCAAAGAGCTGCAAGCAGAGCTCGGCATGTCGGTCCTATTCATCACCCATGATCTCGGCGTGGTGGCCGAGATCGCCGATGATGTCGTGGTCATGTACCTCGGCATCGTCGCTGAACGGGGCGACGTGGATTCGATCTTCCACGATCCCAAGCACCCGTACACGCAAGCGTTGCTGCGTTCGATCCCCAAGATCGGCACGGGGGAGAGAGCGCGCCTGGAGTCGATCAAGGGCATGGTTCCCCATCCCTTCAACCGGCCCCCAGGCTGTCCGTTCCATACGCGCTGCGACGTGTACATGCCAGGGGTCTGCAACGAGATCGTACCGCCGCGAGAAGCCATCGCCGAAGGTCGAGACGTCCGTTGTCTGCTCCACAGCGATCTCCACGCCCATGGCAAGGACGAGCGCGCGAAGAGCGCTACGAGAGCGACGGTGCGCTGATGGGAGAAGCGGGCACGAACGGTCAAACCCTCCTCGAGCTCAAGCATCTGGAGATGCACTTTCCCATCACCAAGGGTCTCTTGCGCCGGGTCGTCGGTCACGTTCGGGCCGTCGACGACGTCAGCTTCAGCGTCTACGAAGGTGAGACGTTGGGGCTCGTAGGTGAGTCGGGGTGTGGCAAGACCACGCTCGGGCGCTCGATCATGCGGATCTACGAACCCACCGCCGGTCAGATCCTGTACCACGACCGGAGCGGCAAGGAGATCGACCTTGCCACGCTCGACAACCAGGAGCTCAAGCCCTACCGCCGCGACATCAGGATGATCTTCCAGGATCCGCAGTCGTCCTTGAACCCGCGACTCACGGTGTTGGAGATCGTCGGCGAACCTCTCTCCGTGAACGGGATCGCCAGAGGCAGGGATCTCGAGGAGCGCGTGGCCGAGCTGTTGCGCAAGGTCGGCCTCAGGCCCGAGTACATCAGGCGCTATCCTCATGCGTTCTCAGGTGGTGAACGCCAGCGCATCGGCATCGCCCGCGCGCTGGCCCTGAACCCGCGCTTGGTCGTCGCCGACGAGGCAGTGTCCGCCCTCGACGTGTCCGTTCGCGCGCAGATCATCAACCTGCTGCAAGACCTGCAGCAGGAGTTCGACCTCACCTACATCTTCGTCGCGCACGACTTGAGCGTCGTGGAGCACATCTGTGACCGGGTTGCGGTCATGTACGTCGGCAAGGTCGTCGAACTCGCCGACACCGACGCGCTCTTCGCGACGCCCCAGCATCCTTACACCGAAGCGCTGCTCTCGGCGGTACCCAAGCCCGATCCGAGGCTGCGTGGCAGCGTCGAGCGCATTCGCTTGCAAGGTGAAGTCGCCGACCCTGCCCACCCCCCGAGCGGCTGCTACTTTCACGCACGCTGTTCGTACGCCGTGGACCGCTGCAAGGTCGAGGCGCCGCAGCTACGCGAGGTGAGGCCCGGCCACCTCGCCGCCTGCCATCGTGCCGAAGAGCTCGACCTGCAGGTGGCACCAGCGACTGGGAAGCACCGAGCGGTGGTCTGAGCGCCGCAGCGGCGTCGAGCGTTCAGTTCGCCGGCGACTGCCGGCGCGGTCGCATGGGCGCGATCGCGTCGCCGTGGCGAATCTGGTGGCGAACGATGCCGGCCACGTGCACCAGGAGAAGCGCCATGAACAGGTACGCGCAGCAGCGGGAAGACGGCGATGGCCCAATGCACGCCGGTGAAGAGGGTGCGGTTTCCGCGATGCGAGGCCGGTCGGTGGCCCGATCGGTCGCCGCGCGCGCATCACCACGCGCCATGGCGAGAGCGCCACGACGAGCCAGCCGAGCGCCAGGTGCACGCGGTACAGGTCGAGCCGAAGCGCGTCGACGGTCGTCCGAGCCATGAGGACGCCGGTCGGGGTCATCGCCAGGATGAGGATGGCGATGCCCCAATGCAATCAGGGCCGCACGATGCCGTACGAGCGTCGAACGGTCGCGGTTGGCGTGCGTGGAGTTTGGCAGCGTGCTACGCACGCGCTGTCGTCATCGGCCGATGGTTCGTGCGCGATCACGCGAACTGCGGCAACCAGCGCGCCTGCCTCTCGAGCATCTCGTCGACCATGGCGTGGATCTGCGGCAGCGTGCACACCGCGGCGGTCAGGGGATCGAGCGCGACGGCGTGGTGCACGGCGTCGGTGTCGCCGCCGAGGGCGGCCTCGACGATGAGCTCCTGCACGTTGACGTTGGTGCGGTTGAGGGCGGCCAACTGCGTGGGCAGCGCGCCAACGTGGGTCGCCTGGACGCCGTTGCCGTCGACGAGGCAGGGGACCTCGACGCAGCAACCCTCGGGCAGGTTGGTGATGGCGCCGTGGTTCGGGACGTTGCCGTTGACGCGGATCGGCACGTCGGTCTCCATGGCCTCGATGATGAACGACCCGTACTCGTGGGTGCGCTCGGTCGGGAGCGGCGTGCGGCCCGAGACGAGTTCGGCGATCTCGCGCTTCGCTTCGCCGAGCCGCTGGAGGCAGTGCCTCAGGTAGCCGCCGGTGCGACCCAGCTCGAACCAGGCGTTGCGGCCGTCGGTGAAGCGGGGGACCAACTCGTCATCGACCATCCGGGCGCTCTTGCGGAAGTAGGGGAGGTACTCGCTGGCATGGCCGCTCGACTCGGTCACGAAGTAGCCGAAGCTCTTCATGAGATCGATCCGCACCGGCTCCTCGGCGACCACCTCCGCGCGCTCGATCGCCGCGCGGATGCGGGGGTAGAGGTCCTCCGCGCCGCGCCGGAACTCGAGGTAGAAGGCCTGGTGGTTGATGCCGGCGCAGCGGAAGGTCACCTCCTCGATGGGCACGTCGATCCAGCGGGCGAGCATCTCGCTGGTGCCCTGCACGCTGTGGCAGAGGCCGACGTGCGGCCGCCCCGTGGCCGTGGCCACCGCCCAGCAGTTGGCCGCCATGGGGTTGACGTAGTTGAGCAGCAGCGCGTCGGGGGCCAGCTCGTCGATCTCGTCGCACAGGTCGAGCAGCACGGGGATCGTGCGCAGCGAGCGGAAGACCCCGCCCGGCCCGAGCGTGTCGCCGACGCACTGCTCGACGCCGAAGCGCTGCGGGATCTCGATGTCGAGCGCGTAGGCCTCGAGGCCCCCCTGCTGGAAGGTCGTGACGACGTAGTCGGCGCCGCGCACGGCCTCGCGTCGGTCGGTCGTGGCCTCGACGGTGGCCGCGAGCCCGCGTCCGTCGA
>JAWOIL010000166.1:0-25349 GCA_046484635.1 Trueperaceae bacterium
GAGATGCTCTGCAGGAGGAACCAGATCAGGATCCCGAGCGGCACCAGGTAGTACCAGCCGTCGCGGAACACCTGGCCCAGCCTGGGCAGCTCCGCGCTGGAGAGCCCGCGCATGCCCCGCTTCGCCGCGATGATGTCGACGAACAGGTAGACGGTGGCGAAGTAGAGGAAGGCCGGCAGGATCGAGAGCCGCACGATGTCGGCGTAGGGGAGGCCGGTGTACTCGGCCATGAGGAAGGCGCCGGCCCCCATGATCGGCGGCATGATCTGACCGCCGGTCGACGCTGCCGCCTCGATGCCGCCCGCTTCCTCGTTGCGGTAGCCGAGGCGTTTCATGAGCGGGATGGTGAACGTGCCGGACGTGACGACGTTGGCGATGGCGCTGCCGGAGATCGAGCCCATGAAGCCCGACGCCACCACCGCCGCCTTGGCAGGACCGCCTCGTTGCCTACCCGCGATGGCGTAGGCGAGGTCGATGAAGAACTTGCCCGCGCCGGTGGACTCGAGGAAGCCGCCGAACAAGATGAAGGTGAACACCACCGTCGCCGCGACGCCGAGCGGAAGGCCGTACATGCCCTCCTGACCCAGGTACAGCTGCGAGATGATGCGGTCGACGTCGTACCCGCGATGCGCCAGGATGCCGGGCAGGTACTCGCCGATACCGGAGAGCACCCCCCGCGGCCCCGCCATGGCGTAGGTGATGAACACGCTCGCGACGACCGTGATGGTGAGGCCGATGACGCGCCGTGACGCTTCGAGCAACACGATCACCGCGATGATCCCTGCGCGGATGTCGGCGTCGATGAAGAAGCCGGTGCGGGTGATGATGGCGTCGAGGTTCGCGAGGAGGTACCAGCCGGTGTAGACCGAGCCGGCGATGAACGCCCCGTCGACGAGCCATCCCCACCAAGCGCGCTTGCGTCCGCCGATGGGGAACAGCAGGAACGCCAGCACCAGGATCACCGCGAGGTGGAAGCCACGTTGCGTGAAGAGGTCCAGCGGCCGGTACCCGGCCGTGTAGAGCTGGAAGAGGCCGAGCGCGATCGCTAGGATGCTGGCCACCACGGCCACGGGGCGCGCCACCTTCGGGCCACGCGGCCCGTCGGCCGCGGCCATCGCCACCTCCCCGGGGCTGGGACGTCCGCCACCTGACGTCGAGTCCAGCGATGACGCGGCGCTCAGGTCGCCACCTTCGTCGGGCGGAAGGGGGTCCCGCTCGTTCGGGTCGCTCGTCATGGCGTCACCACCGCGATGGTCGCGCGCTCGCCGGCGTGCTCGTCGGTCAGCCCGTAGCCGATGCCGGCGTGGACGATGGTGGTGGGCGCGAACGACGATCCGATGCGGATGGTGTACGCGTTGCCGGGGATCGGTTCGTCGAGGTCGGCGATCCAGTACCCGCCTTGGCCGTCGGACTTCATCACGCCGCGGCCTTCGATGTGACCCAGGCCCGCGACGTCGAGGCGGGGGGTTCGCGAGTCGGTGAGGAGCATCGTCCCGTCCTTCCAGCGGAAGCTGTCGCGTACCAGGATACCCGCTACGGAGTGCACCCAGTGGACCTCCCAGCGGGGTTCTTCGGCCAACGGCAGGCGCAGGATGGTCTCGCCCGACGCCTTGGTCACCTCGAGCCACGGGCCGGCGTGCTCGGCAGCGTCAGGCTCCAGGCGTGACCGGCCGAGCATGGCGCCGCTTGCGATCAACCCGAGGGCCATGACGAGGAGCGACGCGTCCACGAAGAAGGGCAGGCGCGAACGCCTGCCCCTCCGGTTCGAGTTCATGCGAGTTCCGTCAGTCGACCTTGAGCGCGTCCGGCACCGTGAGGCCGATCTCCTCGTAGTAGCGGATGGCGCCCGGATGCAGCGGGATGGGCGACTCCAGCGCCGCTTCCGGCACCGTCTCGTTGGCGGACGGGTGGATGTCGCGCACGACCTGGATGTTCTCGAACAGCGCCTTGGTGAAGGCGTAGGCGACCTCTTCGTCCATCTCGGCCGCGACGATCACCAGGTTGGGCGTGCCGACGCTGGGCGTCTCGGCGATGCCTCGGTAGGCGCCTTCGGGGTAGACGTAGCGGATGAAGGTCGCGTCGGCGGCCTTGACGTTCGCGAACTCCTCGTCACTCACGGTCACGAGCTTGATCTGACGCGTCTCGGCCAGGCTCAGCACGGCGCCGGTGGGCACGCCGCCGGACCAGAAGCCGGCGTCGATCGAGCCGTCACGCAGAGCGTCGGCCGTCTCGTTGGCGGACAGGCGCTGCAGCACGGCGAAGTCGTCGTAGGTGATGCCGTTGGCGTTCAGGATCGTTTCCGCGGAGACCTCGGTGCCGGAGCCGGGGGCGCCGACGGAGACGCGCTTGCCGACCAGGTCGGCGAGCGACTCGATGCCGGAGCCTTCGACGGTGAGGATGTGCACCGCGTTCGAGTAGGCGATGGTGATGGCGCGCAGGTTCGAGAGCTGCGGCAGTTCGCCACCGGCGCCGAAGCGGCCGGTGCCCGCGTAGGCCGCCAGGGCCGTGTCGGCCAGCACCAGGGCCAGGTCGGCGTCGCCACGCGAGATGAGACCGACGTTCTCGACCGAGGCGTTGGTCACCTCGACCGAGCCGGAGTAGCCGTCCATGAACTGGTCGATGACCTGGGCGTAGCCGCCGCCGGTCGGGAAGTACACGCCGCCGGTGCCGCCGGTGGCGATCGAGAGGGTCTGTTGGGCGTAGCCGACGGTTGCGGCCAGAGTCAACACGAGTAGTAGCGAACGTACGACCTTTCGCATGCGCATCCTCCTTCAAGGACTTGGAGCTTTCGTCTATCGGGACGATACCACGGAGTCTGTACGGTTCTGGGAGCAGGAATGCCGTGATGAAGGACACATGAAGGGAAGGGCGGGCGCGACGCGCGTGCGGGCCCCGCGCGTTACACTCCTGCCCAAGCATGCTCGACGATCTCCTCGTGCTCGACCTCAGCCGCGTCCTCGCCGGCCCCTACTGCACGCTGCTGTTCGCAGACCTTGGGGCTCGCGTGATCAAGGTCGAGTCGGTCGACGGCGACGACACCCGTCGCTGGGGACCACCGTTCGTCGAGGGCGAGAGCGGCTACTTCCTGTCGGTGAACCGTGGCAAGGAATCGCTGGCGGTGAACCTGAAAGACGCCCGTGGGCGGGCGGTGGTGCAGGCGCTCGCGCGCAGGGCCGACGTGCTGGTCGAGAACTTCAAGTCCGGCGACCTCGCTCGCTACGGTCTGGACTACGCCACCTTGGCAAGCGAGAACCCCGGTCTGGTCTACGTGTCCATCACCGGCTTCGGCCAGACCGGTCCGCGTGCGAAGGAAGCAGGCTACGATGCCGCGGTCCAGGCACAATCGGGCTTGATGGCGATGACGGGTGAGCCAAACGGTCCGCCGCTGAAGCTCGGGGTCGCTTGGATCGACGTCCTCACGGGCCTGCACGCAGCCACCGGCGCCCTCGCGGCGCTTCGCCGGCGCGAACGCACCGGCGAGGGCGCGCACCTCGACGTGTCGTTGTTCGACGTCGCCCTTGCCAGCCTGGTGAACCAAGCACAGAACGCGTTGCTGACGGGCGAAGCCCCCGCACGCCTGGGAAGCGCGCATCCCAACATCGTCCCGTACCAAGCGTTCGACACCGCCGACGGCGCGGTCGTGCTCGCGGTCGGCAACGACGCCCAGTTCGCGCGTCTATGCGGCGTGCTGGGCGAACCGGCTTGGGCGGCCGACGAGCGCTTCGCGTCCAACCAAGGGCGCGTGGAGCACCGACGGACGCTCGTCCCGTTGCTGTCCGAGAAGCTGCGCGCTAGGCGGCGCGACGACCTGCTGGCCGCGTGCCGCGCGGGCGGGGTGCCGGCCACACCCGTCGCGACGCTCCCGGAGGCGCTGGCCGATCCGCAGACCCTTGCGCGGCGCATGGTCGTCGAGGGGCCGCATCCGGTCGTGGGACCGCTGCCGATGGTCGCCAGCCCGCTTTGGCATGCCACCGGCCCGGACGGGGCGCCGGTCGGGCTCGAGCCGACCGATCACGCGTCCCCCGTTCCGCCATTGCTCGGCCAACACACCGCCGCCGTGCTGCAGGCCGACCTGGGAATGGACGCCGACGAGGTGGCGGCGCTGGCCGCAGCTGGGGTCGTGAAGCTAGAGTCGTGAAGCTGCGGTAGTGAAGCTGGGATCGTGAAGCTGGGATCGTGAAGCTGGGATCGTGAAGCTGCGGTAGTGAAGCTGGGATCGTGAAGCTAGGATCGAGAACGCGGCCCGCGACGCAGCGGACCGCAGTGAAACGGATCCGCACCCGTAAGGACATTGGCCCAGGTCAACTGGGTTGCAGGAGCCCGTCGGCCGCCATACCGCGCAGCAGCCCACGGTACACGCCGTCGATCACGAGGTCGCGCGCGTGGACCTTCAGGGTGGGGTAGTCGGGGTTGTGGGGCCTAAGCGCGTACGTCTCGACGGCGAGACGGTCGAGGTACTTCAGCGTGACGTCCTCGCCCTCGAGCCGCACGGCGCAGATCTCGCCGCTGCGGCGCGGCTCGGTGTGTTGGAACAGCACCACGTCGCCGTCCTGGATGAGGTCGGCCATGGAGTCGCCGTGGACGCGTAGCGCGAAGAGCTCACCCGAGAGGCCGGCGCGTGGCAAGAACGCTTCGGCATGCGCCACTGCGGCGCTCAGGGGCCCGGCTGGGATATCGCCCAGTACCGGGATGCCGGTGGCATCGGGAGGAAGGGCCAGATGCGGCGAGCGGCCACGGCCGCGGCTCTCGAACGTGACGTACCCCTTGCGGTGAAGTGCCTCGAGATGCTGGCGCAGCGAGACGTAATGCACGCCGAGCGAACGCGCCAGCCCGGCCAGGTCGGGCATCTCACCGGTGCGGCGGTGGTGCTCGCGGAGGCGCTCGTACACCCGGCCCTGGGCGGGGGAGAGCGGCTGGGGATCGATCGAGGTGGACATGGTTACCTCAAATGCTAAGGTGTGGCACGTGCGCTGTCAACGGCGTGGCCGCGCTTGGCTCGCACTTGCGCCCGTCGATGGCTCGCACTCGCGCCCGTCCACGGCCCTGACCGGGTACCCGGCGGAGGGGCCCTTGGGCTCGAACCCAGGAGTGTCCTTGGGGCCGGCAGGGATTCCGACCAGGACGGTCGGAATTGCCAGAACAGGACACTTCGGAGCTTCGTGCGATCCCGAGAAAGCCCGTCCTGGACGGCTCTCATGCGACGTTCATCCAAGCTTGAAGGTATGGACAACCGTGACCTCGCCTGCTATAGTTTTTGTAGTTGGTTCGCGTTTCTCCGTGCCGCGCAACGCGGCGCGTCGACCACGCAGAGCGCGCCTGGCAGGTCGCGGGCGCCACCACGTCCGCTCCCGCGTACGGGCCCCGGAAGGGCCACCCGCCCAGCCGCCCACGATCGAGCGGCCCCACGACAAGGCAGCGCGACAGCGAATCGCCCCGTCGACCGCATCAGGCAGGTCGAACGGCAGAAAGGAATCCCATGCTCGACACGTTCGAAACTCTCGATACGCCGAGCACCTGCGACATCGCCGACATCGTCCCGAGCGGCCTCGCGCTTCCTACGCGTACGCTCGAGCCCGGACAGGTGCTCTACGAAGCCGATCGTGAGGCCAGCAGCCTCTACATCGTCAACCACGGCGTGCTGAAGGCGGTCGTCCCGACCAGCCTGGGCCGCGACCGCATCGCAGACCTCTACGGTCCCGGCGACGTCCTTGGCCTGAGCGCGCTCGACGGCGGGCATCACGCCGAGACGGTGGTGGCGGTGCACGAGGCGTGCCTCACGCCGATCGATCCGCAGCAGGCGATGAACGACCGTGGCCTGCGCGACTACGTCCTGCGCAGCCTGGCGCGTCAGCTGCGCCGCAGCCGCGAGATGCTCGACGAAGCCGAGATGCCCGTCGGCGCTCGCGTCACGCGCGCGTTCCTGCGCCTCGCCAAACAGTTCGGCCTGCCGGCCGACGACCAGGACCGCGGCGTCAAGCTGCCGCTGGCGCTCACGCACGAGGACCTCGCCGACCTGACCGGCTCGAGCCGTGTCACCATCACGCGCATCCTGGGCGAACTCCGCAACGAAGGGGCGCTCTCCGGCACACGTGGCGTGTACGTGGCCGACATCGACGGACTCGAGCGCGCCACCGATCACTACGTCATGCAGGTCCTGTAAGTCTTCGTGGCATCCGTTACGCTGTCCGGACCTATGCTGACGTTCACCGACATCGCCCGAGAACGCGTCCGGAAGTTCATGGAAACGCAGCGCCCCCAAGGTGTGGGCGCGCTGCGCGTCGCCGGCACCCGTGCCGAGCAGCGTCTATGGCTGGTCAAAGCCGACGACAAGCGGCCGGAAGACCAGGTCCAAGACGCCGGCGGGTTCGAGGTCTACCTCGACCCGCTCACCGCTTCGCATCTCGACGGCGCCACCGTCGATTTCGTAGAGGGCGTGATGCAGTCCGGCTTCCGGGTGTTCTTCCCCAGCCCCACCTGGGACGACCCCGTTGCGCAGAAGGTGCAGGACGTGCTCGACGCCCACATCAACCCCGGCGTCGCCGGCCACGGCGGCACGGTCGCGCTCGAGGGCTTCGAGGACGGCGTGGCCTACATCCGCTTCGGGGGTGGCTGTCAGGGCTGCGGCGCAGCCGATGTGACCCTCAAACAGGGAATCGACCGCATCCTCAAGGAGCGCGTACCCGAGATCCGCGCCGTGCGCGACGCTACCGACCACGACGCCGGCGAGAACCCGTACTACGAGCGCGCGGGCGACGAGGCGGAGTCGCCGCTGGTCTGAGGCCGGCGCCGAGCCCGGCATGGTGGTGAACCCCGCCTACGCCGACGAACTCCGCTTCGCCGTCATCGACCATCCCGAGCTGGGCAGCGTGAGCGTATACGATCTGCTCATGACGCGCATCGAGCAGATGTCCAGCGTTCCGGCGGCCTTCGAGCCGTTCACGGGCCCGCTGCAGGACCGCAACGGCAGCGTGGTGGTCGAGGACGGCCAGGTCGCCAGCATCGAGCACCTGCTGGGTGTGCAGTGGGCCGCCGAGAACGTCGAAGGTCCGTGGGAGGGCGAACCCTGAGCCTTCCGAGCGCCGCAGAGGTGCGGCATGCGATCGACGTCGCCACCGGTCGCGCCGCAGGCAGCTTGCTGCTGCGCGGCGGACGGGTGGTGAACGTCATCACCAACGAGATCCACGAGGCCGACGTGCTGCTGGCCGGCCGCTTGATCGCCGCCGTCGGACCTACCGTGAACGGGAACGCCGCCGAGGTCCTCGACCTCGGCGGCGCCTTCGTTGCGCCCGGGCTCATCGATGGGCACGTGCACCTCGAGTCGTCGTTGGTCACACCGTCGGCCTACGCCGCTACCGTCTTGCCGCGTGGCGTGACGGGCGTGGTGTGCGACCCGCACGAGATCGCCAACGTCGCTGGCGAGGCCGGCGTGCGCTGGCTGCTGGCCGAGACCGAGGCGTTGCCGCTCGACGTCTGGGTGACGGTACCGAGTTGCGTGCCCAGCACGCCGTTCGAGACGCCCGGCAGCGAGTTCGGCCTGGAGGCGATGGAGCGGCTGGCGTCCCATCCGCGGGTGGTGGGGGTGGCCGAGCTGATGAGCTTCCCCGACGTGGTGGCGGGCAACGACGAGATTCTCGCCAAGGCGCGCATGGGCGAGACGCGGGCGCTCACCGTGGAGGGGCATGCGCCCGGCCTGCGCGGCGCCGACCTGCATGCCTACCTCGCCAGTGGCGTCGGTTCCGATCACGAGACGACGGAGTTGGAGGAGGGGCGTGAGAAGCTCCGCGCCGGCGCCTTCCTGATGGTGCGGGAAGGCTCCGTGACGCGCAACCTCGACGCCCTGCTGCCGCTGGTCGACCCGCGCCACGGCGACCGCGTCGGGTTCGTCACCGACGACCGTCTACCTCACGACTTGCTAGAGGAGGGCGGCGTCGACGTGCTGGTGCGGCGCTCCATCGCCGCCGGGGTGAACCCCGCCTACGCCGTTCGCTGCGCTTCGTACAACCATGCGCGCCACTACCGCCTGCCGCGGCATGGCGCGGTCGCGCCGGGGTACGTCGCCGACCTGCTGGTGCTCGACGACCTCGAGGGCTTCGCGCCACGACGCGTGTTCAAGGAAGGGGTGCAGGTAGCCGAACGCGGGGCACTGGTCGCCGGTGTCCTGGCCGGGACGGCAGACGCCACGCCCGACCGCGCGGTGCTCGCGACCGTCCACCTCGGTGCCTTCGACGCGGACGCGTTGCGGATCCCCCACACGAGCGGACACGTGCGGTGCATCGTGCCGATCCCGAACCAGATCCTCACCGAGCAGGCTTTGGTCGAGCCGACGATCGTCGATGGCGAGGTGGTCGCCGATCCCGAGCGCGACCTGCTCAAGCTGGCCTGCGTCGAGCGTCACGGCGTGCGCGGTGGCGCAGCGTTGGGGCTGGTGCGCGGCTTCGGACTACGCCAGGGTGCGCTCGGCACGAGCGTCGGCCACGATCATCACAACGTCATGCTGGTAGGCGCGAACGACGTCGACATGGTGCGCGCGGCCCGGCGCCTCGAGGAGCTCGGCGGCGGGTTCGTGGCGGTGGCGGACGGCGAGGTGCTCGCCGAGTTACCGCTCGAGTTGGCAGGTCTGATCACGGCTGCCCCGCTAACCGAGGTGCGGAACCGATTGGACCAGCTGGACGCGGCGGCGGCGCGGCTCGGGTGCACCCTGCCTGCGCCCTTCATGGCGCTGAGCTTCTTGGGCCTGGCGGTGATCCCCGAGCTGCGGTTGACCGACGTCGGCCTCGTCGACGTGCTCCGCGCCACGCTGGTGGGGTTGGCGGCGGACGACTGAGGCCGGCGCCCCGCGCTACCAGCCGAAGGCTTCCTTCGCCCGCTCCACCAGGTGCTCCCCGATCGCCAGGCTGGCCGTGGCCGCCGGTGAAGGGGCGTTGATCACGTGGAGCGCGCGTGGGCTCTCGCGGATGACGAAGTCGTCGAACATGGAGCCGTCGCGTCCGAGCGCCTGGGCGCGAACCCCTGACCCTCCGCGGCGCACGTCGTCCATGCCGATGGCGGGCACCAGGCGCTGGAGCGCTTCGACGAACGCGCGCTTCGAGAACGAGCGGTACGCCTCGAACGCCGCCGTGCGCCAGTAGCGCGACGCGAGCCGCCAGAGCCCCGGGTACGCCACCGCTTCGGCGGCGTCGGCCAAGCGCACGTCGAGCTGACCGTACCCTTCGCGGGCGAGGGCCCACACGGCGTTCGGGCCGGCCTCGACCTCGCCGTGCACCGTTCGCGTGAGGTGCACGCCAAGGAACGGCATGGCCGGATCGGGCACGGGGTAGATGAGGCCCTTGACGAGGTCGCGCCGGTGCTCCTCGAGCACGTAGTACTCGCCGCGGAACGGCACGATCAGAACGTCGGAGACGTCCGCCCCGGCCATCCGTGCCAAGCGGTCGGCGTGCAGACCGCCGCAGGTGATCACGTGGCCGGCCTCGAGCGGGCCGTGGTCGGTGGCGACGGTCACCGCCGCGCCGGTGGCGCGGATGCCCTCGACCGTCACTCCCGTGCGCATGCGGCCGCCGCGGCGTTCGAACTCGGCCCGCAGGGCACGCGTCACGCCGGGGAAGTCGACGATGGCGGTGCGCGGCGAGTGGATCGCCTGGATGCCGGCGGCGTGCGGCTCGATCTCGCGGAGCTCGTCGGCGCCGACCAGCGCCAGGTCGGGCACGCCGTTGGCGTTGCCGCGCTCGAACAGGGCTTCGAGGCGGTCGAGTTCTGCTGGTTCGGTGGCGACGACGACCTTCCCGACCTCGTCGTAGGCCACGCCGTGCGCGTCGCAGAAGTCGCGCATCATGCCGACGCCGGCCACGCACAGCCGGGCACGCAGCGTGCCCGGGCGGTAGTAGATGCCCGAGTGCACCACCCCGGAGTTGTGGCCGGTCTGGTGCTGCGCGACCTCGGTTTCCTTCTCGATGACCTCGACGACGAGGTCGGGGTGGGCACGTGTGAGCGCTTCGGCGGTGGCCATCCCCACGATGCCGCCGCCCACCACCACGACGTCGGGGCGGGTGGGTTCGCCGATCATATGGCGCGCCGGAACGGCCAGATGTGCACGTCGACCCAGACGCCGCTTCTGCGGTAGATGTCGTTCTCGACCATCGACCGGGCGGTGTTCTCGTCGTCCGCTTCGATCAGCATGGCAGAGCCGGTCATGGTGCCGTCGTTCGCCAGCAGTGCTCCGCCCATGACGAGCGTGCCGCTGGCGGCGGCCGATTGCGCGGCCTCGAGGTGCTGGGCGCGCACGGCCGCGCGCCTCTCCGGCGCTTCGGCGTCGGTGCCATCGTGGGCAAGGACCAGGTAGAGCATCACGACCTCCAGGTACGCCCCAACGATACCGTCACCAGCGCCCCCGCGGCAGTTGTTCGCTATAAGACCCAATGCTACACTTCGCGAACCCGTCCGAGGACGGGCGCTCACGGATCCGGCGGCGGACGGGAACCGCTTCGTCGGGGCGTGGGCACCGACCCGCGACGCATGCCGTCGCGACCGCCCTACCAAGGCGCCGATCTGGTACTCCCAGGGTCCCTCACGGCGCCGGCGAGGGCCCGCAAGACGAAGGCCGCGAACCGCGGCCGCTTGGGAGGTACACGACGTGTTCCAAAGGCGAATCTTGCTTCTCGCGATGGCGGTGCTGACACTGGTCGGCAGCGCCACGGCGGCTGGTACGCTGCGCTACCCGATCAGCGCCGACCCCGAACACCTCGACCCCTGGCGTTCCACCACCGTCGCCACGCGACGGGTGCTGGTCAACGTCTACGAGGGCCTCACCACCCTCGATGGCCAGACCGCCGAAGTGATCCCGGGCTTGGCGGAATCGTGGGACATCAGCGACGACGGGCTCACCTACACCTTCCATCTGCGTCAGGGCGTTCTGTTCCACGCCGTCGACGGCGTCACCTACGTGGACCGCGAGATGAAGGCGGCCGACGTGGAGTGGTCGTTCCTGCGCTACCTGACCGAGGACACCTCGATCTCCGAGCACCCCGAGTACCTCTCGGCCGTGGTCGGCGCCGACGCCTTCGTCGCCGGTGAGGCCGACGGCGTCAGCGGGATGCGCGTGGTGGACGACTACACCATCGAGATGACGCTGGCTGCCCCGAACCACCGCTTCCTGGCCGACCTGATCAACGCCTACGTCGTGCCGCAGGAGGCGCTCGAAGCGCTCGGTTCCGACCTGAGCAACCGGCCGGTCGGCACCGGCCCGTTCGTCTTCGACCGCTGGAGCCGCGACGACCAACTGGTGCTGCAAGCGAACCCGGACTACTGGGAACCCGGCGCTCCCTCGCTCGACGAGGTCGTGTTCGTGAACGTGCCGGACGCCACGACCGGCATGCTGCAGTACCGCCAGGGCGAACTCGACGTCCTGCTCGACTTCCCGACCGGCCAGCTCGCCTCCATCCAGGCGGAGTACGCAGACGAGTACCACGAGTCGCCCGGCCTGAACGTGCGCTACTGGGGCTTCAAGATGACCGAGCCTCCGTTCGCCGACAACCCGGCCCTGCGCATGGCGTTCAACCACGCCGTCGACCGCGAGCTGCTGTGGGACGTGCTGATGGAAGGCGCGCGCGTGCCCGCCACATTGGGCGTGCTGCCGCCCGACATGCCGGCCGCGGACGTCGAAGGGTACGCCTACGACCCCGAGCGCGCCAAGGAGCTGCTGGCCGAGGCCGGCTACCCGAACGGCGAGGGCCTCGAGCCGATCACGCTGTACTACTTCGCGTCGGCCGACGACGCCACCCAGGTGGCGTTCCAGGACATGCTGGCGCAGATCGGCGTCGTGATCGAGCTGCAGAAGGAAGACAACAGCACCTACTGGAGCCACATCGGCGAGCCCGACGTGAAGCTGTTCCTGTCCGGCTGGAGCGCCGACTTCGCCGACCCCAGCGAGGTGCTCGACTTCCTGTTCGCCCACGGGCGTGACGACACCAAGTACGACAACGCCGAGGTGAACGCCCTGCTCGACCAAGCGCGTGCCACCAGCGACCCGGACGAGCGCACCGCCGTCTACCGGCAGGCGCACGAGATCATCATGGCCGACGCCCCTTGGATCGTCTCGGGCTACTCCAAGATCTCGTACCTGCTCAAGCCCAACGTGCAGGACTTCTTCGTGTCGGCAGCGGGCACGTACCGCACTCCGCTGAAGTACGTCGAGTTGCAGTAACCCCGTGCGGGTGGCGGCGTGGCGCTGCTGCGCCGCCACATCGACGGCGCCGTTCCGCTGCGTCGTCACGTCGACGGGACGGTTCTGCTGCCCCGTCGCACCGACGGGAACGGCCTCGCCGCTTCCGTCACGGCCACAGCCGCGCGGCCGACCGGGGCGACCCCTCGGTCGGCCGCCGATGCGCGTGAGGGAGCACCGAGCTTGTTCCAGTTCATCGTCCGCCGGGTGCTGTGGGCCATCCCCACCCTGCTCGGCGTGTTCACCATCATCTTCCTGTTGACCTATCTGATGCCCGGCGACCCCGTACGGGCCGTCATGGGCGAGCAATACAAGCGCGCCGATCCCGCCACCATCGAGCGGGCGCGAGAGGCGCTCGGCCTGAACGACCCGTGGTACGTGCAGTATGGTCGCTTCCTGGTGCGCACCGCCACCCTCGACCTCGGCAAGAGCTACGTGCTCGACGAGTCCGTCACCGACATCATCGGGTACCGCTTCCCGCGCACGCTGCAACTGATGTCGGCGGCGTTGCTGGTCGCCATCCTGATCGGCATCCCGTCGGGCATCCTGGCTGCCCGGCATCAATACTCGTGGATCGATCACACGCTGATGCTGATCGCGTTGCTGGGCGTGGCGACGCCGGTGTTCTGGCAGGCGGTGCTGGCCAAGATCTTCCTGACGCAAGACACCTACGGCATCGCGCTCTTCCCGGTGGCCGGCTACGGGGGCGGGAACCCGTACTACCTGGTGCTGCCTGCGTTGGTGCTCGGCACGCACCTGTCCGCCACCATCGCGCGCGTGATGCGCTCGTCGCTGCTGGAGGAGCGCCGCAAGGACTACTCGCGCACCGCCTTCTCCAAGGGCCTGTCGGACCGGCGCGTCATCTTCCGGCACCAACTCCGCAACGCGCTCATCCCGGTCGTCACCATCATCGGACTGGACGTCGGGTACCTGCTCGGCGGCTCGGTGGTGACCGAGACCGTCTTCAACTGGCCCGGCCTCGGCCGGGCGGTCGTGAACGCCATCTCCCGCCGTGACGCACCCGTCATCATCGGCACCCTCGTCTTCGGCGCGTTCCTATTCGTGGCGGTGAACATCGTGGTCGACATCGTCTACGCCTACATCAACCCGCAGATCCGCTACTGATGCGCGCGTTCTTCGCTTCCCGCCGCGTCCGAGCGTTCCTGCGCCACCGGCTCGGATTGCTGGGCCTCGTGATCGTCGTGGCGTTCGCGTTGATCGCCATCTTCGCGCCGCAGGTGGCGCCGTACGACCCCACCACCCAGCGCATCGCCACCGCGCGGCTCGAGCCGCCGTCCGCCGAGTTCTGGTTCGGCACCGACGAACTCGGACGCGATTTGTTCTCGCGCATCGTCCACGGCGCCCGCATCAGCATGCGCATCGGCCTCATCGCCGAAGGGATCGCGCTCACCATCGGCGTCATCCTCGGCGCCGCGGCCGGCTATTTCGGCGGCGTCACCGACAACCTCATCATGCGCGTCGCCGACGTGTTCTTCGCCATCCCCGGGCTCTTGTTCCTGATCGTGGTGGTGGCGATCTTCGGCTCGGGCGCGTCCATCATCTTCCTGGCGTTAGGGTTGATCAGTTGGCCCGGGGAGGCGCGCTTGATGCGCTCGGAGGTGTTGCGCATCCGCGAGCGCGAGTACGTGGTGGCGGCCAAGGCGCTGGGCTTGCGCGACATCGTCGTCATCGCCAAGCACGTGCTGCCCAACGCCTTCGCATCGATGATCGTGCTCGGCTCGTTGGGCGTGGCCGGCGCCATCCTGTCCGAGGCGACGCTGTCGTTCCTCGGGCTCGGCATCCAGGAGCCCATCCCGAGCTGGGGAACCATGATCAACCGCGGCCAGCAGTACATCTTCTCGGCCTGGTGGTACAGCGTCTTCCCGGGCGCCGTGATCATGCTGGTCGTGCTCGGCTTCAACTTCTTGGGAGACGCCGTGCGCGACGCGCTGGCGGTGGAGGAAGGGTGACGAAGGCGCAGACGCAAGGCCCGTTCCCGGACGGCTGGTTGGCCCGGTTCGACGCCTACGCCGAAGCGTTCGTGGCGCGCCACGACATCCCCGGCGCCGCCGTGGCGGTGGTGAAGGACGGCGAGACGGTCGCGCTGCGCGCGTTCGGCTTCCGCGACCGCGAGGCCAACCTGGCCGCCGCCCCCTCGACGCGTTTCGGTATCGCGTCGTTGACCAAGTCGTTCACGGTACTGGGGCTCTTGGCGCTGCAAGCGAAGGGCGTGCTCGACTTGCACGATCCCGTTCGCCGCTACCTGCCGTCGTTCGACTACCCGGGGCTCGACGCCTTGGGCGAGGTGCTTCTGTGGCACATGGCGAGCCACACCAGCGGCATCCCGCCCCTGCGCGCGCTCGACTACGCCATCCATCCCAGCCAGGTGGGCGACCCGGCGGAAGCGTTCCAGACGCGGGACTACCGGAGTGCTCCCAGCATCCAGACGTACGACGAACTGCTGGCGTACCTGCGCCGAGGCGAGCGCGCGCCGCTCGGCCCACCCGGTAGGTACGTGAGCTACTCGAACGACGCGTACGGGTTGTTGGGAGCCGTGATCGAGCGCGCCACCGGCACGCCGTACCCGGACGTGATGGCCGAGGAGGTGTTCGCCCCGCTCGGCATGGCCTCCGCGACGTTCGACACGCAGGCGGCCGAAGCCTCCGGCGTTGCCACCCGGCTCTACACCCGCGCGCCGGACCAGCGCGTGATCCTCTCGCCGCAGTGGGAAGAAGCGCCGGCGCACTTGGCGACCGGGTTCCTCAAGGCGAGCGTGGAGGACCTGGCGAAGGCGCTGGCGTTCTGGTCCGTGCCGGACGTGGGCCGGGAGGACACCTCGCTGCGGTCGTGGCTCGCGCCGGACGCTTCGGCGGATGCGTGGCGCGCGCGCGCCTGGGCGGGCCCGAACATGGGCTACGGGCTCGGCTGGATGGTGCACCGGGGCGTGTTCGATGGGGTGACCTTGATCCGCCACGGCGGCAGCCTGAAGGGGGTGTCGGCCCACCAAGGCTTCATGCCGGAACTGGGGCTGGGCGTGGCGGTCCTGACGAACCTCGACGAGGCGCCGGTCAAGCGCTTGTGGCATGCGGCGGTGAACGCGGCGATGGGTGCGCCACTGGAGCGCGCTCCGTACCCCGACGCGCCGGCCCGCGCGCTACCCGTCGACACGCTGGATGGACTGGCGGGCGTGTACGGTTCGGGGGAGCCCTGGGGGCGGCTCGAGCTTCGCTGGCTGGCGCCGGGCTTGGACTTGGGCGGCGGCGCGGGCGTGGGCGTTGGCGACGGCGTGGGCGCGGGCCATGGCGAGTCCCGGGAGCTTCGCGCTTTCACGGGCGAGGACGCGGTCGACGCGGGACGGTTGGCGCCGCTGACGAACGACGAGTTCGTGCTGGTGGGGGAGGCAGGCGCCTGGGACGGCGGCCGCTTCCACCGGGACGACGCCGGCCGGGTGGTGGCGATGCAGTACGGGCTCAGGTGGTACGACCGGTGGGAGGATCCGGCGGGGCCCTAGGAAGCCGGAGGAACGCGACGCCTGTCGTGCCGGGGTGGTTCCCTCGAGCCGACACGGGAACCCCAACAAGTTGATACGACCACACTCACATCTGTTGACAATGCCGCTCCAGGCTACGTATACTCGCTTGCAGTGACCGGTCGTTCGTCCGCGTCCCGTGTGGGCGCGCGTCCGTGTCGATGAGTTCGCGAGACCGGTGGCCGCGGTGACCGTCGTGGCCGCGCGGCGACCCCGCCAACGAGGAGCTTCGAAGATGGCCAAAGCCGTAGGAATCGACCTAGGCACCACCAACAGCGTGATCGCGGTGATGGAGGGGGGCGAGCCGGTCGTGCTCGTCAACTCCGAAGGGAACCGCACCACGCCGTCGGTGGTCGCGTTCAAAGACGAGCAGCGCCTGGTGGGCCAAGTGGCCAAGCGCCAGGCCGTGCTGAACCCCAAGGGCACCCTGTTCGAGGTGAAGCGCTACATCGGCCGCACCTGGGACGAGGTGCATACCGAAGCCGAGCGCGCCCCGTACGAAGTCGTGCGCGGTGAGGATAACGGCGTGCGCTTCGTCGTGGGCGACAAGCACTACACCCCCGAAGAGATCTCGGCCATGGTGATGCGCAAGATGGTGGCCGACGCCAGCGAGCGCCTCGGCGAGAAGATCACGCGGGCCGTCATCACCGTGCCCGCCTACTTCAACAACGCCCAGCGCGAAGCCACCCAGAACGCCGGCAAGATCGCCGGTCTCGAGGTGCTGCGCATCGTCAACGAGCCCACCGCAGCTGCGCTGGCGTACGGCCTCGAGAAGAAGGGCAACGAGACCGTCCTGGTGTTCGACCTAGGCGGCGGCACCTTCGATGTCTCCGTCC
Source organism: Trueperaceae bacterium (assembly GCA_046484635.1). Taxonomy (GTDB): domain Bacteria; phylum Deinococcota; class Deinococci; order Deinococcales; family Trueperaceae; genus CAZACZ01. Next base: position 16,580 of record JAWOIL010000166.1, read on the forward strand.
TCGAGGTCGGTGACGGCGTGTTCGAGGTGCGCTCCACCAGTGGTGACACGCACTTGGGCGGATCGGACATGGACTACGCCATCGTCCAGTGGCTGGCCGAAGAGTTCAAGGCGGAGTACGACGTCGACCTGCGCAAGGACAAGCAGGCGTTGCAGCGCTTGCTCGAGGCGTCCGAGAAGGCGAAGATCGAGCTTTCCGGCCTGCCGGAGACGACCATCAGCCTTCCGTTCATCGCCATGGACCCGGCCTCGAACGCCCCGCTCTACCTCGAGAAGAAGCTCACCCGCAGCAAGTTCGAGGAACTGATCGGCAGCCATCTCGGTCGCATCCGCGGCCCTGTCGAGCAGGCGCTCAAGGACGCCAAGCTGAGCAAGGGCGACATCGACGAGATCATCTTGGTGGGCGGCGCGACCCGCGTGCCCGCCGTCAAGCGCTTGGTGAAGGAACTGCTCGGCAAGGAGCCCAACCAGACGGTCAACCCCGACGAGGTGGTCGCTTTGGGTGCGGCGGTGCAGGCCGGCGTGCTCACCGGCACGGTAGACGACATCGTGCTGCTCGACGTGACGCCCCTGAGCCTCGGCGTGGAGACCAAGGGCGGGGTGTTCACCAAGCTGATCGACCGCAACACCACCGTCCCGGTGCGCAAGACCGAGACGTTCTCGACCGCCGATCACAACCAGACCGGCGTCGAGGTGCACGTCCTCCAGGGTGAGCGTTCGATGGCGCCTGCCAACAAGTCGCTCGGCCGCTTCAAGCTCGACGGCATCCCCGCGATGCCGGCCGGCATGCCGCAGATCGAGATCACCTACGACATCGACGCCAACGGCATCCTGCACGTGACCGCCAAGGAGAAGTCGACCGGCAAGGAAGCCAGCATCACGATCCAGAACACCACCACGCTGGCCGACGACGAGGTCGAGCGGATGGTGGCCGACGCCAAGACCCACGCCGACGAAGACAGCAAGGCGCGGGAACTGGCCGAAGCGAAGAACCAGCTCGACAGCGTGCGACTCCAGGCCCTGAAGGCCATGGACGATGCCAAGGACGCCACCGACGAGCAGAAGCAGCCGCTGCGCGACGCCGTCGAGGAGGCGCAGCGGGCGATCGACACCGGTGCCGACAAGGACAAGCTCGAGAGCCTGACGCGCGAGGTGGCGGAGAAGCTACAGGCGTTCGCGCAAGCGACGGCCCAGCCGGCGCAGAGCGAAGGCCAGGCGGCCGAAGCGGACGCGGCCGCGCCGGAGGAAGAGGACGTCATCGACGCGGACTTCAAGCCGGCGTCGTAAGCGGCAGGCCGCTGGCCGCCTGACGAGTCGGCCGCCCGCCACCACACCGCAGCGGCCCGCCGCGACGAGCGACAAGCGCTCGAAGCCGGCCGCTGCGGTTCGTCCTGCCCCGCCCCGACCACGACCACCAAGGACGGTGTCATGATCGACGACGATATGCGTGAACCCGAAGACCCGATCGGCGCTGGCCCCGAAGAGCCGGTCGATGCCGGCGCCCGCGATGATCCGGCGGATGATCCCACCACCGAGCAGCAGAGGGACGCGGCCGACGAAGGCGAGCGCCAAGCACGAGATACGGAGGCCGACATCCTACGTTCCGAGTTGAAGAACGTCCGCCAGGAAGCCGAGGCGCTCAAGGCCGAACTGGCAGAGGCGAAGGACCGAACGCTGCGCGCCCGCGCCGAGCTCGACACCTTCCGAAGGCGCATGCAAGGCGAGCTCGAACTGGCGCGCGACGCTGGCCTCGAGAGCGTGATGCTGCCCGTGCTGAGCGTTTACGACGATCTCAACAGGGCGCTGGAGGCCGCCGAGATCGCATCCGATCCGGCAGCGATCCTGCCCGGCGTGCGCGCCGTGATGGAAGGGCTCGAGCGCAACCTCGACAACCTCGGAATCCGCCGCACGGGTGACGTCGGCGAGACGTTCGACCCCGCGCTGCACGAGGCGCTGGCGGTCGCGCCCGCGACCGGGGACACGCGGCCCGGCACCATCAGCCAGGTGTTCGAGATCGGCTTCGTGCGCGGCGACCGGCTGGTTCGCCCGGCACGCGTGGTGGTGGCGGCCGACCCGAACGAGGGGGCCGGCTCCGGCGGCGAGAGCGTCGGTTAGGCGCCGGCCTCTCGACGGCTCGTCTGGCAGACGGAAGGAGGTGACGGATGGCTGCGTTCAAGGACTACTACCAGACTCTCGGAGTCGACAAGAGCTCCACCAAGGAAGACATCCGTCGCGCGTTCCGGAAGCTGGCTGCCAAGCACCACCCCGACCGCAACCCCGGTGACGCGAGCGCCGAAGAACGCTTCAAGGAGATCAACGAGGCGTACACCGTCCTCTCCGACGACGAGAAGCGCAAGCTCTACGACCAGTACGGCTCCACCGGCGCGGTGCCCCCCTTCGCCCAGGGCGGCGGCGGGACGCGCGTCTACTCCAACGTGTCGCCGGAAGAGTTCGCCGGCTTCTCCGACTTCTTCCAGAGCCTGTTCGGCGGCTTCCAGACGCGTGGCGGGTACGGTTCGACGTTCGGCGACGAGGTCGATCGCGGCACCACCGACCCGTTCGTGGAGTACCGCAGCGCACCGCGACCGCGCGCCGTGGAGGCGCGCCTCGATGTGGGCCTGCTGGATGCCTACCGTGGCGGTCCCACCACCATCCGCGTGGATGGCAAGGGCCTCGAGGTGACGCTGCCGAAAGGCGTGCGAGACGGGGCGAAGCTGCGCCTGCGCGGCCAGGCTCCCGGGGGCGGCGACCTGATCCTTCAAGTGCGGCATCTGCCCCACCCGACCTTCCGACTGGACGGCGATCGAGTCCGCGTGAGCGTGAAGGTGCCGGATCACGTGGCGGCCCTCGGTGGGCAGGTGAAGGTTCCCACGCTGGACGGGGACGTCGAGACGACGCTCCCGGAAGGCAGCTCGAGCGGCCGTGTGCTGCGTCTGCGCGGCAAGGGCTGGCCGACGAAGAGCGGCGGCAGGGGAGACGAGCTGGTCGAGGTGCGCGTCACGGTGCCCGAGACCCCGAGCGAGGAGCAGCGAAAGCTGTACGAACGACTGGCTGCGCTCGAACGTGGCGCCGGTGGGGCCCCGGTCGGTGGCGCCGGAGCGGCCCGCGGCGCCGAGGCGGCCCGCGGCGCCGGCACGGCCGGTGACGAGCCCAGCCGGGCAGGCGAGGGCCGTTCGGGGGGCGAAGCGGCGGCCGCCGAGCGTGGCTCGACGGGCACGGCGCGGACGTCCGGCACGTCCGACGCCTAGCCTGGATCAGCGGCCGCTGCGTCGTCGGACGGCACTCGATCGACGTTCGGGTGGTAGCCTTCCGGCCATGACGTACCACCGACCCGCACGTGTCGATCGTGCTCTCCTGCTCGCCCTAGGCTTGTTCGCGTTGCTCGTCCCCACCCCGGCGTCCGCTCAGGATGTGGCGCCGTCAGGTGACGGCGACCCCGTGCTCCTTTCGGTCGGCGCGACCGTCGAGCGCTGGAGCGACCTGAGCTGGCGCTTCGACGTCGCCGCGCGCAGCGTTGCCGCCCAGCAGGGGATGCCGTACGACGAAGCGTTCGCCGAGCAGATGCGCTCGTTCCTGCCGGTCTACCTCGAGCAACGCGCGCAAGAGGTCGTGCTCTTGGTCGAGGCGCGCAGGCGCGGCTTCGAAGCCGACGAGGCGACCGTTCAGGCGACCATCGACCGCATCCGCGGCGGCGTGCCCGAAGGCGAGTCGTACGAGCAGGCGTTGGTCGATGCGGGCTTCGGGGACGAACAGCACCTGCGCACCATGATCGAGGAGGGCGAGGTCCTCAACCAGCTCATGGCCGCCGTCGATGCCGACGTCGACCTGAGCGACGACGCCGTGACGGTTCGCTACCTCGCGGAGCGCCCGAATCTGACCGAGGCCGAGTCGTTCTGCGCACGCCACATCCTGGTCGAAGACGAGGAATTGGCCGCGCAACTCGTTGCCGACATCGCCGACGGCGAGGACTTCGCGACGCTGGCCGCCGAGCACGGGACCGACGGCACGGCCAGCCGCGGTGGCGATCTCGGGTGCTTCGGCCGCGGCAGCATGGTGGCGCCGTTCGAAGAAGCGGTGGTGGCCGCACCGGTGGGTACCGCCGTGGGCCCGGTCGAGACGCAGTTCGGCTACCACGTGGTGTTGGTCTACGAGCACCGCCCTGCCTCGGTTCGCGCCTTCGACGACGTGAGTGGACAGGTGCGCGACTACGCGCGCTCCCTCGAATCGGACGCCGTGGTGCGCGGCATGATGCGCGGCGCCGGCGCGATCACCTACCCGGAGAACCTGCCGGCCTCGCCCGACCAGCCGTAACCCGACGCCAAGTACCGGCCCGCCGGCCGCCACGGAAGCCAGGGGCGCTTAGGGGCTCTTGCCCGTGGCGCCGGGTCCGGTGGGCCGGACGTCTTCGTCAGGGGGCCAGCCGGACCACCGTCCAGCCGCCGTCGCCCGCGGATTCGAACGCGAAGCGATCGTGAAGACGGTCGTCGCGACCTTGCCAGAACTCGAAGCGCGATGGCCGCAGCAGGTAGCCGCCCCAGAACGGTGGACAGGGTACGGCGCCTTCCGGGTAGCGGGCGCGAAGCTCGGCGGCACGCGCTTCCAACGAGGCGCGGCCGTCCAGTACGGTGCTCTGGTGCGACGCCCAGGCGCCGATCTGGGAGCCGTACGGGCGCGTGAGGAAGTACGCTTCGGACTGGTCTCGCGGGAGCCGCTCGACGCTACCCTCGACGCGCGCCTGGCGCTCCAACGAGGCCCACCAGAAGGCCAGCGCGGCATGGTGCGAGGCGTCGAGGTCCCGCGCCTTTCGACTGCCGTAGTTGGTGAAGAAGGTGAGTCCGCCTTCGGCCACGTCTTTCAACAAGACGAACCGCACGCTGGGACGTCCGTCCGCTCCGACGGTGGCGAGCGCCATGGCGTTCGCCTCCGCCTCGCCCGCGTCCGCGGCCATGGCAAGCCAGCTGCGCAGCGCTCGCAGCGGATCGTTGCCGAGGTCGGCCGCGCGTAAGGACCCTCGCAAGTACGGCTTGCGCAACTCGTCGAACGCCATGCGCCAGTCTAGCCGCGGGCGGGCGCCTTCCGGGCGCGCGGCTCGGCCTTCTGGCGGCCTTGGGGCCGCGATGGGTCGGCGATGGGTCGGATGTCACGTCGGCTGTAAGGAATCCGTAAGCGTTCCCGTTCTACCTTGGTCGTGGCGCGCTGGAAGCCTTGCTGCGACCTCTTCCCAACTTCCCGCATCACCTCTCCAGCGCCACGCAAACCCTCGTCGGCCCGCTGCCGCCGCCCCCTTCCGGGCGTTGCTGGCGCGGGCCGGCGCAGTCTTGGTCGTCGGTCCCCTCCGGACGGGCGCAAGCAGCGGCTTCGGATAGGCTCGACGCATGCCATCCCGCGCGAACCGCCTGGCCTCGGAACCGAGCCCGTACCTGCGTCAACACGCCGCCAACCCGGTGGATTGGTACCCGTGGGGCGAGGAAGCGTTCGCGCGCGCTCGCGCCGAGGACAAGCCCGTCTTGCTGTCGATCGGTTACGCCTCTTGCCACTGGTGCCACGTGATGGCGCACGAGTCGTTCGAAGATCCCCACGTGGCCGCGATCATGAACGAAGGCTTCGTTTGCGTCAAGGTCGACCGTGAGGAGCGCCCCGACGTCGACGCCGTCTACATGACGGCCGTGCAGGCGATGACCGGATCCGGTGGCTGGCCGCTGACGGTCGCGCTGACGCCGGACGGCGAGCCGTTCTTCGGCGGCACCTATTTCCCGCCCCACGACCAGCACGGCTTGCCGTCGTTCCGCCGCGTGCTCGCCGGTCTGTTGGCGGCCTGGCGTGGCCGTCGGGACGAGGTCCGCGAGAACGCAGCCGAGCTACGAACCGCCCTCGAGCGGATGGCGGCGCCGTTCACGGCGCAAGACGACGCCGGCGCCCTGCCGGACGCGCTCGCAGCTGAGGCGATCGGGCGGCTCGCGCGTCAGGAGGACGCCCGCCACGGAGGCTTCGGCGGCGCCCCGAAGTTCCCGCCACACGCACTGCTTCGCTTCCTGCTCGAGCGGCCCGAAGCGGAGGCGCTGGCGCTGGCCGAACGCACCCTCGACGCCATGGCGGCCGGTGGCGTGCACGACCAGATCGGCGGCGGCTTCTTCCGCTACGCCGTCGACGCAGGCTGGCGCGTGCCGCACTTCGAGAAGATGCTCTACGACAACGCGTTGCTGCTGCGGGCCTACGCCCTGGCACACGCCCGCACCGGCTCGGAACGCCATGCCCGCACCGCGCGCGGTATCGCAGCGTGGGCGCGGCGCGAGATGGCGCTCCAGGAAGGCGCCGGCGAGGTCGCGTTCTTCAGCAGCCTCGACGCCGACTCGGACGGGGGCGAGGGCCGCTTCTACCTCTGGACCGAGGCCGACCTGCGGGCGGCGCTTGCCGATGCGGACGCCCGCCTGGCCGCCCGCGCGTTCGGCATCGCCGCGCCGGGAGCGTTCGAAGGGGCGGACGTGCCGTACCTGGCGACCCCGCCGGAAGCGCTGACGGACGGCCAGAGCCTCACCGCCGACGAAGCGCGTGGGCGTCTGCCGGAAGTGCGCGCCCAGATGCTCGCGGCCAGGGAGAAGCGCCCCCGGCCCGCCACCGACGACAAGGTACTCACGTCGTGGAACGGGCTGATGCTCGCCGGCCTGGCCGAAGCGGGCCGCCTGCTGGACGATGACGAGATGGTCGCGCTGGCGCGCGCGAACGCGGCGTTCGTCCGCGCGCGACTGTGGCAGGGCGGCCGTCTGCTGCACATGTGGAAGGACGGGGAAGCGCGCGTCGAGGGGCTGTTGGAAGACTACGCCTACCTGGGCCTGGGCCTGTTGGCGCTGCACCGGACCACGCTCGACGAGGCGCCGCTCGCGTGGGCGCTGACGTTGGCGGACGCGGTGCGGGAGCGCTTCCACGACGAGGCGCGCGGTGGGTACTTCTCCACCGCGGCCGACGCCGAGCCCCTGCTGGTTCGGCCCAAGAGCTACCTCGATGCCGCCACGCCGAGCGAGAACGCCGCAGCCGCCGAGCTGGTGTGGTGGGCTGCGCGTTACCGCGACGATGATGCCGGCCTGGCCCAGGCGGAGGCCGCACTGGCCGGCATGGACGAGGCGTTGGTGCAGGCTCCGCAGGCGTTCGCGTCTTCGTTGCGGCTGCGCGGGCTGTTCGCAGAGCCGCTGCGGGAACTGGTGATCGTCGGGCAGCGCGGCCAGCCGGGAACCGAGGCGCTGGTGGGTGCGTGGCGCCGCGTGGACGATCCTGGCGCCGTGGTGCTCATGCTCGAGGACGAAACGTCGGAACTCTCGTCGCTGCCGCTGGCGGTGGGCCGCGTGGGGCCGCCGGCGGCGGGAAACGAGGAGACGCGGCCGGCCGCGTACGTGTGCCAGGCGGGTGCCTGCCGCCTGCCGGTGCACGACGCGGAGGCGCTTCTGGCCGCGTTGCGCGAGTCCGGTTTCGGGGGCCCAGGGGGCGCCGGCGCGCCTTGACACCCCTTGGGCCGCGGGCGATGCTTGCGAGACGGAGCGCCGCGCCAACGCGCGAGCGCCATAGGAATCGGAGGAAGTCATGTATCCCTTCACGCTCCACCTACACAGCTACCTGCGCTGGGCGGTGCTCCTCGTCGGCGTCGTCGCGCTGGTGATGGCGGTGGCCGGCGCGTCCTCGCGCTCGGGCTGGACCCCACAACAACGTAAGATCGGGCTCGCGTTCACCACCTTGATGGACGTGCAGCTCCTGCTCGGCATCGTGCTCTACCTCTTCCTGAGCCCCATCACTCGCAACGCCTTCCAGGACATGGGCGCGGCGATGGGTAACTCCGACGTGAGGTTCTTCGTGGCCGAGCACCTCATCGGCATGGTCGCCGCGGTGGTTCTGGCCCACGTCGGCGCCGTCCGCGCGCGCAGGAAGAACGCCCCCGCCGTCGCGGCCGTCTTCTACGCGCTGGCGTTCGCCGTGATGTTGGTGTCGATCCCGTGGGGACGGGGCCTGCTTCCCGGAGGCTGACGTTCGCTCGGACGACCCCGTAGACCCGCGTCGTTCGCGCCCGGTGGAGTTCCCGCCGGGCGCGAACGACGTCTGGGACGGCATGTCGGTGGAGCGGCGCCGCCGGGACGCCACCGTATGATGGAGCGTGGCCTGGAACCTTTGGGTCGGCCCTCCCGGTTCGGGGCGAACCACCGCGATGGTGGACGTGGCGCGCCGCGCCTGCCGCGACGGTCGTCTGGTGTGGTGGGTCGGCTTGCCCGCACAGCGAAGCAGCGTGCTTCGGCGCGTCACCGAAGAAGGGTTCACCGCCCTTGGCATCGAGTTCATGAGCGCCCAGCAGATGTACTACCGCCTGCTGGCGCATGCGCTGCGGTCGTGCCCGCTGGTGGTGGGGAGCGGCCGCCTGGTGCGCGTGGCCGAGGCGCTGGCGGACGTGGCCGGCGTGTTGCCCACGCCGGGCGAAGCGCGGCTGTTCGCTTACGCCATCGCCGAGGCCAAGCGCTTCGGCCTCTCGGCCGCCGACGTGGAGCATGAAGCGCGGCGGGTCGGCTCCGACCCCGAGCGACGGCGCTTCGCGGAGGTGTTCTTCGCCTACGAGCAGCGCCTCGAAGGCGCATGGGATTACGACGACGTGCGCGCCGAGGCCACCTCGCTGGCGTGCACCGCCGACGACCCATGCGAGGCCGACGTCGTGATCGCCGACGGGCTGCGGGAGATCGGCCCGCTCGAGCTGCGCTTGTTGCAGGGCCTATCGCGCAGTGTCGAGGTGCACCTGACGC
>JAWOIL010000172.1:0-11944 GCA_046484635.1 Trueperaceae bacterium
CGTGGCGCACGCGCGTCTGGCGCGCGCCGCGGTCTACCAAGCCGACGACTTGCCCGGGGGCCAAGACGAAGCGAAGGAAGCGCTGTTCGACCTCGCCCGCACCCACGCCGAGCGCGCCGTGAAGCTCGCGCCGGACGATCCCGAGGCGCACTTCGAATTGGCGCGGGCGCTGGGGCGGTTGGCGCAGTACCACGGGGTACTGCAGTCGCTCAACCTGGCGTCACGGGTGGCGTCGTCGCTCGACCGCGCGCTGGAGCTCGACCCGCAGCACGCAGGGGCGTGGCACGCCCGAGCGCTGTTCCACGACGAGGTGCCGTGGATCGCGGGCGGCCGGTCGGGCCTGGTGATCCCCTCGTTCGAGCGCGCCATCGAGGCTGAGCCCGACGTGATCGTGCACCGCGTCGAGTTGGCGCGCGTGCTCATCGCGCGCGAAGCGTTCGACGCCGCGCGCGAGCAGTTGGACGTGGCGCTTTCGTTGACACCGCGGACGTACCACGACCGGCAGGAGGTGGCGAAGGCGAGGGAGCTGATGGCGCAGCTGCCGTAAGCAGCGGCTAGCTGGGTAGCGCGGCGAACGCGGCAACGGACGCGGCGACGGGCCCGCCACCGCCCGCGGCCGACCCTTTCACCCCTTCACCCCCGTCCCCGCGATCCCCGTCGTGATGAAACGCTGCAGCAACGAGAACACCAGCGTGATCGGTAGTAGCGTCATGACGGTCATGGCCAGGACGAAGTGCCACTGTACCTGCAACTCGCCCTGGAACGCGTTCAGGCCCACCTGAAGAGTGAAGAGTTCGCTTCGAGTCAGGACGATGAGCGGCCACAGGAAGTCGTTCCAGCGCCACATCACCGAGAAGATGGCCAGCACGGCCAAGGCGGGCGCGGCCAGCGGCAGCACGATCTGCCAGTAGATGCGCCACTCCGACGCGCCGTCGATGCGGCCGGAGTCGAGCATCTCGTCGGGGATGGTGAGCATGTACTGGCGCAGCAAGAACACACCGGTGGGGGTGGCAGCGCCGGGGATGATGACGCCCCATAGGGAGTTCACCCAGCCCACCTGGGTGATGACCAAGTAGACGGGCACCAGGATCACGCTGATGGGGATCATGAGGGTGGCGATGATGACCACGAAGATCACGTTGCGGCCCCGGAAGCGGTACTTGCTCAGCGCGAACGCTGCCATGCTGTTGATCACCAGCGTCAGTAGCGTCGCCACCACCGTCACCACCACGCTGTTGCGCAGGTAGGTGGCAAAGTCGAAGCGGCGGAACGACTCGCTGTAGTTCTCCGTCGCGAAGCGCACGCGGCGCACGGCGGTGCGGCGGTCGATGGGCACGGCGACGACGTCGCCGGGGTCGGCCGGGTCGACCATCTGCGCCACCAACCCGATGCGGCGCACCTGCGCCAAGCGGGCCGTGCTGCCGTCGTCGAGCACCACGTCGTACAGCGGCAGCGGCTCGGGGTAGCCGTCCACCAAGGCGGTGTCCTGTGCCAGGGGAAGCAGCGTCGGCGGGAACTCGAGGAGGTTCGCTTGGGTCTTGAACGATGACAGCACCAGCCACAGCACCGGGCCGAACATGATCAGCACGCCGAGGGCCAAGTACACGTACGTGAGCACGTCGGCGGCGGTCCAGCGCTTGCCGCCTTGACGCCTGCCTAGGAACCGGCGCACCGCGCTCATGCCAAGTACCTCTCGCTGCCGCGGCCGACGCGCAGCTGGATGAGCGTGGCGATCAACAGCACCACGCCGAGGGTGACGCTGGCTGCAGCGGCCATGCCGAAGCGCTGCGTCTGGGCAGCGAAGCCGGTGGAATAGATGTACTGCACCAGTAGCAGCGTGGCGCTGCCGGGCCCGCCGCCGGTGAGCACGAACACCTCGTCGAACATCTGCACCGCGCGGATCACCGACAGCACCACCACGACCAACATCGTCGGCATCAGTAGCGGCAGGGTGACGTGCCGGAACGTCTGGCGGCGCGAGGCGCCGTCGATGGCGCTGGCGTCGTAGAGCTCGGTGGGAATGCTCTGCAGCCCGGCCAGCAGGATCAGCGTGTAGAACCCCATGTGCGCCCAGATGCTCACGAGGATCACCCAGGTCATCGACCAACTGCCGTTCAGCAGGAACGGCACCGGCTCGCGCCCGAGCGCCACCAGCAGCGCGTTCAACAGCCCGTCGCGCTGCAAGATCCACTTCCACACCAGCGCCACCACCACCGGCGACAGCAGCACCGGGTAGAAGAAGACGCTGCGGAAGAAGCCGCGAAGGGCGATCCTGCGGTTCAGCACCAGCGCGGTCAGCAGCGAGATGGCCACCATTCCGCTCACCTGGAACAGCACGAACACGCCGGTGTTGCGCGCCGCGCGCCAGAAGCGGTCCTCCAGGCAGGTGTTCGGGTCGGCGTAGTTCGTGCAGGTGAGCAGTCGTTCGAAGTTGTCGAGCCCCACGAACGGCCGGTCCTGCAAGTAGAGCTGCGTGCCGCTCGTCATGGCGTAGTACACGTTGAGCGTCATCGGGAAAAGCACGAAGATCCCGAACACCAGCAGGTTCGGCAACAGGAAGGCGTACGGCATGCTGCGCACGCCCCCCAGCCGCTGCAGCGGCTCCATCACGAGCCCGACGGCGTTCATGACCAGGGCGTAGACGCCCGAGAACACCCGCCCGGCCCAGCGAGCGAGCGCTCGTGGTGGGCGGTCGCTACCGGTCACGTCGTCGTGCCGGCGGCGGCGTCATGGGGACGGTGCCATCAAGCGCGTCACGAGGAGAGGACACCCCGTGTTCCCCACCCTGGAAGGGGCGAGGAACGCGGGGCTGGAAGGCTCAGTCCGCGCCGGCTTCTTCCAGCGCCTGATCGATGTCGTCCTGCATGCGCTCGAGCGCCTGGTCGAGGGATAGCTCGCCCACGAACACCTGGGTGAGGCGGTCGCGCACGGCGTTGAAGACCACGAAGTTGTGCGGGTACGCCTGCAACGCGTAGGCGATGGGGTGAAGCTTCGGCACCTCGGCGGCGAACACGTCGAGCGCCGCCTTCGCCTGCTCCACGTCGGTCACGAAGTCGACGCCGCGTTCCGCCAACCCGAGGTGGCCAGGAATGAACAGCGTGCGGCCGTAGAACTCCGCCAACACCTCTTCCTGCGCCAAGAACTCCATCACCTTGGCAACCTCGGCGGGATGCTCGGTGTCGCCGATGGCCACCAGCCCGGCCCCGCCTGGCATACCGGTGCAGGCCGCCGGTCCGCACGGGTTCGGCACGACTTGCCAGTCGAAGGCGTCGCCGATGAGGTTCGCGAACTGCCCGATCTGCCAACTGCCCGACATGTACAGCACCACCTGGGCGTTGACGAAGAACTCGTTGCCGGCCACGTAGTTGCCGCCGGAGCCGATCCAGGTGTCGGGGTGCATGGTGCCGTCGGCGTGCCAGTCGATCATCAACTGGAGCATGGTCCGCATGCCCTCGTCGTCGACGGCAGGACGGCCGTCCTCGTCGAAGATCTGGGCGCCCTGGCTGATGGCCGGTCCGGCCAGGCGGTGGCCGGTGCGGTCCATCACCATTGCGAAGGGCGTGCCGGTGGCTTCGGCCACCTGACGCGTGAGCTCGGCCCACTCCTGCCAGGTGGTGGGCCCCTCGGGCACGTCGATCCCGGCCTGGTCGAAGAGCGTCCGGTTCACGAACGGCCCGGTGACGGTGAGCTGCGTCATGAAGCCCGGGATGGCATCGGAGCCGGCGGGACGCATCCAGTTCAGGAACGGCCCGAAGTTCGTGTCCCAGTAGCCCGGGTCTTCGAGGTGCTGGCGCATGTCGAGGAAGTACTCGGACAGGCCACCCAAGTCGGTGACGCGGGCGAGGTCGGGGCCCTGACCGGACGCGAGCTGCAGCGGCAACGCCTGCTGGATGCCGGCGGCGTACGGGACGGTGTCCATCACGACGGTGATGCCAGGGTTCTCGGCCTCGAAGCGGTCGAGCAGCTCGCGCATGACGATGCCCTCGTTGCCGTCGTCGTACCAGGTCATGCGCAGTTCCACCTGCGCCGAGGCCGTAGCGCCGAGCAGGCCGACGAAGACGAGCACCACGGCGAAGCGTGCGCGCGCGGAGTTGCGAAGTCTTCGGAACATCGTTCCCTCCCTGTTCTACCGAGATGCGGTCATGCGGGACACGTCAGGCGAATGGGTTCCTCGCGCACATTGTCGCACTCGGGGTGGCGTACGGGCGGTGCGTGGTCGAGCGCGGGCGGTACGCGGCCACCCTCACGCCGGCAGCCTCGTACCGGCAGCCTCCTACCGGCAACTTCACGCCGGCAGCTTCACGTCGGCCTCGTCCAGCAGCGACCGCACGGCGGCGAACTCCTCTTCCGTCAGATCCCACGTGCCCGCCTGCGCGTTGCGCCGCACCTGCTCCGGCTTGGTGGCGCCGGCGATGACGCTGGCCACCGGCCGGTGTGCCAAGAGGTAAGCGAACGCCAGGTCGATGACCTCGCGGCCGCGCGCTTCGGCGAACGCGATCAGCGCTTCCACCAGGTCGAGCACCTCCGGGGTGAGCATCGCCTCCCAGCGGTCGCTGCCGGTGACGCGCGTGCCCTCGGGCAGCGGCCGGCCCTTGCGGTACTTGCCGGTGAGGATGCCGCTGAGCAGCGGGAAGTACGGCAGGAACGCGATGTCCAGCCGCTCGCACGCGGGCAGCACCGACATCTCGGGGTCGCGCACCAGCATGCTGAACTCGTTCTGCACGCTCACGAAGCGCGGGGCGCCATCCTTCACGGCGTCCACGGCTTCCTGGAGTTGCTCAGCGGTGAAGTTCGAGCAGCCGATCTCGCGCACCGATCCCGCCTGAACGGCCTCTGCCAGCGCGCCGAGGGTGTCGGCGATCGGCACGTCGGGATCGGGCATGTGGAGTTGGTAGAGATCGACGTGGCTCACACCGAGTCGCTGCAGGCTAGCCTCCAGCGCGGCGCGGACGTCCTCGGGCCGCGCGCCGGTGGGCCCCTTGGTGTTGCGCGGGTGGCCGAACTTGGTGGCGATCAGCACCTCGTTCCGCCGGCCCCGCAGCGCCTCGCCCATGAAGCGCTCGCTGTCGGTGCCGCCGTAGAGGTCGGCGGTGTCGAGGAAGGTGACGCCGGCATCGATGGCGGCGTCGAGCACGCTCTTGGTGCCGGCAAGGTCGAGACGGCCGCCGAAGTTGTTGCAGCCGAGCCCGACGACGGACGCGTTCAAGGAACCGATGGGACGGGTGCGCATGGGGCCTCCTCCTGGGGCAATCCAGCGTACTGCTCTGGGGTCGGGTCGGACGCGGTGTCGAGGGGGCACGGGATCGGACGCGGTGTAGGGCGGGTCGGTGCCGGGTGGGGGCGGCGTCGGTCGGGGTACGGCTTCATCGCGCGGAGTGGGGCGCGCCGAAGGAGGTGGGGCGCTGTCAGGCTCGGCGACGCGGCGACACCTTGGCCCCGCCGCCGCCACTATAGTGCGGGCAGGTACGTCCATCCGCTCCGTCCCTACCCGGGGGGAGGGAGGTGACCGTCATGGTCGCCACCACGCAGATCCGAGTAGCGCTACGTGTCGCTCTCGCGGTGGTAGCCACCGCAGCGATTGCTGGCTGCGGCCCGAGCCAGGCGGAGCGCGACCTCGCCGCAGCCAACGAGGTGTTACGCGCGCAGGTGGCGGAGCTGGAGGCGGCGTTGCGCGACGAGCGCTCCGCGTTGGCGGTGGCGCGCGGCGAGCTCGAGGCGGCCAGTGCGGAACTCGAGACGCTAAGTACCGACATCGATGAAGCGACAAGCGCGGCGCGGACGCTGGAGGAGGACGCCGCAACGCGTGAGCGGGCGCTCGGCGAGCAGCTCGAAGCCAGGGACGCCGAGCTGGCGGCACGAACCGAGCAACTGACGAACCTCGAGGCCGACCTCGAACAGGCGCGGACCGACCTGACGGCAGCGGAAGAACGGGCGTCCCGAGCCGAGGCGCAAGCGATCGAAAGCAACGACCGCGCGGTCGTTGCGGACGACCTCGCCAAGGCGGCCGAAGCGCGGACGTTGGAAGCCGAAGCCCGGGCAACCGCGGCGGAAGCGCGGGCAACCGCGGCGGAAGCAGGGGCAACCACGGCGGAGGCGCGGGCAACCGCGGCGGAAGCGCGGGCTGACGATGCGGAAGTGCGAGTCGCGGAGGCGGAGTCACGAGCCGCCGAAGCGGAAACGCGCGCCGAGCAGGCGACCTCCGTCGCAGGCGCCGTCGAGCAACGCGGTTCGGACGCGGCAGTCCGCGTCGAGCAGCTGGCGTCGTTGGTGACGTCGCTCGAGGCACAACTCGCGGCCGCCGTAGAAGAGTCCGTCACGACCCAAGATGAGCTGGCAGCCCTGAGCGCCGATCTCGCCTCGGCCACGGCTGCATTGGAGGCGGCTGATGCGCTGCGTGTCGCCGCGGAGGCCGAATTGGACTCGGTGATCGCGGAGCGGGACGCGGCCGTGGCTGAACGAGACTTGGCCGTAACGGAACGGGACGCTGCAGTCCAGGAGAGGGGCGCGGCGCTGGAAGAGAGGGACGCCGTTCGCGCTGAGAGCGACGCGCTCGCTACCGAGCTTTCGGCGCACGCGGCGGACCTCATCGCTGCTCAGGATGCGCTGGCGGCCGCCAACGCCGAGCTGGAGCAAGTCCGAACCGAGCTCGCTGCCCTGCAGTCCGAGCACGCGGCGGACCGGGCTGCCCTGGAGGAGGCGCGCGCCGAACTCGCGGTGGTGGAGCGCACGTCGCTCGCCGCGCGCACGCAGTTGAGCGCGACCGCGACGGAACTGGAGAGCGCACAGGCGCGAGCTCGGGAGTTGACGGATCAACTCGCGGATGTGCTCGAGGAACAGGCGGGCTTGAGCGTGCTGAGCGCCGAGCAGAACGCGGAACTCGCTGCGATTCGCGCCGACTTGGAGGCGACGCAGGCGATCGTGGCGCGCCTCACGGGCGCACGCGGCATCTACACGGTCCAGCCGGCCGACTCGTTGTCGAGCATCGCCACCTTCTTCTACCGAGACGGCAACCGCTGGCCCGACATCCTCGCTGCCAACGCCAACCTAGTCACCGACCCCGACTTGATCTTCCCGGGCATGGTGCTGATCGTGCCCAGCGAGGAGCAGTTGGACGCACCGTGAAGCGAGCGGCGGTGAACGCCGAGCACCGCGGACGTAGGTGCAGCGGACGTAGGTGCAGTGGACGTAGGTGCAGTGGACGTAGGTGCAGCAGGTGTAGCTGCAGGGGGCGCCGCAGACGGCCCCCAGTCGAGCGGCCGGTCCGATGAATGGGTTGGCGGGCCCGCAGGCAGAGCCGCGGGCCCGCCACCGTCTTCGTCAGAAAGGAAGCGCTAGAACTGCAAGGCCGTCTTGAGCATGAACAGGTGGCCGCTGCCGTAGCAGGTGCCCACCACATTGTGATCCTCGGCGTCGGGCACGTAGATGGCGTGTCCTGGCTGGACACAACCCGTCGGCACGTCGCGCGCCGCCGTGTCGACCAGGGTGCCGGTCGCGGTGACTTCCACCTCGGTGACGGAGTCGTCGTTGAAGCCGGTGGACACGATGCCGTAGTTGCCGTTCGAGAGCTTGCCGATGTCCAACCCGACGGGCCCGTCCCCGACGTCCACGAAGCCGCGCCATGTGGGCAGCCCCACGCTGTCCCAGTTGACCAGGCCGAGCTGGTCCTGACCGAACACGCTGATGGCGCACAGGTGCCCCGCGGCCGTCATGGTGTCGATGCAGCGCAGCTTGCGCGCGTCGAGCCCGACGTCGAACGCGCGCGTCGGCATGCTGCCGTCGCGGTAGTCGACGTAGAGTCCGCTGTTCACGGCGCGGTCGAGCACGAGGATCGGTTTGGCGTCGACCAGGTCGTCGTCCGCCAGGTACGCCGATACCAGCTCGCCGCTGAAGTTGGCGGCGGGAAGCACCTCGGCAGAGTTCCCGTAGCCACCGGCGGAGAGGTCGTACTTCATGAACCCGATGCCGAGGCTCGGGCGGACGTACGGCGTCAGGTCGGCGTCCAGGCGGCCACCGGCCGGGTAGGCGTCGTAGATGGCGCTGCTGCCGCGGCCCACGGGCGGATCGAATGCACCCGAGCCTCCGAGATACGGACGGTAGACCTTGCCGCCCATGCCGAAGCCCACGATGCGCGCATCCGAACTCGGCCCGGACGGGGTTCGGCTCAGGCCGACCACACCGAACATGGGCGCGCGCATGAGGCTTGCCTCCTCGTGAAGGATCGATAGGCCCTCCAGATCGACGACGGCGAACCCGTCGCCGGTGGCGATACCGGCCAGGAACCGGCCGGACAGCGGACCGAACTGGAACCGGCTGGTCTCGTCCAGCAGGTCAATGGCGGTCCCCAAGAGCATCAGTCCTTCCAGCGCGGTGAAGCCGAGCGAGAACAGCCCCGTCTGCAACCGGCCGGGCAGGAAGACGTTGCCAGGACCGAAACTGCACGAGCCCAGCAACAACGACAACGAAAGGGCGATGGCGACGACGAGCGGCGCGCGACGACGGGATCCACGCATACGGATCGACCTCCGCGCACCATGCTGCGCCATGCCCTGTTAAGCGGGTCTTAAGCGCGCGGAACCGATTCGCGCAGGCGCTCCGCCAGCCGCCGCGCCCAGGTCAGTGTCGCCGGGTGCGCGATGGCGGCCTCCAGCAACCGCGACGCTTCCGGATGGCAGCCGCGCGCGGTCAGCACCTGCCCCAAGCGCACGCGCGCCGTCTGCTCGGCCGGCTCGTCGCGGATCTCGAGCGCCACCCGCAAGGCGGCGCGCGCCCGTTCCTCGGCGGCATCGACCTCGCCTGCCTCCAACGCGATCCAGCCGAGCGTGGCCAACATGCCGCTCTCCAGTCCGCGCTCGCCGCTCGCGGTCACGCGCCGCAACGCCTCCTCCGCCAACTCCCGCGCCAGGGCGTGCCGTCCCTCCTTGCAGCGCACGTTGGCGAGGTTGTGCAGCAACACCGGCACGATCTGCTCGTACCCGTGGGCGCGAGCGAGCGCCAGGCCCTCCTCGAAGCGGGCGGCCGCCCGCTCCGGCGCCGACGAGTTCAAGTCCAGCGCGCCGAGGTTCAAGAGTTGGGTCACCACGCCTCCTACGTTCTCGAGCGCGCGGTTCGCGCGCAGGGCGTCCTCGTAGCGCTCCCTCGCCTCGTCGTAGTCCCCGGTCGCTTGCGCCACCAGCCCGAGCCGGCCGAGCGCCTCGGCGCGCAGCAGGTCGTCGTGCCCCCCTGCCCGCTCCGCCAGGTCCGCGAAGAGTCGCTGCGCGTCTTCGTAGTTCCCTGCCTTGTAGTGGGCACTGGCAAGGGCGTGCGTGGCGAAGCGCATGCCGGCGGCATCATCGGCGCGTGCCAGCCACGCGGAGCCGGTCTCGCACGTGACGACGGCCTCGCGGTACCGACCGAGACGCACCTCCAGCCACGCGCGACCGGCCAGAGTCCTGCCTCGTGCGCGCCAGCCTGCTTCGTCGTCGCTCCACCCTGCCTCGCTCGCTTCGCGCAGCAACTGCCAGCCTTCGACCAGGCGGGCGCGGGCATCGCAGTACCGGGCCAGGGGGAATGCCGCGTCGGCCACGAGATCGGACGCGGCACGGGGCAGGACATCGGACGTGGCACCGGACATGGCAACGGGAGCTGCAACGGGAGCGGCATCGGACACGGCAGCGGGAGCGGCAGCGGGAGCGGCAGCGGGAGCGGCGGTAAGGCCGCGCGCCCACGCCGCGCGGACGTTCTCGAACATCGCGTCGAACCGAGCCAGCGCCCCTTGCTGCAGCGTGCGCAACGAGGCCGCGTCCGCAGCGACGGACGTCAGGAAGTGGCGCGCGTGACCGTCCAGCATCTCGCGCTCCCGTTCGGCGTCCTCTGCCAGCTTCTCGCGCGCGAACCGGTGCACCAGGGGGTGCTGCTCGTAGCGCCCCGACGGTGTCACGCGCAGCAGCGAGGCGTCGACCAAGCGCGCGATCGTCGGGATCGCGACGCCGGTTACCGCCATGGCGTCGCCCAGCCGGAAACCGCCATCGAAGACGGCGAGTTCCGACAGGGCCCCGCGGTCGGCCCGTGACAGGCGCTGCCACGACCACGCGAAGCTCGCCCTGGCGCTGGCGTGCCTGGGGGTGCCCGTCACGTGGCGGCGGCGGAGCAGGTCGACGTCGCCTTCGATCTCCCGCGCCAACGCGTCGATCGGCACTGCACGGACCCACGCTGCGGCCAGCTCGATGCCGAGCGGCGAGCCGCCGACCGCGCGGCAGACGGACAACACGTGCGGCAACGACGCCGGCCCCAGCTCGAAGTGGACGTCGGCCCGGCGCGCGGCCTGCACGAACAGGCGCACGGCGTCGTACGCGACCGCGCCGTCCGTGTCGACCGCGTCGGGAACGGGCAGGCCATCGAGCGCGAAGGCGGTCTCGTGTCGCAACAACAGGAGCTCGCGAGAGGTGACCAACAAGGTGAGGTGCGGTGCCTCGTCGAGCAGCCGTTCGAGCAACGCGGGCGCACCGCGGACCTGCTCGAGGTTGTCCAGCACTAGCAGGTGCGGTTGCGGCGGAAGCAACACCAACACCGCATCGGCGCCGTGCTTGCCGGCCGGCGGCGTCCGCCCCAGCGCGTGGGCCAGTGTGAACGGCAGTTCTACCGCGTCGCGCGCGTCCTCGAGCGCCACGAACGCCACGCCGCCATGGAACGGACCGGAGGAAGCCCGCATCTCGTGCGCCAGTTGAAGCGCCAGGTGGGTCTTGCCGATCCCACCTGGGCCGTGGACGGTCACGAGCCGCGCGCCGGACTCGGTCAGCAGGCGGTGCACCTCGAGGCGCTCGGTCTCCCGGCCGACGAGGGGATGCGGGGCCATGGGAAGCGAGACGGTGAACGAAGACCCGATGGGATCGGGGCGCTCGCTGGACGTCACGCTCGAGTCGCCGACGCGGCCGTTAGCGCGCCGACTGGCGGGAACGGGCGACGACTTAAGCGGGACGCCCAGCTCCTCCGCCTCCCGTGCGACGGCCCGAGCCGATGCATGGCGCGTGGCGGACAGCACGGCGTGCAAGCGCTGCAACTCGACCGCGTCGGGAGGTGGGGCACCCGGCACGCGGTACGCGGCGTCGGCGAGCGCGCCGGCGTCCGCGAGCGCGCCGGCACCTGCGAGCGCACTCTCCGCCCAGCGCAGCAGCGCGCCGCGGTACCGGTGTGCCACGAACTCGCGGGTGGAGAGCACCCACTCCTCGAGCTCCGCGCCGAGCGGGGCGTCCTCGATCCCGCGCAGGAACGGTCCCACGTAGAGACGCGCGGCGAGGGCTTGGTCGTCTTCGTCCAACGCGCGGAGGAACGGCGTCAGGTCGGTCTCGACGCAGCACCGCACCTGCGACGCGCCGGCTTCGATGGCGCCGGGCGCAGTACGCCTCAGGGTCGAGAGCGCGACGGACAGGTTGCTTCTCGGGCGCCGCGCCGACGGCCAGAACAGCTGCGCCAGCGCGCCCCTCGAGGTGCTTCCCTCCAGCGACAGGTAGGCGAGCAGCAGGAGGTGTCTCGGCTGTCGCACCTCGCCCAGTGGGGCCAGGCCGCCCAGCGTGCGGAGCATGTCGGATTCTACGTTCCCATCGGCGTCGGTTTCCATGCCGCGGTCGGCGTCTTGCGGGTCAGGCCGCTGGCGCCCGCGGCTCCTTGGCGGGTGGGCGGGCCGTCGTTGCGCCGGGCCGACCCCGCTCACGCCACGCCGGCGAGATCCGTCTTGGAGAAGTCGTCACCCATCCCCAGCAGCATCGCCGTTGCCTCGTGAGTGCAAGCCGATCCGTGGACGCTGCGTCAATGCACCCCGGCACTCACCCCCGCTCCCGCAAGAACTTCTCCACCACGTCCGCCCGCGGGATCGGTACCACCGCGCCGTGCCCGAGCGTCGACAGTGCCGCCGCCGCGTTGCCGTAGGTCGCGGCATCCACGGGTGTGGCGCCCGCGATCGTCTTCGCCA
>JAWOIL010000193.1:0-2526 GCA_046484635.1 Trueperaceae bacterium
GCTGACGGTCCTCGGGGTCTGGGCGCTGGCGCCCGCGGATCCTTCGCTCCGCGCAAGGTAGGTGCGTAGACGACCTGCTCACGGTGCGCATGACTGCCGCTGACGACGTGACCGCCGACGGTATGCTCCTCGGATGAGTACGGAAACGACGCGCTGCCGACTGCGGGATCTCGGCGTCGCTCCCGGCGTTCTGCCGACCGGTTGCTGGAACGCCATCACCGACGTCGCAGGGGTGCGCGTCGGCCACGCCACCGTCATCGAAGGCGAGGACGTTCGCACCGGAGTGACGGCCGTGCTGGCGCACGACGGCAACTCGTTCCGCGAGCGCGTGCCCGCCGGAGTGGTGGTTGGCAACGGCTTCGGCAAACTGATCGGCTTCACTCAGGTGCGGGAACTGGGTGAGCTCGAGACGCCCATCCTGCTCACCAACACACTGGCGGCGCCGCGCGTCGCAGACGCGTTGATCGACTGGATCCTGGCGCTGCCCGGCAACGAGGACGTGACATCGGTGAACCCGTTCGTGGGCGAGACCAACGACGGCCGCCTGAACGACATCCGCGCGCGAGGCGTGCGCGCCGAGCACGTGCACGAGGCGTTGGCGGCGGCCCAGACAGCGGCGCCGCACGAACCGGTCGCGGGCGGCAACGTCGGCGCCGGCACCGGCACGGTCGCGTTCGGGTACAAGGGCGGGATCGGCACGGCCTCGCGCGTTCTGCCGGCCGAGCGCGGGGGCTGGACGGTCGGTGCGTTGGTACAAGCGAACTTCGGTGGGGTGTTGTCGGTGGACGGGCTGCAGGTGGGGAAGGCGCTGGGCGGGGACGCAGCGTTCGGGATCCGTGGGGCCGACACTGCCGCCCCCGACACCACCGAGCCCGACCCAGTCGAGCGAGGCGCCGCCGACGGCTCGATCATGATCGTGTTGGCCACCGACGCGCCGCTGTCCGACCGCAACCTCGAGCGGCTGGCAACGCGCGGACTGGCGGGCCTGGCGCGCACCGGCGCGGCGATGAGCGACGGCTCGGGCGACTACGCCGTGGCGTTCTCGACCGCACCGGAGGTTCGCAGGCGTGTGTGGGCGTCGCGCGTAGCGGGCGCGTTGGCATCGCCTGGCGACTCTGCTTCGTCCTGCGCCCCGCGTCCGCGCCCCATCCTCGACCTCCCCAACGAAGCCATGTCGCCCCTGTTCCTGGCCGCCATCGAGGCGACCGAGGAGGCGATCCTCGATGCGCTCTGCCTCGCCGAGACGATGCGGGGATCGCGCGGGCGGGTGGTGGAGGCGATCCCGCTAGATGTGGTGCGCGAGTTGGTGCGCGCCAGGAACGCGCGATGACGCACCCGTAGGGGCATCATGGAGGGGTGACGCTTCCGTTGATGATCGACCTCTCCGCTCCGGCGCTTACGCCCGACGAGCGGGCGCTGCTGGCCGAACGCCGCATCGCTGGCGTATGCCTGTTCGGGCGCAACGTCGTGGACCGCTTCCAACTCGCCGACTACGTGGCCGAGCTCCGGGAACTCGGTGGCCCCGACCTCATCGTGAGCATCGACCAGGAAGGGGGCGGTGTGCTGCGCCTAACCGACGTGCCCACGCCGCCCGCCGCCATGGCGCTGGGGGCAGCCGACGACGAGGCCCTCACCGAAGCCGTCGCTGCCGCGACCGCGCGGGGGTTGCGCGCCGTGGGCGTGAACATGGACTTCGCCCCCGTCGCCGACGTGAACGCCAACCCTGCCAACCCGGTCATCGCCGATCGCGCGTTCGGCGCGGAGCCGGCGCACGTCGCTCGTCACGTGGCGGCGTTCGTGCGCGGGTTGCAGAGCGAGGGGGTGGCGGCGACCCTGAAGCACTTCCCGGGCCATGGCGACACCGACACCGACTCGCATCTGGCGCTTCCGCGCTTGGCTCGTGACCTGGAAACGCTCGAGGCGGTCGACCTGGTGCCGTTCCGCGCCGGGATCGAGGCCGGAGCGGCCGTGGTGATGAGTGCCCACATCGTGCTCCCGGCGCTCGACCCGGAGATGCCGGGGACGCTGTCGCGCTCGGTGCTGCACGGACTGCTGCGGGAGCGCCTGGGGTTCGGCGGTTTGATCGTCACCGACGCGCTGGACATGCACGCCATCAAAGACCGCTGGAACGCGGGCGAAGCGGCGGTGCTGGCGTTGGCCGCCGGCGCCGACCTACCCCTCCCGATCGGGACAGTGGCCGAGCACCGCGCCACCCTTGCCGCCATCGAAGCGGCGTACGCCGACGGCCGGTTGGCAGGTACCGAGCGCGCGGCGAGCCGTGCCCGGTTGCGGGCGTTCCTCGAGCGGTTCCCGGCCGATGCACGGCCGAACGCGGCGAGCGCCTGGCGCGACGGTGACGAGGCGTTGCTCGACGACGCGGCGCGCCGCGGGATCGTGGCGTTGGGCGGCCTGCCACGGCTGCAGCCGGGCGACGAGGTCGTGCTGGTGGCGGCCGAGACCGTGCGCGCCAGCGCTGCCAGCCAGGTCACGACGCGGCCGGTGGACGCGCTCGTTCGCGCGCTCGAG
>JAWOIL010000174.1:0-22600 GCA_046484635.1 Trueperaceae bacterium
CGCCGCGCAGCCACGCCGCCAAGAACGCCCCGGCGAACGCGTCCCCCGCGCCGGTGGCATCGACCAAGCGACCCGGCGCGGGAGGAAGGTGAACCGCCTCTCCGTTCGCCAGCAAACACGAGCCCTCGGCGTCGAGCTTGAGCGCGATCAGCGCGCTCGGGTAGCGCTCCTTCAGCGCGCGGGCGATGCGCTCCGGCTCGTTTTCGCCGGTGAGCACCTGCCCCTCCTCGTAGTTGGGGAAGAGCAGGTCGAGATCGAGGTCGCTGGTGACGCCGATGAACGTCTCGACCCCCATCTCCTGGATCATCTGGAACGAGCCCGGATCGAACGACACCGTTCCCCCGCCCTCGTGCGTCAGCATGGCCGCGCGCCTGGCGGCGGCGCGCGGCGGGTCACCGAAGAACGACCAGGCGCTCAGGTGCAGGTGCCTGCTGCCGCGCAAGATCGTCACCGGCAACTCGGACGGCAGAAGGTAGTGATCTGCGCCCTTGCCGGACACCATCGACCGCTCGCCGTGATGGTCGATCCAGACGGCGACGGAACCGGTCAAGTGCGCCTCCGAATGCACCCACGCCGCCTCCACCCCTTCGGCCCGGAGCTCCTCCTCGGCCAGTTGTCCGAATCGATCGTGGCCGATCTTGCCCACGAAGCGTGTCGGCAGTCCGCAGCGCCGCGCCCATACCGCGCTGTTGGCGGCGCTGCCACCGGGCGCAAGTTGTACCTCGCCGAAGATGTCGCCGCCGGGCAGCAGCTCGGCGTTGGTGCGGATGAGGACGTCCCAGGCGTAGTCGCCGACGACGGTGAGGGCGGGTTCGAGTGGCTGCGTCATCGCGACGGGGCGGGTGCGCGCCGCTCAGCTCTGGCTCGGCAGCGATTGCATCAGGCCGAACAGGTTGCCTTCGGTGTCGCGGCAGTAGCAGAACTTGCCCACGCCCGGGATGTCGTTCACGTCGGATACGATCTCGCCGCCCGCGTCACGAACGGCACCCCGCGCCGCCTCGATGTCGTCGACCCCGACGGTGTTCACGACCCGGTCGACGGGCGCCTCGCGCGGCATGATGGCGCCGTCGATGCCGAGCTCGTCGCGCGGGCCGGTCTCGATCAGGTGGTACTCGATGGGCCCGCCCCAGGCTTGGACCTTCCAGCCGAACACCTTCTCGTAGAAGGCGCTGGCGCGCGTCACGTCGTCCGCGGGGATCTCGAAGTGGATGACTCGTCCCATACGCAACCTTCCTTCCCTTCGGTCGAGGGCCGTCAAAGCCGCTCGAGCTCGGCCTGGAGATCCGTCGTGGCGACGGGGCCGTCTTCGCCCAGGTAGACGTCGATCTCGCTGCGCACGCCGTAATGCGGGTAGTACGCGCCAGGCTCGATGGTGACGCCGAGGCCGGGGCGCAGCAAGCGGCGGTCTTTGGTCTCGAAGTCGTCGAGGTGCGCAGCACCCCCATGGGTCGATCGCGTACCGAGGCTGTGCCCGGTGCGGTGCGTGAACGCCGCGCCATGCCCGGCCGCGACCAGCACCGCGCGGGCCGCCCGGTCGGCTTCCGCCCCCTCCGGCCAGCGGCCCTCCGCGTACGCCTCGGCGATGGTCCGGAAGGCCGCGTCGCGCGCGTCGCGCACCGCCTCGAAGGCGCTGGTCAGTTCCTGCGTGGGTTCACCCGCCACGCCCATCCAGGTCACGTCGGCGTACGGCGCGCCGGGCTTGGCGACCTTGGCGAACAGGTCGATGAGCACCACGTCGCCTGGCACGAGCACGGCATCGCGCACGCCCGCGATGGGATGGTAGTGCGGGTCGCCCGCGTGGGCGCCGAAGCTCACGTTGGGGGCATGCTCGGCCTCCAGCCCGGCGGCGGCGAACACGTCCAGGATGCACCGCTGCACCTCGGACTCCCACACCTCGGCGCCTGCGCGCACGCGCCCTCGCAAGAACGCGAAGGCCGCGTCCTTCGCCTCGATGACGACGTCGGCCGCGGTCAGGTGATCCTCCAGTTGCTCGGGGGTCCACACCTCCAACACCTGGGCGACGTCGCCCGACGAAACCACCTCGACACCCAAGCCCCGAACCCGCTCGAGCGTGCCCGCGTCGACCGTGCCGACGTACGGGTTGTCGCCGCCGGGCGAGTATTCCATGGCGATGGTGGCGCGCCCGTCCAGCAACCTGCCGAGCTCGCGGTCCAAGTCTTCGCGACTGGCGTAGCTGCGCACGTCGACCGGCAAACCAGGTAGCAACGACTTCACCTCGATAGCGTGCACCAACAGTGTCGGTTCGCCTTCCGCTGGGACCATCAGGAACACCCGCCGGCTGGCCAAGTTGCCCTCCAGGAGCGGGCCGAGGATCGGCCGAGCAACCGGGTTGCTGCCACGGAAGTCGTAGATCAGCCAACCGTCGAGCCGTTGGCGGCGAAGATCGGCCTGCACGTCGTCGAGCCAGGTCATGGCGAGATCATAGCGCGGGGCGTGCAGGTGCCTTGGCGCCCGATCCAGCAGGCGGCGCGAAGCCCACCGTCACCTCGAATCCCGCGCCTGGAGCGCTGCGCAGGGTACAGCTCGCACCATGAAGGTCGGCGACGCGTTGCACGATCGCCAGTCCGAGACCGCTGCCCACGTCCGGCGCCCCGCCTGCACGTTCCGGCACCGCGCGGGCGATGTCACCCCGGAAGAACGTCTCGGTCAGCCTCGGCAGCAGCGCTTCCGGCACGCCCGGCCCTTCGTCGTGAACGCGGAGCGCCGCGGCCCCGTCCGCCTCCGTCGACACTTCGGCCGTGATGGCAGTGCCGCCTCCGTGCAAGGCGGCGTTCTCGAGCAGGTTCTCGAGCAGGTGCGCCAGGAGCAGGGGATCGCCCGCAACGTGCACGCTCGCGTGCGTGGCCTCGAGCGTGACGTTCGCGTCCGGGTACCGCCGCATCAGGCGGTCGACGGCGTCGTGCGCCAGCGCCACCAGGTCGACCGGCACGCGCCGCAGCGCCCGCTCGTCACGGCCTAGCAGGAGGAGGTGCTCCGTGAGCCGGGCCAAGCGCTGGACGTCGCGTTCCAACTCGACGAGCGTGCTCCGGTACGCCGCTTCGTCGCGAGGCCGCGCCAGCGTCCCCTGGATGCGGGTGATGAGCGCCGTCAGCGGCGAGCGCAGGTCGTGTGCGGCGGCCCGCGTGAACGCCTGCTCGTGCTCTAGCGCCTGCGCAAGCCTGGTGAACGTCGACTGCAGCGTGCGCGCCAAGTCGCCGAGCTCGCCCGGCTCCGAGGTGGCGGGCAGCTCCTGCCGCAGGTCTCGCGAACCCGCCACCGTGGACGCCGCCTGCTCGAGACTGCGCAGCGGCGCCAACGACCTCCCCGCCACGGCTCCGCTCGCGAGGAAGACCACTAGTGCGGAGGCAGGGACGATGATTGCAAGTGCCGCCAGGTAGGCCCGCAGCGGCGCGCGCACGCCGCTCGTATCGGTCGCGAGCTGCAGGTCGTACCGTTCGCCGTCTTCGCGCACGGAAAGCACCAGGATCCGATGCTCCGAGCGCGTGCTGGAGCCCGTGGGCAGCATCACAGGGACGTCGGGAAAGGCGCCGAACCGGGCTACCACCTCGCCGTCCTTCACGAGCCGCACGGACACGTTCGCCGGGAAGCCTTCGTCGATCTCGAGGGGGTCGTCCTCGTCGTCGTGGACCTCGACCATGGCGGCGGCGTCTTCGAGGCGCCGTTCTTGACCGACCTCGAGGAACCGCGCCAGCACGAGGAACAGCGCCGCGGCGGCCACCAGAAGCACCAGCACCGTCTGCAACGCCAACGACATGGCCAGGCGCCGACGGAAACCGCCGCGCCGGCCGGCCATGCCGCTGGGGCGGTCGCCTGCGGCCCGCGGCTGCGACGCAGCTGCGCTCACGTAGCGCAGTACCCGCGTCCGCGGGCGCTTTGGATCACGGTGTCGTCGAGCTTGCGGCGGAGTTGGCGAACGTAGACGTCCACGATGCGGGGCTCGCCGAAGAAATCGGGCCCCCACACGCGATCGAGCAGTTCCTGCCGAGCGAACCATCGCCCGGGCGTGCGCAGCATCGTCTCGAGCAAGTCGTACTCCCGTCCGGTGAGCGGCACGTCGGCACCGTCGAACGTCACCCGCCGGAGTCGGGTGTCGATGGTGCCGCGCCCACCCGCGAACCCCGCGCGGCTCGACGACGCCGCTTCGCCTCTGCGCACGACCGCCCGCACGGTCGCCAGCAGCTCCGCGAGCTGGAACGGCTTGACGAGGTAGGCGTCACCGCCGAGGTCCAACCCGGCCACGCGATCGTCGAGGTCGCCACGGGCCGTGAGGAAGACGACCGGCGTCGCGGCGCCCTCCGCCCGCAACGTGCGGGCGAGCGCAAAGCCGTCCATGCCAGGCAGCATCACGTCGAGGATCAGCACGTCGTAGGCGCCCGCACGCGCCTCCTGTAGACCGCTGGCACCGTCGCGCGACCACGAGCCGTGCACCCCGGCCTCCTCCAGCGCGGCGAGCAACGGTTCGGCGATGCGCCGGTCGTCCTCCACCAGCAACGCTCTCACCTGATCGACCTCGTCGCCAGTCTACGCCCGCGCATCCCGTGAGCCAGGACCCGAGTCCGGTCTCGGTTCCGGACCCCGAGGTCGGTTCCCGGCGCTCCCGGCGCTCCCGCCACGCCGCTCGAGCAGCCGCACGGCCGTCGCCGCCGTGACCACTGCGAGCGCGGAGGGATAGAGCCAGGGCAGCCGGTCGCTTCCCGCCATGACCCCGTGGAAGGTGGCGAGCGCGAACGCGGGGTAGGCGAACAGGTGCAAACCGCGGACCCACGTAGGCGCGAGTCGGCGCTTGAACGCGTACGAGACGTACGGCACGACCATGGCGTAGGCCGCCAACGTTCCGAACGCCAGCGCCACCGGGAGGTACGTCGCGAGCCCAGGTACCAACACCCCGCGCAAGGTCTGTGGGTAGGCGGTGTCGACCAGCGTCAGCGCGACGTGCGCTGCCATCAGGACCAGCCCGGTGCCTGAGAGCACGCCGTGCCAACCGAACTGGACCGGCTTGGCGAGCCAACCGGGCAGGTAGCGGCTGCGCGTCAACGCGCCCAGGGCCACCGTGAAGGCCAAGGCGACGTACCCCACGACGCCGCTGAGGCGCATCGCGACCCACACCCATCCGTCGGGCGCAGAACCGCGCCAACCGGCCGCCCATAACGCCGCCACCAACGCGAGCGCGACCACCGCTGCCAAGTCGTTACGCGACGAGCGCAAGGTGTCCTGCATGGTGTCGTCCTTCCTTCCCGTTCATGACGTCGACGATGTGGCCTGCTGCGTCCACCGCCCAGGCGCCGGCGATCTGGAGTTCCGACGGGATCGGCACGTCGAAGAGCACCAGTTTCGAAGCGACCTCCGCGGCGCGCAGGGACGCTGCGACGGCGGTGGCTTGTACCCACGGGCCGCGCGCCGGCCGACCCGTGCGTGGGTCGATGAGATGGTGGGCTCCGGCCCAAGCTCGCCGAGCCAGGCTCGACGTCGCCACACCCCAGGTGCCCGGCGGCAACCGAAGGTGCCAAGCTTCGGCCGCGTCCTCGATCGCCACCTCGGCGTGCCGGTCCAGCCGCAACAGCACGTCGCCACCGGCATCGGCGACGAACGGGCCGACGAACGAAGCCGACGCGCGCTCGACGATCCAGCTCTTGGCGGTGCCGCCGAGGTCGACGCCAGTTCCCGGGGCGAGGATCACCTCGTCGTCGCGCACCACCAGCGCGTCCAGTCCCGGGACGGTTTGCGGCTGGCCGTCGGGGATGCGGGTTCCAGACCGGCATGCGGCGCCCGACGTGTCGGAAGGCCGCGGAGTCGCCGCAGTAGCGGGCGCTTCCACGTCCGGCCAGGAGCGAC
Organism: Trueperaceae bacterium; assembly: GCA_046484635.1. Classification (GTDB taxonomy): domain Bacteria; phylum Deinococcota; class Deinococci; order Deinococcales; family Trueperaceae; genus CAZACZ01. Next base: position 5,854 of record JAWOIL010000174.1, read on the forward strand.
GGTAGCCGTGGTGCTCGAGTGCGCGGAGCACGAGCGGCGTTACGAGCCCACCGCTCGCGCGCGCGGCGTCGCGTGCCCACGTCAACGCCGCGACGAGCTCCGCTGGCGGACGCGAGAGTCGACCGGTGGCGTTGAGGTCGGTGAGCGGAGAGGGCCGGAAGCGCGTCATCATGGCCTCCAGGCGAACGATCTCCTCCGCCACCCGTGGAGCGCCGATGCCCGACAGGCACACGTCCGTTCCCATGGCCCGGAAGGTGAGGGGAGCAGCACCGTTCACGGTTGCGTTCAAGACGCCCTCGTCCGCGCTACCGGCGCGGCGCTGGGTCGCCGCACGACCACGATCGTCGGGCGGGTCGAGGTCGTGCCCGCGTCCGCCAAGGTGGGCGCCGTCGGCGCTGGCAGATCCGACCCCAGGACGCCGTTCCGGAGCGCCGAGTTCGCGACGGGCGAGTCGTCGCCACCAGGCAACGCCATGCGCGCCAGCGCACCGGCGCCGATCGCGATGGTCACCACCAGGATCCGCCAGGTGGCGGTGGCCTTGTCGAACGCCCGTTTGCGTGGTCGTCTGCGCGGCGCGGGATCAGTCGTCGTCATGATGGCCGCGGTCATCGGCGCGGTCGTCGCGATCATCGTGGCCGTCCTCGCCGTCCTCGTCGTCCTCGTCGTCGTCGTAGTCGTCGTCGTCGTCATGGTCGTCGTCGTAGTCGGCTCCATGGTCGTCGTACCGGCGGTGGGCATCGTCGTCTGCGCCCGTCACCGACCGTCCCGAGCCGTCGCCGGTCGGCGCATCCACCACGATCACGTTCGCGGGCAGGTCGCCGGCGTTACCGACGTTCGCGAGCACGGCCTGCAGCGTCGCGTCCGCCATGATGTCCGTGGCCGTCGCGTCCGGCGGCGTGGGAGCGGCCATACCGAGCAGCCCGTAGCCCGCCGCGAACGCGATCAGCGCCGCGATTCCAGTGATGACGATCTTCCTCGTGTTCATCCGAACACCTCCACCGCCCGAGCGTGTCCGAGCCCGGTTAGGTGACGGTGAACGCGGGCCTGCGAACGGCGCCGATCTGCCGAGCAGCGCCGCGCAGGCGATCTCGCTGGGCGGTAGTACACTCGAAGCTGCGTCGAGCAGGCGTGCCGGCGTGTCACGCACCAGCGAGGACGCGGGCGTCATCCCCTTTCGCTCTGCCCGCGCGGCCCGGGAGGACCCTAGTTGCAGCCGATCGACCTGGACACCGTGCAACGCGAACTCGACCGCCGCCACGGTCGACCGATGTACTTGCACCTGGAGACGACCACGGGCTCCTACACCAAGCTCGGCCCCGAGAAGCGCGACCCCGTGATCGCGTTCGTTCGGAACGCCCTCGTCACCTACGAACGTGGCAGCGTGACCGGTTCGGGACCGTACCGCGTCGGGTTGAAGCTCGACGGCGGCTGGGTGTACGCCCAAGGACTGACGGACTACGAAGTCAACGAACGAGACGAACTGCTACTGGCAGGACTCGATGCGGACGGGAACCTGACGGTAGCGCTGCAACTCTCCACGACCCCGTTCCGCGAAGCATGAAGAAGGTCCGATGACGACGCCGAACCCCGACCGGGAACCCATGGCCATCGCGATGCCCTCACCGAACGGCGTGTTCGAGCCGGCCTCCGAGCGCGCGCTGTTGGTGGTCTTGCCCCATCCCGACGACGAATCGTTCGCGGCCGGAGGCACCATCGCGCGCTGCGCGGATGCCGGTGTGCCGGTGACGTACGTCTGCGGCACGTACGGCGACATGGGCAGGCGCATGGGCCGTCCCGCGTTCGCCAACCGCGAGTCGCTGCGCGACGTTCGCCTGCAGGAGCTGCATGACGCGTGCGGCATCCTCGGAGCGGAGATGCGCATGTTGGGTCTGCGCGACAAGTGCATCGAGTTCGAAGACCCCGAGCAAGTGGCCGAACGCGTCCGGCAGGTGATCCGCGAGCTCACGCCCTCGTCCATCATCACCTTCTATCCGGGGCACGGCGTGCACCCCGACCACGACGCGCTCGCTCATGCCACCGTCCTGGCGGTGCGCGGCCTTCCCGTTGCCGAGCGGCCTCGGCTGCTCGCCGTCGCCGTCGGCGACCGCGCCAAGATCCGCGAAGAACTCGGCGAACCATCGGTCGCGAGCGACATCCGGGCCGTCGGGGAGCGGAAGCTCGAAGCGCTGCGCGCGCACCGGAGCCAGACCGAGGCCATGTTCCTGCAGATGGAGGCCGAAGCCAACCGACCGCCAGCCGAGGACGAGGACGATCAGGCGCGCGCCTACCGCGAAGAGTGGACGACGGTGGAGCGCTACTACGAACTGGACCCTGACGCGCCGACGTTGCTGGAGTAGGGTTCCCGACGCGGTCATGATCCCGCCGACGGCACGAACGAGCGCCCGCCGCCCCGGTGTTGGGGCGGCGGGCGTCATCGTGGCTCGCCGGCGTGGTTCGACTTCGCGGTTCGCCGTAGAAGGGGCCGTAGGGCTAGCGCATCGCGTTCGCAGCAAGCACACCGCGTTCGCGGCTAGCGCACCGCGTTCGCGGCTGGCAAATCAGGCTCGGGACTCGTCACTTTCGGCAGAGGACTCGGCCTCGGGTGCCGACGGAGCGGCAGGTGCTTCGGACATGGGAGTCGTCTCGCTCTTGGTCACGAAGCCACCCGGCGCAGCGTCCTGGCGTTCGATGGTGGGCAGCCTAAGGTTTCCCGATCGCATGAGTAGGTAGGCACCGACGCCGATCAGGACCACCGGCACGACCCAACGACCGCCCGTCGTGAACGACACCAGGGCGAGCACCGCCAGGCCCGCGGCCGGGTAGATGCCCCACGTCTGCGGCTCGACGCGCAGTCGCGTCAACGCGAAGAAGGTCGCGGCCAGGCCCAGCAGGAAGATCGAACCGTTCGAGCCGCCAAGCGTCGCGTCGAGGAACGCCACGAGCGCGAGCGACAACAGCGTGCCCGCCGGGATCAGCGCCCACCAGCGGCGCGCGTCGAGGTACCACACCACCCCGAAGGCCGCGCCGATCGAGGCCAGGAACGCTGCGCCGCCGACGCCACCGGGCACGATGGTGGCGATGGCGAGGCCGGCGAGCGGCAAGGCGGCCAAGCGCATGACGATGTTTCCGCTTCGCTTGCCTTCGACGTAGGCGAAGTACGCAAGGCCGCCGAACAGCAGCGCGCCGAACAAGCCGCCGATGCCCGCGAGCACGCCGAGCGTGCCGAACAGGCCGAGCACGCCGAGGACGATGAGGATCAGGCCGGGAAGGGCGTTCTTGTTGCGAGGGTCGAACTGGAACCGCTGAGACATGAGAACCTCCTTGGTTGACGCCCTCAGGGTAGGTTCTCGCGGCGGTGGCGCGCCTCGGCCGACGGGCGGTACACGCGCTCCTACGGATGACGGGGACGGAACTCCGCCGAAAGGTGGAGGCGGCAGCGCACGGGGGGCGGGTAGTCTGGTGCGGGAGATCCCATGCCTACAGCCCCGACCCCCGAAGACCAGCACGAAGACCAACGCGAAGATCAACACGAAGACCAGCACTCCTCCGACGGTTCCGCGAGGCAACGCATCCGTGTTCTCCTCGTCGACGACCACGCCGTCGTGCGGCGTGGACTGCGCTTGGCGTTCGAGCTCGAGTCCGACCTGCACGTGGTGGGCGAGGCAGCCAACGGCCGCGAAGCCATAGCCAAGGTCGAGGAGGTCACCCCGGACGTGGTCGTGATGGACCTGCTGATGCCGGTCATGAACGGTGTCGACGCCACGCGCGCCATCCGCGCGGCCCACCCCGACGTCGAGGTGGTCGCGCTCACGTCGGTGCTGGAGGACCGCCTCGTCATCGACGTGGTCGAAGCCGGCGCCGCCGGCTACATCCTGAAGGAGTCAAGACCGGACGACCTGTTCGAGGCCGTCCGCGCCGCCGCCCGCGGCGAGGTGCGCCTGGACCCGCGCGCGCAACGACGCTTGGTTCGCGAGGTACGCGCCCCCGCGCCACAGGAGCAGCTGACCGAGCGTGAGGAAGAGGTGTTGCGGCACTTGGCGGCCGGGGCCACCAACAAGGGCATCGCCCAAGCGTTGGGCGTAACCGAAGCCACGGTCAAGACGCACGTCTCGAACTTGTTGTCGAAGCTCGGCCTCAAGAGCCGGACGCAGGCGGCGTTGCATGCGCTCCGTGAGGGGTTGGTGGTGCGTGAACCGTGAATCGTCGACCGCGACATCGCCGAGCGTGACCCCGAGCCCGGAGGAGGGCGCCACCCAGCAGGCCGAGAGCGTTTCCGACGACGCCGCAGAACCGACCGCGACCGATCCCGAGCGGCTCGACGTTGCTTGGCAACACCGGATCTCGACGCGCTTGACGCTCTTGCTTCTGGGCGTGATCGCGGTGCTGGCGGCGGCCACGGCCATCCTGCTGTGGCGCGGATTGGCCGCGCTGATACCGACCCCCGTTGGCGTCGAACCGGGTGTGGGCCCGATGGAGGGAGTCATCGCGGAGGGCGTCGTCGCGGTCGACCCGGAGGCCGTCGGCGCCGTGCTGCGCGGCACGCTCGTCAACCTCGCCGCCGTGGTGGCGGTGACCCTGGTGGCCGCCGCGGCGTTCTCGCGCGCCATCCTCGCCGACCCGATCGCGCGGTTGACGGCGGCGACGCGAGCGTTGGCCGCGGGCGACCGATCGGTGCGCCTGCAGCTCGGGAACCGTTCCGAACTGGGCGAACTGGCACGCGCGTTCGACGGCATGGCCGACGCCCTCACCGAAGCGCAGGATCGGCTCGAGGCGCGCGTCGCGGCTCGGACCGCCGAGCTCCGCGCGTTGCTCTCGCTATCCAACACCGTCGCGCTGACCACCGAACTGCAACCACAGCTCGAAGCGGTGCTCGACCGGTTGGGCGAGGCGGGCCAGACGGTGGCGGCGGAAGTACTCGAGCTCGAACCGAGCGGACGCTTGGTCACCATCGCCCGGCGGGGTTCGGTTCCCCACGTCGCGGCCCGGACCACCACCTCGGCACCCCCGGTCGACGGCGACCCGTTCGACAACCCGGCGCCCGAGATCGCGCCGAACGCCGTGGTGGAGGGCGACGCCTTGGCGCTGCCGCTGCGTGTTCGGGATCGTGTGGTCGGGGTGCTGCACGCGTTCGCCCCGATCGGCGCCGGGTGGGACGAGGACCGGCTGCGATGGGCGAGCGGCCTGGCCGCGCAAGCCGCCGTCGCCATCGAGAACGCGCGCCTTTACGAGCGGGCGCGCGACGAGGCCGCCGACGAGGAGCGGAGGCATCTCGCGCGCGAGTTGCACGATTCCGTCAGCCAGGCGATCTACTCGGTGGTGTTGACGGCGCATGCGGCCCAACAGCGCACGCCCTCGGATCCCGATGGCGCGCGCGCGGCGCTCGACACCGTCATCGAGTTGGCCGAGGCGGCGCTCGCCGAGATGCGCGCGCTCATCTTCGAGCTACGGCCCGAAGCGTTGGCGGAAGTCGGGTTGATCGGAGCGCTGCATCGTCAGTTGGACGGTGTGGAACTGCGCCACGGGCTCTCGACGACGCGCCGCCTCGGGGACGAGCCCGACCTGGCGTTCGCCACCAAGCAGGTCCTGTTGCGCATCGCGCAGGAAGCGATCCACAACGTCGTGAAGCACGCCCAGGCCGAAACCGTGACGGTGCGCACGACCGAGCAAGGTGACACGGTCGAGCTCGAGATCGCCGACGACGGCGTGGGATTCGACGCCGACGGCAGCTACCCAGGGCACCTCGGCCTGACCTCGATGCACGAACGCGTCACGGCGCTAGGTGGCCGGATGCAGGTCTACAGCGCGCCCGGACGCGGCACGGTCGTGCGCGTCCGGGTGCCCGTCACGCCCACGAGCGGGGAGGACGCGTCGTGAAGGGCAAGGACCGTATCGACCGCCGCCGTGTCGGCCCCATCCTCATCGTGATCGGGGCCCTGGCGCTGATCGCCCTCCCGGGTCTGGGCGGCCTCCTGGTGGAGTTGCTCTACCTCGCCGGCTTCGTCGTGCTCGCCACCTACCTCTGGAACGCGCTGTCGGGCCGCGCGAAGCAACGGGTACGCATCCTGGTCCACGTCGCCCTCGGGTTCACGGCCGCGGCGACGCTCGATCGGTTGTCCGGGCCGGCCTTCCTCGGGTTCGCAGCGCTGGCGTTCTGGCTCGTCTACCGCTCGCCGTCGAAGGGCGCGCCGCGCACCGGCTGGGCGTTGATCCCGGCCGGCGCGATCGCCACGCTCGCCATGGTCTCCGTCGTGTCGGAACTGGCGCCCCGTTGGGACGAGGGAGTCGTCTTCCTACTCGGCATGACCGCGACGTTCACCGCCATCTACCTCCTGCCGCGCGACCGCGGCGGCGGGCGCTGGGCGTTGTGGCCGGCGTTGGCCTGGGCCTTCATCACCGTGCTCGCCAACGACCCGAGCGGCCAGTGGGCACGGTGGATGTTGCCGCTGGTCTTGATCGGCACCGGCATCGCGGTGTTGGGATGGACACGCCGCAAGAAGGGTTGAGGGCCGGCTACGCCCGCTGGCGGTAGCGCAGAACGTGCGCGGATGCCTGAGAAGGGAACCGTATCCGAACTCGCGGTGGCGCTAGAGAACGCGGTCGCACCAGAGAACGCGGTCCCGTCAGTACACGAACTCGTCGATGTGATAGAGCGCCACGCGCGACGCGGGCGCCGCCAGTCGGGCCGCGGCCTTCAGCGCCCGGTACTGCTCGTCGCGCTCCCCTTCGGACAACGGCACCGTGCCGTCCCGTGCCGCCCGTTCCGCGTACGGCGAGCCGGACTGCACCACGAACGGAGACAGGTACACCACGTCCCCTTCGGTCAGCGGCAGGCGTCCGAGCAGGGCGGCACTGTCGCGCAGGTGCCCCTCGGCGAAGCGCGTGCCACCGGCGCCCACCATCAGGATGACCGATACGGCGAGGCCCGCTTCCTTCAACGTCGCCACGAAGTCGGCAGCCTCGTCGGCGCTGCCAGGTTTGTTCAGGTACGACAGCAGCGGGTCGTGCCCCGTTTCGACACCGATGGCCACGCTCCGCAGACCGAGCGCGCGCAACGCACGCCACTCCTCGAGGCGCTTCTTCTCGCCGCTGAAGACGTCGACGAAGCCTGCCAGCGGGCGGCCCGGGAACGCGTCTCGCGCCATCTCCATCAGCGGCAACAGTCGTCGGTTCGCCAGCACCAAGGCGTTACCATCGCCAAAGAAGACGCTCCTGCGCGCTTCTGCGGACGCCCCCAGCAGTTCTCTCACGGCAGCGAGGTGCGGTTCGAACGCTTCCGGCGTTCGCACCGAGAACGCGCGGTCCTGGTAGAAGGTGCAGTACGCGCAACGGTTCCAGCTGCAGCCGTAGGTCGCCTGTAGTACTACTGATTGATACTGGTCTGGCGGCAGGATGCTCACGGGCCGGTACGCACGCAGGTAGCGCTCACGCTCGGCCTCGAGCCGCTCCGGATTCCACCGCACGATGTCCGCCAGTCGTTGCCGTGTCGTGTCGGCGCTTGCACCCTTGCCCGAGAGGCGAACCTCTCCGCGCTCGAGTGCAGCCTGCGCCGCCCGCGCCACGTCCCTGGCCCAGAGGAACAGCGCCGCTGCGTCGCGTGACTCCACCCGCCAGCGCTTGCGCACCCCAGCCTCGGTGCGACGGCCGAAGACCTCGGACGAAAGCGAACGCTTGAAGGTCTCGCCCGCGACGAGCCAATGGTGCGGGCGCCCCTCGAGGTCGAACCCGACCACCGTTGCCCGGTTCGGGCTCAACGTCGTCGCGCCGGCATGAACCGCGGCGAGCCACTCGCCCGTCCCCTGCCGGCGATCCATCGCGACACCGTCACCCTGGGTACCGGGAGCGAACGTACTCACGCCCTTCAGCCTAGTCGGGAGCGCAGCTGACGTCGGTCGGTGGGGAACCGAACGGTTCGGAGGGATCTCGCCGTCACCGCACGCCCGGGCGCGGCCGGGGTCGTCCGCCGAGGTCATCCGTCACCTTGCGTCACCGTCTCCGCGGGATGATGATGAGGGCACCCTGCGACGTTCCCGAACAGTTCCCACGCGCACCAGGAAGGTGACACCATGATCGATCGCAACGCATCCAGCCCCGACACTGCCGAGGCCCCGACCCGTTCCGGCGAACTGCTCCGCACGACGCCGCTTCAGTACCTCGACAAGGCCATGTCCGGACTTCGCAACCTCGGCCTCGTGCCCGAGGACACGGGCAGCCAAGAGGCCCCTATCGTCGCGCTGCTCGACCAGATCACCGACCTCGATCACGACCGTGTCGTGGCCATCACGCGCACGCTGGCGCAGGCTTCGCTGTTCAACGACGTGGTGCGGGAACAGGTCGCCGCGATGGAGATCGGCACACGCTACGAACAGATCGCGAAGTCGTTCGACAGCATCCGCGATGATGCCAAGGGCATGGTCGACCAGATCGAGGACGGCAAGCTCACCACCTTCGAGCGCCTCACCAACATCTGGATGAAGGTCTCGCGCGGTGACATCGCCAGCCGCTTCGACAAGATCAAGAGCACCTACTTGGACGTCACGAAGGACACGCAAGACCAGATCCAACGTGAGCACACCATCCTGGAGGCCTACAAGGACTTCCGGGGCGCGCTCAAGCAGTCCGAGGTGCTGGCCTTCGAGGTGCTGAAGAAGGCAGAGGCTCAGCTCGAGACCGCCCGTGCCACGGTCGACGAGGCGTCGAAGGTCGTCGAGGCGTACGCCGGCGAGGAACTGGCCGAACGCGCGCGTCTCGAGCTCGCCCGTGACGAGAAGGTGCGCGCCTTGCAGGACATCGACAAGCGCTACCAGATCGCCAAAGACCTGTCGGATAACCTCACCATCAGCTACAACACCTCCGAAGTGGTGATGGCGCGCCTGATGCAGACCAATACCGCCAAGGAACGGGTGCGGGCCCAAGCCGTCAGCTTCTTCAGCACCAACGAGACCGTCCTGGCCGCGTTGACCGCTTCGTTCACCGGGTTGTTCGGCCTGCACGAAGCCACCCGAACCGTCGAGGTCATGAAGGAGGGCGTGAGCGAGTCGCTCGAGACGCTCTCCGAGATCGGCGGCAAGATCCAGGAAGAAGCGCTGAAGGCCGGATACGGCCCCACCATCCGCGCGGACGCCGTCAAGAAGCTGGTCGACTCCGTGGTGACCTACCAAGAGCGCTCGCTCGAGATCATCGACGAGATGCGCAAGCAATCCACCCAGAACGCCGCCGAGATCCGCGACGCGGTCGAAGACGGCAAGCGACGCCTCGCGCGCCTGGCACGGGAGGGCAAGGCATTGACGACCCCCAATGCCGGATGACGTTCGATGGCCGATGACACCAACCCCCAAGGGCGCCGGGGTGAGAGCCGCCCCGACGCGGCACCGTCGCCCGATACGGGTCCGTCGCCCGATGCTGCGTCGACGCCTGACTCCATGACCGCCGCGGAGGCGGGGCCGCCAGGAAGCGCGCAGGCGGGTGAGCCGGCCGAGCCGCTGGCCACGCCCGCCCCCCTCGACGAGGTCATGCTGGCCATGGACGTCGTCGACACGCTGCGGCACCGCCACCAGTTGGTTGCACAGGAGTTGCAGTCGGGCGAACGCGACGAGGACATGTTGGCCCGCCTGCGGCAGATCTACGCTGCCCAGGGCATCGACGTGCCCGATCGCATCCTGGAAGACGGCGTGGCAGCGTTGCGTGAGGAGCGTTTCGTCTACAAGCAGCCGGAGCGCAGCGCCGCCAAGCGCTGGGCGCGCATCTATGTGCACCGTGGCCGCTGGGCGCTTCGCCTACTGATCCTCGCGGCCGTGGTCGCCGGGGCGGTCTTCGCCTACGACGCCACCGTGCGCGCGCCGACACGCGAGCTCGTGGCCGACCTGGACCGGTCGCGAGCGGCGGTGCACGCCGTGGCAGAAGTCGACGCCGCCACGCGGCAAGCCGACACGCTCTACCAGCAGGCGCAGTCGGCCCTCCGCCGCAACGACACGCCGGAAGCGCGCACGGCGCTGGCGTCCCTCGAGACGCTTCGGGAGCAGGTGGAAGCGAGCTACACGCTCCGCATCGCCCTCGAGCCCGACACCGGCGTCTGGCGCATCCCCGACGTCAACGTCGGCACGCGCAACTACTACGTCATCGTGGAGGCCATCGACGCGAACGGACGCCGACTCACGGTGCCGATCATGAACGAGGAGACCGGCCGAACCGAACGCGTAGCGCAGTGGGGTCTCCGCGTCGACGAAGCGACCTTCGAACGCGTTCGCGACGACAAGCTCGACGACGGCATCATCCAGAACCGCACCTTCGGCGAGAAGCAGGCAGGGTACCTCGAGCCCGACTACCTCTTCCCGACCACCGGTGGGGCCATCACGGATTGGTAGGCGGCATGATCAGCGGACGCGACACCCTCTCCCAGCTCCAGCGCGCCATCCAGGACGAGCAGAAGCGTACCCGCGCGCTCGACGCGCAGATGAGCAAGGCGAACGACCGGCTGCTCCAGCTCGACGCGACGCGCAGCAAGGAGCTCCAACAACTGGCACGGCTCCGGCTCGAGCATCTGGGTGGCGGCGCGATCGTGCAGCGGCTCGACGACGCCGACCGCCAGGTGATGTCGCTCCTCGAGGAGCGCAGCGCCGACCACGAAGCGTTGCAGCAGCGCCTGACGGCCCTCGAACGGCAGCGCGCCGAACTCGAGACCGAGCGTGACGCTGCGGCCGAGGCCGTCGAGCGCGCCGCCAAGGCGATCGACGACGCAGAAGCCGCCACCCAGGCCCGGCTGAGGGCCGATCCCGAATATCAGCGCGCGCTGGACCGCGCGCGTGACGCCGAGCGCGTGGCCGTGCACGCCGACGAGAAAGCGACCCTGAGCGAGCAGGAGCAGGACGCCAAGGGCAAGGCGTACCGCGACGACCCGCTCTTCAAGTACCTCTGGAAGCGACGCTACGGAACCAGCGAGTATCGGGCGGGTGGTGGCCCCTTCGCGCCGCTGCTGCGCTGGCTCGACGGGAAGGTGGCGCGGCTGATCGGCTACGCTGACGCGCGCCCGAACTACGCGCGGCTCCTGGAGATCCCCTTGCGGTTGCGCGAGCACGCCGAGTACGTCGGGGCGGCAGCCGATGCCGAGCTGGAGAATCTCACGCGACTCGACGCCCAGGGACGCATCGACGACGGGATCCCGCAGCTGGAGGCGCAACGGGACGAAGCCCAGCAGGTGCTCGATGGCATCGACGCGCGCATCGCGGCCCTCGCGGAGGATTACCAAGCGCTCTTGGCGCGGCTCGAGCAGTTCGCGAAGGGCGAGGACGAGCGGTTCCAGCAGGCGGTTGCGTTCCTGACGTCGGAACTCGGCCGCGAGGACCTCCAGTCGCTCCGCCACGACGCGTTGGCGACGCCGTTCCCGCAAGACGACGTCATCGTGTCCCGGCTCCTGGACCTCGAGAACGAGCGCGACCGCACGGCGAACACGGTGGCGGAGTTCAAGCAGACCGCCGAGCGCAACCGCGGCCGGGTAAGCGACCTCGAGACGCTGCGCAAGGAGTTCACGCAGCGGCAGTACGACGCTCCTGGCTCCAACTTTCCTGACGGCGCCGTCATCGCGACGCTGCTCGGTCAGTTCCTCAGCGGCCTGCTCACGCGCGACACGCTGTGGCGCGTGCTCGAGCAGCAACGGCGCTACACCCCGCCACGGTCCGACCCGACGTTCGGCTCTGGTAGCTTCGGACGCGGGACGATCTGGGGCGGGTCCCAGTCCACCCGACGCCGCACCACGGCAGGCGACATCGGCAGCGCCATCGAGACCGTCGGCCGGGTGCTCGAGGGCTTGGGCGGGCTGAGCAGCTCGGGCCGCGGCAGCTTCGGCGGCACCCGCCGCGCCTCGAGCACGACCCGCACGTCGGGCGGCGTCAAGCGTTCGACGGGAACCAAGGCTGCGTCGCCTGCGCCGCGTGGCGGCAAGATCGGGGGCGGGAAGTTCAAGACGGGCGGGAAGTTCTGACGCTACCGCCCGACCCCGTCGCCCGCGTCACGCCGAGCAAGCGCAAGGTCGGCGTCTCACCGGGCACCGTCGTCTATACCGGACCCGAGCGCACCGCCCAGGTTCGCATCGACGTCGTGCGATACGACGAGGCGTCGTTCGAGGAACGCGTCATCGACGACCCTGCCGATCTCGAAGCGGCCATCGCTGGCGCCGGCGTCGTCTGGGTCAACGTCGTCGGCGTCCACGACACCGAGTTGCTCACGCGCCTCGGCGACTTGTTCGCCTTGCACCCGTTGACGGTGGAGGACCTGGCGTCGGTGGCGCAGCGCCCGAAGGTCGAGGAGTACGGAGAGTACGTCTACGTCGTGGCTCGGATGATGGAACGGCGAAGGGCGGACGATCCGGGCGAGCCATCGGCAGGCAACGAACGCACCTCGCGCCCCGGCGTCGTCGCCGAGGATGGCGTCTGGTCGATCGAGCAGCTGAGCATGGTGCTCCGCGGCAACCTGTTGGTCACCTTCCAGGAGTCGCCGGAAGACCCGTTCGGTCCGGTACGCGAACGCCTGCGTCGCGGCCAGGGTCGCGTGCGCAAGCTCGGTGCCGACTACCTGGCCTACGCCCTGCTCGACCTCGTGGTCGACCGGTACTTCACGGTGATGGAGTATTACGGCGATCGGATCGAGACGTTGGAAGAGGTCGTGCTACGAGACCCCTCGCCGGACGTGCTCGAGCAGGTGAACCAGCTCCGGCGCGCGCTGCTGCTGGTGCGGCGCGCGGCCTGGCCACTCCGCGACGTGCTGAGCGAACTAAGGCGAGACGAGTCGCCGTTCATCGGGCAGACCGTCGCCACCTACCTGCGCGACGCCCACGACCACACCGTGCAGGTGCTGGAGACGCTCGAGACCCTACGAGAGATGGCGACGAGCCTGCACGACGTCTACCTCACCTCCCTCAGCCTGCGCATGAACGACGTCATGCGTGTGCTCACCATCATCGCCACGATCTTCATCCCGTTGACGTTCCTAGCAGGAATCTACGGCATGAACTTCGACGTCATGCCGGAACTCCACTGGCGCTGGGCCTACCCCCTGCTCTGGCTGATCATGCTGGTGTCGGCCGGCGGGATGCTGCTGTCGTTCCGGCGACGCAAGTGGATCTGACGGCCTTCAGGGCCGAGGATCCCCCGCCAGGTCCCGCAACGCTTGGATCAACGGCCGCAACCGCTCGGTCTTGAGCTTCAACGCGGCCCGGTTCACCACCAAGCGCGCGCTCGAGTGCGCGATCACGTCGACCTCCTCGAGGTCGTTGGCGCGAAGGGTCGCGCCGGTCTGCACCACGTCGACGACGGCGTCGGCGAGGCCGGACAGGCAGGCGAGCTCGACGTTGCCTGCCAACTCGACCACTTCGGCCGGACTGCCCATCCGCCGCAAGTAGTCGGCGGTGACGCGCGGGTACTTGCTGGCCACGCGCCGAACCGGCGTGTTCGCTCCGATCGGTCGGATCAACGAGAGCCTGCACGCGGCGAAGCCGAGGTCGACGGGGGCGTACAGGCGGCTCGCGGCCTCCAGGAGGACGTCGCGCCCCACCACGCCGGCGTCCGCGACCCCGAGCTCGACGTACGTCGGGACGTCGGCGTTGCGCATCACGAGCACGCTGCCATCGGGCCCCTCGTGGCGCAAGGCGCGCTCGTCCGCGGACAGCTCGAGGCGCAGCCCCGCCGTGCGCAGCGCCGCCAGCGCCTCGCCGAGGACGCGCCCCTTGGGAAGCGCCAGCGTCAGGCGCATCTCGTCAGTCGCCATGGGCACCCCCGAGCAGCGCCTGTAGCACGGCGCGCCGTTCTTCCACCACGCCGACACCGTCCGCGACGGCACGAACCTCTCCCTCGGTCAGCAGGTACGGGACGCGCTGCGCGCGCGCCTCGGCGGCGGCGGCCTCGGCGTCCACTCCGATCGCCCGGGCCACCACGACCCCGGCCGCGCGCAACCTCCTCGCGCCGGGGTCGTCGAGCGCCAATACCTCCGGCGACGACGCAGGGCCAGGAGCGGGCAGCGCGCTCAGGAGTCGCTCGAGGCCGAGCGAGAAGCCGGCGGCGTACGGCAACAACGCGCCGTCGTAGCGGCCACCGCCGAGGAGCGGCTGACCGAAGTCGAGCGTGTACGCGCGGAACGTCACGCCGGTGTAGTAACTCAGGCGGCGCGCCATGCCGAGGTCGAGTTGGAGTTCACTATCGTCCTCGAACTCCGCGACGACGCCCTCGAGGCGGTCGATCGCGGTCCGGGCGGCATCGGACGGAGCCACTCGCCGCGCTTCGTCCAAGACCTCCACCCCACCGTAGAGATCGGGCGCCTGCAATAGCGCGTCGGCTGCCCGGCCGCGTACCCCCAACGCGTCGAGCACGACGGCGATGTCGGAGCGGTCCTTGCGGTCGATCGCGTCGGCCAGGACGTCGTGGTGCGACGGCGGCACGCCGGCGGCCTCGAACGCCGCGCGCACGAAGGCCGGGTTCCCGACCTCGACCCGCGGCACCAAGCCCACCGTGCGCACGGATTCGCGCGCCAAGTGGATGATCTCGGCGTCGGCGCGTGCATGACTGACACCGATCAACTCGATGCCGACCTGCGTGAACTCTCGCGTGCGCGCCAGTTCCGGGTGGATCGCGTGCCACACCGTACCGGCGTAACGGAAGCGCAACGCGCGCTGCTCCCCGTCCGCCACGGCCGGGTAGGTCGTACGCACCAGTTGCGCCAACGCCGGCGTGAAGTCGCTGCGAAGCGCAAGGACGCCACTGTCACGGTCCGACAACTTGAACGATTGCTCCGCCCGCGGATGCTCGGGAACGTACCGCTCCAGCGCCGGCACTTCGACCGGCGCGTAGCCCCACGCTGCGTACAGTGCCCGTAGTGCCGCCAGGGCGCGAAGACGCGCCTCCGCCGCGTCCGGCGGAACGAAACGGGTGCCATCCGGAGGCGCCTGCGTCATCGATCGCCGGGACCCAGGGCGCCAGCGTTCGCGTTCGGTCGCCGCGAACGATCCCAAGCCGCCATCAGTGCGCCGGCGGTGACGATCGCCTCGGAAGCGAGGAACGCCACGTTCGGGAACGTGATGGCGCCGTCGATGAGGATGCTCAACAGACGGCCGACGGCGATGCTACCGAGCAACATCGTCGGCAACCAGAGGTACGCCGCTGGGACGGAGCGCTGGGCGGCAGCCCACAACAGCACCGCGCCGAGCGTGACGTGAAGCGCTCCGAACGTCGCGCGTGCCTGGCTCAGGCCGCGCGGGTCCACCAACTCGAGCCCCAGCATCCGTACCGTCAACGCCGGGTTCAGGAGCCCGAGCAAGCCGAGCGTCAACGTCACCCCGGCGGAGACGTACACGAGATTCGCGCGCGCGTTCATGGCGGCGCCATGCTACCACCGGCGTCGGGAGCGTCTCGTTCCGTGCTCCCTCCGCCACCTGATGCCACTCCCGTTCCCTCCATCAGCGCGAGGTTGTCGCGGTGCACCACCTCGTCGTAGTCCTTGGCGCCGAGGATGGCGGCCACGTCCCGAGTGTGGCGCCCCTGGATGCGCGCGACGGCGTCACGCGCGTAATTCGTCAACCCGACCGCGAACGCCTTGCCACCCGACCGAATCTCCACCGCGTCGCCGAAGCCGAACGTGCCGGAAACGGCCACGATGCCGCTCGGGAGAAGGCTCCTTCCCGCCCTCAGGGCGCGCTCCGCCCCCCCGTCGACGTCGATCGCACCCCGCCGCGGTTGGTGGAGGATCCAGGCCTTCCGCGCCGGAACGTGCGCCCGGGCTAGGAAGCGCGTCCCACGCACCTCTCCGCGAGCGAGCGCCTCCAACCCCGCCCCGCCACCGCCGATCACCAGCGTCTCGATGCCGGCTCCGGTCGCGATACGAGCGGCGCGCACCTTGGTCGCCATACCGCCGGTACCGTGGCGCCCCGTCGCCTCGCCGGCGAGCGCCTCGACGTCCGCCGGGTCGTTCACCACCTCGATCCTGCGGGCGTCCGGCTGGCGCCGTGGGTCGGCCTCGTACAGGCCCTCGACGTCGGTCAGGATCACCAGCGCATCGGCGTCCACCAGGTACGACACCCACGCCGACAACGTGTCGTTGTCACCGAGCTTGATCTCGCTGGTGGCGACGCTGTCGTTCTCGTTCACCACCGGCACGACACCCAGCTCCAAGCTCGCCTCCAGCGCGTTCTTGGCGTTGACGTAACGCTCCCGGTCCTGCACGTCGCCGGCCGAGATCAAGAGCTGCGCCGCTGGAACCGGCGCCAGCGCCCGCGCCCAGTCGAGCATCAGCAGCGTCTGCCCGACGGCGGCGGCAGCCTGCTTCTCGGGCAACGTCAAGGGCAGCCGCAGCCCGAGCCGCTCACGGCCCGCCGCGCCGGCCCCCGACGACACGATCACGACCTGGGCCCCGTGCGCCTCCGCGAGCACCTGCGCGCCGCGGGCGATCGCCCACATCTTCGGCGGCGCGATCCGGCCGGCGTCGTCGGTGATCGACGACGTACCGACCTTGATCACGATGCGGCGCCAGCGCGCGTTCCTCGCCATGCGGCCCATGCTACTGCCCCACGAGCGCTAGGCCCCCCCGCATGCGTGTTGCCACCCATCACGGGCGGCGACCCCGCGCCCGCCAGCCACGGCGCTACGAGTGCTAGACTCCCCCGCATGCGTGTTGCCATCGTCGGTGCCACCGGCGCGGTTGGTCAGGAACTGCTCGCCATCTTGCGGGAGCGCCAGTTCCCCGTCACCCGCCTGCGGGCGTTCGCTTCACC
>JAWOIL010000191.1:0-2814 GCA_046484635.1 Trueperaceae bacterium
CTCAGCGTGCAGCCCAGTCGACGCCGACCGTCGTCCGCGATCCAACGAGAAGAACCCCGTCAGAGACGGGGTTCCTGGTGGTGGGTCGTGAACCTGCGCGCCCCCACCGACTATCGCAGATGGCTCTGAGCGCTCAGGACGGTCGAGACCGGGAACACACGGCGAAGCCCAGCATGTCGGGATCGAGCGTCCTCTCGACGCACCCGAGACCGGCGAATCGTCTTCGTCCACGCGTTCCTCAAGAAGGCGCGCAGCACCCCGAGATACGACCTCGCCATCGCTTGCCAACGCGCCAGGGACACGGTGTTGCAGCGATCGCTCGATTCCGCCCGGGGTCAGTACCGTTCGATCAAGCACTCGAGGCTAGGGCAGAGCTTCGATCTCGTGCTCACGGCATGGCCCCAATTGACATGTGTCACGTGACGCGTTACATTGGCGTTGTGATTCGGTCGTTCGCCGACAAGCGCACGGAGCAGTTGTGGGTGAACGGTACGGAGAGCCGGTTGCCACCGGCCATCGCACGCCGCGCGGTACGCAAGCTCTCCGCCGTCGATGCGGCGACGACCATCGACGATCTACGCGTCCCGCCGGGCAACCGGCTCCATGCGCTCGACGGCGATCGAATCGGCCAACACGCCGTCTCGATCAACGACCCGTGGCGAGTCTGCTTCCGGTTCGAGGATGGGGACGCATACGAGGTCGAGGTTTGCGGCTACCACTAGGGAGTCCGAGGGAGGAACAGCACATGAGCGTCCCGAACACGAGGCGGTTGCGGCGCCGGCCGGTGCATCCTGGCGAGGTACTTCGCGAGGACTTCCTGCCGGAGTATGGCCTGACGGCCGCGCAGCTCGCAGCGGCGCTGGGCGTCTCTCGGCAGTCCGTCTACGAGCTGTTGCGCGAGCGCCGCGCGCTGAGCCCCGAGATGGCCCTACGTCTCGCCCAGTTGTTCGGCAACTCCGAGGCCTACTGGCTGAACCTCCAGCGTGCGGTCGACCTTCACGAGGCTCACGCTGCCATCGGCAACGAGGTCCGCCGCATCGATCCCCTCCGTCTCGGCTGAGAAGAGACCGAGAGGGTCACTCTAGGTGGCGCACCGGACGGGAGCGCGCCCTCGAGCGCCGGCCTTAATCTGCGCTCTCGGAACGACACCTGGTCGGAAAGGCCCAGCGCGGCTTGCAGGGCTCGGCGTCCCAACGCTCCGTGGATCGCCGCCAACAACGCCGCGAGCAGCGCCGCGACTCGAGGGGTGACTCGAGGGTTGGCGGCGCGCACGGCGTCGTCGATCATCCGCAACATGAACGTGATGACCGGCGCCGTGACTCCCCGTTGATCGCTGTCTTCCAGGGCCAGGTCGTACTCCGACGACCAGGAACCGGCCAGGTTCGCAGTATGTCGCGTGCGTACGCAGGCTTCTAGCGTGCCGCCGCGGCCTTCCGTCGCTGCAGCGGCACGACGGGTCGTGCGCCGGGGCCGGCCTCGAGGTTGTCAAGGAGCCGGCGGACGGTGACGGTCACCTCGTCGACCGCGGCCTCGAAGGCCGCGGCGTTCGCGGCCGACGGCGCGCGGTAACCGCTGACCTTGCGCACGAACTGCAAGGCCGCGTCGCGGATCTCGGCCTCGGTGGCGGGCGGCTCGGCGCCGCGGAGTTGCTGGATGTTCCGGCACATGGCGCGATTGTAGACGTTGCGCGGAACTGGGCGTCTCTTCAGCCGCTCCGAACGAGCCCAACCCTCGGCGCCGTAGACTGGCGGTGATGGTGACGCCCGTTTCGACACTCGAGGACGCCGTGGAGCGCCTGCAGCCCTGGGCCGGTGACATCCGGGCGCTGGGTGTCGAGCGGCTGGCGCTGTTCGGCTCGGTGTCGCGCGGACGGCCACGGCCCGACAGCGACGCCGATGTGCTCGTTCACTTCGCTGCTGGCAAGAAGACCTACGGTCGCTTCCTTGAGTTGGCGGAGCTGCTCGAGGACGCGCTGGGACGACCGGTCGAGCTCGTCACCGTGGAGTCGTTGTCGCCGATCTTGGGCCCCAAGATCTTGGCTGAGGCGCGGGATGTCCTTCGAGCCGCTTGACTACGTGCGACACATCTTGGGCGAGGTCGAGTACCTCGTGTACGCAAGTGCCGGCGTTGACGAGTCCACGTTCTTCGCCGACGCGACGCTGCAGCGGGCTTTCATCCGCAGCCTCGAGGTGATCGGTGAGGCCACGAAGCGGCTGCCGCCGGAGTTCCGCGCGGCGCATCCGGAGGTCGATTGGCGCGGAATGGCCGGGATGCGCGACCGCCTCATCCATGGGTACTTCGGGGTCGACCTCGACCTCGTCTGGGACGTGGTACGCATACGGATCCCGGAGCTCGAGAAGACGCTGAGACCGTTGCTTGCCGACGAAGCCGGCTGAGATTCCGTCCGACCGTGGCGCGCTGCGGTCCGATGCCGGGGAGTTGTTGGTGGGTCGTGTAGGACTCGAACCTACAACCCGCTGATTAAGAGTCAGCTGCTCTGCCAGTTGAGCTAACGACCCGTGCCCACCGGAGGCGAAGTGTACGCGCCGGGCGCCGCTGCGGTCAACCGACGAAGGTACCGGGACGCGGTCGTCGGTTGCGGTCGCCTGGCCCATCGCGACGCCAGAACGTCAACCGTTGCGGTAGAAGGCGCTCTTGGTGTAGTGCTCTTCGTACAGCGCCTTGAGGAACGCGACCGTGGGCACCGACAGGACCGCGGTCAGGATCCCACCGACGGAGAATCCGGCGACGACGGCGAGCATGACCGTCACCGGGTGCAGTTCGGTGGACCGCGACAGGATCAGCGGCGTCAGC
>JAWOIL010000192.1:0-7185 GCA_046484635.1 Trueperaceae bacterium
GGCCGACCTGAACGAGGTCATGAGCCTCTCGGACCGCATCCTCGTGATGTACGAGGGCCGCATCATGGGCGAACTGAGCCAGGCCGAGGCCACGCCGGAGCGTCTGGGCCTGATGATGGCCGGCTCGACCGCCGGCGAAGTGGTGGCGGTCGAACCGCCGCCTGCGGAAACGCGAGTCTGAGCGAACGCGCGAGCGCACATGAGAGGGTGGTCCCGCGCAAGAGACCTCTACAGAGCGCGTCCTGCGCGAACTCCCTTCTGCACGCGTTCGGCACGGCGTTCGTCCCTACTGCGCGGCATGACCTCGGCCTATCGTGGGATGAAAGGAGCCGACATGGCTACCATCACCACGACCTACGAGGGCGACGCACTCTTCGCGAGCAAGGTGGGGCACCACTCCATCACCATCGACGTACCGGAAGCGATGGGCGGGAAGGACCGGGCGCTGCAACCGCCGCAGCTGTTCATCGTGTCCCTCGGTTCCTGCGTCGGCGCCATGGTCGTCGACTATTGCGAGCGTCACGCCCTGGACACCACCGGCTTGACGGTCGACGTCGACTACGAGAAGGCCGACAAACCCACCCGACTCACGAACCTGGTCGTCCGGGTTCGCCTCCCGAACGCCCACATCGATGACGAGCGCACGAAGGCGATCTTGCAGCGCGTCGCCGAGCACTGCCCCGTGCACGAGACGATCGAGACGATGGAGGCCGTGACGTTCGACATCGCCGGAGCGTAGCGTCGCCGCAACGTCGGGCGCGCCCCGCACGTCAGTCGTCTGCCAGGAACCGCCGCATCTGCGCTGCCACCTGCGGGAACTCGATCAAGAACGCGTCGTGCCCATGCGGCGACGAGATGCGCGCGTACCGCGCGTTCGGCAGATGTTCGGTGAGGGCACGGGCCTCGGTCTCCGGGTAGAGCACGTCCGAGTCGATGCCCATCACCAGCGCCGGCACGTCCATGCGCCGTAGCACGTCCTGCACGCGCCCGCGCCCTTCGGCCAGGTCGTAGTCGTCCATCGCCCACGTCAGGTGCAGGTAGGTGTTCGCGTCGAAGCGCTTCACCAGCTTCACGCCCTGGTATGCGAGGTACGAGGCGATCTCGAACGACGCGTCGAGGGCGGCCAGGTCCGCAGCGTCTCCCGTGGCGGCGGCCTCAGGGTCGGTAGCGGCAACGGGCTGGCCGTTCCCCGCCCCGTTCCCAGCCCCGTTCCCCACCCGCTCGCGGCCGAACTTCTGTTCCAGCGAGTCGAAGCTGCGGTAACTGAGCATGGCGATGGCGCGCGCCAAGCCCAAGCCGGTGTCCGGTTGCCGTTCGAGCGGGTAGCTGCCCCCTTGCCAGGCAGGGTCGGCCATGATCGCGCGCCTCGCCACCTCGTTCAGGCCGATGGCCCAAGCCGAGTGGCTGCCGCCGATGGCGATGGGAGCGATGGCGCGCACGCGCTCCGGGTAGGTCGCCGCCCACTCCAGCACCTGCATGCCGCCCATGCTGCCGCCGATGACGGCGCGCAGACTGCGGACGCCGAGCGCGTCGATCAGGCGCCGCTGCACCTCCACCATGTCGCGGACGGTGTAGCGCGGGAAGCGCACGCCGTACGGCCGGCCGGTGGCGGGGTCGAGGCTGGTGGGCCCGGTGGTGCCGTAGCAGCCACCGAGCACGTTGCTGCTCACTACGAAGTAGCGGCGCGTGTCGATGGCCTTGCCGGGCCCGATGAGCGGGTCCCACCAGCCCGGCACCTCCTCGCGTTCGGTGAAGCCGGCAGCGTGCCCCGAACCGGTGAGCGCGTGCGCCACCAGGATGGCGTTGTCGCCGCGGGCGTTCAGTTCGCCGTACGTCTCGAACGCCACCGCCACGCGCTCGAGCACCCCACCACGCTGTAACCGGAGCGGGTTCGCCGGCGTGGCCACGTCGATGACGCTCGGCTCGACGCGTCCCACGCTGCCCCCCGAACCCGCGGTGGTGCGGGCCAGGAGGGCGGCGTGGTCTCCCCACGTCTCGTGGACGAGGGTGCGGGGGTTGGGCGCTACGCCCTTCACGCCGGCAGCGTTCGCTTGCACGCTCGGGCTCGTTGGCTTGGTGGTCGTACCGGACACCTTCCCTTCTGCCGTTCCTGCCGCCTTACCTTCAGTCCGCCGCGGCGGCCGCGTGCCCACCGCGGGCGGCGTCCAGTGCCTGCGCGAAGTCTTCGATGAGGTCGTCGACGTGCTCGAGGCCCGGGGTGATGCGGATCAACCCCGGCGCCACACCCGCCTTGGCCAGACCCGCCTCGTCGAGCTGCGAGTGGGTGGTGCTGGCAGGATGCGTGACGCTCGTCTTCGCGTCGCCCAGGTTCACCAAGCGGGAGGCCAGGTTCAAGGCGTTCAGGAAGTGCTTGCCCGCTTCGGTGCCGCCTTCGAGCTGGAACGTGAACACGGCGCCCGCACCGCGGGGGAAGTGCGCCTTGGCCCGTTCGTAGCTAGGATGCCCGGGCACCTCGGGGTAGTTCACGTCGAACACCCCGTCCTGGCCCTGGAACCACTCCACCAGCCGGCGCGTGCTCTGAACCTGCCGGTCGGCCCGCAGGCTGAGGGTCTCCAGGCCCTGCAGGAAGTAGAAGGCGTTCTGGGGCGAGAGCGCCTGCCCTTGGTCCCGTAAGCCTTCGACGCGCGCGCGGATGGCGAACGCGATGTTGCCGAACGGCCCGTCCTTGCCGAACACGTCGGTGAACACCAGGCCGTGGTAGCTGGGGCTGGGTTCGGTGAAAGCGGGGTAGCGGCCGTTGGTCCAGTCGAAGGTGCCGAGGTCGACGATCACGCCGCCGATGGCGGTGCCGTGCCCGTTGATCCACTTTGTGGCGGAGTGGATGACGATATCGGCGCCGTGCTCCACCGGGCGGTAGAGGTAGCCGCCGATGGCGCCGGTGTTGTCGACCACCACGGCCACGCCGTGCTCGTGCGCCACCGCGGCGATGGCGTCTACGTCGGGGATGCGCAGGCTGGGGTTGGGGATGGTCTCCAGGAAGACGGCCTTGGTCTTGTCGTCGATGAGTCGGGCGTACTCCGCGGGGTCGTCCTCTGGGCCGACGAAGCGGACCTCGATGCCGAGGCGCTTCAGCGTCACGCCGAAGAGGTTGTGACTGCCGCCGTACAGGTTCGGCGACGACACGAAGTTGTCGCCCGCTTCGGCCAACGTGGTCAGCGTCAGGAACTCGGCGGCGTGCCCGGACGCTACCGCCAGCGCCGCGGCGCCGCCCTCGAGCGCGGCGATGCGCTTCTCGAGCACGTCGTTGGTGGGGTTCATGATGCGCGAGTAGATGTTCCCGAACTCCTGCAGCGCGAACAGGCGCGCGGCGTGGTCGGCGTCGTCGAAGTTGAACGCGGTGGTCTGGTAGATGGGAACGGCGCGCGACTTGGTGGTGGGGTCGGCGGTCTCCTGGCCGGCGTGAACCTGCAGGGTTTCGAAGCGGTACGACATGGATGTCTCCTTCGGAGTCGCGGTACCCCGCATGGGCGGGGACGCGTTGGGGCCGGGACTGAAGCTACAGCTGGGGCTGGGGGCTGGAGCTGGGGATGGGTGGACGCGCATCCCGCGCGGGGCCTCGGTGACCACCGAGCCGCGCGACGATGCACGAACGCGCGCACGCGCCGAGACGCGTGACGCCGATCTGCGCTGGGGGAACCCGCCCACGCGGTTCCGGCAGGGGCCGGGCCGCTAGGGCGGAAGGTACAGCGCTGCGGCCCTACGCCGCGCTGGACATTCGCGACGCG
Organism: Trueperaceae bacterium; assembly: GCA_046484635.1. Taxonomy (GTDB): domain Bacteria; phylum Deinococcota; class Deinococci; order Deinococcales; family Trueperaceae; genus CAZACZ01. The sequence goes on from JAWOIL010000192.1 coordinate 3,747, forward strand.
AAGGAGTTCGGTTGGCGCGGCCCTCGGGCCGGCGCGGTGTGCTGGTGTCGGGTGTTGCGCATGCTGGTCCTCCTCGTGCCCGCTGCGCCGGGTCCGGCCCTACGAGATCGTCTCGCTCGGGAGGACCCGCGTGGCGACGCGGGCGGGAAATGAGGCTGTCCGCCCCTATCTTCCCGGAGGCTCACCATCGTGGCTGTGCGTCCGGCTGGAGTTAGCACCCGCCTACATGAAGGCTGGTTGCTGCGGCGTCATCGGGCCAAGTCCCTCGACCGCTCTCGATAAGGCCGGCCACCGCGCGTGCGGAAGGCCAGTCGTGGCGCCCTCCTCGGAACCCCGTTCGGGGCCCGCGAAGGGTTGCCGATGAGTAAAGCACAGGAGGCTCGCCGGGTGCAAGGGCCGGCGTGACGCGACCATCCACCAGCGAGCGCGTCAACGTACCAGTGAACCGGTGTATCGACGAGCGAACGCGTCAATCCACCAGCGAACGCCAGGCTGCGCCGTCCGGCACCTGGTCGACGGACGACATGACGGCGCGCACGCCGCCCTCGACCGTCTCGTAGGTCATCAGCAGGGTGTTCCACCCGGGTCGCGCGCGTACGTCGTAGCGCACCGGTTCCTGGCTCGGGCCGACGCACGCTCCTTCGACCCGCACCGTCTCGGTGACGTAAAGGAAGTAGACAAGGTAGTCGCCTTCCTGGGGCGCGCGATCCTCGCTGGCCAGGCGCTCCAGCGCCTCGTCCGACGACACCATCATGGCGCCGACCGGCTCGGACGTCTCGAATGCCAGCAGGAAGTTCACCAGCATGTGCCCGAAGCGCGCGGGCGTGACGGTCATGTCGGCGCCGCCGCCGACGCACAGGCTGGTGACGTCGGCCTCCCCGAGCGCGGCGGGTGAGATGGTGCCGGGAAGCTCCAACGTGAAGGCTCCGTCGGGTCGAACCGTCCCGAGCGCCACGGTGCTCTGGGCGCCCGCGTCGATGTAGCCGCCCCAGGCGGCGATGGTGCCCTCCGCCCCGGTGGGGTTCACGATGATGCCGCTGAGCGGAAGCGGGCGCTGCGCGAAGGCGAAGGACGCGAGGCACAAAGCCGCGCCGACCATCGTTGCCCGCTGCCGGAGCGACCCACGGAACCGAACCGGCGACGTCACCGGTGGAGCCAACCGAGCCAACCGAGCCAACCGAGCCAACCGAGCCAACCGAGCCTCCATGCGAACCCCCTACTGCGGCAAGCGCGCATGCACGCGCGCCCGGCGAAACTTCGGGCGAAGTATAGCGTCACGACGACTAGACTGATGAACATGTCCGCCCCGACCCGTCCCGACACGCTCCGCGCCCCCGGCGCGTCGAACGATCCGCCCACTTCCGACATCCCGATGCTCGACCTCGCCGCCGAGGTCGGGGAACTCTGGAGCGAGATCCAGCCCGCTGTCGAGCGCGTCCTGAAGAGCGGCCACTTCATTGGCGGCCGCGAGGTCGAGGCGTTCGAGGAAGAGGTGGCGGCGTACCTGGGCGTGCGCCACGCCGTGGGCCTGAACTCCGGCACCGACGCGCTGGTGCTCGGATTGGAGGCGCTCGGCATCGGCCCGGGTGACGAAGTCATCACCTCACCGTTCAGCTTCTTCGCCACCAGCGAGGCGATCCTCCGCGTGGGCGCCACGCCGCGCTTCGGGGACGTCGACCCGCGCACGATGAACCTCGACCCCGCAACGCTCGAGGGGCGCATCACCGAGCGCACCCGCGCCATCTTGCCGGTGCATCTGTTCGGGCTGCCAGCGGAGGTGGAGCCGATCCTCGATGTCGCGAGGCGGCACGACCTGGCGGTACTGGAAGACTGCGCCCAGGCGTTCGGCGCGACGCACATCGGCAAGCGCGTCGGGAGCTTCGGCGCCATCGGGGCGTTCAGCTTCTACCCCACCAAGAACCTCGGCGCCTACGGTGACGGCGGCCTGGCGGTCACGGACGACGACGAGCTCGCCCGCCGCCTGCGGAGCCTGCGCAACCACGGCTCCAGCCCGGCCGACAAGTACCGCCACGAGCGCTTGGGCCACAACTCGCGCCTCGACGCGCTGCAGGCGGCCATCTTGCGCGTGAAGCTTCCCAAGGTGGACGCCTGGAACGAACGCCGGCGCGCACTGGCGGCCGGGTACCACGACGCGCTGCGGGAGTCGGCTGGCGTGGGGGCGCCACCCGCGTTCACCCTGCCGCACCTCCACCCGGAGCACGTCTTCCATCAGTTCACCGTGCAGGTCGAACCGAACCTCCGTCCGGCGTTCGAACGCGCCCTGCAAGAGGCGCGCGTGGCGTTCAGTCGCTTCTACCCCGCTCCGCTCACGCACCAACCCGACGGCTGCTCCTTCGACGAGGCGCCCACGGCGCTCGCGTTGGCCGAACGCGTCGTGTCGCTGCCGCTCCATCCCTGGTTGCCCCAAGAGGCGTTCGCGCGGGTGCGATCCGCCGCGGAACGCGTCGCCTGACACAGGCGCAAGTGGGGCCTGGCCGGCCCCGGAAAGCAGGCACTCCCATTTCCTTGCCCGGTTACCGCACACCCGATCGACTGCAAGCGCGCATCGCGCTGCACGAGCGCTTCGGCCCCAAGTCGGAGGACCTCCACCGCTTCCAGTTCGACCATGTTCTTCGGGCCCTCGCCGCGGGCCAGGGAGAGGTTCACCAAGCCGACGCGGCCGCGTCGCAGCGCCGAGCGGTGCTGGACGTCGGCGTCGGAACCGGCCGGCTCTGGCAGGCGAACGCCGAACGTGTGCCGGCATCGTGGGACCTGACGTTGTCAGACGCCTCCGCCGGCATGGTGGCGGAAGCGGGCCGGATGCTGAACCGCACCGGGCTGCCTGGCCGAGCGATCGAAGCCGACGCGTCCGAACTTCCCTTCGCAGACGCCTCGTTCGACCTGGTGTTCGCGAACCACATGCTGTACCACGTGCCCGACATCGAGCGCGCCGTGTCCGAACTGCGCAGGGTGCTGAAGCGGGATGGTCTGCTCTACGCCGCCACCAACGGCGCCCAACACCTCGCCCTCCTGCGCGTGCCGATGCGCGAACTGGCGGACCTTGCCCCGGAACTGACGGTCGACGGAACCTTACCTCTGCGCTTCGAGCTCGAATCCGGAGGCGACCTTTTGCGGACCGCGTTCGCGCACGTGGAGCGCGTCGACCGCTTCGACGAACTCATCGTCACCGCGGTGGAACCGTTGATGGCGTACCTGTGGTCGGTCGTGCACTTACCGGAGCCGGTCGAGCCCGACCTCGAGGAGCGGGTCCGCCGTTGGGACGTCGCTACCCGCGAACGGTTCGAGAAGGCCCTGGAGACGGGCCCGGTTCGCGTCGGCCGCGCCGCGGGGTTCTTCGTGGCGCACGGAACGCCCAACGAGCCCAACCCGTAGGTACATGACCACCCGCCTGTCGTGCCCGACGTTAGGTCCCCGACGT
>JAWOIL010000221.1:0-4660 GCA_046484635.1 Trueperaceae bacterium
GTCCGGGGTGTCGATCGCCGCATCACTCATGAACGACGGCCCCTAGTCATAGCGGATCCGGGGGTCGAAGAACCCGTACGAGAGATCGACGAGAAGGTTCACGAGAACGTAGATACCAGTAACCGCCAAGAGAACGCCCTGGACGAGGTTGTAGTCTCGCTGCTGGATCGCACGCACGACGAGCCGACCGATGCCAGGGTAGGTGAATACCGTTTCGATGATGACTGCACCACTGAGAAGCGCGCCAAGCGTCACGCCCATCACGGTGATGACGGGGATCATGGCATTGCGCAAGACGTGTTTGAGGGTGATCGTGCGTTCGCTCAGGCCCTTCGCCCGCGCCGTCCGCGCGAAGTCGCGTCGCATGTACTCGAGCATGCTCGAGCGTGTGATCCTCGCTGTCAACGTGGCGTGCAGCGTACCGAGCGAGATCGCCGGTAGCGCCGTGGCACGCAAGCCGCCGAGGAAGTCCTCCGTCAACGGGACGTAGCCGCCCGTCGGGAACCAACGCAGGTTCACCGCGAACAGCCACATCAGCATGAGGCCGAGCCAGAACACCGGCAAGGACACGCCGAGCAGCGTGAAGATCATGACGAAACGGTCGAGCAGTCGATTGTGGTTGAGCGCCGCAACGACTCCCGAGGTCATCCCTACGACGATGGCGAAGAGCAGCGCCAACGCCGTCAGCTGGAAGGTCGCGGGAAGGCGTTCCACGATGGCGGTCGATACATCGCGCCCCAAGAAGAACGAGCGACCAAGGTCGCCTCGTAGGACGTTCCCGAACCAGTACGCGAACTGCACGGGCACCGGTTGATCGAGCCCGAGGCGTTGCCGAACGACAGCGACTTCCTCCTGCGTGGCCGCCGGGCTGAGGAACGCAGCTGCTGGATCGCCCGGAGCTGCTCGAATGAGCACGAACGCGATGACCGCCGCGATGAGCACGGTCGGGATCGTCGTGAGGATGCGCTGGACCGTGTAGTTGAACAAGGGCAGCTATCCTCCTCTCCGGCACATCTTCCTGTGAACGGATTCCCGTGGAGGGCGCGGAACACGCCCTCCACGGATCGCGCGCACTCAGTCGCCGATGGTCACGTTCCAGGCCCGGATGTACGGCCAGGGAGTGTACCCTTCGACGTCACCGCGTACACCTTGGAAGGTGTTCTGGTCGAACAGCTTGATCCAAGCGACCTGCTCGAAGACCCGACGCTGCAATTCGGCGTAGATCTCTTGACGCTTGGCGAGGTCCGTCGTGGTGCGGCCCTGACGCAACAGATCGGCCGCAACGGGGTCGTCGTACGCGAACGGGGAGGTCTCGGGCAGCAGGTGGAACTCGATCACGCTCGGATCGACCTGAAGCAGGTGCCCGCTGATGAACAGGTCGTACTCGAAGGTGTCGCGTACCGCGCGCGAGCCGGCCCAGTCGTACACCTGCACTTCGACCTCGAAGCCGACCTGCTCGAGTTGGCGCTCGATCATCAGCGCCGAGCGGTACATCACGTCGTAGTCCGTGTTCGTGACGAGCACGATGGGGGTACCGTCGTAGCCGGCCGCAGCCAGATACTGCCGGGCCAGTTCAGGATCACGGATGTCGTAGAACTCGGAGCCCGCGTCGGTGCTCCACACCCCGAAGCCGATCGAGGGATCGACGGTGCCGTAGCCCTCGGAAGCAACGGCCATGATCTCATCGTGGTTGAGAGCAGCCTGGATGGCGCGGCGGATGTTGATGTCGCCCGTCGGGCGGTCGGACTTCTGGTTGATGTAGATGAACGGCTTCATGTACTGCACGAACTGCAGGACCTGCACGTCGGGGCTCTCCATGAGCCGGCGACCGGCGCCGTACGGCAGTCCGTCGACGATGTGGTACTCACCGGTCTCGAGGCCGGCCGACCGCGCGCCCTCTTCGGGCACCGGGACGAACAGCACCTCGTCGAAGTGCACCTCGCGGGGGCCCGTGTTCCCGCCCACGGTGCCCTCGTGCTGGACGTAACCATCGAAGCGAGCGAGGCGAACGTGTTGGTCAGGCAGCCACTCCACGAACCGGAACGGTCCGGTGCCGATGAGGTCCTCGTTCGTCAGCTCGTCTTTGTCCGCTACCTCGGCAGGGATGATCGCGATGAGGGGGTCCGCCAACGCGATGAGGAGCGCAGCGTTCGGCGCAGCCAGCGTCATCTGAACCGTGGCGTCGTCGACGGCGGACACGTCCGTCACGTCCGCGAAGCGAGCTCGATACGCGCCCTTCTCCCGCACGCGGTCGATCGAAGCTACGACGTCTTCGGAGGTCATCGCGCTTCCGTCATGGAAGTTCACGCCCTGGCGCAGATGGAAGGTGTAGCTCAGGCCGTCTTCGGAGATGTCCCACGACGTCGCCAACTGCGGCTGCGGGCTGAAGTCCTCGCCGTAGCCGACGAGGGTCTCGAAGACGTTGATGGCGATGTCGGCCGTGGCGCGTGTCGTGCTGAGGTGCGGATCGAGGGTCGGCGGGCCGGCGAGGTAGGCGATGCGCAACACCTGCGCTTGCGCGAAGCCGGCGCCGGCGATGATCAACGAGAGCAGGGCAAAGATGACGGAGCGGAACACTTGGGATCGTCTCATATATGGTCCTCCGGACTCGGATCGGTGTGGCCGGCGCGGTCTGTTCTCACGTTGGTACAACCTCTCACCTTCCTTTCGGTGTTGCGGCTTCTGCAGCGGCGGGATCTACCCGTCGCGGAAGGGGTAGCGCGACTTCGCGTCGTTCGGCCGCCGAGATCTGGGCAGCCAAAGCCACCTCCATGGCGACCATGGCATCGTGGCCGCTCACCCTCGGATCGTGACCGTTCAGGATCGCTTCGGCGAAGTGCTGGACCTGCGGCGTAAGGCGGTCGACGAGCGGGATGTGTTGGAACGACGCGTTCGCGATCCAGAGGCCCTCGTCGAACTCGTCGATCCGGGCGACGCCCTGGGAACCCGTGGCGACCAACTCGAAGTGGCCGGTTCGCGGGTACGTTTCGGGCAGGAGCCAGCCGGACTCGACCACGCCCACGGCTCCGTTCGCGTAGCGGATCGTCGTCCAAGACAGGTCGTCGACGTCGTAGCCCATGCCGTGCAGGACGCCTTCGGAAGAGGCGCAGTAGACCGCCACGGGCGGCGCGTCTTGGTACCAGTTGAGGATGTCGATGTCGTGAACGGCGAGGAACAGCAGCGACGACACGCGCCCCCGTAGGCGCACGGCCCCACTGATCCGGTTCTGGCGCCTGGCGTAGAGGCCGGCGACATCGCCGATCTCTCCCGCACGGATGCGGCGATGCACTTCGACGTACTTCGGGTCGAAGCGCAGGCAGTGGCCCACCGTGAACTGGATGCCGGTGCGCTCGACGATGTCGAGGATGGCGCGCGCGTCCTCCACCGACGTGGCAAGCGGCTTCTCCAGCAGGACGTGCTTTCCAGCGGTTGCTGCCAACCGCACCGGTTCGAGATGTAGGTGGTCGGGCGTGGCAACGATCACCATGTCGACGTCGCACTGCGCGAGCATCTCCTCGATCGATGCGAACGCTTGACAAGCTTCCTGGCTCGCCACCGTGTCCGCCCGGTCCCGGTCGATGTCGACGACCGCCGCGAGGCGCGTCGAGACGGCGTTTCGAACCGCGTCGACGTGCGCCGTTCCGATCGCGCCAAGGCCGATGACGGCGACGTCGAGGTACGGCGATGGGCGAGACTTCCTCGAACCCGGAGTGATGGTCATGTGCGTACCTGCTCCCAGATATCCGCGTACCGAATCCTTTGCTGGACAGCGAGTCGAGGCGTGTGCCCCGGCCGCGGGTCTCCCATCGGAAGGTGTGACGGTGAATGGCGTGCCACCGGTATACCAGCGGTATGTATACTTGGGATTATGCGGGACGGGCGAAGGGTTGTCAACGCAGCGGCCGCGCGCAGCGGATCGGCGGCGCCGCGTGCGACGTCGCGCAGCGACGGCGCGTTCGACGCCACGATTCCTCCGCCCAGAGCGATCATGTACGCCTATCCATGGGACCTCGACGACCACGGCGTAGAGGAGTCCCTCGACACGCTGCAGGACTGCGCCTTCGAGGCCGTGCAACTGTCGTTCAGCTACCACATCGCGACGTACCTCACGCCGCGCAATCCCAAGCGGCGCGTGCGATTCGGCGAGCAGGGGATGCTCCAGTTCGATCCAGGGGTCTTGCCTGCTGGTGCTTGGCCGTTCGCGCCGTTCGTTTCCGCCGACGTCGCGGGCACGAACTACGTCACCCGCCTCCTGCGTGCCATCGCCGATCGCGATCTACGAACGATCGCTTGGGTCGTGTTCCTCTACAACCACACGCTCGCTCGAGCGAAACCCGATCTTGCGGTCGAGAACGCCTTCGGCGATCGGCACGGGGCCCAACTGTGCCCGGCGAACCCGGACGTGCGCGCGTACGCCCTCGCGCTCACGCAGGGCGTCACCAGCCATGGGCCGCTGTGGGGCCTGGTCGCCGAGTCGCTTTCGTACCTCCCGTACGACTACGGCTTCCTCAACCTCAAGGCGGCCGTCGCGCCCGAAACCACCACCAGCATCCTCCTGTCTCTCTGTTTCTGCAGCCACTGCCGCCGGGCCGGGCTCGACGACGGAATAGACGTCGACCGGCTTCGGGATGCCGTCCGGAACACCATCGATAGCGACCTT
>JAWOIL010000053.1:0-129343 GCA_046484635.1 Trueperaceae bacterium
GCCCCGTAGCCGCGGATCGCGCCGAAGACGCGTTCCGCGGTTCCGGCCAGATCGAACTCGGGCGCCACCACGCGAAGCACACCGTCCTCGTCATGCCAGCGCGACTGGGGTGGCGCTCTGCGCGCGAGGAGGTCCAGCCCTTCTGCCAGGCGGTCGACCGCGTCGATGGCGGTGAACGGGTCGTTGATCCCTGGGGATAGCGCGCGCAGTGCGACCTCGAGCAATTGATCGAAGAGGAAGCTCGGGTCTTGCTGGTAGGTTCGTCCGCGGCCGAACACCAGATACGTGGCGAGCCGGTCTCGCACCTCGTCCGCCACCGCTTCCGGCCGGACGTCGGCCAGCGGCCCACCGCGCATGACGTAGGCTCCGGGGCGGTGATGCAGGCGGATGCGCGCGTCGTGCTCGCGCGCAAAACGGGCCAAGTTGGCACCGTCGATGGCCTGTAGGTAGCCCGTGTGCTCCGACCGCACGGTGATGACGTCGGCGTCGAAGCCGTCGAGTTCGCCCTCCCCTTCGTTCGGGGCAGCCTCTTGGTCGTCCTCTTGGTCGTCCTCGTCTTCCGCCTTCAGCGGATACGACGCCACGCGGGTGGCGAGCAAGCGGCTCACGCGGGCCATCACGTTGCCGACCTGGATGCTCTCTGCCATGTGATGGATGAAGTAGATCAGCACGAACAGGCTCGCCAACGTCAACACGAACGCCGCTGCCAGGGAGATCTGCGGTACGAACCCCGGGTCCGCGGCAGCGCCCGCTGCAAGCTCGTCCGGACTGGGTAGGTCGGGACTGCGGATGGACCGAAGCACCGTCAGGCAGTAGACGTACGTCGCCAAGAACACGCCGAGCACGGTCTGGTTGCCACGATCGCGCATGAAGTTCCCCACCAAGCGTGGGCCGAACTGTTGGGCGGCCATCGGCAGCGCGACCATGGTGATGGAGAAGACCAAGCCCGTTACGGTGATCAACGAGCCGGCGACCGAACCCAGCAGCGTCCGGGCGCCGTCGGCTTGAACGCGGCTCCTGAGAAGTGGGATGGCGTCGAGCGCGTCAGACGACACGGCGGTGTCGATCCGCAGCGTGATCTGGGCCAGAACGATGGCGGCGAGTGTCATCAGGCTGGGGAGGAACCAGTAGCTCGATCCCAGCCGGTCGAGGAGCGTCAACATCCGCGTCGTCACGTGACCGTCACCTTGCCGTTCACGATACCGGAATGGCGCTGACCTTCACGGCGAGTGCGAAGCCTTCCGGCGCGGGTCGACGGCCACGACGGGCCGCTAGAGCACGTACCGTGAGAGGTCTTCGTCGCCCACGATGTCGGCGAGCTTGCGACGTACCATCGCATCGTCGACCACGACGCTGCCCAGCTCGGTTCCGAACGCTACGTCTTCGAGTACCGTTTCGAGCACGGTGTGCAGGCGACGCGCGCCGATGTCCTCCACCTCACGGTTGACCTGCTCGGCGAACTGCGCCAACGCCACGATGCCGGACTCGTCGAACCGCAGGTGCGTGCCGTCGACCGCCAAGAGGTCGGTGTACTGCTTGGTGAGGGCGTACCGCGGCTGCGTCAGGATGCGCTGGAAGTCCGAGGCGTCGAGCTCCTCGAGTTCGACACGGATCGGGAACCTACCCTGCAGCTCGGGGATCAGGTCCGAAGGCTTGGCATCGGTGAAGGCGCCGGCGGCGATGAACAGCACGTGATCGGTGCGAACGGGGCCGTACCGGGTCGTGACCTGCGTGCCCTCCACGATCGGCAGGAGATCGCGCTGCACCCCTTCACCCGACACGTCGCCGGAGGTTCGGTCGTTGCCGGCGATCTTGTCGAGCTCGTCGATGAAGACGATGCCCATGTTCTCGGCGCGGTCGACCGCCTCGCGCGTCACCTCGTCGTGGTCGATCAAACGGTCCGCCTCCTCGTTCTCGAGGATGCGTCGCGCGTCGCGCACGCTCGCCTTGCGGCGAACCTTCTTCTCGGGCATGAACCTCTTGAACATGTCCTGCAAGTTCATGCCGGCCTCTTCCATGCCCGGCATCGGCATGCCGACAGGAGGCTCGTCCTTGACCTCGATCTCCACCGTACGGTCGTCGAGCTCTCCGGCCCGCAACAGTGCGCGCATGCGGTCCCGCCCCTCGCCGCTGCCGCCTGGCAACAGCGTGTCGAGCAGGCGACCCTCGGCCACGTCACGGGCGCGCCCCATGACGGCTTCCTTCTTCTCTTCCTCCACCATCACGGCGGCGGAGCGCACCAGGTCGCGCACGATCGAATCGACGTCGCGGCCGACGTAACCCACCTCCGTGAACTTGGTCGCCTCGACCTTCAGGAAGGGGGCGCCGGCCAGCTTCGCCAAGCGCCGCGCGATCTCGGTCTTGCCGACGCCGGTGGGGCCGATCATGAGGATGTTCTTCGGCGTGACCTCGGCCTGCACCGCGTAGGGCAAGCGGCGACGGCGGTAGTGGTTGCGAAGCGCCACCGCCACGCTGCGCTTCGCCTTGCTCTGGCCGATGATGTGAAGGTCGAGTGCCTCCACGATCTGGATGGGGGTGAGGTCGGTCGTGCGTTTCACCAGGTCGGTGGTCGTCATGCGTCGGCTCCGTTCGCGTCTCGTTCTTCGTCCCCGCCTTCGTCCTGGCCTTCGTCCACGCCTTCGCCCGCGCCTTCGCCCGCGCGTCCGTACCCACCATCGTCGTCGGGTCCGTCGTCGCCTCCGGCGCCTGCGCTTCCCTCGCCTGCGCTTCCCTCGCCGCCCACCGTCAGCACGGTGGCGTTGCCCGATGTGAACACGTCGATCTCGGCTGCGATCCCCAGCGCCGTGCGAGCGATCGCCTCGGCGTCCAGATCGGTGTGCCGGAGCAGCGCCAGGGCGGCCGCCTGGGCGAAGGGGCCGCCGGAGCCGACGGCGGCCACCGGGTCGTCGGGGGCGATGACGTCACCGACGCCGGACAGCGTCAGGATCTGGCGGTCGTCGGCGACGATCAGCATCGCTTCGAGGTTGCGTAAGGCGCGGTCGGTGCGCCACTCCTTCACGGTCTCGACGGCGGCGCGCAGGAGGTTGCCCTTGGCGCCCGCGAGGTACGACTCGAACTTCTCCAACAACGTGAAGGCGTCGCTCACCGCGCCGGCGAACCCCGCCACGACGGTGCCATCCGCCAGCGGCCGAACCTTGACGGCGCCGCGCTTGACGATCGTGTCACCCAGGCTCACTTGGCCGTCGCCGGCGATGGCCGTGAGGCCATCTCGGTGAACCGCCACGATGGTCGTGCCGTGCATCCGATTCATGCCGGCGAGGGTATCACCCGCGTGGGCGGTCGTTCGGCTCGGCCCCGACAGCGAACCCGAGGCCGCGGATGAGCGGGTGTAGGTGGCGAGCCGTCCCGCCGCCACGCCCTGCCGTCCCGCGGTAGCATCGAGCGATGAACGCACATCCTTACGCGGGCGGTTGGGTCGAGGTGATCGTCGGCCCCATGTTCAGCGGCAAGAGCGAGGAGTTGATCCGGCGCGTGACGCGCGCGGTGATCGCGCGCCAGCCGGTGCAGGTCTTCAAGCCGGTCATCGACGACCGCTACGAACGGCAGGCGGTGGCGTCGCACGCCGGGCGCACGCTGGAGGCCCAGCCGGTGGCCGACGTCGATCGGTTGGGCGCCGGCATCGCCGAGGAGACGCACGTCGTGGCCATCGACGAGGCGCAGTTCTTCGGAACCGACTTGGTGGAGCTCGTCGAGCGCCTGGCAGACCGTGGCCGACGCGTGATCGTGGCAGGCCTCGACCTCGACTTCCGCGGCGAGCCGTTCGGTCCGATGCCCTACCTGTTGGCGCGCGCCGAGGTGGTCGAGAAGCTCACCGCCATCTGCCGTTGCGGACGCGCGGCAACGCGGACGCAGCGTCTGATCCAGGGTCATCCTGCCCACGTCGACGACCCCATCGTGATGGTCGGCGCCTCCGAGAGCTACGAGCCGCGTTGCCGGTCGTGCCACGTGGTCTTGCGCCACGAGCGTCCGACGCCTCTGTTCGACACGGTCATCGGCTGAGCGGCGGGGTCGCTGGCGTGCCCGTGCCATTGAACGTCCGCTTGCTAGGCGAAGTGGCGTTCACGTGGTACGCGAACGAGGACGGGGGGATCGACGTTCCGGTGGCGCCCGCATCTCGGAAGGGGACGGCAGTCCTCGTCTTCCTGGCGATGCAAGCTGCCGGCGCGCGTCGCGAGGCGTTGGCGGAGTTGCTGTGGGGCGTGGGCAAGCTGGCGAGCGTGCGCCAGGCGCTGTACGAGATCCGTAAACTGCCGGGTGCGGGAGCGTGGCTCGTGGACGATGGCGACGTCGTGCGCATCTCGGCCGCCACCGACGTCGAGCGGTTCCAGCGAGCGCTGGAAGGCGGTGATGGCGAAGGCGCCGTGGCGGCGTACGGCGGGCCGTTCCTGGGAGCGTCACCCGACCTGGTCACGTCCGCGTACCACGACTGGTGGCAGAGCGAGCGTGCCCGGCTCGAGGCGGGCTTCGTCCAGGCGTTGCGCGCCGAGGTGGAGCGTCTGGCGGGCGCCGAGCGTTGGGTCGGGGCCCAGGAGTTGGTGGAGCGCTGGCTGGCCCTCGACCCGTTCGACGAGGCGGCGCACCGCGCGGCCATCCGCATGGCGCACGCGTCGGGCGACCTCGAGTCGGCGCGCGAAGCGTTCCGGCGCTGCCACGACATGCTGCGCCGTGAGTTCGGGGCGGGGCCATCGGATGCCACGCGAGCGCTGATGGACGCGATCGAGCGCAGCGCCCCCACGGAGCCTCCCGCAGCGTTGCGCGTCCTGACGCCGACCCAGATGCGGCTCGTTCAGGCACTGGCGGTGGCAGGCGGAGCGCTCGGCATCGAAGAGATCTCCGCCGTGCTGGACCGGTCCTCGTTCGACGTCGCGACCGACCTAGAGAGCCTCGAGCGGGCGGGACTCCTGGACGCGCACTTGAGCGTCTCGCCCGCGCACCAAGGCGCCGTACGAGCCTCCATGACCGAGGCGACGCGCAGGCTCCTTCACGGGCGCACGGCGGCGCAGCTGCGCGCGCACGAATCGTCCGGCGCCGGATCCGGTGTCGACGATGGCGTCGTCGGGCTCCACCTGTTGGCTGCGGGGAAGCCGGCCGAGGCCGCCCCGCGGTTCGTGATGGCGGCGCGGAAGCAGGTCGAACGCGCGGACCTCGACGCGGCCACCCTCTGGTCGTTCCGAGCGCTCTGGGCGATGCCTGCCATGGACGCGACGCGGCTCGAGGCGTGCTTGCTGCTCGAGGGACTCGCTTCCCAGCGTGGTGCGGCCGAGTTGCAGGACGATGCGCTCCTCGAGGCCGAGCGGCTGGCCTGGGAGATGCAGGCGGATCGCTCGTTGGCCGAGGTCCGGATGCGGCGGTCACGCCAGCGCTTGCGGCAGGGAAGGGTGGGCGAGGGGCTGGACCTGGCGCTAGAGGCGCTCGAGATCGCCTTGCGATTGAATGACGGCGCGCTGGCATCCCGCGCGCGCAACGCGGTCGGCGCGGCGCACTACTTCGCCGGCGATCTCGACGGCGCGGCCACGTCATTCGGGCAGAACGTGGACGCCGATGACGCGGTGGAGCGCTACCGCGCGCGCAACAACCTCGGCAGCCTCGCTGCGATCCGCGGCCGGATCGAAGAGGCGTACGGCCACTTCGAGGCCGCCCTGACGCTGGCGCGGGCGACCGGTCAGCACGTGGACATCGCTGCGACGCTCAACAATCTCGCGGCGACCGCCGACCGGCTTGGAGACTACGCCCGCGCCGTGAAGCACTTCCGCGAAGGGATCGCCTTGGCCCGGCGCAACGCGGCGCCCGAACGCGAGGGGCAACTGCTGGCCAACCTCGCCGCCGTGTACGCCCGGCAGGGCCAGTTCGGCCCCGCTTGGAACACTGCCGTCGAGGTGGAGGAGATCGCTGCACAGCGCGACGACCGGCGCCTTGCGATGCATGCGCATGAGCACCAGGCGGAGGTGGCGCGCTCCTGCGGGGACGAGCGGCGCGCGGTCGAACTCCTCGCCGTAGCGGCCCGGATCGCAAGGGACCTGGAGGACGACCGCAAACGGCTGGCGCTGGAAGCGCAACTGGCGACCATCCGCGCCGCGGCCGGCGAGGGCTCGGCAACCGAGGCGGAGGCCGCGATCGAGCGCCTCGAGGAAGCGCAGCTCACGGACATCGCTCCATGGCTATGGCTCGAGCGCGCTCTGGCGGCGGCAAGCGCGCGCGATGCCGAACGGTGCTTCGCGCGCATCGACGCGGCCGCCCTCGGATCGCACCAGCATTTCGTCCTGGACGTGGCGTTGGCCCGTGCATCGCTGCTCGAGGGCGCCGGCACGGCCGGAAGCGGCGCAGCGGACCGGGCGCGCTATCGCCTCCAACGAAGCCTCGCTCGAGAAGCCGAAGGTCCGGATGGCTTTGCCGGCACCGTTACCGAAGCGACCGATCCGGTCCGCGGAGGCGCCGAGGGTCCGAGGTACGCGACGGGCACGGAGTTCGCCGAGCGTCCGTTGGCGCGTACCGTCCTATTCGCCCACGCGAGTGGCATGCCTGAACCGGGTGTCGACGTCCCGGCCGACATCGTGACCGAATTGCAGGAGCAAGCCGAGGGCCTCCCCCGGCCGCTACGCGAGTCGTTGCTCGCGATGCCGATGCGCTGGTTACGGTCCCTCGGGGGGCCCTGGGCCGACCTTCCTTGACGCCCGTTTGACGCCCTTCTCGTACGCTTCGCTCACCTGCACGCATGGAGCCTGCCACGGTGCTCTCGAGCGTTCGAGCACCGACGCGAGCATCCGCTCGGGCAACGAGGTGAAGGATGGGCGAGTTCGACAAGCGCTATCTGCTGCGCGTATGGAGCTCGGAAGTAGGGCGCCATGTCCCACGGCCGAACCTTCTCGCGAGTCTCCGTGACGTCGAAGATGGCAAGGTCCGCACGTTCGACGACTTGGACGATCTCGTTCGCTACCTAGTGAGCACGGCCGGGGGCGGTGACGAGCGCGCATGATGTCTGCGGCAACCGCCCGCCCTCAGAAGGCCATCGAAGGAGGAGGTACGACCATGACCAGCCGCTGGAGAACCCTTGGGAACGTCCGCCGCACCACACGCAGCGCGAGGACATCGTCGGGCGCCCTCCGCATCGGCACATGGCTCGTCGCGGCGCTGTTGACGATGGTGGGTACGGCTACGGCGCAGACCGTCACCGTGAACGGCACGATCGACGCCACCATCGACGGCGAAGCGCGGCGATGGACGACGCTCTACGTCACCGACGTCGAGGACGGACCGCAGAGCACCGCGGCGTTCCACCGAACGTTCATGAACCTGGTCGACATGACGGTGCAGGGCCACGTGACCGAAGGCAGCTTCCAGGTGGCCGGCGCCCTGGCGGTCACCGCCATGCTCATGAACGGCGTTCCCACCGGGTGTCCCTGTCCGGTGCCGGACCCCGAGATCTTGTGGTTCTCGGGCACCAGCATGTTCGAGGACGTGTACCAGTCGGTCGAGGCCGAGGTCGTGTTGGATGTGGTCGAACCGGTCGGGGAGAACGCATGGCGCGTTCACGGCACGTTCCGCGGGGTCCTGGCGTACCTCGAGAGCGTCTACGTGGAGCCCGACGAGTCTCAGACCGTGACCATCGAGGGGACGTTCGCGGTCGACCCGATGATCCTGGATTCCGACGAAGAGTGAACCTTCCGCGCGCCTCGGCGCCCGCCGAAGCGTAGCGTCCACCTCGAGCGAACTGTTTCGAGCGATCCGTTTCGAGCGGTTTGCCTCGACCGACCCGTTTCGGCCGACCCGTTTCGGCCGACCCGCCTCGATCGACCCGTCAAGGTGCGCTACGCGCCAGGAGGACATCTATCATGCCCAAGATCTACCTAGGCGAGGCGTTCGCCCTCATCGGCAAGACCCTGCCCATCCTCTGGGTCCGGCTCGCTAGTTACCTCGTACTCGGCGCCGCTCTCGGCGTCTACGCCGCGCTGTTCGGCGGCATCGCATGGCTGCTCGGCCGTCTGTGGGCCCCGCTCGGCGTCATCGTGTTCCTCGTCGCCATCGGCGGGGCGTTCGCGGTGGTGAACTGGGCGGGGCGGTACTGGTTCCACCTGCTGAAGGCCGCCCATACCGCCGTCATGACCGAGTTCATCGTCACCGGCAAGGGCCCGCAGGGCAGCCAACTGGCGTACGGCAAGGAGCAGGTGCTGTCCCGCTTCAAGGACACCAGCATCTTGTTCGGCGTCGATCTGCTGGTGAACGGAGCCGTCCGGGCGATCGTCCGCACGTTCACGCGCATCGCGTCGATCCTGCCCGTGCCGGGCGTCGATGGCCTCGGCAGGCTGCTCGAGCGCATCGCCATCACCAGCACGACCTACATCGACGAAGCGGTGCTGTCGCGCGCGTACATGCGGCGCGAGCAGAACGTCTGGGCGGTCGCCAAGGACGGCGTGGTGCTGTACGCCCAGGCGTGGAAGCCGATCCTCGCCAACGCCGTCGTACTGGCGCTGCTCAGCTTCGTCGAGTTCCTGTTGTTCTTGCTGGTGCTCGGCCTCCCGGCCCTGGCGGTCGGCGCGGCGTTGCCGGGCCTTCGCACGGCGCTCGGCATCGGGGTGCTCATCGGAGCATGGATGCTGAAGCTGGCGGTATCCGACGCCTTCGCGTTGGCCGCGACGTTGATCGCCTACCACCGTGCCACCGAGGGGCTCGAGCCCGACCCGGAGTGGGTGGCGAAGCTCGACGGCGTGTCGGACAAGTTCCGCGAGCTGGGGCGCAAGGCGGTCGAGGCGGTGCCGCGGCCGCCGACGGCCAGCGCGACAGCCGACGGGGCGCTCGTCGACCACGCGTCGGTCGCCGTGTCCGCGAGCGCGGCGGCGGACGCGCCCGCCGGGAGTGGGACCCCGGAGACATCCCCTGAGGTCGAGGGGCCCGATGCGCCCATTTCGGGCGGAGCGGCGGAGGCGACGTCGTGAAGCGTCCCTTCCTGGTCGGTTGCCTGGTCGTGGTTCTCGGGGTCGTCGTGGTCGGCGGCGTGCTGGCCTACACCTACCTGGTCCGGCCCGCCATGGGCGCCGTCGGCGCGGCGCGCGATCTCGCGCGCATCGAGCAGATCGAGAACCGCGTGCGGGACAAGAGCACCTTTCGCGCACCCAGCGACGGCGAGTTGACCGAAGCGCAGGTCGAACGCTACGTCGCGGCTGCCAGGCAGATCGTCGACGACTTGGAAGGCCAAGTGAACGAGCTCGACGCCCGCTACCAGCAGATCGAGGCACAAGATCGGAACCCCGGCCTGCGCGAGCTGGCGAGCGCGTACGGGGACATCCTGCGGCTCATCGTCGACGCCAAGGAAGCGCAGGTCGAGGCGTTGAACGCCCACGGCTTCTCGCTCGCCGAGTACGCTTGGGTCCGGAACCAGGTGATCCGAGCGGCCGGGTTCAGCGCCTACCAAGTCGACTTGGCGGCGCTGGCGGAGCCAGGCGGTGACGACGCGCTGCGGGAGATCCAGGCCGACGTGCCGGAGGCCAACGTGGCGTTGGTGACGCCTTACGTCGAAGAGATGGAGCGGTTCTTGCCACTAGCGGCCTTCGGCCTCTAGCTGCTCGCGTACGTTCGTACAGGCGACCGGACGGGTCGTCGTCATTCGGGAGGCGCATGCACACGTTCCCATCCTTCCTCCACACCGTCCGCCGGCTCCTGACGCTCGCGCTGAGCGCCTCGCTGGCGTTCCCACTCGCGCCGTTCGCGCTGGCGCAACCCGGACCGGCAGGTGCTAGCGCCGCTGCCAACGCGGACCCGATCGTCCGACAGAAAGACGTCCTCCGCGACGTGCTGGCCGAACTCGACCCCACGACGTTCGACGTCGACGCACTGTCGCTCGAGCTGGCGTTCGCGGAGCCGGAGGACATCGTCGCCTACGTCGCCGGCGAGATCGCGTTCGAGTCGTACGCCGGGCTCCTGCGCGGCCCCCAAGGCACGCTGGTGGCCCGGGCAGGCAATGCCCTCGATCAGTCGGTGTTGCTGGCGCGCCTCCTCACCGACGCCGGCTACGAAGCCCGTGTTGCGCTCGCATCGCTCGACGATGACGATGCCAACCGTCTGTTGCGGACCATGTTCGACGGGGCAGGCCCGGGAGACGCCACTACTGCTGCCGCGCGGGACGAGGCCGCTTCCGCCGAGAACATGGAGGCCCTCGCGAGGATCACCGGCACCGACCTGGCGACGATCGAAGCGGGCCTCGCGGACCTTGCCGCCGCCCGCGTCGAGGAACTTCCGGCGTACCAGGCAGCAGGCGACGCGCGCTCGTTGGTGACTGCCGCGCTCGCTGGTGCCGGTATCGAACTAGGTGGTGACGCCACCGGTTCGCTGGCGGCGGAGGCGAGCTCGTACGCGTGGGTGGAGTACCGCCTGTTCGAAGACGAGCCATGGAGCGCAGCGCACCCCGCCTTCGGCGGGCAGGCCGCGCCGGCGGTCCAAGCCGAGCGGTGGATCGAAGGCGCCGTGCCCGATGAGCTGTTGCACAAGGTACGGATCGAAGTGATGCTCGAGCGCAAGCGCGGTGACGAGTTCAGCACGGTCGCGTTGATGGAGCCGTGGGAGCGCCCGGCGGCCAACATGCTCGGCATTCCGATCGAGGTCGGCAACGTCCCGCTTGGTGAGGGGGCGGACGCCAGCCTGGTAGAGCTGGGCACCGATCTTGCCGAGGTGGCCTTCTTCGTGCCCACGCTCAACGGAAGCATGGCGCCCGAAGCCCAAGCGTTCGACACGTTGGGCAACGTGGTGCCGCCGGACGCTGCGGCCAGCGCGATGGCGGGCGTGTTCCAGACGGTCGGTGAGAAGGGCAACGCGGCGACGAGCGCGTTGGGCGCCCTCGGCGACGGGCCGTCCGACGACGAGCCGTTCGCCTTGGTCGCGCAATGGGTCGATTACGTCCTGGTTGCGCCCGGCGGCGAGGAGACGCGGCATCGCCGCTTCGTCTTCGACCGCCGCACGCCCGAAGCCCGGGCCACGGGCGGAAGCGACCTACAGTCCCAGCAAGTCTTGTTGAACGGCATCCTCTCGCAGCAGACGGTGATGGTCGTGAGCGGCGCACTCATCCCCGCCTACGTCGCTCAGGCGCTCGGGGAGCAGTCGCTACGGTCGCTCGACGTGCTCGAGGCACTGCGAGCGGCACCTGCGGGCGACACGGCCGAGCTCATGGTGGAGCTGCTGGCGGACGCCGAGGTGAAAGATCATCTCGGGCTCATCGCTTCGTTCGACGCCGTCGGCGCCGGCGAGGGAGGCGTCGCATACCGGGCGACGCCCACCGTCGTGGTGCTGCGCCAGGCACTGACCCCCGGTCCTGAGCCCAGTGGGGCGTTCGGTGTGGATATCGTGACGAACGCGCGGCGCTTCTTGCGCCCGGAGGGCAACGAGATGCGGCACGACGCGCAGCGCGCGGTCCTCGCCGGGGCGTGGGAGACGAGCGTCGAGCGCGAGTACGTACGGCGCTTCGGGGTGGCGAACCACGGCACGTACGCGGCGTTCGGAGCAGGCGACGTGGTGGCCGCCGTGGTGGCACCGTTCGATGTCGAGGCTCTGGCGGGGCTCGCGGAGGCGGCCGAGGCACTGCCCGCGCTGCGCAGCGACGTCGAGCGCGGCTACGCCGTCGTGGTTCCCACCGGACCGCGGCCCGAAGGAGTCGGGTACGCCTGGTGGCGTGTCGATCCCGTCACGGGCGAGACGCTCGGTGTCGCCGCGGACGGCCGCGGTGCGGAGTCGGTCGAGTACAGCATCCCGTTCGGTGTCAGCGCGGCGTTCGCGGGCGCACTCGCGGTTCCTGGGGCGTTGGCGTGCGCCACCGGTTCGGGGGGGATGGCGATGGCACTGTGCTTCTGTGACCTGGCCGTGACGACGGGTGTGGCGCTTGCTCTCGGCGCCGCTTTGGCAGCGAAGTTCGCCGGCGCCGCGGTCGCGTTGTTCCTGATCGGCGACATCGGCGCCGGCACCGTCCTGGCCATCCCTGGCCTCTTCACGGGACCCTGCACGTGGGCCGCCAGCGAAGGCGAGGAGCGGTGGGTGTGCATGCCTGCGTGAGTGCCTGCGTGCGTGACTGCGTGAGTGACTGCGTGAGTGACTGCGTGGGTGACTTCGCGCGCGGCCGGGTGCCAACCGCCGCGCGCGACGCCCCGCACCCTTGGGATCCCGTCGACTTGCGCGGCATAGGGCACCGGCTGGTGCGCCGTCCCGACGCTCGCTAGGATTGGGGGCACGAGAACGCCGCGCGAGTCTCGCGCCCCGTGATCACCGATCCCGTACCAAGGAGTGCGTCATGCCCCAGCTACTTCCTTCGTCCAGCGCCTGCGCCGTCGCAATTCGGACGGCCTACATCGTCGGGCACGCGAGACGCCTGGCGCTCACCGCCCTGCTGAGCGTCCTCGCCGTGGCAGGCGCCCAGGAATGCACCTACGAGTCCGAGCCGAACGACACCCCGGCGCAAGCCACCCGTATCACCGGCGTAGGACCGGATGCGCAGGGACTGCGCAGGGACGGCGTCGGCATCGCCTGCTTCACCGGCGAGTTGGGCGCAGGCGACCAGGACGCGTTCGTGTGGGAAGTCGGAGAGCCCGAGGCGGGGAAACGTTGGGTGCTCGAAGTCGAGGGTGTCCGCGGTCAGCTCACCAAGGTCGACGTCATCCGCGTGTCGTTCGCCGCCAACGGCGTGGACGTCACCGCCGCCGAGACGTTGTTCACGGCCGGCACCGCCGACGGGACCTGGACCACCTCACCAGAGTTCCTGATCGGGCCGGGCCGCTACGTCCTTGGGGTGTCGTCGTCGGGGGGCTCGGGCGCGTACGTGGCGCATCTGCGTCCCGTCGAGGAAGTGCGGTACCGCGCCGAGGTGTACCGGGAGGGACGCGAGGTGGAGGTGCCGTTCCAGTTGTTCGGTACCGTGATCGGCCAACTGGAGCAGCCGTTCGTCATCCCGGAAGGCGCGGCCGGTAGCGCTTGGGGCCTGTCGTTGCGCGCATCCGTCGGCGACCGGCCGGTCCTGACGTTGGACGGCCCAGCGGGCACGGTGGTGGAGGCCAAGGTGGACGCCAGCGGTGAGGCGCGCGTCGACGCCCTTGGTCTCGAGCCGGGCGGGTACGTCGCGCGCGTCGAGGGCGACGTGGGTGTGGCGCTCCTTCGACTCGAGCAGCAGGGGCGCATCGGCGACGGTCGCGAGGTCGAACCGAACGATACCCGCGACACCGCCACGCGTTTCCCACCGGGCAGCGAGATGCGCGGAACCATGGAGAACCGCGACTTCTTCCGCATCGACGTCGGCGAGGCAGATGCAGCCGGCGCCTGGGACCTGGTCGTCGACGCCACCAACGAGGTCACGCTGAGGCTCACCGACGGTCAAGGGACCGTCCGTCAGGACCGGCGCGGTACGAGCGGCACCATGGCGGCGCTCCACCTGGACGTCGGCACGTACTTCCTGGAAGTGAACGGCGCGAACGGCACGAGCTACACGTTGGCGCTGCGCGCCGTCCCCGCCGCCGGCCCGGAGCAGGAACGCGAGCCGAACGACACCCTGGCCGCGGCCGGCGAACTCGGCCCGGAGATGCGCGTGCGCGGCGCGTTCGCTCCGCAAGACGAAGACATCTACTTGCTCCGCGTCGAGGGCGAAGCGCAGCGCTTCCGTTTGCAGGTCGTGGGCGCCGGCGTGGAAGAGCTGCGCCTGCTCGACCGTTCGGGCGACGAGCTGGCGCGCGTGCGGGGTGAACGTAGGATCCGCCTCGACGACGTCGTGCTCCTGCCTGGTCCGTATTACCTCGAGGTCGCGGGTACGGAAGGCGAGTACGCGCTGCAGGCCTTGAGCCTCGGTGCGGCGCCGGCACCGGAGCCCACCGCCGAAGCACCGGCTGCCGACGAGGTGCTGGTGCCGGCGGAGACGCCGCTGCCCGAATCGAGTCCGGAAGACGCCGCAGCAGACTTGGCGTTCTCGGCAGCGCCCGCCGGCCCGCCGCCCCCGCCGGGGCTGTTGGAGGTGGAGCCGAACGACGATGCTTCCCGTGCCGTTCGGCTCGAGTCGGGCGTCGTTCACGTCGGGCGGCTTGCGAGCGAGGAAGACGTCGACTACTACCGGTTCCACCTGGCGGACGACCAGTTCGTTCGCATCGAGCTGGTGCCGCCGGCGGGTGGCGTGTCCATCCCCATGTACTTTCGCGGGACCGGTTGGTACGAGGTCCTGGAGCAGGAAGAAGGCGCGCCCACGGTGTTGGAGCGCTGGTTCTTGGCTGGCGATCACGAACTGGAGGTGCGCGGCAGCGGCCCGCGCTCCGGTCCGCCGACCGGGTACTACCAGATCCGCTTGACCCCCTTGGGCGCGCTTCGGCTTCCGGTCGACCTGGAACCGAACGACGACCGAGACACCGCGTCGCGCATCCCGGCCGACCTGGCGTGGGAAGGCGTGGTGGGCGATCAAGGCTCGGCGAACGACGTCTATCACCTGCCTTCGTTCGCCCAGGAGACCGAGCTGGAGGTGCGCGTGACGGGCGAGCCGCGTCCGTCCGTCGAGGTGCTGCTCGCGTCGGGCGCGGCACGCGGACGTGACGAAGAGGGCGTGCTGCGGTACACGCTACCGGCCGGTGAACCGACCTGGCTGCGCGTATCGGGACGCACACGCTACGGCCTGGAGTTGGCGTTCTCGCACCCACCCGACGCGGCCGACCTGCTGCCACCGCGCGCAGACGGCGTCATCGAAGTCACGCTGGACGCCGACGTGGAGGAACTCGCGGCGTTCTGGCACGAGGGTCAGGCGTTCCGCGCCACGGCGCAGGTCAGGAACCTCGGCGACACGGCCCAGACGGTGCGGTTGGCGGCCGCTACCAGCGACGCCACGGCACATGCCGCGGTCCCCGAGGAGGTGCGCCTCGGACCAGGCGAGAGCGCCGACGTGCCCGTCGACGTCACCGTGCCGGCCGACATGCGCGACGACCTTCCCCTACGGATCGAGGTTGCCGCGTTCGGGGACACCGGCTCCAGCGCGGCGGCGTTCACGCCCGCGCTGCGCTGCGAAGCGCCGCCGGTGGGGGCGTTCGCGTACCAGCCCTTACCGCCCGAGCTGCTCGGGCGCATCGACGCGCTCTGGTCGGGCCTCGGCGCCCGCGTGCACGGCGAGTCGGGGCACCTGCAGCGGGACGAGACGCTGATCGACGGCCGGACGTCGCCCTCGAACGGCGCCTACCTGGGCGAGGACCACTCCCCGACATTCGTTCTGTCGGGTGACGCGCCACTCCGGTTGGTAGGCGCGACGCTCCATCCGCAGTCGAACGTCGACACGGAGCGGCAGCTCAAGCGCTTCCGCATCGAGACGTCGATGGACGGCTCGACCTTCACCCCGGTGCTCGAGTCCGACCTGAAGGCGGCGCGGGTCGAACAGGCGTTCGTGTTCGACGCGCCCGTCACGGCGCGCTACGCCCGCCTGGTGTTCGTGAGCAACCAGACAGGCGGCCGCGACGCCTACCTCGGCGAGTGGAAGCTGTTGGCCGAGGATCCAGCCGCCTTCGACCAACCGAACCTGGCCGCGGTGGAGCTAGGCGGCCACGTCGTTTGGGCAGATCCCGTCCTCAACGGCCGCTACTCGAACGCCGTGCTCACCCCGGAGCCCGACGTCTACCAGATCGATACGCGGGATAGCGGTGGCCTGACGTTCGTCGTCGGGTTCCAGCACGACCGCGCGGCGCAGATCACCACGCTGGAGTGGATCGAGTCCGAGGACGCGGCCGAGAGCCCGGAGTCGATGTTCGCTTCCGTCCAGGTCGATGTCAGCACCACGGGCCCCGCCGGTCCGTGGGAGCCGCTCGCCGACTGGACGCTGGAGCGCGACGCGAACGGCCGCGCGGTGCTAACGCTGGGCGAGCCCGTATGGGCACGCTACCTGAAGGTCCACGCGGGCCCGTCCGACGAAGAGCGCTATTCCTTCCCGCCCGAGCAGTTCCGCGTGTTGGAAAGGCCCGTCGGGGAGGGCTATCTCTCGGCTCTGGGAGAGTGGGGGCACGTGTCGCGCTCCGCCGTGTACGAGTACCTGCGGACGGGCTCGGACGACGCCGTCGTCGAGGACGCCGATGGCGGAGAGACGCAAGCCACGGCGACGCCGCTGGCGCCCGGGAGCGTGATCCAGGGCAGCGTGCAGGTCGCGGAAGACGTCGACTGGTACCGCATGACGCTACCCGAAGGCGAGAACCACCTCGAGATCCGGTTGTCGGGCGACCCCGCCATCGGGTACCGCTACGACCTGGTCGACGCCGAAGGGCGCAGCGCTCCGTACGAGACGCGCGAGGAGGGCGACACCGTGGTGCTCACGCTGTACGCCGACCCGGGCGACTACTTCTTGCGCCTCGAGGAACCGAAGCGCACGGTGGTGTTCTCGTGGGACACCAGCGGCTCGGTGCGACCGTACCAACCGATCACCTACGCCTCCTTGGCCGGCTTCGCGCGTGACGTGAACGGCGAGCGCGAAGCGGTGCAACTGCTGGCGTTCGACGACCCGTCGCCGAAGTGGCTGCTGCCGATCTGGTCCACTGATGCGCAGCGGGTCCAACGCTCGATCGCGGAATTCGATCGTTCGTCCGACTCGAGCAACTCGATCATCGCGCTGCTGACCGCCACGAAGGCCCTGGCCGACCGGGACGGCACGCGCGCCATCCTGCTCATGACGGACGCCGAGACCGGTGGCGAAGAACTGCTGCCAGAGTTGTGGCGCGCGTTCGAGCAGGTCCGGCCGCGCGTGTTCACGTTCGAGATCAGTTCGGCAGGCAGCGACTACGCCCAGGACCTGATGCAGGACTGGGCCGACGTCAACGCCGGGGTGTACGACCTGGCAGCGGGCGTAGGCGACTTCGACGCCGGCTTCGCGCGCGCGTCGTGCGTCCTGCGCCGGCCGAAGCGCTACCGCATCGAGGTCACGACGTCGTATCAGGCGCCGCCCGGTCCGGGCAGCCTGAGCGTGACGCGCGCTGCGGGCGCCGCGCAACCCGCCGTAGAGGTGGTGTTCGACGCGTCCGGTTCGATGGGTCGCGAACTGCCGAGCGGCGAGCAACGCATCACCGCCGCCAAGCGCGTGCTGGAGAGCCTGGTGGGCGAAGTGCTGCCCGAGGGCGCGCCGTTCGCGCTGCGGGCGTTCGGCCACGTCACGCCTTCGTCGTGCGAGACGCGTCTCGACGTGCCGTTGGCGCCGCTCGACCGCGCCGAGGCGCTGGCGGCGGTGCGCGCCATCGAGCCCAAGCTCTTGTCGCAGACGCCGCTGGCCGAATCGCTCGCGCTGGTGGCCGAGGACCTGGCTGCCGCCGGCGGGACCAGGACGGTCATCCTCATCACCGACGGCGAGGAGTCGTGCGGCGGCGATCCCGCTGCGGCGGTGCGCGGCCTGCGCGACCAAGGCATCGACATCGACCTGGCCATCGTCTCGCTGGCGCTCGAGCCCGAATCGCAGGCGGTGTTCGAGGCGTTGGCCGAGTCGGTGGGAGCCAGTTACGTCGATGTGACCTCGTTCGAGGAACTGCAGGCGTCGGTCGAGGAGGCGCTGAATCCCGCCTTCGAGGTGCTCGACGCGAGCGGCGCGGTGGTGGCGCGCGGCCGCGTCGGCGGGGCGCCGATCGAGCTCGAGATGGGCGTGTACACCGTGCGCGTGATGACGACGCCGGTGGAGGAGTTCCGGGACGTGCGCGTGCCGGGCGAGAGGTCGGTGCTGCTGACCGTCGGCGGGCGGTAGCCACGGCGTTCACGCCGGCGGCGCGATGGTGTCGCACCGCCGGTGAACGACCGGGGTGATGGGAGGGTCTCCCTTGTCGTGGCGTGGCTGTCGAGGAAGCGGGCGTGGATGGCCGCAGCGGTATGCTGCGCCATCCACGCCGTTCCCCTTGGAGGAAGAATGACCAGCCCAACCCGTTCGCCTTCGGTCCTCGGCCCCAGCGACACCGGCGTCGCCGGCGTCTCCGAGCTCGCTCGGGCGCTCGCCGAGCGCACCGTCGCGGTGCGCCGTGATCTGCACCAGCACCCGGAGATCGCGTTCGAAGAACGCCGCACGATGAACGTGATCGCGCGCCGACTGCAGGAGCTTGGCCTGTCGCCCCGGACGGATGTGGGTGGCACCGGCGTGGTGGCGTTGTGGGACAGTGGCAGGCCCGGTCCGACGGTGCTCGCCCGCGCCGACATCGACGCCTTGCCGGTGGCGGAGGAGAACGAGGTGACGTATCGATCCGTGATCGAAGGCGCGATGCACGCCTGCGGTCATGACGGTCACACGGCGGTGCTGCTGAGCGTGGCCGAGATCGTGCTGGCGCGTGCAGATTTGCTGTGCGGCCGCGTGCTGTTCCTGTTCCAGCCCGCCGAAGAGATCGTCCGTGGCGCCGCCGCGATGCTCGAGGACGGCGCGCTCGACGGCGTGCACGTCGACCACGTCATCGGGCTGCACCTATCCAGTGATCAGCCTACCGGCACCATCGCCGTGCGCGAGGGGCCCACCATGGCCGCCACCGACAGCTTCCGCTTGGTCGTGACCGGACGCGGTGGACACGCGGCCAAGCCGCAGGAGGTCATCGACCCGGTGGTGGCCGCGGCCGAGGTGATCACCACGTTGCAGACGCTGGTGTCGCGCGAGACCGACCCGGTCGACCAGTCGGTGGTCAGCATCACCAGCGTGCACGGCGGCACGGCGTTCAACATCATCCCAGAGGCGGTGGAACTCAAAGGCACGCTGCGCACGTTTCGGGCCGACACGCGTGAGCGCCTACGCAGGCGCATCCTCGAGGTCGCAGAAGGCGTGGCTACCCTGCACGGAGCGAGCCTCGCGAACGAGTGGTTCGAGGGCTCGCCTGCGGTGGTGAACGACTCGGTCGTCACGGATTGGTTCCGGAACGTCGCGGCGGACGTCGTGGGCGCCGACGACGTCGTCACGTGCGACGCGATGATGGGCGGCGACGACATGGCGCTGTGGCTGCAGCAAGCACCCGGCTGCTACTTCTTCGTCGGGTCGAACGGTGGGGAGGCAAGCGCGTACCCGCATCATCACCCGCGCTTCGACCTCGACGAGGCGGCGTTGCCGGTGGCGGTGTCGGTGCTGGCGACGGCGGTGGAGCGACTGCTGGTGGACGGCCCGGGCGCGCCAGGCTGAACGAAGGGCGTCACGCTCCGCGCTGCTTGAACACGAACATCGACACCAGGCTGAGCGCGCTCAGCGCTCCGTAGGCGAGCGCGTACCGCACCCGCCCCATGCCGACGAGCGCGAGCGTGGCGCCGCCGAACACGGCGATCTCGACGAGCACCCGCCATGGATCCTCGAGACGCGCCTTGGCCTTGGGCGCCACGAACGAGGCCCACACCAGTGCGACCAGCGCGGCGCCGGCGATGGCGAGAAGCCAAGAGAGAAGCGGGCGCGGCGCGACGAAGTACCCCCACGCCGCGACCGCGCCCAACGCTCCGAGCTCCAGCAGGAAGCGAAGCCCGAGGTTCAGGTCCCGCACGGAAGTTCCGGCGTGCCGCTCAGAACTCTGCGCGGATGGCCGCCACGACCTCCGTTACGGCGGCGTTGGAGGCCTCCGCCAGCAGCGGACCGACGGTCGGGTCGTCGTAGCTGATGCGGCCGGCGACGGGGATGCGGTCGACGGCGACGTTCGTGCTGCTCGCCTCGCCGTGGCCCGTCATCGACACGACCACGATGCCGGTGATGATGTCGGTGGCGCGTACGTCGACCTCCACCTGGGCCGTGGTCCGACCCAGCGACACACCGAACACGCTGCCGCCGGGCTTGGCGATGGTGGCGCGGGTGACGGTGCCGGTGATCACGTAGCCGGCGCCTGCGGCCTTCGCGAGCGCGACCGGGTCGAGCGACTCGAGACCCTGCTTCTCCATGATGGTCTGCAGCTCGCTACGCTCGACGATCACGTAACAGCCCGACTCCTTCAGCAGCGTGATGAGGCGCGCCGTGGCCGCTTCTTCCACGCCCACCACGGTGGTGCCGCCCGAGCCGGTGGTGTTCTCGAACTCGATGACCGCGATGGTGGGGATGGGGTCGGTGACGCACGCAGCGTCCAGCGCACCGAGGTCGGTGGTGGTGGTCGGGGCGCAGGCGCCGAGTAGGGCGAGCACGGCGGCGGCGAGGGCGAGGAACGAACGGTTCAGCGTCATGGTGATCCTTTCACGTAGTCCTGCGACATGATCGTGCCGACCCGGCTGGGGGTTGGGCAAGCGTAACGGGCGGGCCGTCCAACGAGCGTCAAGGTCGGCGTTCGCTCCGCGACCAGGCGCCACGACCGTGACGCGCGGACGTACGGCGCGACATCAACATAGCGCCTCGGCGGCATGGGTGTTACGAAACGCGCGCGATCACGGGTGCAACCGCTGTGTGTCCCGCGGGAAGGCCCGCGCGAAGCGGATGTTGTGGATCCCGAGGAGGAGCGCGGTGAGTCGCTCCGCCCCGATGGCGAAGCCCCCGTGAGGCGGCATGCCGTGGCGGAACACCTCGATGTAGTCGGCGAACGCGTCCGGGTCCATGTTCCGCTTGCGCAACTCTTCCACCAGGACCTCGGGCCGGTGGACGCGCTGACCCCCGGAGGTGATCTCGACGCCGCGGAACAGCAGGTCGAGCCCGCGCGTCAGGCCGTCGTCGGTCGGGTAGGTGTAGAAGGGCCGGGCAGCCTGCGGGTACTTCGTCACGAACACCCAGTCCGAGCCGTGCTCCTCCTTGGCCCAGCGGCCCACCAGCCGTTCGGCCTCCGGGTCCAGGTCCTTGCCTCCGGTGACGTGCCCGTAGCGCTCCTCGACCAGCGCGCGCGCCGCCAGTAGCGGGATGCGGGGGAAGGCCACGTCCACGCGCGGCGCCTCGGCGCCGAAGAGCTCCAGCTGCCCGGCGCAACGCTCCGCGACCGTGGTCATCATCGCTTTGAGCAGGGCCTCCTCCAAGTCCATGACGTCGTTCTCGTCTTGGATGAAGCCCATCTCGACGTCGAGCGAGAGGTACTCGGAGAGGTGCCGGTGCGTGTGGCTCTTCTCGGCGCGGTACACCGGAGCGGTCTCGTACACCCGCTCGTAGACGCCCACCATGATCTGCTTGTACAGCTGCGGCGACTGCGCCAGGAAGGCGCGCTTGCCGTAGAAGTCCACCTCGAACATGTTCGCGCCGCCCTCGGCGCCGGCCGAGACGAGCTTCGGCGTGAAGATCTCGGTGAAGCCGCGCGCGTCGAGGTAGGCCCGGAACGCGCGCACGAGCTCGGCCTTGACCTTCAGTGCCGCCTGCGACTTGCGGCTGCGCACGGTGACGTGGCGGTAGGTGAGGAGCGTGTCGGGGTTGGCGTGCCAGTCTTCCTTCGCGAGCTCGACCGGAGGCGGGACGGTTGCCTCGCTGATCACCTCCAGCGTGTCGCCGTGGAGCTCGACGCCGCCGGGAGCCTTGGGATGGGCCACCACCGTGCCGGTGACCCGCACGCTGCTCTCGTGCAAGGGAACGTCCACGCCTTCCAGCACGCACTGGGCGATGCCGCTACGGTCCCGCAGGACGAGGAAGCGGATGCCGCCGAGGTCGCGGCGCGTCAGGATCCACCCCAGCAACGTGACGCGCTCGCCCACGTGATCGGCGAGTTCGGCCACCAAGACCCTCGTAGGGCCGGTGCCCTCTCGTGGGCTCGCCGCTTCTTCTGCTTGGACTTCCTGCATGGCTTCGACCTCCTCGGCCGTGGTCGGCGCGCCCCGCAAACGAAGAACCCCCCGAGGTGTGCGCCTCGGGGGGTGCGGATACGAACCGATCTATCGACGCCTACGCCCCGAGCCGCCTCGAATCGGAATTATCGTCCACGCGAACGACCCAGGTGAGCGTCATGGGCGGAAGTCTACCAGTCGACCCTCGGCCCGTCAATGCGGCGAACGCGCTGCGGAAGGGCTGTCGAACGGGGCATCCCTCGCGACCTCGCGCGCGGCCGCACGTGCGGCCTCGACCAGCGGCACGAGCGGGCTGACGCCCGCGAATTCCTCGACCGTGAGCCAGGCGAAGGCGTCGTGCTCGTCGCTCAGCATCACCTCGCCGGTGACGTGATCGGCCGCGTAGACGATCACGACCATCGGTTCGCCCGCGCGCCGTGCCTGGTACGCCGTGACCGGCCGGGGCCGCAACGCCACCTCGAGACCCGACTCCTCGGCGATCTCGCGCAGCACGGCGTCTCGAGGCGACTCTCCCAGCTGCAACCGACCGGACAGCGTCTCCCACAGACCCGGGCCGGCCTCTCGCCGCGCCGACCGTCGCATGGCCAGCAGGCGACCTTCGCGAAACACGACGGCCGCCACCGCCACGACGTATCGCTGGGTCGGTTCCTCCGTCATGGCGAACCCGGCTCGTCTCCGTCTCGGTCCGGCTGGACGGCGTCCTCCTGGGTTCGGCGTTTCAGCATCCGCTCGACGACGCGCATGGCGGCCAGCGCCCGCGGGAAGCCCGCGAACATGGCGGCATGCAGCACCGTCTCGCGCAGCTCGCCTTCGCTCGCCCCCACCTGCAGGGCGCCTCGAACGTGCGTCGGCAGCTCGCGGTCGGAACCCATGGCCGTGAGCATCGCCACCGACAGCAACTCGCGGGTCCGCAGGTCGAGATCGGGCCGCGCGAACACCTCCTCGTACGCCACGCGGCCGATCAGGTCGGCGAGGTCGGGATCGGTTCCCGCGAGGCCGGCCTCGATGCGCTCGCGCTGGCTCCCCCAGATGGCGTCCTTCGGGCCCCCGCCGATGGGGTGTGCGACGAGCACCGCAACCGTTCCGCGGTGGGCTTCGATGGTCACGTCCGTCGCCGCGGCGGCGTCCGAGCCGCCCGCCAAGGCTGCAGGGTTCGTGGAACGGGAAGCCGCTTTCGCCCCAGCTGCAGCGGTGTCGGTGGCAAGCGGGGCATCGCCCTGCCTCGCTTGCACCTCGTTGGACACCCCCAGGCCCCTTCCGTACGGGAGCGGCGCGCGTTCGAGCCGGTAGCGCAACCCCGATGTGCTGACCACCACGTCCTCCGTCAACGCCAGCAGGCTCACGACGGTCCCGGCAGGCATCGCCAGCGACGCCTGGCCGCCGGGCGGGACCAGGCGGGCCTCATACGAACCGCCGTGCAACCGGACGTCGACGCCTTCGCGGGCGTGCCGTGACGCGATGAGCAGCGCCGCGAAGCTCTGGTCGAGGCGGGAGCCGAACGCCCCCACCACGTCGATGCGACGAGCGCCGCGTTCGCGCGCCGCGTCGAGCGCGAGTTCGAGGTCGAGGTCGTCCTTCGCGCGCGGGTGTCGGTCGATGCGCGCGTCGGGCACGGTCGCGAGGTCGCGTTCGCGCACGCTGTCCATGTCGCCGACGACCAGGTCGGGCTCGAAGCCCAGCGCGATGGCGTGCGCCAGCCCGCCGTCGGCAGCGACGACGGTCTTCGCACCCGCCAGTACCGCGGTCCGGCGCCGGGGAACGGGCAGGCTGCCGGCGGCGAAGACCAGCGCGCGAGAAGCGTCGTTCATGGTGCCTCCAGGCCGTGCCAGGCGTCTTCCGGCACCAGCAGGGTCCACCTCGCGCCGACGTCGGGCGGGCCCGGCAGTTCGCGCTCGAAACCCTCCCACACGATGGAGGTCTGCCACGCGGGCACGTCGAGGTCGAGCCGCCAGGCGACGCCCGTGCGGCGCGCTTCTCGCAGGGTCACGGCGACCGCGGCCTGGGCCGGCTCTGGCTCGCCGTCGGCGTGCAGGCGTGTACGGTCGACGCGCAACAGCACGGGACCGGCGCGGGCATCAGCGTGCGATCCCAGCGAACCCTGCGCGCGCCGGGCCACCGCTTCGTCGAAGACGTTCTCGTGACCGAGGAAGCGCGCGAGCCATACGCTGGCCGGGCGTTCGAGAAGCTCCTCGCGCGTGCCGACCTGAACGATGCTTCCTTGTCGCATCACCGCCACTCGGTCGGCGATGGTGAACGCCTCGGTCTGGTCGTGGGTCACGTAGATCGCGTGGGTGTCGAGTTCCCCCAGGATCTCGCGCAGCTCCTCCTTGAGCGTGGCGCGTAGCGCCTCGTCGAGGTTCGAAAGCGGTTCGTCGAGCAGAAGCACGCTCGGGTCCGGAGCCAGCGCGCGCGCCAAGGCGACGCGCTGCTGCTGACCGCCGGAAAGTTCCGTCACGCGCCGCCGCTCCAGCCCGGCGAGGCCTACGAGATCCAACAGCGCGGCGGTTCGGCGCCTACGCTCTTCCGGCGGGCGGCGCCGTTCGACCAGACCGAACGCGACGTTGCGCTCCACGTCGAGGTGAGGGAACAGCGCGTAGTCTTGGAACACCATCCCGAACCGGCGCCGCTGGGGGGGAACGTTCGTCACGTCTTGACCGTCGAGAACGACGCGGCCGGCGTCGGGCGGCTCGAGCCCGGCCGTCAAGCGCAGGAGCGTGCTCTTGCCACACCCGCTCGGTCCCAGCAACGCCAGGGTCTCGCCGTCCGCCAAGGACAGCGTCACGCCGTCGACGGCGCGGACGTCGCCGTAGCGCTTGGAAAGGGCCTCCAGGATCAGGCTCATGCGTCGCGCGCATCATACCCGTGGCTGCGCGCGCTCAGAACTCGGTCCTGCCGCGACGCTGCAAGACCAGCATCACGAGCGCCGTGACCGTCATCAGCACCAACGACAGCCCCAACGCGGCGCCGAAGTTGAGCGGCCCGGGCCGTCCCAGCCGGTCGTAGATCGCCACCGGCAGGGTGGCGTACTCCGGCCGCACCAAGAGCAGGCTGGCGCCGAACTCGCCCATGGAGATGGCGAAGGCGAACGCCGCCGCCGTCAGCAAGGACGGCGCCAACACGGGCAGTTCCACCCGGACGAAGGTGCGCACCGGCCCCGCGCCGAGGAGCGCCGCCGCGTCGAGCTGACTGCGAGGCTGGGCGCGCAACGCCGGCAACAGCGTCCGCGCAACGAACGGGAACGCCACCAGGGCGTGCGCCAGCGGGATGCCCCAGAACGTGGTCGCCAGCGCAGGGTAGGCGAGCAGGTAACCGAACCCGAGCGTGACGGGGCTGGTGGCAAGTGGCAGCAGGCTGGCGGTGTCGAGCGCGCGCCAGCCGCCGCGCGCGACCGCGTACGCGAACCCCAGGCCCACCACGAGCGCCAATCCCGCGCTGAGCAGCGCGAACGTCAGCGAGTTCGTGAGGGCACGTCCAAGCGACGCGTAGCCGATCGACGGCGGCGCGTCCAGCATGGCGCGCAGGTTCGCGAGCGACGGGAAGGCACCGGTTGGCGCGGTCAACGCCTGCAGGCTCAAGGCAAGCAGCGGCGCCAGGATCAAGGCGGCGGCCAGTGCCAGGTTGACACCGAGCAGCGCGCGCCCACCTGCGCTCGGTCGGCGTCTGGTCCCGCCGCCGGCCGCCAACGCCACTGCAACGCGCGATTGCAGGCGCGTGTAGACCCAACTGGCGCCGCCTACGACGAGCAGTTGCGCCAGGACCAGGACGGCCGCCGTGTCGAGCTCCAGCAAGCGCGCCGTGAGGCGGTAGATCTCCACTTCGAGGGTCGCGAACCGGGCGCTGGGCGCCAGGATCAGGATGACGCCGAAGCTGGTGAAGCAGAAGAGGAACACCAGCACTGCCGAAGCCAGCGTGGCCGGAACCGCCAGCGGCAACGTCACGCGCACTAGCGATCGCCACGGACCGGCGCCCAGCGTGGCGGCTGCCTGCTCCAGGCGTGGCGCGACGCCCTCCAGGAAGCTCCCTACCAACCGCGCCACCACTGCGTAGTTGAAGAAGACGTGCGCCAAGAGCACGACGGCGAGCGTGTCCCGCAGGTCGATGCCGGTGATGCCGCGCGGCCCCACCAGCGCCAGGAAGCCGATGCCTGCCACCACCGTCGGCATCACGAACGGCACGGTGAACGCGGCCGTGAGCGCCCGTTTGCCACGGAAGACGTAGCGCGAGAACAGCAACGCGGACGGGAGGCCCAGCGCCACCGTCAACAGGGTGGACAGCAACGCTTGGCCCAGCGTGAACGCCAACCGCTCCCGGTAGTACGGGTTGGCGAGGGTCCGTGCGAGCGCAGCGCCGATTCCTTCTGCAGCGCCTGGACCCAAGCTGCGCCACAAGATCCAGGCCAGCGGCACGAACAGGAACGCCGTCAAGAAGCCGGTCGCGAGGACGCCGCTAGCGTGGCCGAGCCAAGTTCGGCGCATGACGCTAGTTTAGCCAAGCCACTGGCGAGAGCGAGCGAGGAGCGTCCTGAACGGCACTCCTGGAGCGGAGGAGAGGGACGCTTGACAACGAACGTCGTCTCCGCTACAGTCATGCCGGTCATGGCAGATTACCGCCCCATCTTCCACCTGGTACTCGCGGCTCCGTTCGGAGTCGGTGCGCCCCGGGAGTGGTCTGCCTAGACGTCGTCACACAACTCGCTACCAAGCGACGCGACCGTGGGCAGCCTCCCAAGAGCCCACGGTCGTTCTCGTCGATGGCCCGCGCAGCGCGGGATCCCCGCAACGGAACCGACCAGGCTCGAAGCCGGAACCCGAACCCCACCCGACCTTCGACTCCACCTAGCCGTTCCCACCGCGGAAGACCGCGCAGCCCATCGAGAGGCCAAGATGACGACGCAGACGCAAGCCCGAGGCGCAACGCCGGCCGCCCCCAGCATGGTGAGCCTGTTGGGCCGCTACCTGGCGCCACAGTCCGGCATGGCGGCGATCATGGCGGCGCTCCTGCTCACCGCCATCGGACTCCAGCTTGTCGTTCCCCAGTTGCTCCGCCGCTTCATCGACGGCGCGCTCGGCGGCGCCGAACCGCGCCTCCTCACCACCCTCGCGCTCCTGTTCCTGGGCGCGGCCGTGCTCACTCAGGTGCTGAACGCCGGCGCGACCTACGTCGCCGCGGCGGTCGGTTGGACCGCCACCAACCTGCTGCGCCGCGACCTCACGCGCCACACCCTCGACCTGGACATGGGATTCCACAACGCCCGCACCTCGGGCGAGATGATCGAGCGCATCGACGGAGACGTCACCAGCCTGTCGAACTTCCTGTCCCAGTTCTCCGTGCGCGTCTTCGGCGGCCTGCTGCTATTGGTGGGGATCTTGGTGGCGTTGTGGCTCGAGAACTCGCTGATGGGCGCGGCGCTGACTGCGTTCGTGGTGTTGGAGGTCGTGGCGCTCGCGGTCACGCGGCGCACCGGCGTGCCCGCCACCAAGCTCGAGCGCGAAGCGAACGCGCGCCTCTTCGGCTTCATCGAGGAGCGGCTGCAGGGGCTCGACGACCTGCGTGCCAACGGCGCGAGCGGGTACACCATGCACCGCTTCGCCGACGTCATGCGCGGTGTGTATCACGACACGCGGCGGGCGTGGATGCTGCGGTCGGTGGTGTGGTTGTCGAGCTACGGCCTTTTCGTCGTCGGGCTGGCGGTGACGCTGGGCACCTCGATCGTGTTGGTGCGGCGTGGCGAGCTCACGGTAGGGTCCGCCTACATGGTGTTCCAGTACCTGTTCATGCTGCAGAACCCGATCGAGCAGATCACGCAGCAGCTGCAGGAGTTGCAGAAGGCGGCGGCCGGCGTGGGCCGCATCGGTGAGCTGTTCTCCACCGCGACGGCGCTGCCCGCCGGCGGTACGTCGCGCGTGCCCGACGGTCCCATCGGGGTGCGCTTCGATGACGTGCGCTTCCACTACCTCGACGCTCGAGCCGACCAACTCACGCTGCACGGCGTGTCGTTCGACCTCGCGCCGGGCAAGCGCATGGGCCTGCTCGGACGCACCGGGTCCGGCAAGACCACGCTGACCCGCCTGCTGTTCCGGCTCTACGACCCGACCGAGGGGCGTGTGACGCTCGCCGGGGTCGACGCCCGCGACGCCGACCTGTCGCAGCTGCGCTCGCGTGTCGGGCTGGTCACGCAAGACGTTCAGCTCTTCCGCGGCACGCTGCGCGACAACCTGACCTTCTTCGACGCGAGCATCGACGACGCGCGCATCTTGCACGTGCTGAACGAGCTCGGTCTCGGCCCATGGCTGGCCCAGCAGGAAGCGGAACTGGACACCGAGCTCGACTCGGGCGGCCGGAACCTCTCGGCGGGAGAAGCGCAGCTGATCGCGTTCGCACGCGTGTTCCTCAAGGACCCCGGTCTGGTGGTGCTGGACGAACCGTCCTCGCGCCTGGACCCGATCACCGAGAAGCGCCTCGAGGCGGCCATGGAGCGGCTGTTGCAGGGCAGGACCGCCATCATCATCGCCCACCGTCTCGAGACGGTCGAACGCGTCGACGAGATCCTGGTGATGGAGGGCGGACGCGTGGTGGAGGCTGGTTCCCGTGCGCGTCTGGCGGCAGATCCTGCGTCTCGCTACGCCCGCTTGCGCCGCGCCGCCTTGGCGCTCGACCTCAACCTCGCCGGCCGCGCCCACGCCATGCAGCAAGGCGACGCCGAACTCTTGGAGGATCTCGCGTGACCTTCTCGAGCAACCCACTCTTGCTCACCTTGCGCTTGGTGCGGCAGCGGCGGTGGCTGTTCATCGTTACCAGCTTGTTCTGGTTGGTGATCCACTCGCTTCCCGTGCTGACGGGCCTGCTGGTGCGCGGCCTATTCGACGCCTTGTCCGGCGCAGAAGCGGCGGGCTGGGGTCCTTGGACCTACCTGGCGTTGGCCCTTACGCTCGACGTCGGTCGCATCTTCCTGTTCGTAGGAGCCATCCACACCTGGGTCAGTTACTGGCTCGAGGTGACGTTGCACCTACGCAACCGCATCCTCGGCTACCTGCTCACGGCGTCCGGCTCGCGCCGGCTGCCGGATTCTCCCAGCGAGGCCGTCACGCGCTTCCGGGACGACGTCAACGACGTGGGCGAGTACGTCGAGAACTGGGCCGATTTCTGGGGCTTCGCCACCTACGCGGTGGTCGCTCTGACGGTGATGGTGTCGATCCAACCGGTGATGACGCTGCTCGCCTGCGTGCCGTTGGCGTTGACGCTGGTGCTCACGAACGTGCTGCGCCCGCGCATCCGCAACGCCCGCCGCGCCAGCCGCGAAGCCACCAGCCGCGTCACCGACTTCCTGGGCGAGACGTTCGGCAGCGTGCAGGCGGTGAAGGCGTCGGGCCGCGAGGCGAGCGTGCTACGCCACTTCGTGCGCCTCAACGACCGGCGCCGCGGCGCCGCATTGACGGACACGCTCCTGACCGAGCTGTTCCGCAGTGTCACCGACAACATGGTGAACATCGCCACCGGCATCATCCTGCTGCTCGGCGCATCGGCGCTGCGCGACGGCAGTTTCAGCGTCGGCGACTTCGCCCTGTTCGTCACGTACCTGCCGCGCCTCACCGGGATCATGTCGTTCATGGGCCTCATGTTCGTGCAGCACAAGCGCACCGGCGTCGCCTACGAGCGCCTCGGCCGTCTGATGGTCGACGCGCCCGTGGACGAGCTGGTGACCCCCGAAGCGCTGTCGTTGGAGCGTTCGGGCGGGCCGTACCGTAGCGAGCGCGCACCGACCGAGTCGTTCCGGACACTCGTGGTCGAAGGGCTCACCTATCGCCACCCCGGCGCGGCCGACGGCCTCGAGGGTGTGAGCTTCGAGGTGCTTCGCGGCGAGTTCGTGGTCGTCACCGGGCGCATCGGGTCGGGCAAGACGACGCTGTTGCGGGTGCTACTGGGCCTGCTTCCGAAGGAGGCAGGCAGCGTGCGCTGGAACGGGCGCGAGGTGGACGATCCCGCCACGTTCTTCGTACCGCCTCGCACCGCCTACACCAGCCAGGTGCCGCGCCTGTTCTCCGACTCGCTGCGCGAGAACATCGTCATGGGCAACGGCGCCACCGACGCCGACGTGGAGCGCGTGCTCGACCTCGCCGTGATGATGCCGGACGTGGCGGCGCTTCACCAAGGTCTCGACACCGAGGTGGGCACGCGCGGCGTGCGCTTGTCCGGTGGCCAGGTTCAGCGCGCGGCAGCGGCGCGCATGTTCCTGCGCGGCGCCGAATTGCTGGTCTTCGACGACCTCTCGAGCGCGCTCGACGTCGAGACGGAGCGGCGTCTGTGGGACGGCCTCTTCGCCGGCAGCGACGTCACGTGCCTGGTGGTGTCGCACCGCCGGGCCGCGCTGGAGCGCGCCGACCGTGTCGTGGTCCTGGAAGCGGGCAAGGTGGTGGCGCAGGGCACGCTGGCAGAGGTGTCGACCGTGGCGCCGGAACTGGTGACATGGGTGGCGGAGAGCGACGGTCCCCGCGGGACGGAGGGGGTGACGCCGGCCCCCGCGGTCGACTGACTACGGCTTCCTACACCCTCGTGGAGCGGTTCGCTGTCTCATGCGACACACACCGAACGGCGTTCGAGGAGCAGAATCTGCCGGTGGCGCATGCCACTCGCCGGCACGCGGGAATCGTCCGGCCCCGAGCGACCGCTCGGCGGCGCCCGGGCGACCGCGGCCCGAGTGCGCGCGCAGGGAGGCAAGCCATGCTCCGATGGGTACGGAACCTTCGGATGGCGCTACGGGCCCGCAGAGGACGTCTGCAGTCCCGCACCGTCCGCGCCGAGCGAGCCGTGCTGGAACGTTGGTCCCAGCGCCGGCCGAGCGGCCGACATCACTGAACCGGGCGTGCACGACGCGCGTCCAACGCTCCTCACCCGCCCGGCGTGATCGTCACGCCGGGCGGGGCCCGTTCAGGGAAGCGCTCCTTGCTGTGGGTGGGCCCGGTGCAGGCGGCCGGGCGGCTTGCGGCCCGAGGCTCAGCGCCGTCGGCTGCGCACCTCGTCAGGGGTGCGGCTCTGCAGCACCACCGCCGTCCACTCCGACACCCAGCGTCGCTGGTGCGCCTGCACCAAGGCGCTGGGCAGCGTGGCGACGTACCGTCGTGCCGGCAACGGCGAGAAGCGAACGAAGGCGTCGGGAAGCGCGGCGTCGTCACGGACCGGATAGACGAACATCTCCATGGGGATCGCTTCCTGCACCGCGCGCGAGAGCAAGAAATCGATGAACGCCTCGGCAGCGGCGCGTTGACGGGTGCCCGCGAGGATCCCGGCGGCTTCGATCTGCTGATACGAGCACTGCGGGCACTCCAGGTTGGCCGTGGGTGCCTCGTCCAGCGGCGTCTCCGCGAAGATCACTTCGGCCGCGGGGCTGGTGGCGTAGCTCACCACGATCGGCCGGTCCCCGCCGTACCGGGTGAAGGCGGTGTAGTAGGCGTCCGTCCAACCGTCGACCACGAGTACGTCTGCGTCGCGTAGAGCGGCCCAGTAGTCCAGGTAGTCGGTGAACGCCGGCACTTCTCCCGGCGAACCCGGCGCCAGCCCGGCGGCGGGGTCGCCGTACCGTGCGACGGTAGCGAGCAGGAACGCCAGACCCGGGCTCGACGAAGCCGGGTTCTCGACCACGCTCAAGCCGCCGAAGAAGTCGGTAGACAGATCGGTCAGGTCAGTCGGGAGGGGGTGCTCGTTCTCCTCGAACCACGCCAGGTCCAGGTTCACGGTGACGTGACCGACGTCGATGGGCGTCACCAGGAACTCCGGGTCGAAGCGGTACGCCTCGGGCACGCGCTGCAGTTCGGGGCTCTCATACGGTTCGAAGATGCCCTCGGCTCTGGCACGTTCGAGCAGGCTGTCGTCGATGCCGTAGAGCACGTCGGCGAGCGGCCTTGCCTTGGTGAGGATGGCGCGGTTGACGACCTCACCGGCGTCACCCGCCGGCAAGAACACCACGTCGATGCCGGTGCTGCGCTCGAACTCCTCCACCACCGCAGCCGGCAGCGAGAACGAGTCGTGCGTCAAGACGGTGATGCTCTGCGCCAGCGCCAGCGGCGCCAGCCACAGGGCGAACACCGAACCGAGGATCCACTTCGCGATCATGGGTACGTCCTCTCCGTCACCGGACCGGACGCATCGGGGTCGACGAACCGTGGGCCGTTGGCGGCGCTGGATGCGCCTGGTGCGCCGATCGCGCGAGCCCTTCGTCGATGCGCCACTCTCCCTCCGCCCGCATGACCGGGGTCAGGTTCGAGGGTGTGTTCTCAGCCCCACACGTTCTCAGGCCGTGCGGGACACCCCTGGTGACACCTCGAAGCTACCCTTTGGGCGAGCTGGCGTCAACGGCCGTCGGACGGACCCTTCCGGGCAACCGCCACGCCGCCACCGCGGCCGTGACCACGAACAACACGGCCGTCACGACGAACAGGGCGCGGTAATTCGCGGCGCCGGTTCCGCTGGTGACCGCCACCACGAGGCCTGCCAGCAGCGGCGCAACCGCCCGCGAGCTGGCGATGACCGAGTTGTCCAGCCCGTACACCGAACCGGCCGCTCCGGAATCGGTGAGGCGCGCCAGCAGCGCGCTGATGGACGGCAGGACGCCGCCAACCGCGAACCCCACCATCGTGTTCAGCGCGATCAACTGCCAGATCTCGCTCACCACCGACATCGGCAGGTAGAACGCTGCTGCTGCCAACGCAGAGACGACCAACACCGACTTGTGCCCGATGCGGTCGCCCAGCCTGCCGAGCGTGACGCCGCTGATCGTCCCCGCGGCGGAAGCCGCGCCGATGGCGACGCCGGTGTAGATGCCCGACAGTTCGCCTCGGAGGGTGATGGTCGCGATGAACAGCGGCAGGAACGGCACCAGCATGGTGCGCCCGAGCCAGGCCGTGAAGCGCAGTCCATAGCCCAACAGCACGCCGGGGGTTCGCATGATGCCGCCCCACGCCGCGAACATCCCGCCGAGCCCCCGCCGGCCACCCTCCGGCGGCGTGAAGTCTTCCCTCACCGCGAACAGGACCAGAACGCCGCCCGCGAACAGCAGCACGGCGGTGACGACGAACGCCATGCGGTACCCGACGAAGTACTCGAGCAGACCGCCGATGACCGGACCGACCGACACGCCCGCCAACTGCGCGGTCTGCATCAAGCCCATGGCGTAGCCCAGCCGGTCGCGTGGAGTGACGGCCGCCACCATCGACGAGGCGGCCGACACGACGCCGGTCACCATGCCTTGGATCAGCCGCAGCAAGACCAGCTCTTCTGCGCTGCGGGCGAACCCCATGGCCAGGATGATGACGGCGCCACCGAACAACGCGCGCTCGACCATGAGTTTGCGCCCGTAGCGGTCGGCGACGGCGCCCCAGATGGGGGAGGCGACCATCATCGCC
The DNA here is from genome assembly GCA_046484635.1 of Trueperaceae bacterium. GTDB lineage: Bacteria > Deinococcota > Deinococci > Deinococcales > Trueperaceae > CAZACZ01. Next base: position 33,054 of record JAWOIL010000053.1, read on the forward strand.
ACCGCCTGCACGCTGAACACGGCCGACACCCAGAACAGGGTCGAGCCACCCGAACGCGCGCCCAAGCTCTCGACGTAGTTGGGGAGGAACGGGAAGATGGTGGAGAATCCGACGGAAGCCAGCAACTGGGCGGCGAACATGACCGCAACCGTTCGTTGCCAACTCGACGTCACCTACGCATCCTACCGTCCGTTCGCCGGCCGCTTGGCGGCCGCGCCCGCCGCGGTAGCCTGACCCATGCTCACGACCCGGGATCGAACGACGAACGGCGTGCCAGGGTGAGTCGCTGGCAGGTGGCGTTCCTGCGCGCCGCGCTGTTCTGGTTGGTGAGCGCAGGGGCGATCGGCGTCACCGTAGCGGCACGGCCGGGCCTGACCGGCGCATTGGCGGCCACCCATGCCCACATGGCGACGGTCGGGTTCTTCCTCGCGATGGTGATGGGGGTGGCGTTCTGGATGCTGCCCCGGCCGGGAGGCATCCGCCAGACGGAGTGGGAGGCCGTCACCTTCGTCCTGCTACAGCTCGGCTTGGTGGCGCGGGTGGCGGGCGAACCGTGGTGGCGCACGACCGGCAACCCGACGGCGCACGCCCTGTTCGTGGCGAGCGGAGCACTCGTGTTGGCGTCGATGCTCACGTTCGCCTGGGCGATGCGCAAGCGCATCGTCACGCTCGACACGCTGCGCGCGAAGGGCGTCCGCAGGAAGAAGGGCGCGGCATGACACCGCGCCCCGAACCTCGAACCAGTCCTCGAACCGGTCCTCGAGCCGAACCTCACTCCGGTCCGCGTGATGCCTTCGCAAGCCCTTCTGCGATCCTCAGGCGTCGACCTCGATCACGCGAGTGTTCGCCAGCTTGTCGCCCCAGCGGCGGCCGTCGGGCGCCGTCAACACCAGGTAGACCTCGATGAGACCGATGATTCCGCCGATCAACGTGAGCAGCAGGGACAGGGCGATGATGCCGAGGAACGGGCCGTACAACACCAGGCCCGCGAGCGAGCCGAGGGCGAGCGGCCAGTTCCGCATGACCGAGGTCGTGATGTCCATCTTGCCGCCGTCGTCGCGCACCGGGCGCAGCTTCATGAGCTTCTTGCCGACCGAACGGCCATCCATGAACTCGAACTCGAGCCCATCACGAACCAGGATGTAAGCGGCGCCCAGCAGGCTGCCCAGCACCGGGATGACACCCAGGACCCCGGCGATGACGGCGTCGATCAGGTACGCGATGAAGCGCTTGCCGACGTCCGGCTTCGCGCCGGTGTCGCTGCTTGCCGGTGGCGCCTCGGGTGGGGGCGCCGGCGGGGTGGGTGCAGGTGGGGTGGGATCGACGGGACCTTGGTCGGTCATGAACCCGCTCCTTCCGTGTCGCGGACCGCATGTCGTCGGCGTCGCGCGCCGTCAGTGTAGGGCATCGCGGCACCTCCGTGTGCGGAACCTTCCTCCTCCGCCGCGATGTGGTGCCCTTTCGGCGGGGCTACCGTCCCCGACACTGGCGGCGCGGGGGCGGGCGTCCCCGACACTGGCGGCGCGGGGGCGGGCGTCCCCGACGCTGGCGGCGCGGGGGGCGGGCGTCCCTCGGGAGCGCGGCGGTGGTGACGTAAGGTGGGGACGGAGGCGTCGCGCGCAGGCGCGACGGATACGCGCCATGGCGCAACCGCACGCGATCTTCGTCGTTCCGACCGGCCCGGGCGTGGGCCTGACATCGGTTTGCCTCGGGCTCGTTCGCGCTCTGGAGCTCGAGGGCCTTCGTGTCGGCTTCCTCAAGCCGATCCGGCAGCCAGGCGACGATGACGGCCCCGAGCGCTCCACGGAGTTCATCCGCCTCACGACGCCGATCGAACCCCCGGACGCGATGCCCTATCACGAGGCCGAGACCATGATCGCGACCGGCAAGACCTCGGAGCTGCTGCAGGACCTGGTGGGGCGCTACCAGCGCGCGGCCGACGACGCCGACGTGGTGGTCGTCGAGGGGCTGGCCGCCACGGCCGATCACCCGAACCTCGACACCGTCAACGCCGATATCGCGCGCGCCCTCGACGCCGAGGTCGTTCTCGTCGCCACCCCGCAGCCGAACCTCGCGGCGCTGGCGGACCGCCTCGACATGGCGGCGCAGGCGTTCGGCGGCATCGGCGACTCCAAGCTCCTCGGGGTGATCGTGAACCGCCTCAACGAGCCGGTCTCGGCCGTGCCTGGCGCCACCCGCACGCTCGTCAAGCGACCCGACGTGGTGCTCGACGCCGAGGGGTTGCGCCGCGGCGTTCCCGTGCTCGAGCGCGCGGACTTCCACCTGCTCGGCGCCGTACCGTGGGAGCCCGCGATGGTCTCGCCGCGCACCTGCGACGTGGCGCGCCACCTCGGCGCGCGCGTGCTCGTGGAAGGGGAACTGGCCACGCGCCGCGTGGTCGACGTATCTCTCGTGGCGCGCACGGTAGCCAACATGACCCACCGCCTTCGGCCGGACGCGCTCTTGGTCACCCCCAGCGACCGCGACGACGTCATCCTCGCGGTGTGCATGGCGGCCCTGAACGGCGTGCCGTTGGCCGGGTTGGTGCTGACCGGTGAGGTCGAGCCGCACGCGAACGTCATGAAGCTGTGCGAGAAGGCGCTCAGCACCGGACTACCCGTGCTTCGCGTCGACAGCGACTCGTACGTCACCGCCGCGCGAGCAGCAGCCATGAACCTCGAGGTGCCCGTCGACGACGTCGAGCGCATGGAGCGCGTGATGAGCTCGGTGGCGGAGCACCTGATGCTGCAGCCGGTGCTCGAGCGCATCGCCACCGAGCGCGAGCCGCGCCTGTCCCCGCCCGCGTTCCTCTTCCGCGTGGTCGAGCGCGCCAGGGCGGCGCGCAAGCGCATCGTGCTGCCCGAGGGGGACGAGCCGCGCACCGTCAGAGCAGCCGCCACCTGCGCCGAGCGCGGGATCGCCTCGTGCGTGCTGCTCGGCGATCCGGCCGAGGTCCGGCGTGTGGCGGAAGCGCAAGGCGTGGCGCTCGGACGCGGCGTCGACATCGTCGAACCGACGGACGCCGTGCGCGAGCGGTACGTCGACGCCATGGTGGAGCTTCGCAAGCACAAGGGCCTGACGGCGGACGGCGCCCGCAACCAACTGCGCGACAACGTCGTGCTCGGCACGATGATGCTGGCGCAAGGGGAGGTCGACGGGCTGGTCTCGGGCGCGGTGCATACCACCGCCAACACGGTTCGGCCCGCGCTGCAACTCATCAAGACGCGCCCGGACGCGCTGCTGGTGTCGTCCGTGTTCTTCATGTGCCTGCCGGAGCAGGTGCTGGTGTACGGCGACTGCGCCGTCAACCCCGACCCGAACCCCGATGAGCTGGCGGACATCGCGCTGCAATCAGCAGCGTCGGCGATGGCGCTGGGGATCCCCGCGCGAATCGCGATGATCAGCTACTCGACCGGCAGCTCGGGCGAGGGGGCCGACGTCGACAAGGTGCGGGAAGCGACCCGGATCGCGAAGGAACGCCGGCCCGACCTGACCATCGACGGGCCCCTGCAGTACGACGCCGCCACCGTGCCCAGCGTCGGCCGCAGCAAAGCGCCGGACAGTCCCGTGGCGGGCCGCGCGACGGTGTTGATCTTCCCGGACCTGAACACCGGCAACGCCACCTACAAGGCCGTACAGCGCGCCGCCAACGTCGTCTCCATCGGCCCGATGCTGCAGGGCCTGCGGCGGCCGGTGAACGACCTGTCGCGCGGGGCGTTGGTGGACGACATCGTGTACACCATCGCGCTGACGGCCATCCAAGCGGCGCAAGGCGAGCGATCGGGCCAGGACTGACGAAGTCGGGCCGGGGAGAACGGGCAGCATCCGCGCTCCGAGCCGAACGGGTCGGCCCGGCGGGTCGCCGTATACTGCTGCGTCATGGAGATCGCCCCCACGACCCTCGACCGGCTCTCGTTCGGCCGCGTGCAAGCGGCACTCGCCGAGCGCGCGGCGACGTTCCTCGGGGTGGAGCTCGCCTCGACGGCGACGCCGATGGAGGACCAGGCCGAGGTGGAGCGCGCGCTGGAGCGGGTCCAGGAAGTCGTGGACGGCGGCGATCTCGCCCTGGGCGGCATCGAGGACGTGCGGCCGCTGCTCGCCCGCATCCGCGACGGCAACCTCCTCGACGGACGCGAGATCCTCACCATCGCATACACCCTGGACGGCGCGGCCACGCTCCGGCGCGGCATCGTCGCGTCCGATCGACCCGCCCTCACCGAGTTGGCGGTGCAGATCGGCTCGTTCGACGGCGCCCTACGGCTGGTGCGGGAGCAGCTCGACCCCGACGGCAACGTGCGGGACGACGCTACGCCCAAGCTGCACGACATCCGCAGGCGCTTGAACCCGCTACGGGGGCGCATCCGCGAGCGGCTGGCGCGCCTGCTGGAGACGTATGCGGACGCCGTGCAGGACCCCATCGTCACGCTACGGCGCGATCGCTACGTCATCCCGGTCAAGGCCAACGCGCAGGCGCGCGTGCCCGGGCTGGCGCTCGACCGCTCCGATTCCGGCGCGACCGTGTTCATCGAACCGGCCTCGGTGGTGCCGCTGAACAACGAGCTCGCCTTGCTGGAGATGGAGGAGCGCGACGAGGTGCGGCGCATCCTGCTGGCGCTGGGACGGCGCTTGGCCGACGAGCCGCGCGTCGACGAGAGCCTGGAGGTGGTGGCGCAGTTGGACGTCGTCAACGCCTCGGCGCGGTTGGCGAAAGACTGGCGTTTGACCCGGCCCACCTTCGACGACGGCGGGCGCGTGCGCCTGAAGGCCGCGCGTCACCCGCTGATCGACGGTTGCGTGCCGAACGACGTCGCGCTCGACGAGCGGCAACGGTTCCTGATCGTCACCGGACCGAACGCCGGCGGTAAGACGGTGCTTCTCAAGACGCTCGGACTCGCCGCCGCCATGGCCCACGCCGGCATGTTCGTGGCGGCCGACGCATCCACGCCGCCGCTGCTGCCGCGGGTGCGGGCGCTACTGGCCGACATCGGTGACGAGCAGAGCATCGAGGCTAGCCTCAGCACCTACGCCGGCCACCTGCGCAACCTCAAGGCGATCGTCGAGCGCGCGGACGACGACGTCCTGGTGCTCATCGACGAACTCGGCTCCGGCACCGACCCGGACGAAGGGGCGGCACTGTCGCAAGCGATCCTGGAACGGCTCCTGGCGAGCGGCGCACGAGGCTTGGTGACGACCCACCTGGCGCCGCTCAAGGTGTTCGCGAGCGAGCAGGAAGGCGTGCGCAACGCCGCCATGCGCTTCGACCTCGACCACCTTCGGCCCACGTACCAGCTCGTGTTGGGTCAACCCGGCCGTAGCTACGCCTTGTCGATCGCCGCGCGCCTGGGCTTGGACGAGCAGATCCTGGAGCGCGGGTCCGAACTGCTGGGCCCGGAAGGGGAGCGGCTCGAGTCGTTGCTCGAGACGCTCGAGTCGCAGCGCGAGCGCCTCGAGGAGGAGCTGGCAGAAGCGCACGTCTCGCGCCGCCAAGCGCTCGAAGAGGCGGAGCTGCTTCGCGCCCAGATCGACACGTTGCGCTCTCGCGAGCGCGAGTTGATGGCGGCCGCCGCGGAGAGGGCCGACGAGATGCTGCAAGAGACGATGCAGCGCGCGGCGAAGCTCAAACGCACCGCGACCCAAGAGCCCGAGCAACGCTCCAAGGCGCTCGAGGAGATCCAGCGCTTGCGACGGGATGCGCGCCGCATGGCCGGCCGCGACGTCGGTTCGCGGCGACCGCACGCCGGCGAAGGGGCAGGTTCCCGCGCGGACGGAGCGGTGACGGCCGACCCGCTCGGCGCCGGCGCGCCCGTGCGCGTAGAAAGCTACGGGGCCGAGGGTTCGGTGCTGGAACGGCGCGGTGACCAGGTCCTGGTACAGCTCGGACTCCTCAAGGTCGAGGTTCCCGTGCGTGACGTGCGGCCCCTGGTGAAACGAGACGAGACCCCTTCGGGTACCGGCCTGCCGGGCGGGAAGCTCGCGCGGAACGCCCAGGTGCGGAGCAGAGGCGGCGGTGCGTCGGCAGGTGGCGCGACCGGCGCCGCCATCGGCACAGTCGCCTTCGAGCGGGAGCTCAACGTGCGCGGCGAGCGGGTAGAGCAAGCGCTCGACAAGGTGCGCGATTTCGTGCTCGAGGCACACGCCATGAAGGCCGGGAGCGTGCGCATCCTGCACGGCAAGGGGACGGGGGCGCTGCGCGACGCGGTGCGCCAGTACCTGAAGAGCGAGCGATTCGTCGAGCGTTTCGAGGATGCGGTGCCGTACGAAGGGGGCCACGGCGTGACCGTGGCCTACCTGCGGGAGTGACGCTCGTGAGACCCGTGATCGTGTTCGACCTCGACGGCACCCTGGTCGACTCCCTGCCCGACATCGTGGCGAGCTTCTTGGCCGCCTTCGACCTGGTGGGGTTGCCACGTCCCGAGCCCGCCGAGGTGCGCGCCACGGTGGGCAAGCCGCTGGAGGAGATGTACGCCGCGTTCGCCCCGCAAGCGTTCGTCGCCGACCTGGCAGCGGCCTACCGCCGGTACTACCCCGAGCACTTCCGCGATCGAAGCCGGCCGTACCCCGGCGTGCCGGAGCTCTTGTCGGAACTCGGTCGGCGCGGGTTCGCGCGCGCCGTCGCCACCACCAAGCGGACGGAGATGGCGCGGCGGTTCGTCGACGCCATGGGGCTGACGCCGCTGCTCGACCACGTGCAAGGAACCGACGACATCCCCCACAAGCCGGCGCCCGACGTGGTGCTGCGGGCCATCGAGGCCCTTGGCGCACGAGGCAGTTGGATGGTGGGCGACACCGTCAGCGACGTGCAGGCGGGGAAGGCCGCGGGCCTGCGGACGTACGCGGTGACGTGGGGCACCCACGACCGCGCCACGCTGGCCGGCGCTCGTCCGGACGCCCTCGAACCGGACCTGGCGCGGCTGCTCGAGGTCGTCGCCTGAGTCGGCCGACGTCCGCTTCACACGCGGTTCCCGGTCGACGCGGTACCCTGGTCGGATGCAAGGCCTCGAAAAGCAATACGTCATCGACGCTCTGGCAGAAGACTCGTGGCGGATGTTCCGCATCATGGGCGAGTTCGTTCAGGGGTTCGAGGAGATGGCCGACGTCGGCAAGGCGGTCACGATCTTCGGCTCCGCCCGCTTGCGCGACGGCTCCGAGATCTACGGTAAAGCCCAGCAGCTGGCTGCCGACCTGGCCCGAGCCGGCTACGCCATCATCACCGGCGGCGGCCCCGGCGTCATGGAGGCGAGCAACCGCGGAGCGATGGACGCCCAGGGTCGCAGCGTCGGCCTCAACATCGACCTACCGCACGAACAAGCGCCCAACGGCTTCCAGACCGACAGCTTGAAGTTCAAGTACTTCTTCGTTCGGAAGGTGATGTTGGTCAAGTACTCGACCGCGTTCGTGGTGTTCCCCGGCGGCTTCGGCACCATCGACGAGCTGTTCGAGGCGCTGACACTCATCCAGACGCGCAAGATCAAGCCGTTCCCGGTCTACCTGATCGGTGTGGAGTTCTGGCGTGGGATGCTGCAGTGGCTGCAGGGCACCCTCTTGCGCATGGGCACCATCTCGGAGAAGGACCTGCACCTGTTCAAGGTCGTCGACGACGTGGCGTTGATCCCCAACGAGATCGAGTCGTACTACCGCAGCGAGAACCACGGCGGCTTCAACCTGCCCTGGTAGCCGCCTCTGCGTCCTGCAGGGCCCCCGTTCCGGAGTGCGGAACCGCCGTTACCTCGTGAGCCAGCGTTAGTCGTGGTACGGCGGCAAGGCCGCGCTACCGAACACCTGCGCCGCCAAGCTCCAGATCTCCTCGGGCTCCATCCCGCTCCCCAAGAACGTCTCGTCACCGCGCCACACCTCGACGTGCGGGTGGGGGTCCTCCTGGGTTTGCTGCGCCGCCTCCGACGTGCCGGAGTTCCCGGTGGTCGCGATGATGTCGCCTTGGCGCACGCGGCTGCCGACCTCCACGCCTTCGGCGATCTGCGCCAGGTGCGCGTAGCGCGTGACGAAGCCGCCTGCGTGACGGATCCAAACCTGGCGACCCCGGAGGTGATCGAGGATCTCCGGCGGCGTGTCGAGCACTCGGGTGGCTTCGACGATCAAGGCGTCGTACTCCTCCATGGTGTGCTCCACGTAGTCGTGGTCGGCGCGGATGACCACGCCGTCCGCTACCGCCTGGATCGGGGTGCCGTAGCCGATCTCGACGCTGACGGTGCCGTCGTAGAAGTCGAACCCTTCGTGGTAGCCGTTGCGGTAAGCGCGCAGCGCGCCGGGTAGATGGTTGCGGCGCGAGCTGATCGTCGCACCGTTCACCGGCACGATGTAGGCGCTGGGCCAACCACGCACGAACGTCGATTCTGCCAGCTCTCCTAGCAGCACGGATACGGCCGAACTGCGCACGGCCGGGTTCTGGCGCGCGTGATCGGCGGCGTTCCTACCCTCGGCGTCGCGCGGCGTCGGATCGGCGCCGGCGTTGAGGAGGTAGATCACCTGGGCCGGGGTGCCTTGGCCGGCTGCCAGCATGAGCGCCGTCGCGCCGTTCGCCGCCGCCATGTCGACGTCGGCTCCAGCTGCCAACAGCGTGTCCAGCACGTCGGTTCCCGCGTTCGCGGTGACGGCGGCCATGAGTGGTGTCAGACCCGCTTCGTTGCGCGCGTGAAGATCGGCGAGCGCAGCTCCGGTGGCGGCCGGCACTGGCGCCTCCGTCGCGCCTACAGTGGGTTCCTCGGTGGCGGGCGCCTCGGTGGCGAGCGGCATGCCCAGGGCCGAGCGAAGCGCGCTCAGGTCACCACTCTCCACGATCGCGAAGAGGTCGGGACGGGGTGGCTCTTTGGGTGGGCGAGCACCGAACGGCGGCAGCCCGAGGAGCCAGGCTCCGGCACCGAGCAGGACGACCAGGATTCCAACGGCGGCGACGATACGCATGCGGCCATGCTACCCCGGTCCGGTTCGAGGATTCGGGCGGTTCGGCCACGCTTCGCCAGCCTGTATGTTGGAGCGCGTGGCGCGAGCGTGGACGACCGAACTCAAGCACCTCCTGGTGGTCGCCGCCCCGCTGGTGTTGGCGCAACTGGCGCAGAACGGGATGAGCTTCGTCGACACGCTGATGGTCGGAAGGCTCGGCACCACTGCCCTGGCCGGCATCGCCCTCGGGTCCACGGTGCTGTCCACCGTGTACATCATGAGCGCAGCGGTGCTGCTGTCGGTGGGGCCGCAGGTGGCCCAGGCGGTCGGCGCGCAGCGCTACGAAGACGCCGGCCGAGCGGCGCGCCAGGGGCTGTGGCTGGCCGTGTTGATCAGCGTTCCCGGCATCTTGATCTTCGCCAACGCAGGTCCGCTGCTGCGCGCCCTTGGCATGGATCCGACCACGGCGGCCGCCGCCGCAGGCTACCTGCGGGCCATCTCGTACGGCTTTCCCGCCGCCGTGGGGTTCACTACGCTGCGGGGGTTCCTCGAGGGGCATGGCGACACCCGGCCGATCATGTTCATCGCGCTCGCGGGCGTCGGCCTCAACGTGTTCGTGAACGACACGCTGATCTTCGGGCGCTACGGGTTCCCGGCGCTCGGCTTGGTCGGCACCGGGTACGCAACCAGCATCGTGTACACCTTCATGTTCACCTTGGCGGCGGTACTGGTGTCGTGGCGCTACGGGCGCTACCGGGTGTTCGCCGATCTGCGTACGCCGGACCTTGCCACCATGGCGGAGTTGTTCCGAGTCGGTTGGCCCATCAGCCTGACGCTGGGTTTCGAGGTGGGGCTGTTCTCGGCCGCCGCGCTGGTGATGGGGCGCTTCGGCGAGGCCGCCCTGGCCGGCCATCAGATCGCGCTACAGTCGGCGTCGATGGCCTTCATGGTACCGCTAGGCGTGGCCATCGCGACCGGCGTGCGGGTCGGGCAGGCCGCCGGCCGGAACGACGCGGTCGGGGTGCGGCGCGCAGGCAGCCTCGGCATCGTCGTGGCGGCGGCGTTCATGGTCATGACGGCGACGGTGTTCTGGACCGCTCCGCGCTTCGTCATCGGGCTCTACTTGCGCTTGAACGATCCGGACAACGCGGCGACGATCGCGTTCGCGGTTCGCTTCCTGGCGATCGCCGGCTTGTTCCAGGTCGCCGACGGCATTCAGGTAGCGGCGGCGGGGGCGCTGCGAGGGCTCAAGGACACGCGCGTTCCCATGCTGCTGACGCTGGTGGCGTACTGGCTCCTCGGCTTGCCCGTGGGGCTGGCGTTGGCCTTCCCGCTCGGGGTCGGACCGCGCGGCCTGTGGTTCGGGCTGGCGACCGCGCTTTCCTTGGCAGCGGTCTTGCTGACCGCGCGCTTCGCGCGGCGAACACGGCTGGCGCCGGCGGCGGGAACGAGCGGCGCGCCGCTGGGGTAGACTCCCCCCGGAGGTTCCTGGTGGATACGTTCCTCACCATCGCTCGCAACGCCGGCATCATCGTCGTCGCCATCGCCGTGTTCTCCGGCATGTTCGTCGCCGCCGCCGCCTGGCTCGCGTCGAACACGCACGAACCGCAGCCGGACGCTTGAACCCGGCGGAGCGTGGTGGGTGACGTCACCCACTACGCCCCGCGTCGAACGCCGTGTTGACCTCGCTGCGCCACTACCTGACCACGGCCGAGCTCGAGCCGGCGCGCGCGGCATCGTTCCTGCGTCTTGCCTACGCCGCGGTGTTCCTGGGGCAGGTCGGGGTGGCGGCGCTCATCGCCGTGGTCGTGCGGACGCTCGCCGGCGGCCCCGGTAGTCCCAGCGCCTTGCTGGCGTGGCTGCTGGTGACGTTCGCGGCGATGGAGATGCCCGTGGCGCTGCTGGTGACCGCGCGGATGGGCGCTGCGCGTTCGCGCCGCTCGGCACTCACCGCAGCGATCCTGGCGGGAACGATGCTTGCCTCCAGCGCCTGGTTCGCGGCCCTGGCGCTGGCGACCGGCCAACGCGGAACGCCCGTACTCCTGCTACTGGCCTTGGTCACGATCGGCTACGCGGTGGGGTTCTTCGCCGTCGGGCGCCTGGCCCGGACCCCGCTGGACGTTTCCGGTTCTCCCTCGCGCGTCGTCGACGGCGGCGGCAGCCCCACGGAAGAGGAGTAGACTCGGCCGCATGCGCATCCTCGAAGTGTTCTGGTCGATGGCCAAGGTCGGCATCTTCGGCTTCGGCGGTGGGCCGTCGATGATCCCGCTCATCCAGGACGAGGTCGTCGACGTGCGAGCGTGGATGACGCACGAGGAGTTCCTGGACGCGTTCGCGTTCGGCAGCGCCCTGCCGGGGCCTATCGCCACCAAACTGGCCGGGTACATCGGGTTCAAGGTGGCGGGCTGGGGTGGGGCGGCCGCCGGCTTGGCGGGTATGACCGTCCCGACGATCTTGGCCATGATCGCGCTGGCTACGCTGTACGTGCGCTTCCGTTCGCACCCCGGGGTGGAGGCGTTCCTGATCGGTGTGCGTCCGGTGGTCATCGCCCTGCTCGCCCTGGTCGTGTGGGAGTTCTTCCCGAAGGCGCTGGGGCTGCCGCCGCAGTGGCTCAAGAACTGGGCGCTGTGGGTCTTGGCGATCGGTTCGTTCCTGCTGGCGGTGCGGTTCAACGTTCATCCGGCGGTGCTCATCGTCGCCGGCGGGCTGGTGGGGTTGATCGGGTTCCGCTGACCGCTCGTGCCTCGCGTCGTGGCAGGCGTGCGCGGTACGGACGCCTCCGTTCCGGTCAGCGCCGGAAGTGCGCGTCCTTCAAGACGTGGACCCAGGTTAGCGCCTGCGCCGTACCGAGCACCACGCAGTCCTCGGCGTTCTCCGCGACCGCGACCGGGATCGACGTCACGTCGGACAGGTAGGCATCGAGGTCGCGCAGTAGCGCGCCGCCCCCGGTCATGACGATGCCACGCTCGATGACGTCGGAGACGAGTTCCGGAGGCGCCTGCTCCAACACCCTGCGAAGGCCGCCCGCGATCTTCTCCAGCGACGGCGAGAGGGCATCGACCACGTCGCCCGTGGTGATGGTGGCGCTCTTCGGCATGCCGTCGATGAGGTCGCGGCCCCGCACCTCCATAGTCCGCTCTTCACCGGCGCGAACCTTGGCTGCGCCCACCGTCCGCTTGATCTCCTCGGCGGTGCGGTCGCCGATCAGCAGGTTGTGCTTCGCCTTGACGTACGCCATGATGTCGCGGTCCAGCGTGTTGCCGGCGATGCGGAGGCTCTCGGACACCACGATGCCGCCGAGGCTGATGATGGCGAGGTCGGTGGTGCCGCCACCGATGTCGATCACCATCGACCCGATCGGCTCCGCGATGGCGATGCCGGCGCCGATTGCGCCCGCTACCGGCTCCTCGATCAGGTACGCCTTGCGCGCGCCGATCTCGTTCACCGCTTGCACCACAGCACGCCGTTCCACCTCGGTGATGCCGGAAGGAACGCAGACCATGATGTTGGGCCGCAGGAAGCGCGCGGGTCCGCTGAGGACCTTGCCGATGAACGCCTTGAGCATCTTCTCCGTGAGTGTGTAGTCCGCGATGACGCCGTCCGCCATAGGGCGGACGGCAGTGATGTTCCCCGGGGTGCGGCCGAGCATGCGGTAGGCCTCCTGGCCGACCGCCTTGACATCGGTGGTGCCCTTGACGACCGCGATCACGGCGGGCTCGCGCAGCAGCACGCCCTTGCCCTTGACGTGGATGCGCACGTTGGTGGTGCCTAGGTCGACGCCGATCATGGGCTTCAACGTACCAGGAAGATGGCGCGCTCGGATGCCTTCGGGTGTCGGCGGCGGAGCGGCGCAGGCAGCTACGATGGCCGCATGAGCGAGACCATGCGGGCCGTCACCGTCGAAGAGGGAGGGGCGTTGCGCATCGCCGAGATGGCGCGGCCGCAGCTGCGCCCGGGCGAGGTGCTGTTGCGGGTGCACGCGGCCGGCCTCAACCGTGCCGATCTCTCGCAGCGCCTCGGTCGGTACGCGCCGGTTCCCGGCGAGAGCGAGATCCTCGGCTTGGAGGCGGCCGGCGAGGTGGTCGCCTTGGCGCCTGACCTGGCAGGCAGCGAGGAGGCCTCCTGGATGGGAAGGCACGCCATGGCGCTGCTGCCGGGCGGGGGCTACGCCGAGTTCGTGGCGGTGCCCGCCGACATGCTCATGAGGGTCCCGAGCGGTTGGTCCATGGTGCAGGCGGCGGCGTTCCCGGAGACCGCGTTCACGGCGTACCTGAACCTGTTCGAGGAGGCATCGCTGGCGCCGGGCGAGCGGGTGCTGATCCATGCCGGCGCCAGCGGTGTCGGCACGGCGGCGATCCGCATGGCGAAGGCGGCAGGCTGTGAGGTGTTCGCCACCGCCGGAGGCCCCGCGAAGGTGGCGGCCTGCTCGGCGTTGGGGGCCGACGTCGTCATCGACCGTCATGCCGACGACTTCGCCGACGTCATCGCCGATCGCACCGGCGGCGAAGGCGTGGACGTGGTTCTCGACGTCGTGGGTGGGGCTTCGTTCGGACGGAACGTCACGTCGCTCCGGACGGGTGGGCGCGTGGTGTGCATCGCGGCGCTCGCTGGTCCCGTCGTCGAGATCGACCTGGTCGCATTGATGGATAGGCTCGCGAGGGTGGTGGGATCGAGGCTGCGGGCGCGGCCGAAGGCCGAGAAGGTCCGGCTGAAACGGAACTTGCTCGACCGGTTCCAGGGCCGCATCGAGGACGGCAGCCTGACCCCGGTGATCGACTCGGTGTTCCCGTGGCTCGAGGTGGAGGCCGCCCACGCGCGCATGCGCGACAACCGCAACGTCGGCAAGATCGTGCTGCGCATGATGCCCGAAGCTGAGCGACCGGCCTAGGGGGCGATGGACGCCCGCGCCGCGCGGGGGCGGTCGGGGGCGCGGAACGTCCTCGCTTCCCGTTCCGAAGGTAGGCCGCTCCGGCACGCGAGACGCCCGCCACCGTGACCCACGCCGAGACCTCGTCGGCCCTCGCAGCGGGCGGGTTCGATTCGTGCCCAGCGGTATGATCCCGCCGTGGGTTCTCGCGCCTCGCACGAGACCGCGCCCTACTCGGCGCTGGCCGACGTGTACGACAAGATCATGGCCGACGTCGAGTACGACGATTGGGCGGAGTTCATCCTCGCGCTCGCGCGCGCCCGCGGGCTGCCGGACGGGCGGCTATTGGACATCGGATGCGGCACCGGGAACGCGACCGGGCCGCTGCACGCGCGTGGCTTCGAGGTCGTCGGGGTAGATGCCAGCGAGGCGATGCTGGCCGTGGCCCGGGCCAAGTTGCCGGACGTGACGTTCGTTCGAGGCGACTTCGAGGGGTTCCGGGCAGGCGGGACCTTCGCGATGGCGGTCTCCGTCTTCGACGCGCTCAACAACCTCCTCAGCGACGAAGCGTTCGTTGCCGCCGCAGAACGCGTGCGCCAGCACCTCGTTCCCGCCGGGCTGTTCGTGTTCGACGTCAATACCCCGATCGGGCTGCGCGACCTGTGGGAGGGCGGCCTGGCCGAGGGCTGGGCCGACGACGTCTACTACCGTTGGGTGCATACCTACGACCCGGATCGGAACGTCGCAACCGTGGAGGCCTTCTGTGACACGCCCGCAGGCAGCTTCACCGAGGTGCACCACGAGCGCGGCTACGACGCGACGATGCTCCGCACGTTACTGACACGCGCCGGCTTCGACGAGGTCGAAGTGCTCACCTACCCCGACGCGGAACCCGCGCCCACCGACGCCGATCGCGTTTGGGTGGTGGCGAAGCGGTCCTGATCGCAGGCAGGCGCAGCGCTCGCTGGTGCCGGCCTACCGCATCGGCGTTCGTTCGTGTCCGCCCACCGAATCAGCGCTCGCTGATGCCGGCCTACCGCATCAGCGTTCGTTCGTGTCTGCCAACCCCGCTTGCTCGCGCACGATCCGGGCGACGTTCGACACGTCCTCGTCGCCGAACCCACGCTGCACCAGGCTCGTCTCGAGCTGTTCGACGTACGCAGCGACCGGCATCGCGACGCCGAGGTCGCGGGCGGTGGCCAGCGCGATGCCGAGGTCCTTGCGGTGCAAGCGCGTTCGGAACCCGAGCGGGTAGTCGCCGCGCACCATGTTCCCGGCGCGGTTGGCGAGCACCCACGAGCCGGCGGCCCCGCCTGCCAGCGCGGACAACGCGGCGTCCACGTCGATGCCGGACGCCAGCGCCAGCGCCACTCCCTCCGCCACTGCGGCGTAGGTGCCGGCGATCACGACCTGGTTGATGGCTTTCGTCACCTGGCCGCTGCCGACCGGTCCGACGTGGGTGATCGTGCTTCCCAGCACTTCCAGTACGGGCCGTGCCCGGGTAAGCGCATCGAGGTCGCCACCGACCATGATCGAGAGCGTGCCGCGTTCGGCGCCTTCGCTGCCGCCGGACACGGGAGCGTCGAGCATGTGCACACCGTGTTCTGCCAGCGCCGCAGCGATGCGTCGCGTCGTCGCGGGGGCGATGGTGCTCATGTCGATCAACACGCTGCCGGCCGGCATGCCGAGGGCCGCGCCGTGGTCGCCCAGCACGACCGCCTGCACGTCCGGCGTGTCACTGACCATGGTGAACACCAGTTCGCGGTCCTCGGCGCACGCCCTCGGTGTCGCGGCGCGGCCGGCGCCTAGGGCGGCGAGCGGTTCCTCGCGCTCGCGCGTGCGGTTGTGGACCGTGAGGTCGTGACCGGCTTCCAGCAAGCGCCTGGCCATGGGCGCGCCCATCGTGCCGAGTCCGATGAATCCGATTCGCATGTCGTCCTCCCTGGTGGCCCGCCGCTCAGCCGGCGGGATCCACGCTCGTCGCGGCCGCGACGCCCCGTTCGGTGCGCCAGATGCCTTCCAACGTCGCCATCGCTCGCTCGGCGACCGTCCGGTTGCGACGGGCGATCGCTTCGCGCCGGGGCTGCGCAGGCCAGTCTTCTACGTTCTCGCGGCTCGTGCGGGGCATCGGCTGCCCCAGCCGCCGGGTCCAGTGCTCGACCCACGCCGGTGGCAGTTCCTCGGGCAGGTCCCGTTCGCTGAGCGCGGCCCAGGCGTGTGCCCAGGCACGCGGCACGGTGTCGTACGGGTCGTAGCCGCCGCCGCCCGTGACCACCAACCTGCCCCCGCTGAGCTCGTTCGAGAGGGCCACTACGCGCCGGTAGCTCTCGGCCATGCCGTCGAGGCTCAACCCGAGATCGGCGAGGGGATCGTGGCGATGCGCGTCGGCGCCGGCCTGCAGCACGATCAGGTCGGGCCGGAACGACCGCAGCGAGGCGGGAACGACCAGGTCGAACACCTCCAGGAACGACGCGTCCTCGGTGAACGGCTCGAGCGGAACGTTGACCGATGCCCCTCGGCCGCGTCCACGGCCGGTCTCGTACGTGTGGCCGGTGCCCGGGAAGAGGTACCGGCCGGACTCGTGCAGGCTCACGGTCAGCACGCGATCGTCCTCGTAGAACAGCCACTGCACGCCGTCACCGTGATGGGCGTCGAGGTCGACGTACGCCACCCGCATGCCGTGCTGCAGGACGGCGTGGCGGATCCCCAGTGCGAGGTCGTTGTAGACGCAGAACCCCGACGCTCGGTCGCGCAGGGCGTGATGCAGCCCGCCCGCGAAGTTCGCGGCCTTGAGCGCGGTGCCCGACGCCACCAGGTCGACGGCGGTGCGCGTGCCGGCACTCACGCGCGCGACGGCGTCGTGCATGCCTGCGAAGATCGGGTTGTCGCCGGTGCCGAGGCCGTACGCGAGGGCGTCTCTCGGCACCTCGCCGCGCGACGCGGCCTGCACCGCCGCGACGTAGCGCGGATCGTGTACCTCCAGCAGTTCGTCATCGTCCAACGGGCCGGGCGCCACGACCTCGTCGCCGTGGAGCAAGCCGGCGGCCTCCAGCAGGGACTTGGTCAACTCGAGCCGAACCGGCTTGAACGGGTGGTCCGGTGCCAGTTCGAAGGCGGACAACGCCGGGTCGTACACGAAACGCAGCGCTCCCGCAGGCGCTTGGCGTCTCGGCTCCGCCACCTTCGGTACGGCCGCGGTCACGCCGCGGGCTTCTCCGGTGGCCACAGCACGCTGTAGCCCTGCTCGCGCAGGAAGTCGGCCAGGCCATGGCCGCTGACGGTGCCGACACGCAACACGAAGCTGACCGTATCGGAGTCACCCCGTGCCGTCATGACGCTGGAGACGTTCACGTTGCGACTGGCGATCCGGTCGAGCAGGCCCGCCAGCGCGCCGGGCCGGTTCGTCAGCTCGACCTCCAGCCGGCTCGACGGCTCGTGCACGCCGGACATGCGCACCAGCGCGTCCAACATGTCGATCCCGGTGACGATGCCCACCAGGTGCCCGTCGTCCATCACCGGCATCGCGCCGATCTTGTTCTCTCGCAGGACCTTGGCGGTTTCCTCGATCGGATCCTCGGGGTGGGCGGTCAGCACCGGCGTCACCATGATGGAACGGACGGGATCGCCGGCGCGGACACCGGCAGGCGCCCTGGGGTGCTCCGCGCCCACCAGCCGCAGGTCGCGATCGGACACGATGCCGACGAGTTGGTCCGGCTCGTCTTCCTCGGCGCGTTCGTCCAGGATCGGGAAGTGGCGGATGTTGCGCAGCTCCATCAGGGCCTGCACGTCGCGGATGGGCGTGTCGGGGCCGATGGCCACGACCTTGCGCGTCATGATGTCCTGCACCAGCATGTCGGCTCCGTTCCGGGCGGTTCGTCCGATGCTACCAGCCGCCGCCGGTCGGGCTCGGGCCCGAGGCGACCGGCGAGAAACTCCCGCGCTTCCTGAGCCGGTGGAACTCCGCCACCACGTCCTCGGGCGCGTCCGGGCCGACGCGGGCCATGAGGGCGTTGGCGGCGCTGGAGCGCACCTCGACGTCGCCGGTGGGGTAGGGGACGAGACCGGCGCTGCGGTACAGGCGCTCGAGCATGCGGCGGTACGCCAGGTCGCCCAATCCAGTGCGCGCCAGGTCGTAATGCCATACGTACAGGGTCGCGAACACCACCGTGTCGTCGAAGCGGCCGCCCGCGAAGCTCGTTTCGAGCATCCGCTCGGCCAGACGCTGGCCCCGTAGATCGGGCGCGACCTCGATGGCGCCGAGTTCGACCAGCCGACCGCTGCGGTCGTCGCCCCAGCTCTCGACGTCGCTCGGGGGGTGGAATGCGGCGTAGCCCACCAGCAGGTCGTCGGTGCCGTCCTGGTCGGCGTCGTTCGGGGCCCGGTTTGCCAGCACGGAGCCCGTGACGCAACCGCGCGGATCCGCGGCGATGTCGACCAACGCCTTCAACTGCTGCGGAGGCGGCCGGAAGCGGTCGAGTTGCGCGTGCGGCGTCAGCCCGGCTAGGGCCGCCGCCGACATGCAGGCGCGTATGTGAGGTGTCACGCCGGCGTCCGCAGCCGCGCCCCCGCGTAGCGGGCAAACGGTGCCAGGGCGCGCGTCGTCATGTCCGCCGGGAGCGCCAGGAGGCGACCAGGGCGTCCGGCAGGCGAGCCGGCGTCGTCGGCCCGGTGCCGTCGAGGCCGAGCAGCGACCGCAGGCGGTGATGCCGCTTCCACGCGTCGGTGACGCCGGTGTCCTCTGCGACCTCGCCGAACGCCCGCAACAACCCTTCGTGGTACGGCGCCAGCGTGGCGTCTTCCAGCGCCTTCGCCAACGACGCTGCCGCGGCGTCCGCGCGCTTCGCCTTGAGGTGCGCGGCGGTCGCGAACGAGGCGATCTGCGCGCGCAAGCCGGGATCGCCGCGCTCGCGTCCACTACCGACGTCGGCGCCCGGCACGGCGGTTGGCACGGCGCCTTCTTCGCTGCGCGCGTCGGCACCGTCGTGCGCATGGCGCCCAGGAACGGGAGCGATGCTGGCGAGGAGCGCGGCGCGTGCTTCCTCGAGATCCGTAAGGGCGGCGGCCGGCTTGCGGGCACGCAGATGCGCCTGCGCCCGCGTCGTCAGCGCGCGCGCCTTCGCGTAGCCGCCTTCCGCCACGCCGAGCGCAGCCTGGGCATGCTGCATCGCCCGTTCCCCGCTCTCGGCGAAGTAGCTGGCGTGGATGAGGGCGTCCAGCAACAGCCCGCCGTCGTACGTCTCCTTGCGTGAGCGCAGCTCTTGGAGGATCTCGTCGATGCGCGCCCGGGCATGGCGCAGGTCCGGCCCGTCCGCCCCGCTGCGCAGTAGCGGCAACGGCGGGCGCAGTGGCAGCGACAGCCCGCGGCCGGCGTAGGCGCCGGCCAGTCGCAACGCCCCGCGCAGCAAGCGGAAGCCGGCGTCGACGCCGCGTTCCAGCGCGTACGTGCGGTACGCGGCGAGGGCGTGCGTGAGCGCGAACGTGGCCGCTTCGAAGGCGCCGTCGGCCAGCGCCGTCAAGGCACCTTCGTCGTCCACCTTGGCCAGTTGGAAGGCGCGCTCGGTTTCGTCGAGATCTGCGCTGCCCAGCTTCGCCCTGGCTTCGTCGAAGGCCGCCCGAGACGCGGGCAGGTCACCTTGGAGACGAAGGATCGTCCCGCGCCTGGCGAGGTAGCGCGACAGCTCTTGCGGCAGCGCCTCCGAACGCCGAGCGAGCCCGACGGCTTCGTCTAGGTCCGCGATGGCGCGATCGAAACACCCCAGCTTGCGGGCCACGTCACCACGTTGGAACGCGATGCGGGCGCGCACCAGGTCGTCGTCGACATCGGCCCGATCGAACTCGGCAAGCGCCCCCATCAGGTCGCCGCGGTCCTTGGCGATGAGGCCCGCCCATACGGCGGCCTTCGCCCGCGCCATGCGCGCCGCGCCTCCTTCGTCCGGTCCCAATCGGTCGAGTTCGGCGCGGGCCTCGGACCGCACCAGGCGGGCCGCGGCATCTAGCTCGCCACGCCAGCGCAGCACGCTCGCCCGCGCCAGCGCCAGTTCCGCCCGGATCAGCGGCACGTCCGTGGCTGGGCAGACGTCGAGCAGGACCTGCGCCCGCTCGAACTGGCCGGCCACGACCTCGCCTTCGGCACGCTTCACGGCGGTCCACGCTCTCAGGTCCTGGTCCTCCGATGCGGCGAGTGTCTCGAACGCGCGCACCGCGTCCGGATGGTCGAACGCGCCCAGCTTGACGTAGTGGTTCGCGATCTCGCGGGCTAGGGTCTCGAACGTGCTGGAGCCCGACAGCTCGGCCACGGCGGCGGCCCAGATGCGACGCACCATTGCGTGCGAGGTGCCATGCTGTGCCAGCCAGTCGGCGAGCGCGTCCCAGTCGCGCGCTTCGAACAGATGGTGCAGGTACCGGGCGGCCGCCTCGCCGTGCGGCTCGCCCCCTGCCGACTGCGTGTACGTCTTCGCCGCGGCCCGCTGCAGCTCGCGGTAGCGTTCGGGTTCCTCGCTCACCAGCCGCGCCTGAACCGCGCGCGCGAGTTGGCGCGAGAAGCAGCGGTAGGTGGCTTCTTGACCTGGAACGGGATCGAGGAACGAGAGCTCGAACGGGGTGAGCTCGCCACGCTCCAAGCCGCGGAGCTCGCACAAGGCGCTCGCCGAGAAGCCGGGGAACTCCGGCGTGGTCAGGACCGCAACGGCGGAGAGGAAGGCGCGCGTGTCGGCGTCTCCGGCCGCGCCCGCGAGGCGGCTCAACTGCTCGATCGAGTGCTCGTCGGGCGCCGCCTCGCCCGGTCTCGGTTCTCGTGCCTGCGCGAGCAGGGTGAGGGTGCGCAACTCCTCGAAGGAACGCCCTGCACGCTGCACGATCTCGTCGTGCTGCGAGGCGGGCAGCTGGGGCACGCGCGCTTTCACGAAGCGTCTCGCTTCGGCCGCGGTGGGGAGCGACAGCTTGATGGGCCCCTCGAACGATCCGAGTCGTTGCAGGGCGCGGGCCGGCACGTCGGACATGCTGACCAACATCGACAGGTGCTGCAGTCGCGCGAGCGGCTCGAGAAGCGTGACCCAGAGCCACTCGGAAGCCGTGACGCGTGGCACCTCGGGGGTGTTCAAGCGAAGCGGCGCCAACCCCAAGACGGCCTGGCCGGCGATCGACTGCGACACGTGCAGGAGGAGCACGGTCGGTTGCGTGTCGTGACGCGCCGCGTCGAGGATGATGCGCGCCACCTCCGCCTGCGCGTCGGCCTGCACGGCGTATGCGCTGGCGCTGTCGATGCGCACCAAGCGCGACTCCATCAGTTCGGCAGGTGCCCCCAGCTCGACCGCGAGGCGCGTGAGCGAGGACGCCAAGTCGGCGCCGCCGAACTCCAGCCTGACGATCCGTTCGAGACCGCGTGGCGCGAGCTCGAGGCCGTTCTGTACGTAATCCGCCAGAAGCGTCTTGCCCGAACCCGGTTTGCCGATCACCAGCACCTTGGGGGCTTCGCCGGCCCGCACCCCGGCGACCAACATCTTGTACGCCCGGCGCTTCTCGCGCCCGAGGAGCATCAACACTTCCTGCTCGGCGCCGGCGCTGGGAGCGAGCAGCGCTCGTAGCTCCGGGGCGTCCAGCGCTCCGTTGCCCGCCTTGCGCCACAGTTCCTCGAGGATCTCGAACAAGGCGCGCTTGTCGGGCAGCTTGCCCTTGTCGCGGTAGATGATGTTGCGGACCACGTTCGGGTTCGCCCCGCGCCCCTGCATGGCGTGCCGTAGCCAGTTGATGCTTCCCAGGACGCCGATGTCGTCGCGCTGGTCGCCGACGGCAGCCCGGACCTCCTCGAAGATCGGCCGCCACGGGCTGGCCCCGGTCGTTCCGAAACCCGTGCCTGTGAGCGAGGCGTCCCTTGCCGCGGCTGCGGACATCGGAGGCAGTTTACCTGGGTACATCGCCCGAAGTACACAACCAAGATGCACGATTCGGGCCCGACCAGCACGTACGCCAGCGACGGAAGTCGCGTGGGGGTCGGGTGGTATGCTCCCGCCATGAGCCTCCTCGCCAAGGCCGCTTCCGGCGCACGTCTTCGCCCCGAGGAGGCGCTGGCGCTCTACGATGCCCCGCTGTTCGACGTGGCTGCCGCCGCCGATGCCGTTCGCAGGCAACGCACCGACCCCGAGGTCGTGACGTACCTGATCGACCGGAACATCAACTACTCCAACGTCTGTTCCGTGGGTTGTAGTTTCTGCGGCTTCTACCGCACCCGGCGCCAGGACGACGCCTACACCTTGTCGTTCGAAGAGATCGGCGCCAAGGTGCGCGAGCTCGAAGCGGTCGGCGGCACGCGCATCCTGATGCAGGGCGGTGTGAACCGCTACCTGCCGTTCTCCTGGTACCTGGACCTGATGCGGTACCTGAAGGAGCGCCATCCCACCATCCGGGTCGAGGCGTTCAGCCCGGAGGAGATCAAGGGGATGGCGACGGTGGCGAACCTCTCCACCCGCGAGGTGCTGATGGAACTGCAGGCGGCAGGACTCGACGGCCTGCCCGGCGGCGGCGGCGAGATACTGGTCGACGAGGTGCGGCACGCCCCGCACGTGGCGCCGGCGCGCATCGGCGCCGACGACTGGATCCGCATCATGGGCGAGGCGCAGGCCCTGGGTCTGTACACCACCGCCACAATGGTCATCGGATTCGGCGAGACGCCGGCACAGCGCGTCGCCAGCATGATGCGCATCCGTGACCAGCAAGACCGCGCCATGGCCGAGCACGGCAACGGCTTCTCGGCCTTCATCTCCTGGACCTTGCAGACCGAAGGTGTCCGCATCGAGGGGAATGCGCCTGGCGCCGGCGCCCACGAGTACCTGCAGAACGTCGCCGTCAGCCGCCTTCTGCTCGACAACGTCGTGAACTTCCAGGCGTCCTGGCCGACGATGGGCTACAAGGTGGCGCAGACCGCCCTGTTCTTCGGCTGCAACGACTTCGGCAGCACCATGCTCGAGGAGAACGTGGTGTCCCAGGCGGGGGCCAAGCACCGCGCCACGCCCGAGCGCGAGATCGTCCGTCAGATCGTCGATGCCGGCTACCGCCCGGCGCAGCGCGACAGCCTCTACCGCATCCTGCGCGAGCCCGACGTCGATGCGATCCTTGCCGCGGAGCCGGCCGCGGACCCGACTGGGGAGCCGGCCGCGGACCCGACGCCGGAGTCGGCCGCGGACCCGACGCCGGAGGCGGTAGGCACGGCCACGGCTTCGAGCCGTACGGGTGACCGAGGGGATGCGGCCGGTGGGGCCGGCACGTCGACCGAATCACGAAGCGACGCCGTACCCGCTTCGGCCACGTCGAGCGATTGAGGGCGGGCCGGAGGTAGGCCACAGGATGCCGACGCGACCGCTCGACGGTGCCGGCGCTGCGCCAGGAACGGCGTTCCCGCGCAGGATCCTGCGCGCCGACGTGGTCTACAACGGGCTCGGAACGCCGCGCGAGAACGGTGCCGTGGTGGTGCAGGAGACGCCGGACGGCGCCACCGTCGTCGACGTCGCCTCGCTGGCCGAGGCTCGAAGTGCGCACCCGACTGCAACAGAAGAAGACGCCGGCTTCGCTATCACGCCGCCCCCCGTCAACGCTCACACGCATCTCGATCTGAGTGACCTGCCGTTCACGCCCGGCTACTACGAGGCGTTCATCCGCGCCGTGATCGTGCACGGCCGCGACGGCAAGCGCGGCGCGGCCGCGGCGCGCCGGGGGTTGGCCGAGCTTCGCGCGTGCGGCACCAGCGTGGTGGGCGACATCGTCACCGATCCCGAGGTGATGGCGTTGCTTCTCGCGGCGCCCGACCTGACCGGCGTGGCGTTTTGGGAGGTCTTCGCGCCCGACCCCTCCGAGGCGGACGCGGCGTTCGAGCGCACCCGGCGACAGGTCAACGCGTTCCGTGAACGCGAACGGGCCGCAGGGGTGCGCGTGGGCATCTCGCCGCACACGCCGCACACGGTGAGCGCGCCGTTACTACGACGCCTGGCGGCCTGGGCGCGCGACGAACGGCTGCCGATGGCGGTCCACGTCGCCGAGAGCCCCGGCGAGGCGCGGCTGCACCGAGACGGAGACGGTCCTCTGGCCGACGCCCTGGCGGCCGCGGGGTTCCCGTTCGCTGCCACGGGTGTCTCGCCGCTGCGGTACCTGGCCGACCTCGGCGTGTTGGCAGCGTCTCCGACCTTGGTGCACATGGTGGAGGTCGACGAGGACGACGTACGCCAGGTGCAGCGTGCCGGTTGCGTCGTGGTGCACTGCCCCCGCTCCAACGACGCCCTCGGCTGCCGCCGGTTCCCCTGGGAGATCTACGCTCGGCATGGTGTCGACGTGGCGTTCGGCACCGACTCGCGCGGCTCCAGCCCGGATCTCGACGTCACCGCAGAGGTGGCCTTCGCCACCACGTTGCACGGCGCGCGAGCGAACGCCCGTGCCCTGGTGCGCGCGGCCGTGAAGGGCGGTTACCGGGCGCTCGGCTTGGAACCGCCGCGCGTCACCCGCGGCGCTTCGGCGGCGGCGCTGGTGCGGTGGCCTCGGTAAGGCGGCGCTGGTGGGGTTTCCCCTGTGAGGTTCGTGCTGCTCGGGACGCGCGCCGTTATCGAGCGGACGTGGGGCAACGGTGTCGACCATATGACATGCGTAGTTCGGGCGCGCGAAGTAGATTGGGCGACAGCCGCCGGGTCACTGGCGTCGAACCTAGGAGGATCCTCTCGATGGCCAACTTGATGGAATTCACGGACGACAACTTCGGCGGCGAGACCAAGAACGGCCTCGTGCTGGTCGACTTCTGGGCTCCGTGGTGCATGCCCTGCCGCATGGTCGGTCCCATCGTGGAAGACCTGGCGAAGGAATACGAGGGGAAGCTGAAGGTCGGCAAGATGAACGTCGACGATCACCAGCGTGTCGCCCAGGAGTTCCGCGTGATGAGCATCCCCACGGTCATCCTGTTCAAGGACGGCCAGGCGGTCGAGATGATGATCGGCGCCCAGCCGAAGAGCGCCTACGTCGCGCGGTTGAACAAGCACATGGGCACGGTGCGGGCCTGACGACCGGCCGGTTGCCGGAACGCGGGCGGGCCGCGTCACCGTGACCGCAGGGGCGGCCGAAGCCGTGGTCAGGGGCCGTGGTCGGGGGCCGTGGTCGGGGGCCGTGGTCGGGGGCCGTGGTCAGGGCGCAGACGCGCGCGCGACCCCACGCGGTGTGATGCGCCACGCGGCGTCCGGGTACCGGGTCGAGGTCAGGAGCAACGCGTAGCTCATGCCGTCCTGGGCGAAGTCGAGCAGCGTCCACCTGGCGCCTTCCGGAAGGGACACGTCGATGAGGGCGTTGGTGGTGTACACGCCGGTCTCGAGGTAGCCGAGTTCCATGCGGTGGTAGAGGATGTCGGCCGTGCGTCGCAACTCGGCCGCAGCCGGATCCGTCCCGACGGTCGGGAAGGCACTCGGGGCGCACGCCGTCAATAGCAGGGCCAGGGCCGCGAACCAGGCCAGGCGGCGCGGTCGTAAGGTGGCGGCCGGCAGCGCTTTGCTCATACCGAGATGCTACCGCTCGGCGATGAGTTCGGGTGACGCCGCCACGACGGTTCCGTCGCCTTCGGTGAGGTCAGTCGCCTTCGGTCAGGACCGGCGCCAGGCCCATCCGCACGACGTAGCGCTGGGCGCCCGTGCGCTGTTGATAGCGCTGGACCAGCGCGAACATCTCGCGCTGCAGCGCCTTGGCGTCCTCGAAGTCGAGCATGAGCGCGTCGCGCCAGAGCGACAACACCGCCGGCGCGCTCGGGTCGAGCGTGGTGGCGTTGACGTCGGGCCGCACGGCGGTTTGGACCTGCAGGCGACCGCGTGCGTCCCGGTAGACGCGCGTCCCCCAGGTGCCGAGCGCCTCCATCCTGCCGCGCACCACGTTGCGCCGCAGCAGCCGTTCCCAGTAGGCGTCCCGTTCGGCCAGGGCCGCTTCCAGCGACTCCGCGCCCGTCGCATCGAACGGCACGAAGAACACGTCGGCCACGGCGCGATAACGCTTCACGGGGCGACCGGCGCGCGGCACTTCGCGCCACACGCGCAGCAACCCCATGTCCACGAAACGACGCACGCGACGCAAGGTGGTGTTCGGTTTCTCGCCGGTCTCGCGGGCCGCTTCGGCGACGCTCCTGTCGCGCCCCAGGAACGGGGCGAGGTGGCGCAGCGTGGTGGGATCGACCAGCGTCTCGGCGGCGCGTGGCTTTCGCACGGTGAGCGAACGCGACGACCTTGGGGCGTCCATCCCGTCCCCCATCTGCGCGGTGGCGTCCGGGGAGTCGTCGCCGGCGTGATTCGCGCCTCTATGTGATCTTGCGTCTATCATGTCACGTAGGGTACCACCAGACTGTGACCAGAGAGAGCGTCGCGCGCCGGTATGATGGCGGCATCGTTCGCGCCGCGGTCGACGACGACGCGGCCCGCTCGGTTTCGGGTCCGGCAGCGCCCCGCCGTCCGCTTCGGGACGGCCCGGCATCGCGACCTGCGCGCACGTCTCTCCCACGGAACCGCGGCCGGCGCAGCTACGCGTGTACGCCGACCGATCTCGCACGAGGAGTCGCATCATGGCAGAAACGACCGCCAGGAACCCCAACACCTTCGGCGCACGCGCGGTGTTCGACACCGGCTCGGGGCAGGCGTACTACTACCGCCTGGCCGCGCTCCAAGAAGCCGGCCTGG
This sequence comes from Trueperaceae bacterium, assembly GCA_046484635.1. GTDB lineage: Bacteria > Deinococcota > Deinococci > Deinococcales > Trueperaceae > CAZACZ01. The sequence continues at coordinate 59,499 of JAWOIL010000053.1, forward strand.
GCAACGTCGATCGCATGCCGTTCTCGGTGAAGGTCTTGCTCGAATCGCTCCTGCGCAACGAAGACGGGTACGTGGTCCGCGAAGCGGACATCCGGCGGCTCGCCGCCTACGAGCCGAAGAACCCGGCGCAAGAGGAGATCCCCTTCATGCCGGCCCGCGTCATCCTGCAAGACTTCACCGGCGTGCCGGCGGTCGTCGACCTCGCTGCGCTGCGCAGTGCCATCGAGCGGATGGGCGGCGACCCGGACCTCATCAACCCGCACGTCCCGGTCGACCTCGTCATCGACCACTCGGTGCAGGTCGACGAGTACGACTCCCCGCTGGCGCTATTGCACAACGCCGACATCGAGTTCCAACGCAACCGCGAGCGCTACGAGTTCCTGCGCTGGGGTCAGTCCGCGTTCCGCAACTTCAACGTCGTGCCGCCGGCGTCCGGCATCGTGCACCAGGTCAACCTGGAGTACCTGGCGCGCGGCGTCCAGTTGCGCCCGCACGGCGACATGGAGGTGGCCTACCCCGATTCGCTGGTCGGCACCGACAGCCACACCACGATGATCAACGGTCTCGGGGTGCTCGGCTGGGGTGTCGGCGGCATCGAGGCGGAGGCCGTGATGCTGGGGCAGCCGTACTACATGCTCATCCCCGAAGTGATCGGCGTGAAACTCACCGGCAAGCTGCCCGAAGGCGCCACCGCCACCGACCTGGTGCTGGTCGTGACGCAGATGCTGCGCGAGAAGGGCGTGGTGGGCAAGTTCGTAGAGTTCTTCGGCCCCGGGCTCTCGTCGATGACGGTTCCCGACCGCGCCACCCTCGGCAACATGGCGCCGGAGTACGGTGCCACCGTCGGCTTCTTCCCGATCGACGACGAGACGCTACGCTACATGCGCCAGACCGGTCGTCTGCCCGACGAGATCGAGGCGCTGGAACGCTACGCCAAGGCCAACGGCATGTTCCATACCGACACCACCCCCGACCCGGAGTTCACCGACATCGTGACGCTCGACTTGTCGACGGTCGAGCCGAGCATGGCGGGCCCGAAGCGGCCGCAAGACCGCATCCGCCTCGCCGACATGCAGCGCGAGTTCCGTGAGGACCTCGTCAAGCCCGTCGACCAGCGCGGGTTCGCGCTCGACGACGCGGCGCTCGAGCGCAGCGGCAGACTCTCGATCCGTGGCGTCGAGAAAGACCTTCACCACGGCGACGTCGTCATCGCCGCCATCACGTCCTGCACCAACACCAGCAACCCGTCGGTGATGCTGGCGGCCGGACTGGTCGCGAAGAAGGCCGCGGAGCGTGGCCTACGGGCCAAGCCGTGGGTCAAGACCTCACTGGCGCCCGGCTCCAAGGTGGTGACCGAGTACCTCACCGACGCCGGCCTCATGCCGTACCTCGAACAGGTCGGTTTCTACCTGGTCGGCTACGGCTGCACCACCTGCATCGGCAACTCGGGTCCGCTGCCCGAACCGGTCGTGAAGGCCATCCAGGAAGGCGATCTGGTTGCCGCCAGCGTGCTGTCCGGCAACCGCAACTTCGAGGGGCGGATCAACCCGCACGTCCGCGCCAACTACCTCGCCAGCCCACCGCTGGTGGTGGCGTACGCCCTTGCCGGCACGGTCGACATCGACATCGTCAACGACCCGCTCGGCCATGACGAAGACGGCAAGCCCGTGTACCTCAAGGACGTCTGGCCGTCCTACGCCGACGTCACCGGGCTCCTCGACGATGCCATGAACCCGGAGACGTTCCGGCGCATGTACGACGGCATCGAACGCTCGAACGAGGCCTGGAACGCCATCCCCGTCAAGGGTGGGCAGCTGTTCGCCTGGGACCCGGATTCGACCTACATCCAGGAGCCGCCGTTCTTCCAGGAGATGCCCGAAGAGGTCGGCGTCATCGCGCCGATCGAGAGCGCCCGGGTGCTCGTCAAGGTCGGCGACTCGGTGACCACCGACCACATCTCGCCGGCCGGTTCGATCGCCGTCGACGCCCCTGCCGGCACGTACCTCATCGAGAAGGGGGTCGCGAAGGGCGACTTCAACTCCTACGGCTCGCGCCGCGGCAACGACCGCGTCATGACGCGCGGAACCTTCGCCAACATCCGCCTCAAGAACCAGCTCGCGCCCGGCACCGAGGGCGGCTGGACCACCGACTTCACGACCGGTCGGGTCACCAGCATCTACGAGGCAAGCCGCAACTACGTCGCCAACGACGTTCCCACCATCGTTCTCGCCGGCATCGACTACGGGATGGGCTCGAGCCGCGACTGGGCCGCGAAGGGCACGTACCTGCTCGGCGTGAAGGCGGTACTCGCCAAGAGCTTCGAGCGTATCCACCGCTCCAACTTGGTGGGCATGGGCGTGTTGCCGCTGCAGTTCCCGGACGGGCACGACGCCGCCAGCCTCGGGCTCGACGGTACCGAGCGCTTCACCATCGCGGTGGACGAGGGCGTGCAGCCGCGCCAGTCGGTGCCCGTCGTGGCGGTCAAGGAGGACGGTACCGAAGTGCGGTTCGAGGCGATCTGCCGCCTCGACACGCCCGTCGAGATCGATTACTACCGCAACGGCGGGATCCTCCACACCGTGCTGCGCAACATGTACCGCGCCACGCGGGCGGGCACGACGAGCTAACCCCGCCTCCGCGTCCTGGTCCACGCGACGGTCCGGCCCGCGGCGCGAACGGCCGCGGGCCGTACCCGTGAAACGGAGTGAAACGCGTCCCAGACGGGCGGCCCCTGGACACGTATACTCGCGCCATGCGCGACTTCTTGGGATTCCTGCTGATCCTCGCGATCGTGTTCTTCGCCGTCGGGGAGACGCGGGGCTGGTACCTGGGTGTGCCGTCCCAGACGCCGATCCTGCTGTACAAGAACGATCACGTCGCGGAGACGACCCGGCGCACGTTGATGCGAGACGACATGCCGGTGCGGTTCACCGGCGAGGTGCGGCGCGGGGCCGTGACGGTCGAGGTGTGGCACCAGCGCACCTCCAGCTTCCAGACCAACCAGCCGGCCGGGGCCGACACGCGCCTGTTCGAGCAGACCTTCCGGCAGGGCGACATCATCGCCATCGACCGGCTGTTCGAGGCAGGCGGCGGGGTGTACCGCGTGGTGATGCGCTACACCGACGCGACCGGCCTGTTCCGCTTGGAGGTCCCTGGGGGCCAGGACCTGTAGGACCGCGAGGGTCAGGACCGCTCGCGTTCCACGGTTGAGGTTCCCGCGATCCTCCGAGCTCGTTCGCGCGATTCGCCCAGAGGGTCCGGGCGTGTCGCTCGGCACGTTCAGCCGTTGCGCCGCGCCGCCTCCAGCATGTCCCACTGTTCCTGCGTGACGGCGTCCAGCACGTTGAACTCGCCGCCGCCGTAGGCGCGCTCGCCGCCGTCGATGTACACCACGTCACCGGTGATGAACGCGGCTCCGTCCGACAGCAGGTACGAGGCAAGGTTCGCCAGTTCCCCGTGTTCCCCGACCCGTCCGAGGGGCACCCGCTTCTCGAACATCTGCGCGATCTCCGGGGTCGGCATCAAGCGGCTCCAGGCGCCCTCGGTCGGGAACGGCCCAGGCGCGATGGCGTTCAAGCGGATGCCGTACTTTCCCCACTCGCCGGCCAACGAACGCATCAGCGATACGACACCGGCCTTGCCCACCGCCGAGGGCACCACGTACCCCGAGCCGCTCTCGGCGTAGGTCGCGGCGATCGACAGCACCGTCCCCTTCCTGCCGGCCGTGATCCAGCGCTTGCCGAGTTCCAACGTGCAGTACACGGTGCCGTGCAGAACGATGCCCAGTACCGCGTCGAAGGCGCGGTGGCTCAGGCGCTCGGTGGGGGAGATGAAGTTGCCTGCTGCGTTGTTGACGAGCGCGTCGATGCCCCCGAGCCGCGCCTCGGCGGCGTCGAACGCTGCCGCCACGGCGCCGGGGTCGCGCACGTCGAGCTGAAGCGGCAGCACCTCGCCGCCCGTGTCGGCGCGCAACCGCTCGGCTTCCGCCTCGAGCAGGCTAGATCGTCGACTGGCGATGACGACCTTCGCGCCGAGTTCGAGGAAACGACGGGACATGGCGAGGCCGAGGCCGCTGCCGCCGCCGGTGACGAACACCACCTTGTTCGCGAGCAATCCGTCCTGGAACATGCCCCCATGCTGCCATGCGCGCCGGCCGGGGGCGCGGCCGTGCGGCCCGCTTCTCGTCCTCCACGCGCCGGGTGCGTCATACTATCGAGACCATGTGCCCGTCGTCCCCTTCTCGTCGCCCCCTGCCGAGGTGCACGGTGGCCATGGTGGCGCTGCTGTCGTTGTTGGCCAGCGTCTTCGCGCAGGCGGTTCCGTCGGTGCGCACGCAGGTCCGGGTGCTGCTCGCCTCGGCGCCCAGCGTGATGGTCGGGGCGGACGGCGCGCACCGCGGCAGCGTCGACGGCGTACCACGCTTCGCCACGGCGTTCGGCTTGGCTTGGCCCGTCGTGGTGCGGGACGGGCGTCTTGTGGTCGACGGTCACGAGGTGGGCGCCCGACTGACCATCGAGGGCGACGGCAGCTTCGTGTTGTTCGACGGCCGCCGCTTCCGGGGTGCCATCACGCTGCGCGCGGACGGCGACATGGTCGAAGTCCTCAACGTGCTCGACATCGAGTCGTACCTGCGTGGCGTCGTGCCTTCGGAGATGTCCGCCTCGTGGCCGATGGAGGCGCTGAAGGCCCAGGCGGTGGCGGCGCGTAGTTACACCCTGGCGTCGCTGGATCCCGGGGGTCGATACGATCTGTGCGCCACCGTCGATTGCCAGGTCTACCGTGGCGTGGTGGCGGAGCACGCTCGCACCGATGCCGCGGTCTCGGCCACCGCAGGCGTGGTGGTCACGTACCAAGGCATCACCGCGAAGACGTACTATCACTCGGACTCGGGCGGGGTGGTGGCGTCCAGCCAGGAGGTGTGGGGGGCGCCGTCACCGTATTTGGTGGCGATGCAGGACGTGGCAGCCATCACCCCGCACCGCTCCTGGAGCTCCCGCCTCGACGGTGCCGCCCTTGGCGCAAGCCTCCGGTCCGTCGGCATCGACGTCGGCACGGTGCAGGGACTGCGCGTGGTGCGGCTCAGCGAGTCCGGTCGCGTGCTCGAACTCGAGGTGCATGGCACCGCCGGCATGCGGGTGCTGCGGGGCTTCCAGCTCCGCACCTTGGCGCGAGGTTGGGGTCTTCGCTCGATGCGGTTCCAGGTGCAAGGCGGGCTGACCGTGCGCGGAGACGGCTGGGGACACGGTGTCGGCATGAGTCAGTACGGCGCGCGGGCACTGGCATCCTCGGGGTACGACTACAGCGCCATCCTGGCGTTCTACTACCCCAGCACCGGCCTCACGCGTTTCGTGGCGCAAGCACCCTGAACCGGTACGAGCGGCGGGCGCGCGCGTAGCACGCCCATGGCGCGCCCATGGTCACGGTGGCCCAGGGCCATCTTGCGCGCGGCCGTCCTGCGCGCGGATCCGCGCGCAGGCCAGGGCTCAGCCGCGTGCCAGCCGCACCGCCTCGACGATGCGGCGCGAGTCTGCGCTCCCGCCCTCCAGATCCCCTTGGCAGGTATCGAGGTAGTTCTCCAAGATGACGTCGCCGGTCGCGTCCAACGCGCGGCGCACGCCTGCGATCAGGGTGAGGATGTCGTGGCACGGCCGGTCTTCCTCCACCATGCGCTGAAGACCGCGCACTTGGCCCTCCAGGCGACGCAGGCGGTTGAGGATCTTGCGGCGCGTCTCGTCACCCTCCAGGCGCACGCTGGCGCCGCTGGGCGCGTCGAGCGGGGAGGGAATGGTGTCTTCGGTCACGGGCAACTCCTGGCGGTCGGACGATGGTGGAACGCTTCCCGGTCGAGGCGGGGACCGCCCGCGTGAGCGCGTTCGGGTACCCCCCGGGGGTAGTATAGTCGAGTTCCGTCGTTCTCGGTCGAATGCCTGCCACCTGGTACCCTGGACGGCGATGTTCTCGGGGCCGGTGATGTGAACTACGCTGCGCTGCTGGGCGTGATCGCGGCGGCGGCGTTCACGCTGCCGCTGCTGGCACATGCTGCCCAGATGCTGGGGCTCCCGCGCGTCGCGGGCGTGGCCGTGAGCCTCGCCGCCGCGCTCCTAGCCGCGGGCGTGTGGTACTGGCGGGCGCGGCGTGCGGTCCGCGCCGCTCGCGCAAGGCGCGCCGCCCGTGCCCAGGGCCCCGCGCAGCGGGGGCCCAAGTCGGAGGAACGCGATGCGAGCGTTTAGGGGCGTCGTCCAGGAAGGCAAGATCGTGCTCGAACCGGGCGTCCGCCTGCCGGAAGGGGCGCAGGTGACGGTCACCATCGGCGAAGCGGAGATGATCCGGGCGGCGTTGCGTGCAGCGCTGCGGCGCAACCCGAGGCGGCGCAGCCGCGGACGGGTGCTGCGGCCCGTGTACCTGGACCGCGCCGAGCCGCTGCGGTGAGCCGACTGACGCTGGTTCCGACGCCCATCGGCAATCTCGGCGACATCAGCAGGCGCGCGCTCGAGGTACTCGCGGCAGCCGACGTGGTGGCTGCCGAGGACACCCGCCACAGCCGCAAGCTGCTCGATCACTACGCCATCGCGACCCCGCTGGAGCGCTTGGACGCCCACACCATGGCCGCGCGCGCCCGGCCGCTGCTCGAGCGTCACGGTTGGGTGGCCTACGTGACCGACGCGGGCACGCCCGGCATCAGCGATCCCGGTGCCGACCTGGTACGCATCGCGCTCGAAGCAGGCGTGGACGTCGAGGCGCTGCCCGGCGCCACGGCGTTCGTGCCAGCCTTGGTCCTGTCGGGTCTGCCGACCGCCCGGTTCGCGTTCGAGGGGTTCCTGCCGCGCAAAGGCGGAGAGCGACGACGGCGCATCGCGAGGATCGCGGCGCGAAGCGCCACGACCTTGCTCTACGAGGCTCCCGTACGATTGGCGGCGACGCTGCGCGACTTGGCGGAGGCGTGCGGCGGCGATCGGTCCGCCAGCGTGAGCCGCGAGCTGACGAAGCTGCACGAGGAGACGGCGAGGGGGTCGCTCGACGCCCTGGTACGACGCTTCACCGCCAACGCTGCCCGTGGCGAGGTCGTGATCGTGATCGGGCCGGCGCCGGAACGCGACACGGGCGAAGACGACGTCGGTAGGTCGCTCGCGGAGGTCGGCGCAGGCGAACTCGCGACGAGACTCGCGGCCGTGGGGATCCGGGGTAGGCTGTTGCGCGACGCGCTGACCGCCTTGGGGGCACCGAGGAACCTGGCCTACCGGCTGGCCTTGGAACGCCCACCAAGAGACGAACCGGAAGGCCCACCGGAAGACGAACCGGAAGACGAACCGGAAGACGAACCGTCATGACCCCCATCGACTCCACCACCACGCCGCTCGCGCCCGCGACGGCGACTGATCCTGACGCCCCGCTCGAGGGAGCTGCCGGGGTCGTCGGCCCCCCCGCTCGCGTGCTCGGCTTGCCGAGCGTCACCCGCCTGGCCACGTTCGCGCGCGCCGAGGGCCCGGCCGTGCTGCTCACCACCAGCGAGCGTCTGCCGCTGTACGACGCGACCCACGTGTTCGAGGCGCAGCGAAGCATCGACCCGGGCCTGGGGGAGTGGCACGAGCGGCACGACAAGGTCGTGGTGAGCCTGGCGCATGCCCTGGCGGCCTTCCCGCGCGCGCCCGAAGCGTACGCGCTGGACCTGGTGAAGGGCGGTTCGTACGCGCGCGACGCCTTGCTCGAGAGACTCCTCTCCTACGGCTTCGAACGCGACGAACTGCCCGGCATCACGGTGCGGGGCGACACCGTCACGTTGCACTTAGGCGAGGACGACGAGGAGGGCGCGCTCCGGCTCGAGTTCTTCGGGGACGAACTCGACGCGCTGTTCCTGCGAGGCAAGGCCGTCGAGGCGTACGTGCTCGCGCCGCGCACCCTCGAGCATCTCGAGCGGGACGCATGGACGACGCGGGTACTCGAGCACCTGCCCGGGACGGTCTACCTCGACGCGCCGGAGCTCTACGCGGGATCGGCGGGCGAAAGCGACCTGGCGTGGTTGTGGCAACACCTCGCCGGACGGGCGGTGGTGTCGTTCGGCCGCGACCCGTTGGCGTTGCCCGACGAACGAGCGCGGATCGAGCCGCTCGGCTACTACCGCGGCAAGCTCGCCACCTTCGCCGAAGACGTGCACATGTGGCTCAAGGACGGTTACTCGGTGCAGGTGTTGCTCAAGTTCGAGCGCACCGGGCGCTACCTGCGCGAACGGGTCCTCGACCAGGTGGCGACGCACTGGCGCAACCGCGTCGAAGCCCACCCTGGTGAGGTGTCGCTGGTCTTGGCGCGCGACGTGCAGGGCGGCCATCGCGACCCGGACCGCATGGAGGTCGTGCTCACCGAGGAACTGCTGTACGGCTACCAAGGCGGTCGCAAGCTCGCCAAGCTGCCGGGGAAGCGGGTCCACGACGCCTCGCAGCTCACCGTTGGCGACTACCTGATCCACCCCGACCACGGCATCGGCCGCTTCCTCGGGCTCGAGCCGCGCACGGTGGTGGGCGTGGTGCGCGACTACCTGCTGCTGCAGTACGCCGGCGAAGGACGGCTCTATCTACCCGTCGAGCAACTGCCGCTGCTGCGTCGTCACCCCGGCACCACCGACGACCCGCCGCGACTCTCGACGCTCGGCACCAACGAGTGGGCGCGCGCGCGAGAGAAGGCCCGCGCCAGTGCCGAGGTCCTCGCGGCCGAGCTCATCAAGACCTACGCCCAACGGCAGGTCAGCCAGGGCACCTCGTTCCCACCGCAACCGGAGTGGGACGAACTGATCGAGCAGAACTGCCCGTTCGTACTCACACCCGACCAGCGCACGGCCGTGGCCGACGTCCTCGCCGACATGGAGCGCCCCGTACCGATGGACCGCCTGATCAGCGGCGACGTTGGCTTCGGCAAGACCGAGGTCGCCGTGCGCGCTACCCATCGTGCGGTCGGTAACGGCGGTCAGGTGGCGGTGCTGGTGCCCACCACGGTGCTGGCCAAGCAGCATTACGACACCTTCCGGCAGCGGTTCGACGGCCTTCCGGTGCGCGTGGAGATGTTGTCGCGGTTCAGTTCGGACAAGGACGCCCGCGCCACCCTGAAGGGACTGGCGGACGGCACCGTCGACGTGGTCGTGGGCACCCATCGCCTCTTGAACGAGAGCATCGCGTACAAGAACCTAGGACTCCTGGTGGTCGACGAAGAGCACCGCTTCGGCGTTGGCCAGAAGGAGCGCCTGAAAGGGTTGAAGGCCAACCTCGACGTGGTGTCGCTCTCGGCCACACCCATCCCCCGCACGCTGTACATGAGCCTGGTGGGTCTGCGCGACGTGTCGCAGATCATGACGCCGCCCGAGGGGCGCAAGCCGATCCAGACGGTGCTGCAACCGTACGACCCGATGGTAGTGCGCGAGGCGGTGCTAGCAGAGCTCGAGCGGGGCGGCAAGACGTTCTACATCCACGACCGCATCGGTTCGATGAGCTTGCGAGCGCGCACCCTCGCTCAGCTGGTTCCGGAGGCTCGGGTGGGCGTGGCGCACGGGCAGATGAACGCCGACGACCTCGAGCAGATCATGCTCGGGTTCGAGGAAGGTGCCTTCGACGTGCTGTTGTCCACCACCATCGTCGAGTCGGGCCTCGACATCCAAGGGGCGAACACGCTCGTCATCGAGCGCGCGGACCGGTTGGGGTTGGCGCAGCTCTACCAGTTGCGCGGTCGCGTCGGCAGGCGGCAAACCGAGGCGTGGGCGTACATGCTGTATCCGGGCCGGCTGACCGAGCAGGCACAGCGACGTCTCTACGCCATCGCCGAGTTGAACGACCTCGGCTCCGGCCACCTGTTGGCCGAGAAGGACATGGAGATCCGCGGCGTCGGTAACCTGCTCGGCCCCGAGCAGCACGGCCACATCAGCGCGGTGTCGCTCGAGGTCTACACCGAGATGCTGGCCGAGGAGATCGCCAAGCTGAAGGGCGAAGAGAAGGCCAAGGACCGTCCACATGTGACCATCGACCTGAGCATCGACGCGCGCCTCAGCCCGACGTACGTGCAGGACGACGACGTGCGCATCAACTACTACGGCCGCTTGTCCGAAGCGGATGGGTTGGCCGAGGTGAACCGCATCGCGAAGGAGATGCGCGAGGCGTATGGGCCGTTCCCGCCGGAGGTGAAGGCGTTCGTCGACCTCACGCGCTTGCGGTTGCTGGCCGGGGCGAAGGGCGTCGCTGCCATCAAGGAGCACATGACCGACGTGCAGGTGGCGTTCGAGCGCGATCTCGACGCCATCGATTACGACGCCAAGACGCTCAAGAGCATGTCGTTCGCCGTCGAGCCGACGCGCTACCCGCCGGGGTTCAGCATCAAGAAGCGAGGGCAGAAGACGGGCGACCTACCTGGGGCGGTGATGGAAGTCCTGTACCTGGTGGGGTGACCGAGCGCCGACTGGCTAGACCGCGCGACGGGTTTCCCGACCCGAGACCCGGGGATGCGCCAGTCGGCTCCGTGACGCCCCGACTCGACACGAGAACGCCCCGCGACCTTGCGGCCGCGGGGCGCTTCGTTGCGAACGTTGGACTTAGAAGTGGTAGTTGAAGCCGATGCGGCCGATGACGCCGAAGCCGAAGCCCGGCACGATGGCGATGGCGGGGCCGACTTCCACGAAGATGCCGCCTTCCGGCATGCCCGCCTGAGCGAGGCTGAATTCGCCGCCCGCGAACAGGTTCACGCCGGCGTTGAAGCCGCCGCCGATGCCGAGGCCGACACCGCCGCCCGCGTAGACGTCGATCGGGGCGTCACCCATGTCGACGGCCAGGTCGTACAGGACGTCGACACCGACGGCGAAGCCGGCGGTACCGATGTAGTTGTAGCCCGCGTTGATACGGACCGCCAGGTTGGGCGCCACGTCTTCGACACCGAAGTGCAGAGCCGCGCCGGGGAACCCCGCGCTGACGCCAGCCCAATAGCCTTGCGCGAACGCGGCGCCGGAGCCGAGGGCGGCGACGGCGATCAGGGTGACCAGAAACTTGCGCATGCAAACCCTCCAAACCGATCTGAGAAGACCTGGACGTTCTCCTCGCCTGCCCGGTTATATCACGCTCCTCTCGAAGCGGCAAGTAGGGGTTTTCACACATTTGCGATGGTTATCGTGTTTTCAGCAGGTCAGTCGAGGGTGAAGCCGAACCGTTCGCGCTTGCGACGTTCCGCGTCTCGAGGAAGCGGAGTGGCGCGATTGCAGGGCGGCAACGCCCCCTCGTTGCGGTTTTGGAACTCGGCCAGGAGGCGCGCTTCGTCGGCTTGCGGCACGCGGCTGAACTGGTAGCGCCAGTAGACGGCGTGCTCCGCGATGCAACCGCCCGCCGCGAGATGTTGCCGGACGCGGTTGGGGACGTCCCGCGCGGACTGACCGACGTACAGCACGCGCTTCTCTGCGTCGGCGAGCTCGTACGCGCCCGGCATGGCGTCGCGGCCACGCGGCGCGGGCAGGTTCTCGAGCTTCCTCCAGCGGGCGGCGATCGGCACGGTCAGTTCAAGGTGGGGCTCACGGCTCGTACCCCAGCTCGCGCAGTGCCTCTCGGTCCTCGCGCCAGTCGCGCCGCACCACCACCTCGAGCTCCAGGAAGATGCGGTGCTGTAAGAACACCTCGAGCTGCTTGCGCGCCATCTTGCCGATCTCCTTGATCATGGCGCCCCCCTTGCCGATCACGATGCGGCGATGGTTCATCTTCTCGACCCAGATCTCGGCCGTGATCACGTGCGGGCGGTCGCCCTCGGCGTCCTGCCAATCGATGACCTGGACGGCGACCGCGTACGGTAGTTCCTCGCGCAGGTGGATCATGGCGGCCTCGCGGATGAGCTCCGAGGCCCACTGTTCGCGCGTCTGGTCCGAACGGATGTCGCTGGGGAAGAAGAACGGCGCCTCCACCAGGCGTTCCATCAGGTCGTCCCGCAGAGCGTAGACGGCCTTGGGGTCGTTCAAGGCCGAGATGGCGATGGCGCGCTCGGCTTGGGGCGCGAGGTCCTTGTACAGCTGCAGCGCCTCGTCGGGGTACTTGGCGGCATCGACCTTGTTGCCGACGATGATGATCGGTGTCTCGGGCGGCATGTTGCTCAGCAGGCGGGCGACGTCCTTGTCTTCGGCGCCGGGCGGACGGCGTAGGTCGACCACCCACAGCACGGCGTCGACGTCGATCACGGCGTCACGGACCTCGCGGTGCATGGCGTGGTCGAGCGCGCTCTTGCCGCCCCGGTGGAAACCGGGCGTGTCGACGAACACCAACTGACGCTGCTCCTGCGTGTAGATGCCACGGACGCCGCGCCGCGTGGTCTGCGGCTTGGGCGTGATGGGCGCGACCTTCACGCCCAGCATGGTGTTCAGCAACGTGGACTTGCCGACGTTCGGCTTGCCGACGATGGCGAAGAAGCCGGAACGCGTGGGCGGCGTGGCGCCCTCGTCCGCCTCCGGCGCGGCGTCGCGCATGGACGGTTCGCGGGGATCGAGTTCGTCGATAGCCTTGCGGTCGGAGTCGGAGTCGTCCGTGGCGTTGGGATCGGGGTCGTCCGTGGCGTTGGGATCGGGGTCGTCCATGGCGGGGTCGTCCATGGCGGGGTCGTCCATGGAAGAGGCGTCGTTCGGGTTCGGGCTGTCGTTCACCGGTGCATCCTCTCGGGATAGTGCGCGTCAGGTGGGTTCCTGTCGGGGGATTCCGCTGATGGCTTCCTAGGGACGCGCGACGCGCCCAGCTCCATGCTAGCGGCTCGGCGCCGAACTATCCGGTCTTCAGGGGCCCGGCGGCCTCGTAACGACTGAGGATGATGCCGGACGGCATTGCTTGCGTGTCGACCAGCTCGAACGAGCGTGGCGCGGTTCCCTCCGCGAACATGCGCTCCCCGTGCCCAACAGGACCGGGTAGACGAGCAGCAGGACTTCGTCCGCAAGCCCCTGTTCGAGCAGCGTCGATGTCAGCGAGGAGCTCCCCGAGAGGACGAGGTCCGGTCCGTCCTGCGACTTGACGCGGCGAACGCCCTCGACGACGTCCGGCCCAATGGCTTCGAACGGGCCCCAGTCGAGGCTCTCCGGACGGTGGGTAGCGATGAACTTGGTGGCCGCATTCAGCCGATCCGCCATCGGACTGCTCGGCGCCTTCGGCCAGTACTCCGACCAGGCATCGTACGTGCGCCGGCCGAGCAGCAGGTCGAAGCGCTTGCCATGCGCGGCCAGGACGACATCCCTGCCGGCCGGGGTCCGATACGGCGCCGTCCAGTCGCCGTAGGGGACGGCGTCTTCTCCGGAGACCTGGATCACACCGTCGAGGGAGATGTGTTCGATGATCTTGAGCTTCCTCATCCCGGGCCTCCCGAGGCGCCAGTACACCGCCTGGCCCCACCCTAGACCAAGAGAACGACCGAACCAACATGGGTTCGGTCGTTTCCGATGTCCTGAGACATCACATTGGTTGCGGGGGCAGGATTTGAACCTGCGACCTTCGGGTTATGAGCCCGACGAGCTACCAGACTGCTCCACCCCGCGTCGTCGCAGACGCAAAAGTAAGTATAGGCGCCGGGCTGGAACCGTGTCAAGCAACAGGGCAGCGATCGGTGTCAACGAACGTCGCGATCCAGGATCAATGGTGGCGGTTCGGCCGCGTCCGAGACCGCGATCGCCCCTTCGAGCAAGCCCGTGGCGTCATCGAGCCCCTTGCCGGCGCGATGGAGCACGGTCGCGATGGCGTCGCCGCGCGCCACCGGCTGGCCGATCTTCGCGTGGAGGATCACGCCGACCCCGGAGTCGACCGCGTCGCCCTTCCGGCTGCGGCCACCCCCGAGCGCGCCGACCGCCCGGCCGACGGCCAGGGCGTCCAGGCGGCTCACGACCCCGTCGGCCGGGGCGCGCAAGGACCACGCGTCGGGCGCCCGCTCGAGGTGGCCGACGGCGCTCGGGTCACCGCCTTGCGCCGCGATCCAGCGCTCGAAACGCTCGTAGGCACGACCGCTGACCACGGCGCCGTGCAGTGCCGCGCGGTCGCTCGGCAGGCCCGCTGCGCCGAGCACGCGCTCGGCCAACGTCAGACACAGTTCGAACAGGTCCTCGGGCCCCTCGCCGCGCAAGCAGGCCGCCGCCTCCTCGACCTCGATGGCGTTGCCGACGGCGAAACCGAGGGGTTCGGTCATGTTGGTCAGCACCGCGCGCACCTGTCGGCCGGCATGTTCGCCGATCGCCACCATGGACCTCGCGAGGGCGCGGGCGTCCGTGAGCGTCTTCATGAACGCTCCGCTGCCGACCTTGACGTCGAGCACGATGGCGTCGGCGCCCCCCGCCAACTTCTTACTCATGACGCTGCTGGCGATCAGCGGCAGCGACGCGACCGTGCCGGTGGCGTCGCGTAGGGCGTACATCATGCCGTCAGCGGGCGCCAGGCCCTTCGACTGGCCGGTCACCACCACCCCGACGTCCCGCGCTTGGCGCAGGAACGCCTCCTCGTCGAGGTCGGTGCGGAAGCCGGGGATGCTCTCGAGCTTGTCGACGGTGCCGCCGGTGTGGCCCAGACCCCGGCCGCTCATCTTCGCGACGGTTCCCCCCATGGCGGCGAGTAGCGGGGCGAGCACCAGGGTGGTCTTGTCGCCGACGCCACCGGTCGAATGCTTGTCGACGGTGTGGGGCAGGTCGCGCAGGTCGAGGACCTCGCCCGAGTGCGCCATCGCCAGCGTCAGCCACGCCGTCTCGCGCTCGGTCATGCCTTGGAAGCAGACCGCCATCAGCCACGCCGCCATCTGGTAGTCAGGTACGTCGCCGTCGACGTAGCCGCGCACCAGCGCTTCGAGGTCGGCCTCGGCGTGCTCGGAACCTTCGCGCTTGGCGAGGATCGCGTCGACGGCGCGGAACGTGGCGTTCATGCGGTCATGCTAGTACGGCCTGGCCGCGCGGGCGATGCGGCGCGCCTCCGCGGCCTCGTCCCAGTCGAGGACTTCGTCGGCGCGCTCGAGCGTGTGCTCGTGACCTTTGCCCGCCAACACCACGACGTCGCCGGGCCGCGCCTGGGCGAACGCGTGAGCGATGGCCGCGCGCCGATCGGGTACCCGCACGAAGTGCTCGCCTTCGCGCGCGCCCGTCGCTCGCGCCCCCTCTGCCATGCTCTCGAGGATGGCGGCGACCGGCTCGGAGCGGCTGTCTTCCTCGGTGAAAACCGCCAGGTCGGCGTGCCGTACCGCCGCGGCTCCGATGGGGCCGCGCTTCCCCGCGTCACGTTCGCCTGCCGCGCCGACGACCACGATCACGCGCCCACCGGCCTCGTTCCGCGCCGCGGGCCGCACCGCGGCCAGCGCCTTCTCGAGCGCAGGCGCGGTGTGGGCGAAGTCGACGACGATCGAGAACGGCTCTGCCTGCACCACCTGCATGCGGCCGGGAACACCGGGGAACGTCGCCAAGCGCGCCAGCGCGTGCTCGGTCGCGACGCCTTCGAGGCGCGCGACGGCCACGGCGGCGGCGGCGTTCCAGGCGTTGTAGCCTCCCACCATGGGAAGCGCGGCGGTGTGCCTGGCGCCGTCGATCTGCAGGTGCAACGCCAACGCGCCCGGCCGCTCTTCGACCGTGAGGATGCGCACGTCGGCCTCCGGATGCGCGCCGTACGTGACGACCGGGTCGCGCGGAGCGGCGTCGTTCTCGTCGGGCGACTCCGCGCCCACGGCTGCGGCGAAGTACGCGAAGTCGGGCTCGTCGCGGTTCAGCACGGCGCGCGGGGCTCGGCGCACCAGGGTGGCCTTGGCGTCGCGGTAGGCCTCGAGGGTGCCGTGGTGGTCGAGGTGCTCGGGGGAGAGGTTGGTCCACGCCGCCACGGCGTAGCGCACGGCGTCAAGGCGATGCAGCGCGAAACCGTGCGAGCTCGACTCCAGCACGACGTGGCTGGCCCCGGCGTCGCGGAAGTGCGCCAGGAACGCCTGCACTTCCGGCGCCTCGGGCGTGGTGAAGTGGCCCTCCAACGCGAACGTCTCGTCGCCCATGCGGATGCCGGCCGTGCTCAGCAGGCCCGTCGGGTGCGTTGCGGACAACAGCCAGTGCAGCAGGTAACTGGTGGTCGTCTTCCCGTCGGTTCCCGTAACGCCGAGGACGCGTAGCGCCTCGCTGGGGTGCCCGTGAACCGCGGCGGCCAGGAACGGCAGTACGCGCCGGGCGTCCGGCACGCGCAGGTACGGCACACCGAGGGCGCCGAGCGCCGACGCGTTCGGACCGTCGCCGGCCGGATCGTGGGCGTCTCGCTCCCCGACCACGGCCACGGCGCCGCGCCGCACCGCTCCGGCCGCCAAGACGTGCGCGTCGAAGCGCGCCCCGACGCGCGCCACGAACAACGCCCCTGGCCGCACCCGCGTGTGGTCTTGCACGACGGCGACGACGTCGGGGTCTTGGTCGCCGCTGGGGTCGCCGATGCGGTCGGCGGTCGCGTCGCCGATACGGGCGCCGCGAGGGGACGCCGCGTCCCCGAGGAGCGCGGGCGCCCGCCTCCGCACGTCCGCCAGCAGGTCCGACAGGCGCATGCCAGCGTCCCTAGCCCACCACCGGCCGCGTCAGGCCGTGGCGCTCCAGCAGGTCGAGCACGCGCCGGAGGTCGGGTTCGTGGTTGACGAAGTCGAGGTCGTCGGCCGGCACGACCACGACGGGCGATAGGTCGTAGTCCTCGATCCACCGTTCGTAGAGCCCGCCCAGCCGCTCGAGGTAGGCGTCCTCGATGTCGGCCTCGTAGGGGCGCCCGCGCTGGCGGATGTGGCGCCGCAACGTCGGCAGGCTGGCGCGCAGGTAGATCAGCAGGTCGGGGGGCCGAAGGGCAGCCGTGACGGCCTCGTAAAGGGTGCGGTAGCTGCCGTGGTCGCGGCCGTCCATCACGCCGTCCTCGTGGAGCACGCGCGCGAAGATGGCGGCGTCCTCGTACACGGTACGGTCCTGGATCACGCGGCGCCCCGGGTTCACCTGGCGCAGGTGTTGGCGCAAGCGAGTGGCCAGGAAGAAGATCTGCGAGTGGAACGCGTAGCGCGCCATGTCGCGGTAGAAGTCCTCGAGGTACGGGTTCTCGTCGACCGCCTCGTACACCGGCGAGAGGTGGTAGCGCTGCGACAGGATGCGCGTCAGGCTCGACTTCCCGGCACCGATGTTGCCGGCCACCGCGACATACATGCCACCCTGGTCGGATCGCTCCGCGCTGGTCGGGATCGTTCCGCTCTCGCTCATGCCGCGTGCGCCTGCGACAGGATCTCGGCCGTGAGCGCCGTGCGCGCTTCGGAATCGGCCACGAAGTCGAGCGTCGACGCCTCCACCACGTGCACGGGGAAGGGGGCGCGCGCGAAGTAGTCGTCGTACGCCGCGCCGATCCGCTCGAGGTAGTCAGCGTCGATCGGCGCCTCGAAGTCGCGTCCGCGCTTGGCGATGCGCTCCAGCAGCAGCGCAGGCTGCGCCCGCAAGTACACGACCAGGTCGGGGTCGGGCAAGCGCGAACGCAGCTGCTCGAACAGGCCGCGGTAGAGCTCGAACTCGTCCCCCGAGAGGTTCAACGAGGCGAAGAGGTAGGTCTTGTCGAACAGGTAATCGGCGACGGTGTGGCGCTGGAAGAGCCCATCCTGGACGATATCGCTGTGCTGGCGGAAGCGCGAGAGCAGGAAGAACGTCTCGGTCGGGAACGCGTAGCGCGCGGGGTCGCGGTAGAAGTCGGCCAGGAACGGGTTCTCTTCCACGGCTTCCAGCAACAACCGGGCGCGCAGCTCCTCGGCGAGGTAGCGCGCCAGGCTCGTCTTCCCGACGCCGATCGGTCCTTCAACGACGATGGTAGCCATGGCGTTCGGCGAGCATACCGCGCACCCGTAGGCCGCGGGCCGAAGCGGCGAGCGCCCCGCAGCGAGCGGGTTCCTGCCAGACCGACACGGCGCGAACGCGGTCCCTGAGCGGTTCGGCGGCTGTGCTACAATCCCGATGACTGATGGAAGACAACCCACCTGATCGATTGCGACGCTTCCTGCGCGTCGCCCCCGTACTGATCCTCGTACCCCTCCTGAGTCTGGTCCTCGCACAGACGACCGATGCCGGCCGCCCCGCGGTGAGCGTCGGGCAGATTGCCTTGTTGGTGGTCCTGTTGCTACTCTCCGGCTTCCTGTCCGGTTCGGAGACGGCGCTGACGGCCATCGGCGAGTGGAAGATCCGGCAACTACGGGATGAGGGCCTCGACCCTACCGGTGCGTTCGCCTTGCTGGAACGCAACCCGACGCGGTTCATCACCACCCTGCTGATCGGCAACAACCTGGTGAACATCGCCGCCACCGCGCTGGTGACGCAGATGAGTATCCAGCTGTCGCGTACCCAGGGCTTCTCCGAGGCGGCGGCGGTGGGCTACGCCACGGGCATCATGACGCTGCTCGTGCTGGTGTTCGGGGAGATCACGCCCAAGTCGATCGCCGTGCATCACTCCGTCGGGTTCTCCCGCGCGGTGATCCGACCGGTCTATCTACTCTCCATCGTGCTGTACCCGATCGGCCTGGCGTTCACGTGGATCACCGGTCAGGTGCTGCGCCTGTTCCGGCTCGAGCCGACCAACGCCGCTCTGATGTCGGAGAACGAGCTACGGCTGATGCTGCGCAGCGCCGAGGAGTCGGGCGTAATCGAGGCGCAGGAGCAAGCCATGATCCGCGGCGTCATCGACCTCGAGGAGACGGTCGTGCGCGAAGTCATGACGCCACGCGTCGACGTGATCGCCATCGGCGGGGACGCACCGTTGATGGAGCTCCTCAAGCTGGTAACCGAGCACGGGTACAGTCGTCTTCCGGTCTACTCGGAGACGATCGACAACATCCGCGGCGTGGTCTACGCCCGCGATCTGCTGCCGTACCTGGGGCGCCCCGACGCACTCGAGAGCACCCGGGTGGCCGACCTCATGACGACGGTGCAGTACGTACCGGAGACGTTGTCGATCCTCAACCTGCTGCGCGACATGCGCATCCGCAAGAACCACATGGCGGTGGTGGTGGACGAGTTCGGCGGCACGTCCGGCGTGGTGACGCTCGAAGACATCATCGAGGAGATCACCGGCGAGATCTACGACGAGACCGACGAGGACGAGGAAGAGGACATCGTCGTGCTGGAAGACGGCAGGTACCGCGCCCAGGGCGCCGCGCACCTCGAGTCCGTGGCTGCGGCACTGCACGTCACCTTCGACGACGACGGCGACTACGACACGCTGGCGGGGTTCCTGATCGACGAGTTGGGCCACATCCCCCAGGCGGGCGAGACGGTCGTGCGGGAAGGCGTGACGTTCACGGTGGAGCAGGCCGACGAGCGCCGCGTCATCACGGTGCTGGCGACGCCCGACGGCGGGGAGCGCGAACCTACCGGCGAGGTCGACCAGGCGGAGGCGTCCTGACGCAGCGGCGCGCGGCCTGTCAGCCCGTGTAGGCGCGCTCCACCCGCGCCCCGACGCCGGTGAGCAGCTCGTAGGACACGGTGCCGATGGCGCGCGCCAGGCTCTCGGCGTCGGGCCCTGGCGGTCCCCACAGCGTCACCTCGTCGCCGGGCGCCACGCCCAGGTCGCCGACGTCGACCATGATCTGGTCCATGCACACGCGTCCGACCACCGGCCGGCGTTCGCCCTGGACCGACACCCAGGCCTTGCCGCTCAAGGACCTGGCGTAGCCGTCGGCGTACCCGATCCGTACCGTGGCGACGGTGGTGGCCTGCGGGGCGCGCCACAGGTTGCCGTACGAGACGCTGGTGCCCGCCGTGACGCGCTTCACGAAGGTGACGGGCGCCGCCAGCCGCATGGCGGGCCGCAGACCCGGCTCGAGCGCGGCCACCACGTCGCTCGAGTGGTAGCCGTAGAGACAGATGCCAGGCCGCACCATGTCGAACGCCGCTTCCGGGTAGGCGACGATGGCGGCGGAGTTGGCCGCGTGCCTGAGCGGTGGCGTAAGGCCCGCGGCGTCCAGTGCCTCCAGCGCGTTCCGGTACGCCTCGATCTGGCCGAGCGTGTAACTCCGGTCCTCGTCGTCGGACGCTGCGAAGTGCGTCCAGACGCCTTCGAGCACCCAGTCCGGGCGGCGGTCGATGGCGCGCGCGAGCTCGGTCGTGTCGCGCCACTGGCGCCCGAGGCGTCCCATGCCGGTGTCGACCTTGAGGTGCAGTTTGCGCTGCCCGGGCGCGTCAGCGCGCGCGTAGGCGTCGAGCGACGCAGCGTCTGTGGCGGTCAGCGAGACGTCGGCGTCGACCAAGCGGGTGATCGTCGCGGCGTCGCGCACCGGGCTCAGGAGCAGTAGGCCGGCTTGGACGCCGGCCTCCCGTAGCGCCATCGCCTCGGCGGGCGTCGCCACCCCGAAGAAGGCGACGCCGGCCGCCTCCAACGCCCGCGACACCGGCACCAGCCCGTGACCGTAGGCGTCGGCCTTCACGGCAGCGAGGATCTTCGTATCGGCTGCCACGCGGTCACGGACGCGAGCCAGGTTGTGGCGGATGGCAGCGAGGTCGACGTGCGCGACGGGGGATTCCGACATGGCGTGAGTGTACCCGCCGTCGTGCGCGCGCTGGTGCTGGAACGTGGCGCCGGTTGACGTCAACGGGTCCAGCTGGTGCGTCGCTCGACCGACTTGGCGACGCTCGAGGCCATCAGCGTCAAGACGATGTACAGGAGCGCCACGGTGTTGAACGGTGGGAAGACCTCGAAGTTGGCCGCTTGGAACTCGCGCGCGCGCTGGGTGATGTCCCGGATCGACAACACGGAGAGCAGCGACGTGTCTTTCAGCATCGCGATGAACTCGTTGCCGAGCGGCGGAACGACGATGCGCAGGGCCTGCGGCAGGACCACGAAGCGCGCCGTCTGCCAGGTGGTGAGTCCGAGGCTGCGAGATGCCTCGACCTGGCCCTTGGGGATGGCCTCGATGCCGGCGCGGAAGATCTCGGCCATGTACGCTGCGTAGCCGAGCGAGATGCCGACCACGCCCCGCGTCAAGCGCGACATGTCGATCAGGCCGCCCGTCGCGTCGCGGATGGCGCCTTGCAGGGGGAAGCCGACGTAGAGGATGACCACCAGCATGGGGATGCCGCGCAGGACGTCGACGTACAGCTCGGCCACCAGGCGAAGGGGGTGATGGCCGCTCTGCCACGCGGCGAAGGAGAGCGACAGGCCCAATGCGCCGAGCACCACGAGGAACATGGCGGGACGCTTCCACTTGGGAGCGAGGAACGTCGTCTCCCACAGCACGGGTATGTCCTCGGGCACGTCCGCGCTGGGCACGAAGGCTGCGGCGACCACGCCGCTGGCCAGGCGTTCGAGGGCGGCGGTGCTGTCCGGCACCGCCCGCACGGTGAGCGGGCCGGCGGCGCCCGGGTAGTCGCCTGCCCGGACGCGGACCGCCGCGCCGGCAGGCGTACCTTGGACGATGGCGACGCGTCCTTCGGCTTCGCCGATCAGGCTGTAGGGCAACTGCGGACGCGTGAACAGCGCTACGGCGCCGAGGAGGAGCGCGGCGCTCCCGATCAGGAAATTCCGGATCGTGTGCTCGCCGAGGCGTAGCATCTGCAGGCCGGCGAGGATCAGGCCCAGCACCGAAGCCGCCACGTACGCGATGACCGTGACGAAGGCGGTGGTGCCCAGGCCAGGCAACAAGAATCGCAGCGCGCTCTGGTAGCGATCGGAACTGAGGAACAAGTAGACGACGAACGGTAGCGCCGTCAGCAGGATCAGGTAGCTGGGGCGTACGTTGCGAAAGAGTCCGCGCCGGGGCGCGGCGCGGCGTTCAGGCATGGTCGTGCCCGAACCGGCGGCGCGGGCCGGGGGTGAGTCGCCCGACCCGCGCCGCCGTGCGTGGCGTCAGCGACGCCGACGCGACCATGACTCGCATTCCGGTCCCTAGACGCCTACTCGGGTTCGCCCGAGAACCACTTCTCGACGAGCGCCGCCAGCGTGCCGTCCTCCTGGATCTGCTGCAGGCCGTAGTTCAGCGCGTCGACCAATTCGTCGCCCGGCTGCACCGCCATGCCGAGCTTCTCGCCCGACTCGACGTTGCGGATGGCCGCCACGACCTGACCGGCGTACTGCTGCACGAACGCGTCTGCGGAGGTGTCGTCGATCATCACGCCGTCGACGTCGCTGTTGATGAGGGCAAGCATGGCGGCGTTGAAGTCGTCGTAGATGCGAAGGCGATCACGACCGACGAGCTCCTCTGCAAGGATGGCATTGGTGGTGCCGGTCTGGGCGCCGAGCAGCAGGTCGCCGTCGGTGAAATCGGCCAGCGTCAGGTTCTCGTCCTCGGTGCGGACGGCGACGGCCTGGTTGACCTCGTGGTACGGCTCGGTGAAGTCGACCACCTGTGCGCGCTCTTCGGTGATGGTGATGCCCGACGCGATCAAGTCGAACTCGCCGTTGGCCATGGCGGCGAAGATGCCGTCCCAGGCCGTGGTCTGGAACTCGGCGACGCAGTTGATGACCGCGCAGATGGCGTTCACCATGTCGACGTCGAAGCCGACGACCTCGCCCTGATCGTTGACGGTCTCGAACGGCGGGTAGGTGGTGTCGGAGCCGACGATCAACGTGCGGCCACCGAGGTCGTAGGTCGCTTGCGCGCTCACGGTGGCCAACGCGGACGTCAGCGCCAACGCGAGCAAGACGGACACGATTCGCTTCATCACGTGCTTCACTCCCATCGAGGATCGGAGCGCTCTTCGCGCTTCCACGGCTTGTCGTACCGGTTCCGAGCATACGCGTGGCCCGTCCGGCTGACAACCGGTGCAACGCGTTGTTCGGAGCCAGCCTTCGGCGCTGGTTCCGAACCGGGCCTCGCACGTGGTTCGGGAGCGGTCGTCGACCGGCGCCCGGGATCAACCCTTGACCGAACCAGCCAACAGGCCGCGGATGAAGTACCGGCCCAGCACGATGTACAGGATGAGGGTGGGCAGCGCGGCCAGCACCGAACCGGCCATCGGCAGGTTCCAGTTCACCGCCTCGCCGCCGGCGAGTTGCGCCAGCGCGACGGTGATCGGTTGCGAGCTCTGGCTCGTGAGCGTGACGGCGAACAGGAACTCGTTCCAGATCTGCGTGAACTGCCAGATGATCACGACCACGAAGCCGGAGATCGACAACGGGAACACGATGCGCGAGTAGATGCCGAAGAAGCCGGCGCCGTCGATGCGCGCGGCCTCGATCATCTCGTCCGGGATCTCCGCGTAGAAGTTGCGGAAGATCAACGTGGTGATCGGAAGCCCGTACACCACGTGCGCCATCACCAGACCCCAGATGCTGCCGTACAGGCCGATGTCGCGCAGGAACTGGAACAACGGGATGAGGATCGACTGGTACGGGATGAACATTCCGAAGAGCATCAGCGGGAACACGATGCGCGCCCCCGGGAAGCGCCACTTCGACAGCACGTAGCCGTTCATCGAACCCATCAGCGCCGAGATCACCGTGGCGGACACGGCGAGCACGAAGCTGTTCTGCAGCGTCGGCGCGAACGCCGTCCAAGCGGTGGCGTAGCTCGCCCAGTTCCAGACAGGCGGGAGCGCCCAGGTGGTGGCAAGGTCGATGTCGGCGGGACGCTTCAGGCTGGTGATGACCACCAGGTAGATCGGCAGCAGGTAGAACGCGGCGGCGACGGCCAGCAGGAGATAGACGATCCAGCGCCTGCGGGGACGCGAGCCCGGGTCGCCGGTGAGGCGGCGCTTGGTGGTCAGGACGGCGCTCACCGACGGACCTCCGAGCGCAGGCTGGCATAGAGGTACGGCACGATGACGACTGCCACCAACAGCAGCAGCACCACGGCAATGGCAGCGCCCGAAGCGAACTGGTTCGCTCGGAAGCTGCGCAGGTACATCAAGAGCGCGGGGACGTCGGTGGTGGCGTTGTCGGAACCGGCCATGGCCCAAACCAGGTCGAAGATCTTCAGGCTGATGTGGCCCAGGATGACCATGGCGGACAGCGTGATGGGTCCGAGCAGCGGCAGCACCACGTGGCGGTACAGCTGCCATTCGCTGGCGCCGTCGACGCGCGCGGCCTCACGCAGTTCGTCGGGGATGCCGCGCAGGCCCGCCAAGTAGAGCGCCATGGTGTAGCCCGACATCTGCCACACGGCTGCCAACACGATGCCCACGAACGCCACGTTGAAGCCGTGCGTCTCGGGGAAGGGGAGCAGCCGGACGTCGGGGGCGCGGAAGAGCGCCCAAGCACCCACCAAGATCGTCAGGGCGAACGCCGTCCAGGCGCGTCCGCGTTTGCCGGAGCGCCAGGCGCGCCATGCCACGTAGAGCAGCACCAGCGCGACGACGACGCCGGTGAGCGTGGGCAGGTCGTTCCAATCGAAGCGCCAGATCTGACGCCGGGTGGTGAGCCAGCGGAACGACAGACGCGGCAGACCGATCAACTCCGGCAGTCCGTTCACGCCGCCGCTGGGTTGCAGCAGCCAGCGCCAGGCGGTGCCTGTCACGATGAACGCCAGCGCGAACGGATACAGGAAGACGGTGCGGAAGAACCCCTCGCCGCGCACGTTCTGATCGAGGAGGACGGCGAGACCGAGACCGAGGCCGAGGCAGCCCGCCAAGAAGAACGCCGTGAAGAAGAACGTGTTCACGAGGTCTTGACGGAAGCGGGTGTTGATGATCCCCGTGAAGAGCTGGCGGTAGTTCTCGAAGCCGACGAAGTGCAGCTCCGGGTCGAGCGCGAGCGCCTGGGAGGGATCCTGACCCCAGTCGGTGAAGGAGACGTACCCGGTGCGGCCGATGAAGCCGTAGACGAAGATCGCGAGCAGGATCAACGACGGCAAGATCATCAGGATGGCGGTGACCCGGTCGCGGGTGAGCTTCATGGCAGCCCTCGGGCGGTGCGTCTTGGCGTGCTGGTGAGGAGGCGTGGGGAGGGGACAGGACCCCCTCCCCACGGACGGACGACGTTACCGCCCCAGACCGACCTGGTTGGCGATCGCTTGCGCAGCGTTGGCGGCTTGCTCGCCGGAACGCGACGCAAGGTAGATCTCCATGACGGTCGCGAACTCGCTCATGAACGCTTCCTTCGCGACCGCGCCGTGCACCAGGCTGCCGACGATGACGTCGTTCTGCCAGTCGGCTGCCGCCGAGCGCGAGTAGGCCCTATACATGTCCAGGTCGGCGTCGAGTCGGGCCGAGATCGAGCCCTTGATCGGGTTGAAGGTGTCCTGACCTTCCTTGGAGCCGATCAGCCGCAGCCATGCCACGGTGGCGTCGCGGTTGGCGACGCCCTTCGGCAGGCCGAAGGCGTCGGCCAGCATCATGAACACGCCCTGTGTGCCGGGGGACGCCTGCCAGGCGAAGCCGGTGCCCGGCTCGAGGCCGAGCGTGGTGACCATGTACCCTTCGGCCCAGTCGCCCATGACGTTGAACGCCGCGGTGCCGTTCACGAACCTGTCGGTAGCTTGCTGCCAGGACAGGCCGGCCGCGTCGTCGTTGCTGCAGTCGAGGATCTGGCCGAAGGTGTCCCACACGGCCATCGCCTTCGGATCGGTGAACCCGAGTTCACCGGTCCACAGCGCCGCGTAGTCATCCGCGCCGAGTAGGGCCAGCGCCACGGATTCCCACAGGTGCTGTTGGGTCCAGTTCTCGCCGACGACCAACGGCGTCACGCCGGCTGCTTGCAGCGTCGGGCAGATCGCCAAGAAGTCGTCCCAGGTCGCCGGGACCTCGACGCCCCACTCCTCCAGCTTGGCCGGGACGTACCACATCACGTTCGAGCGGTGGACGTTGAGCGGGACGCTCCAGGTGCCCTCTTCGGTGCTGATCAGCTCGATCAACGCGGGCGGGAAGGCATCGAAGAAGCCCTCCTCTTCGAACAGGAAGGTGATGTCTTCCATCCGCTGCGCCGCGACCCAGGTGCCGATCAGTTCCTGGCCGGCGTGGACCTGGAACGAGTCGGGCGGGTCGCCGCCGAGCATGCGCGTCTTGAGGACCGCGCGCGCGTTCACGCCGGAGCCGCCGGTGACGGTGGCGTTGATGACTTCGATGCCGGGGTTCTGCTGTTCGAACAGGTCGATCAGAGCCTCGAGCGGAGGACCTTCGTCACCGGACCACCAAGAGAAGATCTCGAGCTCGCCCTGGGCGTAAGCGAATCCCGTCGCCAACGCCAACGAAGCGATCCAGGTGAGGATTCTACGCATCTTGGTTCCCCTTCCCGCCGCAGCGCCGAGTCGTGACGTGGCACGCGGCGTCGTTCGCAGCCTTCATGGGGTTCACGCGAATCGAGCGTTCGACATAGCCAATGGGCACCTCCCCCAACGTCGTGGGCCGTGAGCGTGCCGTGCGAACCGGGCCGCACGTTGGCCCCGACGTTCGCCTCCTTGCCTCGAGCGGACCCGAGCGGTCGCCGGGCGGACATCCGCACCGGGGCAGGGGCGTCCCCTCATCCTAGACCCCGCAGGGCTGTGTGGTAAAGGTCACATTAGCGGGCGGTAGACTGGCCGCATGGCCACGCTTGCCGATTGGAAGGGGCGACTGCGGAGGCCCCTCCAGTTGGAGCTTCGCAGCGGGTGCCACGACACCGTGATCGTCGGTGGCGTGGAAGCGCTCGTCCGTGGGCTCCCGGCATCGCTTCGACCGCTGGCCAGCACGCTGGACGGGTACGCGAACATGACGACCGACGAACGGCGCGACCGGCTCGAGGCCGTGCTGACGGAGCTCGCGGCGCAGGACCAGGCGGCACCGGCCGCCGCGAGCGCCAGCCCCGAGGCGCGCGAAGCGCGGCTGCGGCCGGACGGCCTCGACGCGCCGTTGACGGAACGCTTGGTGGACGTCGGCCACCAAGCGCCGAAGAAGCTCGGGGAGGTCGGCGTCGGCACGTACCGCGACCTGCTCTATCACCTGCCGCGTCGCTACGAGGACCGTCGCGCGCTCCCCGCCTTCGCGTCGCTGCGCGATGGCGAAGTCGCCACCGTACGCGGCGAGGTCGTCAGCCGCGCCGGCATGAAGTCCCGGCGGGGCATGCACGTCTTCCGCGCGGGTCTGATGGACGCTGGCGGAGCGCGCGTGACCGCGGTGTGGTTCAACCAACCCTGGCTCGAGAAGCAGGTCTTCCCTGGAGCGCGCTTGGTGTTGAGCGGCAAGGTCAAACGCGTGGGCCGCCAGGCGGAGATCCTCGTGCAGGGGTTCGAAGTCGACGACGACAGCGAGTCGCTCTCGTTCGACCGCATCGTCGGCATCTACCCCAGCACCCAAGGTCTGAGCCAAGCGTACGTGCGTAGGGCGGCCCGACGCCTGCTCGACGCTCTCGGCCAAGTCCCCGATCACCTCCCGCGCAGCCTACTCGGCCGGCACGACCTGATCCCGCTAGACCAGGCGCTAAGGGCGGTGCATTTCCCGGCCTCCGAAGAGGAACTGGGCCGCGCCATGCGGCGGCTCAAGTTCGACGACTTTCTGTTCTTCGAGTTGGCCGTGCTGCGCAGTCGCGACCCGAACCGTGCCGGGCGATCGTTCCGAGTCGACTCGGACGACCTTGCGGCGTTCGAAGACGTCCTTCCGTTCGACTTCACGCAGGCACAGGAGCGGGCATTGGACGAGATCCTCGCCGACATGCAGGCGCCTAGGCAGATGGCGCGGCTGTTGCAAGGCGACGTCGGTTCGGGCAAGACGGCGGTCGCCGCCGCGGCCATCTACGTGGCCGTTCGGAACGGTGCTCAGGCCGCCTTGATGGCGCCGACGGAGATCCTCGCGCGGCAGCACTTCCTCAACCTGCAGCAGTACCTCTACCCGCTCGGGGTCCGCTCCGAGCTGCTGGTGGGCGCCATGACGGCCACCGAACGTCGCGCTGCCCGGGCGCGCCTGAACGACGGCGAGGCCGACCTGGCGGTGGGAACGCACGCGCTCATCCAGGAAGGGGTGGTGTTCCGCGACCTCGGTCTGGCGGTGATCGACGAAGAACACCGCTTCGGGGTCACGCAGCGCCGGAGCCTGGTGCGGGGCATGCCCGACGTGCTGGTGATGAGCGCCACGCCGATCCCGCGTTCGCTCGCGCTCACCACCTACGGCGACCTCGAACTCACCGTCATCGACGGCATGCCGCCCGGCCGCAAGCCGATCGCGACGCGGTTGGTCAACGCCGCCCGCCGGCGCGAGATCTACCGCTTCGCCTGGGAGCAGGTACGGGCCGGGCGCCAGGTCTACGTGGTGACACCGCTGATCGAGGAGAGCGAGGCGCTCGACGAGGTGGTGGCCACCACCCAACTGGCCGAGGACCTGCGCTCCATCCTGCCCACCGAGGCTCGGATCGGTGTCCTCCACGGGCGCATGCCGGCGGCCGAGAAGGACGACGTGATGGCCGCGTTCCGGCGCCACGACGTCGACCTGCTGGTGTCCACCACCGTGATCGAGGTGGGGGTCGACGTGCCCAACGCCACCGTCATGATCATCGAGAACGCCGAGCGGTTCGGGTTGTCGCAGCTTCACCAGTTGCGTGGGCGGGTCGGCAGAGGAGCGCACGAGAGCCATTGCGTGCTGGTAGCAGGGGACCGTAGCCGCAAGACGCAGAAGCGGCTCGAGATCGTCGCCAAGCATGGCGACGGCTTCGCCATCGCCGAGATGGACCTGCAGCTGCGGGGCCCGGGCGACGTGCGCGGCACGCGTCAGTCCGGGCTGCCGGAGCTGTCCATCGGCGACCTGGTGACCGACGGGGCGATCATCGAGGAGGCGCGCGATCTCGCGAAGCGCATGCTGGAGGCCGACCCGGATCTGCGGGCGCCGTGGGCGTCCCGACTACGGGTCGAGTTGCGCCGTCGTAGTGAAGCGGTGATGGTGCGGGAGGTGATCTGAGGATGTTGACGCGCCTGTTGGCGCTCGCGATCGCAGCTGGGCTCGGCGCGGGCTTCGTGCTGCGCATCGCGCTCGGGCGAGCGAGGTTCGGGTCGGTGGCGACGGTGGCCATCGCGTTGCTACCCCTGCATGCGGCAACGGTGGCGTGGACTGCGGTGCGGGCCGACGTCGGCAGCGTGACGGTGGCGCTCTTCCTCGTGGCCGCGCTGGTCGTAGCGGCCATGGGAACGTGGGCCGCGCGCAGTTGGGCCGTGACGCGCCCCTGGCTGGCAGCGTTCACGCCGCTGGTGACGGGCCTCGTGTACGCAGCCGTACCCCTGCTCGTGCTCGTCGTGGTGGTCCTACGCGATCGACAGTGGGCGCTCGACGTGGTGCCGGCCGTGACGTACGGAACGCTGACCATCTTCGCGGTCGCAGCGCTGCTGCCGTTCGTGCCGGAGGCGCCCGAACGGCGCACGCGACGGCGTCTGGACGACGGAGAGCGGTAGCGCTCGTCGCGCCCATCGTGCGCTCACGGCGCGACGAGGACGGTCTGCTAGACTGCCTTCGTGCTTCGCCGGCTCCCGCGCATCGTGCAGCTCGCCGTCTTCGCCGTCGCGACGCTCGTCCTGACGGGCATGAGCGGGTGCGCGCCGCGGGCCGAGATCCGGAGCGCGGAGCAGATCGCGGACATCGCGCCGCCGACGTTCGAATTGATCCCGGGACGCACCAGCATCGAGCGCTTCGACCCGCCCGGCGCTGGGGGTGGCTTGGCGATGACCATCGGCACGCTGGCGCACAACCCCAACGCCTTCGGGATCCACCTCGATGCCGTCACGTACACCGTCTTCCTCGAGGGGAAACAGGTCGTGAAGGGCGCCCTCGCGCCCACGGTCTACCTCGAGCCAGGCGCCACCGCGCCGGTCGACTTCGACATCGTCACCGAGTTGCGGGGCTCCGGCGACCTCCTGCGTGCCGTGGTGCGCGCGTTCGCGGATCGTCCGCTGCCGTTCCGCGTCGAGGGGACGCTGCGGTTCCGTTCTGCCAGCCACGCCTTCGAGACGCGCAGCCGCGTGCTGGTCGACGGCACGACGTTGGCGCGCCAGACGGTGCAGGCGCCGCTACTGCGCCTCGACGAAGACGACAGCCGCGCGTTCCTGCTCCGCAGCGACGTGCCGGTGGTGCAGGTGGTGTTGCAGGCGGCGAACCCGGGCGACATCGGGTACTTCCTCCACGGCAAGGACCTGACCTTGAGCTTGGGGGGCTGGCCCATCGCGCGCTCCGACATGCGGCCGGTGCCGCTGGCGGCGGGGCAAGCAACGCGCATCGACCTCCTGTTCTACCCGGACGTGGAAGACCTCGCGGCCGACGCGCAGGCGTCGTTGCAGGCGGCGCTCGACGGCTACTCCACGCTTCTCCGCCTCGAAGGCGAGCTGTCGATGGACGTGCTGGGCGTCGATTCGTTCCCGGTGCCTTCGGGTTGGTCGGTGACGGGCTTCGTCGATTGACGTCGCGCCGGGCGCCGTCCTAGCGAGCCGGCGGCAGGGTACCGAAGCGGCGTCGCGGCCCGGTTCGCGCCCGGGGTGAAGTGCTATCGTTTCGCGGTATGTCCCGGATCCTGGTCACCGACGCCATCCAGCTCGCTGTGCTCGACACCCCCGACGTCACGTTGGAAGACCGCGCGGGCATCGACCGAGAGACCTTGCTGCGGATCGTCGGCGACTACGACGCCATCATCACGCGCAGTCGAACCCAGGTCGACGAGGAGCTCCTCGCCGCCGCGGCGCGCCTCAAGGTGGTGGGGCGCGGCGGCGTCGGTGTCGACAACATCGACCTCGAGGCCGCCAGCCGTCGCGGCATCCTGGTGGTCAACGCGCCGGAGGCGAACAACGTCTCGGCCGCGGAGTTGGCCCTCGCCTTGATGTTGGCGGCCGCTCGCGGCGTGGCCCGCTCGGACCGCCTCACGCGCGTGGGAACCTGGGATCGCAAGTTCCTCGGCCGCGAAGTGCTGGGCGCCCGCCTCGGCATCGTCGGACTCGGCCGCATCGGCTCGTTGGTGGCGCGGCGCGCTCTGGGGCTAGGGATGCAGGTGGCGGCCTACGACCCCTACATCACGCGTCGGCGCGCCGAGGAGTTGAACGTCGAGCTCTTCGACGACCTCCACGCCATGCTGGGGCGCTCCGACTTCCTTACGGTCCACACGCCGCTGACCGACGAGACCGATGGCATGATCGGCGCCGCCGAGCTGGGGGCGCTGCCGCAGGGCGCCGTGGTGGTCAACGCCGCTCGCGGCGGCATCGTCCAGGAGCGCGCCCTGTGGGAGGCGCTCGAGACGGGGCACCTGTTCGGGGCGGGCCTCGACGTGTTCGTCGACGAACCTCCACGCCCCGACCATCCTCTGTTGCAACGCGACGACGTCGTGATGACGGCGCACCTCGGCGCCAACACGCGCGAAGCGCAGAGTCGCGTGGGCACCGAGATCCTCGAACGGACCGTGATGGCGCTTCGCGGCGACTACTCGCGGGGTATCGTCAACGCCCCTGCACTCGCGCCCGAGGTGATGGCCGCCTTGGGCGTCCACCTGGAACTGGGCGAGCGCCTCGGCGCCACCGCGGCGCAACTGGTGGGCGGCCGCGTGCGTGAGCTGGAGGTGGAGTTCTCCGGTGACTTCCCGATCGACCCCGATCCGATCGCCACGGCCGTGACCAAGGGCTTGCTGGAGCCGTACCTCGACCAACCACCCACGTACGTCAACGCGGAGTCGATCGCGCGCGACCGCGACATCCGCGTCTCGAAGGTGCGGGCCGCGCGTAGCAGCGGCTACACCACCCACGTGCTGGTCACGGCCGTGGCGAACGGCTCGCGCGCCACGGTGGGCGGCACGGTGTTGGCGGGTCAACCACGCATCACCAGCATCGACGGTTACCCGCTGGAGATCCGCCCGGAAGGCACCATGCTGGTGTGCACCAACTTCGATCGCCCGGGGGCGGTCGGTCGCGTCGGCACGGTGCTGGGTGACGCCGGCGTGAACATCAACAGCATGCAGCTCTCGCGCGTCAGCGAAGACGGCCTGGCGATGTTCGTCCTGACGCTCGATCAGGCGCCCCCCGATCACGTGCTCGACGTGTTGCGCGACCTCGGTGACGTGATCCGCACCCTGCGGTTGGTGCGGCTGTGACGGGCGGGGCGGAGCGCGGCGCGCCTGCGACGGGCGCGGCCACCACGAAGGGCGCCGTTGCGAGCGTGAAGCAGCGACTCTACGCCCCAGGGCCGGTGGAAGTGCCACCAGCGGTGCTCGAAGCGATGGCGCGCCCAGTGACGCACCACCGCTCGCCGGCGTTCCGGGACTTGCTGCTGCGGGTGCGGGGGCAGCTCGCCGAGGTCTTCCTGGTGCCGGGAGACGACGTGTTGGTACTGACCGGTAGCGGTACTGCCGGCTTCGAGGCGGCGCTGCTGGCGTGCGTGCCGCAGGGCGCGCCGGTGTTGGCGGTGCACGCCGGGAAGTTCGGGCAACGCTGGGCGAACTTAGCGCGCAGGTTCGGGTACGACGTGCACGAGGTGGCGGCGCCCGCCGGCGCAAACGTCGACATGGCCGCCCTCGCCGAGGCGCTCGAGAAGACCCCCGACCTCGCAGCCGTGACGGTGGTGCACTCGGAGACATCGACCGGGGCCCTCACGGACGTGCGGGCCGTGGCGGCGGCGGTCCGGGCGGCACGTCCCGACGCGCTGGTGTTGGTGGACGCCGTCACCAGCCTGGCGGCCGCCGAGTTGCGCCCACGGGAGTGGGACCTGGACGTCGTGGTGTCGGGCTCGCAGAAGGGGGTCATGACCCCGCCCGGCCTCGCGTTCGTGTGGCTCTCCGAGCGCGCGTGGTCGCGCGACGACGCCCTGCCGCCCACGTACTACCTCGACCTGCGACGCGAGCGTGTGAAGCAACGCGAGGGCCAGAACGCGTTCACCCCGGCGGTGAACCTGGTGGCGGGGCTCGAGGTCGCGCTCGGCGGGATCCTGGAACGTGGCATGGCGGCGGTGTGGCACGAGCGCGGCCGGTGGAACGCCGCTCTCCTGGCGGCGGGCGCGGCGATCGGATTCGAACGCTTCGCCCAGTACCCCAGTCCGGCCGTGGCGGCCATGACGACGCCGGAGGGCATCGAGGCGCCCGCCGTGGTGCGGCACCTGCAGGAGCGCGGGATCACCATCGGCGGCGGCCAGGACGAGCTCAAGCCACGGCTGATCCGGCCCTCGCTGCTGGGCTGGGCCGACCGCTACGACGTGATCGTGCTGGCCGCCGCTTTGGAAGACGCCATGCGGGCGGTGGGGGCTCCACCGACCCGCGGCAGCGCCGTAGCGGCCGCCATGGAGACGCTCGACGGGTGAGGTCCGACTTGGTGCTCGTGCGGCACGGCCGTACCGAACCGCAGGTGGGCGTTCCGGCGGCGGCGTGGACCCTGGCGCCGTCCGCGTTGGACGACGTACGGCGCCTGGCCGAGTTGCTCGCGCGTGAGGCCGGGCCCCCAGTCGATGCCGTCGTCACCAGCTCGGAGCCCAAGGCCGTCGCGACCGGTCGGGCGCTGGCGAAGGAGTGGCGGGTGCCGGCGACGATCGGCCACGACTTGGAAGAGCATCACCGCGGCGCCACGCCGGTACTGGCCCCGGAAGAGTGGCGCCAGACGATCCGTCGGTTCTTCGCCCAGCCGGACGTGCTGGTGTTCGGGAGCGAGACGGGCAACGAGGCCGTGGCGCGCTTCGAGCGTGGCGTGCGCGCGGCGCTCGCCGAGCGTCCGGGCAAGCGCCTGGCACTGGTGACGCACGGGACGGTGTTGGCCGCGGCGCTCGCCAGGGCGAACGACCTCGACGCGTTCGCGCTGTGGTCGACACTCGCCATGCCGGAGGCGTTGCTGGTGCGCGCCGGTGACCTGCGGTTGGTGGGTCGTGTGGTGCCCTCGGCGGCCGACCCTAATCGCGTCGGCTGACGCCGGCCATCACGAGACTGTCCTCGTCCAGCCGGCGACGGTCGAAGCCACCGAACCAGGTCGTCCGAGTGAGCCCGGCCGCGCGCAACGCGCGCTCGAGCTCGAAGCGATGGTAGTAGCGCTGGACCAGGCGCGCGCTGGTGCGGCGCACCACGCCGTCGCCGTCACGCCGGTCGAGGTGATAGCGGCTCTCCAGCAGTTGGCGCGTGCCGTCGTGGTGTTGCACCAGGAACAGTTCGGCCCGCTCACCGCCGACGTCGTCCCACTCGCGCTCGCTGCGAACGACTCCGAGGGCGCCGAGGCGTGGGAGGTAGACGTCGAACGCGAAGGCGCCGCCCCGATCCAGGTGCGCCCGCACGTTCGCCAGGGTGCGGTCCTGGTCGGCCAGGGTGTAAGCGTGCATGAGCGTGTTGAACGGCGCAGCCACCAACGCGAAGCGCCGGTCGAGCTCGAGGTCGCGCATGTCTGCCTGCACCAGCGTCACCTGCCCCGACGCGATGGGGGAGACCAGGCGTTCACGGGCGCGGGCGAGCATCGCCGCCGACGCGTCCACCGCGACCACCTCGTGCCCTGCGGCAGCCAAGGCCGCGGTGACGCGGCCGGTGCCCGCGCCGAGTTCCAGCACCGGGCCGCCCTGGTCGGCGGCGGCGCGCAGGTAGAACGGCAGGTCGTCGCGGTACGCCTCGTACTGCATGTCGTACAGCAGGGCGTCGTCGTAGATCACTTCGTGGTTCCGGTTCTTGGGGCGGCGAGGTCGAGGGCGATGCGCGCGACGGCGTCGGCGGCACCCGGCGCCGGCATGGTGGCCTTCAGGCGCGCGCGGCGGGCGGCGAGGTCGTCAGGGTCGTCGATCAACCTGCGTAGGTGCGCGGTCACCAGGTCGGGGTCGACGCTACCGCTGAGCTCGTCCATCAGCGGTTCGCCCGTGATCCGGTTGGGAAGGGAGACAGGCACGCGCAGTCCTTGCACGAACAGGCGAACGGCGTAGCGTTTCAGGTACCGACCGATCAGCGGGATCAGCCCCAGCCAGTGGCCCACGCCCTCCAGCGGGATGAGTTCCGGTCGGTTGAGCGGCAGCAGCACCAGCGCTGGTACCCCGGCGACACCGAGTTCGAGCGTGTTGGTGCCGGGGATGGTCACGGCCACGTCGGCGGCGCGCATGTGCGCGTAGCGCTCGGATTCGTCCACCAACTCGATCTCGGCGCCGCCGGGGGTGCGCACGACGTCGCCTTCGCGCGTGCCGGCAACGCCGCCAAGGGTGTCGGCGTGGCGGCCGGCGATGCCGTCGGCCAGCGTCTGCTCGCGAAGCAGGCGGCTCACGGGCCAGACGAAGCGGGCACCGGGGTACGTGGGCGCGAGCCGGTCCGCGACGGCGATCAACAGCGGGATGAGATGCACCGCGAAGCCGTCGCGACTGCCGGCGAACAAGAGCACGTGCGGAGAGCCCGGCGCCGGCGCAGGTCGGGCCGCGTGGGCGGCGTCGGCCACCAGGTTGCCCACCACCCGCACCGACGAAGCGGGAGCGCCGCCACGGATCGCGCGGCGGCGAACCTCGTCGTCGGGCACCAGCAGGAACGTGAGTTCACGGTGCCAGTTCGGCTCGAAGCTGTAGCGCGCCACCGGGTACCCGAGGCGCTTCCCGAGGGCGGTGGCCAGCGCGACGTTGCCGCCCAGACCGATGACCACGCCACGCGAGTCGCCCTCGTCCCGCGGGCGAACCAGCGGCGCCGGCGCGGCACCGACCGCCGCGGAGCGCAGGTACTGCGCGGGCGTGGTCACCACGTCGGCGCCGAAGGTGGCGGCGATCTCGGCCTCGTGTCCGGAGGCGAACTGGCACGGCACCAGGGCGATGGCCACGCGAACGTCCGGTGCGCTCTTGCGCAACGCGTCGAGCACCGGGCGCGTCCAGGTGTAGAGCTCTCCGGGGCCGTTGCTGACCAGGACCACGTGGCGTTCGGCCGACGCGGCCACGGTCTCGGGGTCCGGTGCCCCCGGGTCCGGCTGTGCCGGATACGCCCTAGTCCGCATCGCGACCGCGCGTCACGAAGCGCGCCACACCGCGCTTCGACGTCTGGAGGAACGTCAGCAGCGTCCGGGCGTCCTCGTTCTGGCGTGCCATCTCTTCGAGCGCGTCGAGTTCGCGTAGGCGCAGTAGGCGCAGCGCCCGCTCGAGCGCACGGTATCGCTCCGGGTCGAAGCCGTTGCGCTTCAGACCGACCGCGTTGAGTCGGTAGTGGCGCGCAGGGTTGCCGCGCGCCATGGCGAACGGCAGCACGTCGGTGTTGGCCGCGCTGGCGCCACCGAGCATTGCGTACGCTCCCACGCGGCAGAACTGATGCACCAACGCCGCCGACCCCAACACGGCGCGGTCACCGATCCGAGAGTGGCCGCCGAGCTGGACCGCCGTGGTGAGGACGCAGCCGGCGCCGACCCGCGTGTTGTGCGACACGTGCGCGTAGCTCATCACCAGCGTGCCGCTGCCCACGCGCGTCTCCTCGCCTTCGCCGGTGGCGCGGTGCACGGTCGCGAACTCGCGCACGATGACGGCGTCTTCCAGCACCGCGGTCGATGGTTCGCCTCGGAAGCGCGTGTCCATCGGCTCTCCGCCGATGACGGCGTAGGGGCCGACGCGGCAGGTCGCACCGATGCGCGCGCCCGCGTGCACGACCGAGCCGACCAGCAGTCGTGTCCCCGGCCCCACCTCGACGTCGTCTTCGATCACCACCCCGTGCTCGACCACGACGTCGGCGGCCAAGCGCGCGCGCGGATGGACCACCGCGCCGGACGCGATCCGGGCGCCGGTCGGGGTAACGGCGCCGGATGCGGTCCGGGCTGCCTCGGAGGCGTTCGGGTCGGTCTTCATGGACGGCTCAGCGGGCGTAGACGAACGACAGGTTGGCCTCGGCAGCGACCACGTCGCCGACCAGAGCGCGGGCTTCGACCTTGCACAAGCCCCGGCGGAACGTCACGATCGTTCCGGTCAGGCGCAGCTGGTCGCCGGGAACGACCTTGCGCCGGAACTTCGCCTGCTCGATGGCGGCCAGGTACCCGACGGCACCCTCGACAGCGCTGCCCTCGACGGCGTTGCCCTCGCGCACCGCCAGACCGACGGCCGCAGCCTGCGCCAACGCCTCCACGACGAGTACGCCGGGCATGACCGGTTCGCCCGGGAAGTGCCCTGGGAAGAACGGCTCGTTGTGGCTCACGTTCTTGATGCACTCGAAGTCGTTCCCGTCTTGCGACACGAACGCGTCGACCAACAAGAACGGGTACCGGTGGGGGAGGATGGCACGAACGTCGACGGCCATGGGCGCAGTCTAACGCAGGTAGGAGCGCGCGCCGCGCGCGGCCTCAGGCGGGTGCGAAGGCGGCGAGCGCCGGTGCGTCTTCGCGCATCACCGTCAGCAAGCGAGACGCCAACGTCAAGGAGCGTAGGTCGTCTTCCAGCGTCCCGATGGGGTCGGCTTCGCGCCGGATGCGCGCGACGAAGTGCTCGAGTTCGTTCCGGAGCGGGTTGTCCTCGTGCACCACGTGCCTGTCGAGCTGCACGTGGCCCGTGTCGGTCGAACCGGCAGCGGACCGGAAGATGGCTACCTCGGTGTACGGCTCCTTGGCGAAGTCGACCCGCAACGTCTGGTGACGTTCGGCGACCAGCAGGCTCCGCTCGGGATCGGGCGCCACGCGGCTCGCCAGGAAGCGGGCGATGCAGCCGTCGTCGAAGACGATCTGGGCGGCCGCCACGTCCTCGTGGGGGCTGCCGTTCAGAGCGCGACCGGCGGCGCTGACGCTGATCGGTTTGCCATGCACCAGCCCGAGGACGATGTCGATGTCGTGGATCATCAGGTCGAGGATGACGCCGACGTCCTTCACGCGAGCGGACGGCACCAGCCGGCGCGCCTCGATGAGGTACGGCGCGGTCACCTCGTGGTTGAGCATCTGCACCGCGCGGTAGAAACGCGTGATGTGCCCCACCTGCAGCACGCGGCCGCGCGCGCGGGACAGCTCGGCCAGCTCCAGCGCCTGTGGAACGTCGGTGGCAACGGGCTTCTCGACGAGGACGTGGATGTCCGCTTCGAGCAGCCTTCGCGTCACCCCGTGATGCAGGCTGGTGGGAACCGCGACGCTGGCCGCGTCGATGGTCTCCGCGGCCAGCATGGTGTCGATGGTGGGGTACGCCTTGCACGCGAACGAGCGTTCGGCCTCGGCGCGTCGTAAGGGATCGGGGTCGACGATGGCCGCCAACTCCACGCGCGGTAGGGCGGCGTAGTTCATGGCGTGGTACCGGCCCATCACGCCGGCACCAACCACCGCTACGCGCAACGGCTGCGTCATGCGCGCGTTCCCAGCACCCGGCTCACTCGCTCGCTCCGCGCGAGGCCGCCGGGTCCTTGGCGAGCGCCTGCATCAGTTCGAGATGGAGCGCATGCGAGCCGCGCTCGATAGCCACGTGGGCGGCGATGGGTGCGCCCAACAGGACGAGGTCACCGATGGCGTCGAGCGCCTTGTGGCGCACCGGTTCGTCCGGGTGACGCAAGGGACTGAGCGGCCCGTCATCTCCGAAGACGATAGCATGCGCGCTGGTCGCGCCCAGCGCCAAACCGCGTTGCCACAAGGACACCGCGTCGCGCAGGAAGCCGAAGGTGCGCGCGTCCTCCAACTCGCCGAAGCGCTCGGGCGGACCGCACCAACGTTGTCGCCCGATGGCCGGGTGCGGGAAGTCGATCGTGCAGCAGAGCGTCGTCTCGCCCGGGTCGACTCGGGCAGTCGCGGTACCGCGCTCGATCACGACGAGCGCGTCGGGCACGATCGGCGGCGGGGCGGGCGGAGGAGCGCCGAGCCCGGCGACCGCTTCCCGCCATGGAGCGGCGGATCCGTCCAAGATCGGTAGCTCGTCGGCTTCCGCGACGACCGTCACACCGTGCCAGAACCCGGCCAGGCGCAGCGCGGCCAGCAAGTGCTCGACGAGATGCACCCGCTCACCTTCGGCACCGAGGCTGGTGGCGTGGTCGGTGCCGACGACGTTGTCGACGGTGGCGTCGATGCGCACCCCGCGCCGCACGAAGCGGATGGGTCCGGCGTCCCGGTAGAGCGTCACACGCGAACGCCCTCCGGAGTGGATGGCGACGCCTTCCACGACGGTCATCCTTGTTCTTCCTCGGGCGCCTCGATGGTCGATGTCGAGCGGGTACGTACGAACTCCCAGATGCGCTCGAGCCGGTCGAGTAGGTAGAGCTCCCGCACGAAGCGACGGTACGGCCGCGCCGGGAAGCCCGCCCACGTCTCTCCGGCGGGTACGTCTTTGGTGACGCCGCTGCGGCCTGCGATGCGGGCCCCGGCATGGACGGTGACGTGGTCGCTGATGGCAACCGCGCCTCCCACGATCACGCCGTCCTCGACCACGGCGCTGCCGCCGATCGCGGACATGCCCGCGATCAGGCAGTCTCGGCCGATGACGACGTTGTGGGCGATCTGGCAATGGTTGTCGATCTTGCTGCGGGCGCCGACGCGGGTGTCGTCGAGCGTGCCACGGTCGATGGCGGTCAGGGCGCCGATCTCGACGTCGTCGTCGATCGTCACGGTCCCCGTGTGGTGGATCTTGGTCGCCCCGGCCGGACCGGCGGCGTATCCGAACCCGTCGGCGCCGAGAACGGCGCCGGCGTGCACCGTCACCCGGGCGCCGAGGACGACGCCGTCGTACAGCGTCACGCCGGCGTGCAGGCGGCAACCGGGGCCGATCCGAACGGAGGGGCCGAGGACGGTGTTGGGGCCGACGATGCTGCCGTCGCCGACGCTCGCGTGCGATCCGATCACGGCGCCCGCCGCGACGGCGACGTCGCGTCCCAAGCGCGCGGTCGGGTCGACCACGGCCGCCTCGTGCACGCCGAGCGGCGGAACCGGCCGGCGGTCGAACGCCTCGCTCAAGCGGGCGAGTGCCAGGCGCGGATCGCGGACCTCGACGACGGCGCCCGTGTAGTCGGCGGGCACGGCGCCGGAGCGCACGACCAGCAGGCCCGGCATGGCGCCCTGCCACGAGGCCACGACCGCGCTCACGTCGTCGCCTTCGCCGAGCACGACGACGGCGTCGGCGGCGGGGCGGTCGGAGGGCGCCAGCAAGCGACCCACGCGAACCGACCGGTGCGACGCATCGACCTGCTGGTGCAGCGCTCCGTCGATGCGCTGGAGGAGCGCGGCCAACGCGTGCTCACCCGAAGGCGTGGGCTCGCCCCCTGGCGTGGGCTCGCCCCCTGGCGTGGGCGCTTCAGTCGGCGGCATCGCTTCCCCCCTCCGAAGACGCGCCGCCGGTGGAGGTGTCGGGCGTCCCGTCCGCGTCTCCGTCTCGTGTCGTGCGCGCGTCGTCACCGTCCGAGGAACGGGACTGCGCCTCGAGGCTCTCGCCCGGAGCGTCCGGGTCCGTCACCGTGACGGTCAGAACCTGGCTGCCTTCGATCACGTACGGGAACGGCACGCGCAGCAGCCGTTCGGCGCCGCCTGCCGGGTCGAGCAGTTCCACCACCAGCTCGCTGGCCTGCAGGCGCTGACGCAACGCGTCGAGCAGCTCGCCGAACGAGCGTGGCTCGCCGATGTCGCGCTCGTCGTCGTCGGGCTCCGTTTCCTCGCGCGGGACCCTGCCGCCGCGGAACGACAGGGTCAACTCGCCCGTTCGCTCGGCCGGTAGCGGCACCGTGACGGTTCTCACGGCCGCGCTCTCGCGGTACGGCTGCAGGCGCACGTGGGCGACGACCGACGTACCCGCCTCCACCTCGTTCGACTCCGCCACGACGTCCTCGATGGTGGCGACGCTCGGCCGATCGTCGAGCCGCACGTTGAGCGCGACGCGCGTCACGTCGGCGTTGCGGAAGACGTTGGTGGCCAGGACGTCGAGCGGACCGCCGGCCAGGACCGCGGCAGCCCAGGTGATGTCGTCTTGGTGACTGACTTGCTCGAGGACGTTGGCGTGGGTGCCGTCGCGGAACGCGATCTCCCAGGCGAGCTCGGCGAACCCGGCGCCGGTGCGTTGCACGTGGCGGTCCAGGAGCTCCAGCGTCGCGACGGCGACGAGAACGGGGTAGAGGCGCTCGTCGGGGGTCACCTCGAAGCGGTAGGTGGCACTGCCACCGACGCCGCTGACGTTCAACGTCACGGCGATCAGCTCGGGCGTGGCGTCGAGCGTGCCGGCGAGCGCTCCGGGACGATCCTGGGTGACGACGCCGAGCAGGCGCGAGCCGACGTTCGCCAGCTTGAACGGCACCTGGCTGCTGGCCACGATGGCGCTCACGTACGCCGGTGCGAGCGGCAGCGTCACCGTGCCGTACCCGAGGAACGGGTGGCCGAACGCCAACAACTGGCCCTCGTCGAGCGTGGTGATCGTTCCGACGGCGGACACGGCGACGTCACCGCGCACCAGGTTGACGGCGATGGCGCCGCCCGGCTCCGGGACGTACGCCGGTTCACGCCCGGCCGGCATCCCACCGCCCTGAGCCGGGAACGGGGTGACGGCAGCGCCTCGGAAGAGCGGCCGCAGCATCGCCGCCGCCCTCTCCGACGTCCCCGACATCAGGATGGGAGTCGCGACGGGCTCGGCTCGTCCGAGCCCGGGAACGAACGGAGGACGCTGCGCCTGCGTGTCGTACGCGGGGGCAGAAGCTGTCGGCGCCGCCGAGCGCATGGCGGCGATCGGCGTCACCAACGCCAGGTCGTGGTCGGCGTTGGGGAAGACGTAACCGATCGCGCCGAGGAGCGCTTGGCCGCCGTCGGTGTCGAGGTACACCGGGCTTCCGCTCATTCCTGCAGCGATCCCGCCAGTCGCTTCGATGAAGGGGCCACCGGCACGCACCAGCACCAGTGGGAAGCCAGGACCTGCGTCCCATAGGATGGCGACGACCTCCACCGGGAAGTGCTCCAAACGGTTCGCTGGGCCGGCGGTGACGGCATGGCCACGTTGGCCGACCGTCACCTCATCGACGCTCAGGTCGGGACGTCGCGCAGCGGGGACGTCGAGCGCCCCCTGAGCGATGGCAGAGGCCACCAGTAGGAGCGCCAACAAGGGCGACAGGGCCGCGACGACCCACCGCCAGGACCGCGCACGTTCGCGCCTCGGCGGCGTGCGCATGGTCAGCGGCGCAGGAAGTTGTCGGAGATGAGCGCGTCTTGCAGCACGTGGATCATGTCGAGCGCCTGGCCCGTTCCGAGGGCGACGGAGTCGGTCGCGCTCTCCGCCACCATCACCGGGATGCCGGTCGTCTGCCGCAGCAACTCGTCGAAGTTCCGCAACAGCGACCCGCCGCCGGTCATGATGATGCCGCGGTCGATGACGTCGCTGACGAGCTCCGGCGGGGCCTGCTCCAGCACCCGGCGAACCCCGTCGGCGATCTTCTGGATCGGCTCCTGCAGCGCCTCGACCACGTCGCTGGTGGTGACGCGGATCGTCTTCGGCAGGCCGTTGATGAGGTCGCGGCCGCGCACCTCCATGTCGAGGTCGTCGTCCGGGCCGCGCAGCACCGCCGCGCCGACCTTCATCTTGACGTCCTCGGCGGTGCGGTCGCCGATGAGCAAGTTCTCCTTGCGACGGATGTACCGGATGATCGACTCGTCGAACTCGTTGCCCGCGATGCGCAGGCTCTCGGACACGACGATTCCGCCAAGGCTGATGATGGCGACGTCGGTGGTGCCACCGCCGATATCGACGATCATCGAGCCGGTCGGCTCGGCGATCTTGACGCCGGCACCGATCGCGGCCGCCAGCGGCTCCTCGATCAGGAACGCTTTGCGCGCGCCCACCTCGCGGGTCGCTTGCAGCACCGCCCGACGCTCGACCTCCGTGACGCCCGATGGGACGCACACCATGATCTGCGGCTTGAACAGACGACTCGGGCCGGTCAGCACCTTGCGCACGAACGCCTGCAGCATCTTCTCGGTGAGGTCGTAGTCGGCGATCACGCCGTCGCGCATCGGGCGGACGGCCACGATGTTGCCCGGCGTGCGGCCGAGCATGCGATACGCCTCTTCGCCCACCGCCTTCACCTCACCGGTATCACGCACCATGGCGATGACCGAGGGCTCGCGCAACAGGATGCCCTTGCCTTTGACGTAGATCAGCACGGTCGCCGTGCCCAGGTCGACCCCGATCTCTTGACCCAATCTGAAGAACATGCTCACTCCCGCCCGGATGGGGCTCGCGGCTCGTCGCTCCCGCATCTCTCCACGCGGCCTCGCGCGCGGCGGGCGCCCGGAAGCGCTTGCCGACCGCGGACCGCGAGAACGGCACTCGTCACGCTCGCGGTGAGGCAGTATACCCTTGCAGGCAAGCGGCTCACAGGTACACCGCCTCGGGCGCTTGGGGACGCTCGCCGGCCCGGTCGACGACGGTCATCGCAAGGGCCGCGGCGTCGGGAGGCGCCCCTTCCAGCACGCGCTCCCCCGGGAACCGGTCGGGCAGGTCGACCGTGGCGAGCTTGAGCGGCCCGTCGAGCACCCGCACCCGCGGAGCGCGCTCGAGTCCGGCGCCTGCGGCCGGCGCGTGCGCGCTCTCGACAAGCGCGTGCGCGCTTTCGCCAAGCGCGTGCGCGCGCTCCACCAGCGCGGCGTAGACGTTGCCACGGCGGGCGTCGAGAACGGCGACGCCTCGTTCTCCCGCCGCCAACCGGGCGGCGGCCACCGCGGCCAACGTGGATCCGCCGTGAAGCGGCACGCCCAGCGCGCGCGCCAGCCCCTTGGCGGTGGCGATGGCGACGCGCACGCCGGTGTACGAGCCGGGGCCGACACCGACGGCGATGGCAGTGACGTCGCGGCGTGTCACGCCGGCGTCGCCGAGCAGCCCGTCGATGGCGCCGACGATCCGCGCCGCATGTTCGCGCCCCACGTCGGGAGCGGCTCGGGCAAGCACGCGGCCGTCCTGTTCGACCAGCGCCAGCGACATGTGGGGGGTGGCGCAGTCGATGCCCAGATAGACGCCATGGCTCATGCTCCGGCTCCGGCGGCGGGCCCGCTGCGCATCCACCGCGCCGTGCGCACGACGCCGCCGACTTGGCCGTCCTGCGCCGTCCCGGCCACCGCTTCGCCCGCTTCGCCCGCTTCGCCCGTGTCGCTCACTTCTCGCGCGTCGCCCACGGAGTTGCTCGTCGGTGGCACGTCCTTCCACGAGAACGCGAGCCACGACGCCTCCGGACGTCCTGCCAGTAGGCCCT
This sequence comes from Trueperaceae bacterium, assembly GCA_046484635.1. Lineage (GTDB taxonomy): Bacteria > Deinococcota > Deinococci > Deinococcales > Trueperaceae > CAZACZ01. The sequence goes on from JAWOIL010000053.1 coordinate 103,403, forward strand.
CGCCCCATTCCACCACCACGAGCCGCGCTCGCTCGAGGTACGCATCGAGCCCGAGGCCCTCCAGCGCGGCCGCGTCCGGAAGACGGTAGGCGTCCACGTGCACCAGGACGCCCTGGGGCGTGGGGTACTCGTGGACGAGGGTGTACGTAGGGCTCGTCACCGCAGCCGCCGCGCCGAGTTCCCGGGCCAGGAGGCTGGTGAACGTCGTCTTCCCGGAACCGAGCGGTCCGGTGAGGATCAACAGGCTCCCTGGTCCGGTACGCCGGAGCGCGTCCTGCGCCAAGGCGCGCGTGGCGTCCATGTCGCTCAACACGATCTCGCCTGGATCAGGCGTCACGGGCGGTCGTTCGGCACCCGTGCGACGTCGCGGCGCAAGCGGTTCGCGACCCCTTGCGCGTGGGCAGGGGAGGACACCGTGACCACGGCGTGGCTCCCGCCTGGAAGCAAGGCGATCAGTGTGACGCCGCGATCGGTCTCGACCTGCAGCAAGCGGGGTCGGGTGGCGTCGGCGTGGCCGCCGGCGGCGTTCGACTCAGCTGCGTAGGCGTCCGAACCGTTCGCGTCCGGATCGTTCGTGTCCGGGCCGCCCGCGTCCGGATCGTTCGCCTCCGGACCGCTCGCGTCTGCTGCGTTCGCGCCCTCTCCGTACGCCGGTTCCGCGCCCGTGATGACGTCTTGCGCGGCTTGGAACAGGTGTGCGAGCCCGCGCGCCACGAAGGGGAGACGGCCGGCGAGCACCTGCCCGTCGTGGTCGACCAGTGCTGCGCCGGTCACGCCTTCCTGATCGACGTACCGTTCGATGAGGATCGCCAGATCGGTGACGTGGTCGACGCCTTCGGAAGCGGCGGCCGTTGCGGTGGTACCGCCGAAAGCCGTCGCGGCGGCGTCCGAGGTGCCGGTGACGCCGTCGAAGACGCCCAACACGTCGTCGAGAAGTCCTTCGGAGACGAGTTGGTCCGCGATGACGCGGGTCGCTTCGTACTCCTCGGTGAGCTTGTCGAGCAACGTTTCGGCATGCCGCAACGAGGCCTCGAGCTGGAGCTGCAGCCCGAGCGACACCCGTTCGAGGGCGTCGCGTTGCGAGTCCAGGTGCGTCAGGATGCGACGAGCAGTCGCCACGTCCTCACTGTTGAGCTTGGCGACCTGAGCGAACGTCGCCAGCGCAGCGTCGAGTCGGCGCGGGACGCTGCCCAGCCGTGCTTCGGCGTCGCGTTCCAAGCGTTCGAGCAACCCGGCCGCTTCTTGCAGCCGCTCGCTCGTGCTGCCCGCCTCCAGCTCGCGGGCGGCCTCGGCCAGCAACGAACGGAGCCGAGTCGCCTCTTCACCGGCGGATGCCTGGAAGGGCGTGGCGTCGCGCGTGAGGCGGTGCAACTCACCGACCTGGTCGAGCCGTTGGGCTTCGCGCTCCTGCTGCAGCGCTCCCTGCAACTGCGCCAGGTCGGGGTAACGGTCCTCCTCGAGATCCCTCATGGCCAGATGGATGCGTTCCAAGAGGCGCTTGCTACCGATCGCGGCGGCCTCGTCGCTGAGCGCCTGCAGCCTGACCCGGATGCTGGACGCCAGCGCCCGCCGCAACTCCTCCACCACCGACGCGACCGCGTCCACGTCGGGATCGGTGTCGCCGAGGGCGTGTTCGACGTCGGGCGGTTCGTCGAGCAGCAGCGCGGAGGCCGCGGCCGAGCTCAGCTCCGCCTCCATCAAGCGATCGATCTCGCGCAACGTCGCTCCGGCACGATCGCTCATGGTGTTGGTGACCGGCAGCCCCTCGAGCTGGGCGCGCAGAGCGTCGAGCCGTGCGCGGCGGCGTTCGGAAGCCTCGGTGGCACGCTCGGCCAAGTCACGTGCCAGGCGCTCCTCGACCTGCCGCGCCGACGCGACGACGTCCGGGACGACGGAACGTTGCTCGTGCGCAAGGCGCAAGGCGTCGAGTTCTTGCCGTAGCGCCGCGATCTGCTCGGCCGGGGTCGGACCCGCCTGATAGCGCACCAGGGTGTCCTCCAAGCGATGGAGGAACTCCTCTTGCTGCTGCAGCTGCTCGGCCTCGACTTCCGCGGCGCGCGCGACGGCTTCTGCCTGTTCCCTCGCCAGCTGATGCAGTTGGCGGACGTGATTGACGTCGTCCAGGCTCGGCAGGGCGGTGCTCAGGATGCCGAGCGTCACCTTGGCGGCCTGCGCCAGTTCGGAAGTGTCGACCTCGGCGGGCCAGTCGTCGAGCGCGGAGGTGATCTCCGACAGTTCCTCGCGCAGGTCGTCACGCAACGCGAGGGTGGTGGCCTCGAAGTCGGCGCGCAAGTCGCGCAGTACGTCGGCCACGGAGCGACCGGCTTCCAGCTCGGCGCGCAACTCCTCGACCCGTTGCCCCAGACCGTGCCGGTAGGCCAGCAGCTGCGCGTACTCGGACTCGAGCAGCGCCAGGTCCTGCAGCTCTCCGGCGATGTCGATCATCCGGATCCGCTCGTGCGCTTCCGGGTCCAGGTCGATCGTATCGATGCTGAGCAGGTCCTCTTCCTCGGCCTCGACGTCGAGCACGCCCTCGTCGGCGGACGGGCCGTCGCCGGTTGGAACCATCGAAGAGGCCTCGTCGCCGCCGACCCCCGCGACGGCCGACCCTTCGGCCAGGGCGGCGTCCGCGGCGTGTGGGTCGTCGTCTCGTGGGAAGGCTCCCGCGTCCGCGCTTGCGGCCGCGGGCTCGCCGACTTCGGGAACCGCGGCGTCTGCAGCCCCGGCGAAGCCGTCGGCGGCGGACATGGCGCCGTCCGCCGGCATCACATCGTCGGCGCCTACGACACGTTCCACGGCCATCGTCGCCCCCGCGTCGTCCGCCAAGCCGGCCATCACGGCGCCCTCGGCGTCGTCACCGCGCTTCTCGGCGTAGACGCTCGACTCCATCAGCTTGCGGAGCTCGCGCGCCAAGCGCCGCGCGCGCTCGATCTCGGCGGGCGCCAACTGGCGGTTCTCTTGCGCAGCGCGAACCTGGTTCACGACGGTCTCGAGGCGGCGCACCTTGGCGCCGCCCAACGAGCGCACTTGCTCCAACGCCTCGTCGAGCTCGCCCAGCTCTCGCGCCTGCAGGACCAGCTGGTCTTCGAGCTTCTGAACGACCAGCTCGTACTGCGCCGCTGCGTCCTGGGCGAGCACGTACGACTCGCGTCCGGCCTCGTGCTCGGCCTCGAGCAACTGGATCTGCGCCCGGAGCTTCTGGACCTCGGGCCACTCGAAGTAGAGGTTGAACGGCCGCAGTGCAGCCTGCAGGCGCTCGAGTTCCTGCTCTTGCGCCGCGAGCGAGTACCCGCCGCCCGCGCCCTCCCCCTGACCCTCGAGGTCGCGCAGACGATCGACGATGCGGGTGACCGCGTCCTTCGCCTGCGTGACGGGCATGGTGACCTGCAGTTGGCGGTACACCTGCGCCTTGAGGATCACCTCGATCGTCGCGACGTCCACCGTGTCGGGGGAGCGGCCTTGTTGGCGCAACCCCTCCTTCAACGAGCGCGACACGATGCGAGGTGATAGCAGCTCCTCGAGCTCCTCTACCACCGCCTGGTAGACCGGGTTGGCCGCGACGTTCACGGTCGCTCGCCGCACCCGGCGTCAAGCCACCAACGGCCAGGTGCGCCCCCCATGCTCAGAACTCCTCGTCCCAGTCCACCGCGGTGGCGCTAGTGGCACCGGTCGCGTCGACAGCCGTACCGGTAGCCGTGGCGGTGGCGGTGGTCGAGCGCCGGCCGCGACCGAGCAAACCGAACTGCACGCAGATGCCGCGAAGGCCGATGGTCGCGAGCAACAGACCGATGAACACCAGCAGCGCCCAGACGACCTGACCGGTCGTGCTGCGGAACATCGACCACCGAGACAGGACCTCGAGGCCCGGCATCGCGAGCAGGTCTGCCAGGATGCTGCCGAGCGCGGCGAGCGCCTCGTAGAAGACGGGAACGACGAGGAGAAGAAGCGCCCAACCCACCAAGCGCCAGTTCCGGTTGCCGCCACCGAACGCCATGTTCAAGAGGACCAACTGGACGATCGCGAGCACCCCGAGCACGATCAACACGCCAAGACGCGTCCAGTTCGACCAGACGCCGTCCACGGCGCGCTCGAAGACGAGCCCGGAGTCCTGGGCCGTGCCCGAGACGGCGCGATCGATGGCGTCGAGCTGTGCGGCGAGCAACGTCACGTCTTGTTCGCGCAGGGCCGGACGGTCGGCCAACGACGCCAGCAGCGTCTCGGTCTCGTCGGCGACGTCGGCGTCGCGCGCCTGGACCAGGCTCGCGAGGCTGCCACGGTAGGTTGCCGCCACGTCCGCGACGTGGAGCTCGGCAGCGGTCGTGTCGCCGACGCGCAGGGCGGCGACGGCCCGGCCGACACCGGCCGCCAGGGCCGACGTGACGTCGGCCACCGAGCCGTAGCCGGCGTCCACCAAGTCTGCAGCCTGCCGCTCCGCGACGGCTGCAGCCACACCGGCCGACGTCAGCGTGTCCGCCCATTCGGCGATGGCGTCGTCGCGCTCTTGCGCGCGCGCCTGAGCGAGCGCGCGCTCGACGGCCGCCACGAGCACGGGATCGTCGAGGACCGCTTCGTCGGTCGTTTCGGCACTCTCCGCCGGCACGCCGTCGCCGGCGTCGGCCGGAGCCGTAACTGCCGGACCGACCTCCGCCTCGGAAGCGGGTGGGCTTGCGATGCCTACGGCTTCATCGCTGGCTTGGTCCGCGGCCTCGGCCGGCATCTCAGCAGTGGTGGCCGGCGTCGCTTCCGCCGTCTCCGGCGCGACGCTAGGCAGGTCAGAAGGTGCCGACGCAGCGGGGATCGCCGCGCCGCCCTCTACGCTATCGAGGCCGCTCCTGGCGGCCGAAGCGAGACGAACCAGCGCCAGGTCGGCCCCTTCCAGGCCTGCCGCGAGCGCATCGTCGTCGAGGTTCACGACCGCCTGGGCGGCGCCTACCAGATGCTGGTTGAGGTTGGCGTCGGTGCGCGGCGAGTCTTGGATCAAGAGCGAGTCCCCGTAGGCCCGTGCGAGCGCCGTGTAGCCTCCCTCACGGTCTTCGGCCAGCAGACGCTGCGCGACCTGCAACTGCGCGGCGATGGCGTCGGCGACGCCGGCCTCGAATGCGAGTCGCAACGAGCGCGCGTCCGTCGCGGCCGCCGCGGCGCCGGCGCTCTCGGCGCCGAACGTCATGGCGTTGCCGAGGTGCGCCAGGCGCGTTCGGGCGAGCTCGAGGTCGTCCGCTTCGGCCGCCGTGAAGGCAGAGTCCATCACCAGGCGCCGGAAGCCACCGCTCAGTACCGCTGCCTGAACCGCGATGTCCGCCCGGCTCTGGTTCTCGACCGCGGTACGGGCGCGGGCGAACGTGCGTTCCATCGCCTGCACCAGGTTGACGCTGGTGGAGTCGCGCGAAAGGGTCAGCAAGGCGTTGAGGGCGCGCTCGAGCTCGTCACGCGCTTGAACGCCGTCGCCAGGGACGGAGTCGACGGCGATGGCGAGGTTCTCGATCGCCAGGTCGTAGCGTTGCAGCAGCGAGTCCTCTTGTGCCGTCGCAGCGCCCAGCCCGAGCGCCAGGACGAGGACGCCGGTTGCGAGGATCCGATGTCGCCAGTTCATGCTGCCTCCTCGAGAGCGGCGCGCGCCGTCAAGACGGCACCGATGTTCACGTTCGGTCGGGTGACGACGACGATGGCGTCGGCACCCATGGGGAAGACGAAGAGCACGCCGCGGGCGTGTTCGAGCGAGAAGACGCGGAGGTCCCCGCCCCGTGCGAGCAGGTGCCGCGTAGAGCGTACCAGCGTGGGCAGCCTCTGCGCGTCGATCGCCTCGCCACGCTCGAGGGCGACCGTGTTGCCGCGCACGATGACGACCTGCCGTACCGTCTCCAGGGCCCCGAAGGCGCGCACGACGGCCTCCATGGCGGCGTCGTCCAAACGGCCGCCGGCGACGACGGTGCTGGCACCCGCGGTCGCCGCGCCCTGGGGGCGCGCCGCACCTCGTGGGTTGGCCCCCGTTGGCATCGCGATGGCGGTAGGGCGCGGCGCCGCGCGCTCGGCCTCGCGTGTCGGCGGCTTGGGCGTGAGGCGCAGCGCCGGCAGGTCGGGCAAGTACACCGAGCTGCGCTTGACGGCGGAGTCGGGCACGCTGGTGGGTTGCGCCGCGGAGGGCGAGGGAGACACGGCAGAGCGCGCCTCGTTCCACCCCGCGGAGGCGGCGGTCGCTGCGGTCGTCGCGCCCTCGGCGCCCGCCGTGCCCGTCGCGCTCTTGGCGCTCACGGCCACCTTGGAGGCGATCCGCTTCAGGCTACGCGTCAGCCCCGACCGCGGCAGGACCGAGGCGAGTTGTCGCCTTACCGGACCGAGCAGCAGCTTGCGCATGGCGGCCGCGTCGATGGTGTCGGCCCGCTGTCCCGAAGCCTGCAACGCGTCGTCGAGCACGCGCTGTGCGGCTCTGGGCGAGACCAGTTCGGCGAGCTCGCGTCGCGTGTTCAAGTACACCTCGTTCTGCATCGCCCTACCTTCCGGCGTCCACGGTGCCGCCCTGCCCGTTCGCAACGGTCCGTCATACGTGCGTCCGGCCCCGATCGGCCCGGGACGCCGTGACGAGAAGGGCAGCGCCTGCACGTCCTCGAGCATAGGCCCGCTCAGGCCGGCCAGGTTGTGAGATATTCCGTTGGGATGGGCGTTCCGACGGTAACGTCAGGGCGCGCGCCGAAGGCTGCCGGGCGTTGCGCTGCGTCGTGAGCGCTGCTGCGCCGGTCACCCTACGGCGTGGTCTTTCCGGTGGTGGGCGCCTCGCCGGCCGGGTCGCCGCGGCCGAGCGCGTGTCCGAGTTCGCGGGCGATCATCAAGGCGCGGGGGTAGCGCATGCGCGCTGGACCGACGAGCGTCAACTGGCCGTGCCCGCTGCCGCACGCGAACGTCGAGGAGACGCGGGCGATGGTTTCGTCCAGCAGCAGTTCGAGATCGTCGCCGGCGACGGGTTCCTCGCCCGTGACGGCAGGTGGGTGGACACCGCCTCCGCGGCCATGTAGCGGCTCGTTCTCGACGTGGTCGACGGCCGACCGCACGAAGACGGGATCGCTACCTTCGGGCTCGAGGAGCAGCCGACCCAAGCCGTCGCGGAAGATCCGGGGAGGATGCAGCCCGCGCCAGGCGTCTGCCAGCGCGCGCAGCGTCCGTCCCAGCTCGGCGTCGGCGTGGTTGGCGATGGCGTGAAGCGCCCGCGGCACCTCGCCGATGGGGAGCGTGAGCTGCCGCAAGTTGCGCTCCGCGTCGTCGATGACGCTGCCCTCCGGGGTGGGGTCCAAGTCGACGCCCAGTTGGCGCACCAGTCCGTTGTCGAGCACCACCACGGCCAGCAACCTGCGGCTGGTGAGCAACGAGAGATGGATCTCCAGGATGCGCAAGGCGTCGTCCGGCGGCAGCCTGACCACGACGGCGTACCCCGACAGCTGGGCGGCGAGGCGCGATGCAAGTTCGAACAGGTCGTCCCCGTCGGTGCCTGCCAGACGCCTGCGAACGTCGCGGCGCAGGCGCGGCGGCATCGGCGGTGGCGGTAGGTGCGCCAAAGCGTAGGTCCTGAACCCGAGCGCCGTGGGGACGCGACCGGCGGAGGTGTGGGGCTGTTGTAGGTAGCCTTCGTGCTCGAGCGTGCTGAAGTCGTTGCGCACGGTGGCGCTCGACACGTCGAGGTGCTCGGCGATCCTGCCGGAGGGCACCGGATGCGCCGTGTCGATGTACGCCTCCGCCACGAGATGGAGGACGCGGGCGCGCCGCGTGTTCATGCGAGGGATGCTACCACGGTCCCGGCGTGACCAAGGTGGCGTCGTTGGCGTGGCCGACACGGGATCGGAAGCGTGTGCGGGCAACGGCTCCGGGTACCGGGCTAGTCAGCGGGCGCGCGTTGCGCCATCTCCTCGACCGCGCGCAAGTGCGCTTCGTCCATCGGCATCACGCTCAAACGGGTCCCCCGATGTGTGAGCAGGCTGCCTTCGAAGCGCGCATCGGCCTTGAGTTCCTGGAGTGTCACAACGCGCGGCAAGCGCCGTAGTGGCGCGATGTCCACCAGCACCCAGCGCGGGGCGTCGGGGGTGGACTTGGGGTCGTAGTACGGCGAGGCCTCGTCGAATTGGGTGGGGTCGGGGTACGGCGCGGACGCCACCGTGGCGACGCCGACCACCCCGGGCGCGTCGGTGCTCGAGTGGTAGTAGAGCACGGCGTCGCCTTCGCGCATCTCGTCGCGCATGAAGTTGCGTGCCTGGTAATTGCGAACGCCCTCCCAGGCGGTGCGCCCGTCACGCTCGAGGTCGTCGTAGGCGTAGGCATCCGGTTCGCTCTTGACCAGCCAGACTCGTGCCATGCGGAGGAGTCTAGCAGGCCTTCCGCCGCGGCTCGGTCGTCGCTTGGCTGGTGCCGGGCATGCGCCAAGGCATGCCGCCTGCGCACCGTGGGCTCAGGCGTTCACTCCCACTCGATGGTGCCGGGCGGTTTGCTGGTGATGTCGTAGACGACGCGGTTCACCTCAGCGACGCCGTTCACGATCCGGCTGCTGACCGTGGCAAGGAACTCGTGCGGCAGGCGGCTCCAGTCCGCGGTCATGCCGTCGACGCTCGACACCGCGCGCAGCGCCACCGTGTTCGCGTACGTTCGGTCGTCGCCCATCACCCCGACCGAGCGAATCGGCGTCAGCACCGCCAGCGCCTGCCAGGTGTCGTCGTACAGGTCGAACTCTCGCAGCGCTGTCACGAAGATGTCGTCGACGCGCCGGAGCACCTCGAGGCGCTCGCGCGTGACCGGCCCGATGACGCGGATGGCGAGGCCGGGGCCGGGGAACGGGTGCCGGTCGCGCAGGTGCTTCGGAAGCCCCAGCGTCTCCGCCACCTCGCGCACCTCGTCCTTGAAGAGGGTTCGGAACGGCTCGATGAGTTCGAACTTCAGGTCGGAGGGCAGGCCGCCGACGTTGTGGTGGGACTTGATGTTCGCAGCTCCGTGGCCGCCGGCCGACTCGATCACGTCGGGGTACAGCGTGCCTTGCGCCAGGAAGCGGATGTCGCCGTGATCGGCCTTCAACGCGCGCGCTTCGGAGGAGAACACCTCGATGAACTCGCGGCCGATGATCTTGCGCTTCTCCTCCGGGTCGCTGACGCCCTCCAGCGCCGACAGGAAGCGTTCGGAGGCGTCGACCACGCGCAGGTTGACGCCAAGGTCGCGCAAGGCGCGCTCGACCTCGTCCGCCTCGCCCATGCGCAACAGACCGTGGTCGACGAAGACGCCGATCAGCCGATCGCCCAACGCGCGGTGCAGCAGGAGCCCCAGCGTGCTGGAGTCGACGCCGCCGGAGATCCCCAGTAGCACGCGCTCGTCGCCGACTCTGGCGCGCACCTCCTCGACCGTGCGGTCGATGATCGCGTCGGGCGTCCAGTCGCGCGGGGCGTCGGTCCGGTGCACGAAGCGCTCGAGCACCGACATTCCCTTCGGTGTGTGGCGCACCTCGGGATGGAACTGCAGGGCGAAGATGCCCCGCTCGAGGTCCTCCATGGCGGCGATGGGGTTCGCGTCGGTGGCGGCGCAGACGCGGAAACCGGGCGGCGCCGTGCCGACGGTGTCGCCGTGGCTCATCCAGGCGACGAACTCGCCTTCGATTCCGTCGAACAGGGCGCCGTCGTAGTGCGTCAGGGTCGACTTGCCGTACTCCCGCACGTGGCTGGGCACGACTTCGCCGCCCAATGCTCGGGTGACGAGCTGCATGCCGTAGCAGATCGCGAGGATGGGGACGCCGAGCTCCAGCAGGCCCGGCGGCATCGCCGGCGCCCCTTCGTCGGTCACGCTCTGCGGTCCGCCGGACAGGATGATGCCGCGGGGGTCGTGGGCGCGGAGTTCTTCCGTCGTCACGGTCGGTGGCTCGATGACGGAGAAGACGTTCAGCTCGCGCAACCTGCGCGTGATGAGGCGGGTGTACTGCGAACCGTAGTCGATGACGATGATGGCGGACACGCTGCTCCTAGCTCGATCGGATCAGGGCTGCTCGTCGGCGGCCGGGGGGAACGTGAGCGTGAGGGTGCGATCCTCCGGCACGCGAAGCGTGACGCGGTCGCTGGTGCGGCCCTGGAACGCGGCGTGGACGACCCAGGTGCCGGTCGCGTCGAACACGACGCGCCGTGGCACGGAGCCGATCACGGTGCCGGAACGGAACGACGAACCGCTCGGGCTCTGGTCGACGACCAGGCTGACGGGCGGCAGGTTGGCAGGGTCGATCCGGACGTCGACGACGTGGCGCACGATGCCGCTGCCCCCGATCGCTTGGCGGTTGGCGCGCTGCGCGAGCACCGCCATGTAGGCCGCCCCACCCGCCACGATGACGAGCAACAGCAGCAGCGCCGGACCGCGCCAAGAGCGCCGACGGGCTCCGCCGTCATCGAGGCGGTCGAGGCGGATCGGAGCGGGTCGCATCGCGCCGTCCAGGTTGCCCGGGCGGTAGGTCGCGCCCGGCGGGAGGTCTTTCACGAAGCCCGGGTCCGAGTCCTTCGGCGACCGCGTCGCACGCGCGACCAGGCCAGGATCGCTCGCCAATGTGATCGGATCGGGATCGGTCGCGTGATGCGCTCCGTCGTCGCTCGACCTGTGGTGAACGGCGGGGTCCACGCGGACGTCGGTGCGGGTGGCGGTGAGGCTAGGGGCGACGCCGGGAGCGGCACCGATCTCGTGGTCGGCGTCGGCCGCGTCGGGCAGGTCGAGCGCGTCGTCGAGCCCGGCCTCGGACGCCTTGCCGGGCGCCGTGGAGGCGCCACCGGATGCGGCCGATACGGGCAGCGTGAGCTCGGAGAAGCCGGCCGACGGCACCGTCACCGCCCCGCCCGAGAGGCGCCGTACCACGCCGTAGAGCCGCTCGGCATCGGGCGGAGGGTTGGTGCCCGTGGCCATGGCGCCACGGAGCGCCACGAGTACCTCGCTGCTGAGGTTGTCACCGGCCAAGTCGATCAGGGCGTTGACGGCCGCCTGCATGTCGCGCTGCAGCGCAGCAGAACGTCCCGGGGTTCGGTCGGTGCCGCCAGCCGACGCCGCCCACGGGACCCCGTACCCCTCCACGAGCACGCGGCCGCCGGCGAACAACAGACGCTCGGCGCCCAGGTCGCCATGGATCACGCCGGCGCGGGCGCCGTCGCGTAGCGCCTGGAGCGTCTGGAGCACGAAGCGGTCGTCGACGACGGACTCGCCGGGGGCGACCAGCGAGGCGCCGGTGGGGATGGCGGCGACCAGGCTTCCGCGTTCGCCATCGAACGAGGCCGCGAGGATCGCCGGAACGGCATCCGAGTCGATGTCCCCGGGACCGGCCAGCGGCCGGCCCAGGAAGTCGTAGATCAACACCGCGAGGCCCGTGACGGGATCGACGCCACGATGCGTGGTGACGCCGCCCCCCGTGCGATAGACCTCGGTGCGTTGGTAATGGCCGACGTCGTTCATGCCCTCGACCGGTTCACGTCCGCGAGTATAGCGAGGCGCCGAAGCCGGTCACAAGTTCGGTGTGGCGTCCGTCACGTCGCGCGTTGCCCGGGTCGTACCCGGCTGGTACGCTGCACGGCGACATGACCGTGACCCGCGAACGCGTCCTCGAGGCGCTGAGAACCGTGCAGGACCCCGAGCTGCACCAAGACCTCGTCAGCCTCGGCATGGTGGAGTCGACCGAGGTCGACGGGGATACCGTGCGGCTGGTCGTCAACCTGACCACGCCGGCTTGCCCGATGAAGGCCCAGATCGAGAACGACATCCGCGCCGCGCTGCGCTCGCGGCTGCATGTCGAGAAGGTGGAGCTCCGGTTCGGTGCGACCGTGCGGGGACCGCAGCAGGAGCCGCTGCCCGGGGTGAAGACGGTCATCGCCGTCGGATCGGGCAAGGGCGGGGTCGGCAAGTCGACGGTGGCGGCGAACCTCGCGGCGGCGCTGGCGCTGGAGGGCGCGGCGGTGGGATTGCTAGACGCCGACATCTACGGGCCGAGCCAGTCGAAGATGTTCGGCGTCGAGGGGAAGCGGCTGATGGCGGACGACGACAAGAACATCCTGCCGCTCCGCAACCACGGGGTGAAGGTCATCTCCATCGCCAACCTGGTCGAGGACGGGCAGGCGCTCACCTGGCGCGGACCGATCCTGCACGGCACCCTGACGCAGCTCCTGAAGCAGACGGTGTGGGGCGAACTCGACTACCTGATCGTCGACCTGCCGCCGGGTACCGGCGACGTGCAGCTCTCGTTGTCGCAGTTGGTACCGCTGACCGGCATGGTCCTGGTGACGACGCCACAGGACGTCGCGCTGGCCGACGTGAAGCGCGCGTACACCATGGCCCGCAAGACCCATGTGCCGGTGTTGGGCGTGATCGAGAACATGAGCTACTACGCCCTGCCCGACGGCAGTCGCGACTTCATCTTCGGTGAGGGCGGCGCCGATCGCTGGGCCGAAGAGGAGAAGCTGCCCGTACTAGGGCACGTGCCGATCACCCGGGCGTTGCGCGAGAGCGGCGACGAGGGCGTGCCGTTGGTGGTGGCGAAGCCCGACGATGCCAGCGCCGTGGAGTTCCGCCGCGCCGCCCGGACGTTGGCGGGTCAAGTGAGTATCCAGACGTTATCGGCGTTGCCCATGGCTTGAGGGCGGCGCGCCGCCGCCCGGACGTTGGCGGGTCAAGTGAGTATCCAGACGTTATCGGCGTTGCCCATGGCTTGAGGGCGGCGCGTATGTTGTGTGCCTAGCGGGCCGCTGCTATACTCCCGCTCAGCGGGAGGAGTAGGCGCCCGCGTCCCCGGCAGAGAGCCCGGGTCGGAGCGAGCGGCGTTCGCGTCGCGTGATCGGCTCCGGCTGCGATCCCGGGACGGTGGACAGGCGCCGAAGGTCGCCCGCCGGATCGAGTACACCGCCCCTCAGGGCGCGACGTGCCGGTCCCGAGGCAGAACGCCGGTTGCCGGTCTCGGCGCCGCGCCAGTAGATCCTCCGGCCGCCGCTCCGTCAACGCGGCACGAACGAGTGCTCCCGGACCGGTTCCGGGGGAATTGCGGTGGTACCGCGGGGTGAACCCTCGTCCGCAGCTGTCGGGCGGGGGCGTTTCGTTGTAACTCCCGTCGCTCGACCGGCCGTCGGAGGCGCCGTCCGCGCGCCCGAGAAGCACCGATGGGCAGCGTCGGCGCGCGCCCGATGGCGCGCCCAAGGGCAGAGGAGGAGCGTATGAAGGAGAACGTCAAGGATCCGAGCTGCCTACCGAGGACCACGAACGCCACGCCCGTCGCGCTGGGCGCGACCGCGTCGACGGCGATGGAGGCTCCGGCCGAGTTGGCCAGCCGCTACGACCCGTTCGAGGTCGAGGCGAGATGGGCGCGTCGTTGGGCGGAAGAGCCGTTCCGCGCCGACCCGACCAGCGGCCGGGAGCCGTTCTGCATCGTCATCCCGCCACCGAACGTCACCGGCAACCTCCACCTCGGCCACGCCTTCGACAACACCATCATCGACGCCCTCATCCGCTTCAAGCGCATGCAGGGGTACGAGGCGTTGTTCCAACCGGGCACCGACCATGCCGGCATCAGCACGCAGGTGCAGGTGGAGCGCGCCCTGCGGGCGGAAGGCACGAGCCGTTTCGAGCTAGGGCGCGAGGCGTTCGTCGAGCGCGTGTGGGCGTGGAAGGAACGGTACGGCGGCATCATCCTCGAACAGCTGCAGCGTCTGGGCGTGAGCGCCGACTGGTCGCGCACCCGGTTCACCATGGACGAAGGCTTGTCGCGCGCGGTCCGACGCCAGTTCGTGGAGCTCTACCACCAAGGACTGGTGTACCGCGGCGAGCGCATCGTGAACTGGGACCCTTCGAGCCGGACGGTGCTCTCCGAGCTCGAGGTGGACCGTCAGGAGCGGCCCGGCAAGTTGTACGAGCTGGCGTACGAGCGAGAGGGTGGCGGCGCGGTCCACATCGCCACCGTCCGGCCCGAGACGATCTTCGCCGACGTCGCCGTGGCGCTCCACCCCGAGGATCCGCGGGCGACGGAGCTGGCGGGCACCAAGGTGCGCATCCCGCTCACCGAACGGTGGGTGCCCATCATCCTGGACGATGCCGTCGAACGCGACTTCGGAACGGGCGCGTTGAAGATCACGCCGGCGCACGACCCGACCGACTTCGAGATCGGGGAGCGTCATGGGTTGCCCAGGCCCAGCGTGATCGACCTCGACGCGCGCCTTGCGGGGGACTTGGTGCCGGAGTCGTTCCGCGGCATCGATCGCTTCGAAGCGCGTCCGCAGGTGGTGCAGGCGTTGCGTGAGGCGGGCGCGCTCGTCGGCGAGCGCGACCATACGGTGGCCATCGGCCTGTCGCAGCGCACGCAGGAGCCGGTCGAGCCGATCCTGTCGCTGCAATGGTTCTACGACACCGACGCCATCGCCGCGCGGGTGCTGGAAGCGCTCGACGCCGGCGAGATGCGGGTGCTGCCGGAGCGTTACGCCAAGGTGAACCGGGATTGGCTGGCGAACCTGCGGCACTGGTGCATCTCGCGGCAACTCTGGTGGGGTCATCGCATCCCCGCCTGGTACGACCAGGACGGGAACGTCTACGTGCCGCCCGCCGACGCGCCCGACCTCGACCCGACGGACGACCCGCGCTACCGAGGCGTCTCGTTGACGCAGGATCCCGACGTGTTCGACACCTGGTTCAGTTCGAACCTGTGGCCCTTCAGCACGCTCGGCTGGCCCGACGAGGACGACCCCTTCTATCGCTTCTTCTACCCGACGAGCGTGTTGGTGACCGGGTACGACATCCTCTTCTTCTGGGTCGCGCGGATGCAGATGGCGGGGTACCAGTTCACGGACGAGCGGCCGTTCCGCGACGTCTTCCTGCACGGTCTGGTGCTCGACGCCGAGGGGCAGAAGATGTCGAAGTCGAAGGGCAACGGCATCGACCCGCTCGACGTCGTGAACGAGTACGGCGCCGACGCCTTGCGCTTCGCCACGAGCCACGCCTCCACCGGCGGACAGGACGTGCGTTGGGACGATCGCCGCGTCGAGATGGGGCGCAACTTCGCCAACAAGCTCTGGAACGCCGCGCGGTTCGTGCTGATGAGCACGGGCAGCGCCGCCGGTTCCACGCCCGGCGAGGGAGAGGCCGCCGCGCCACTGCGCCCGCTCCGCTTGGCCGACCGCTGGATCCTCAGCCGTCTCCAGCGCGCCGTGGCGCAAGCGACGGAAGCCCTCGAGGCGTACGACCTGGGTGCGGCCAGCAGGACGCTCTACGACTTCGCCTGGTCGGAGTTCTGCGATTGGTACCTCGAGGCGGCCAAGCCGGCGCTGCGGGACGACGACGCGGGCACGCATGCAACGTTGCGCCACGTGCTCACCGGGATCGTGAAGCTGTTGCACCCGCTCATGCCGTTCGTGACGGCCGAGCTGTACCAGGCGCTGGGTCACGACGAGCAAGTGGCGTTGGCAGCCTGGCCAACGGTGGACGAAGCCCTCGTCGACGACGCCGCCGAGCGCGACTTCGAGCGCGTGCGGCAGGCGGTGGCGGGCGTCCGCCGTCTGCGAAGCGATGCCGAGGTCGCGCCAGGGGCCCGAGTGACGGTCCACCTGCATGGACCAGCTTCTGCCTTGGTGATGAGCGAGGCGCCCGTCATCGAGGCGTTGGCGCGCGCGGTTCCCACCACCGAGCCGACGTCCGGTCCGGCGCTGCGTCACGCCGCGCCGGAGGTGGAGGTCGCCCTACCGTTCGAGGGCCAGGTCGACGCGGGCGAGTACCGTGAACGCCAAGCCAAGCGCCTGGCGAAGCTCGAGGGCGAACGCGACCGGTCCACGCGCAAGTTGGCCAACGAGAAGTTCGTCGCGAACGCTCCGGCCGAGGTGGTGGAGGAGGAGCGCAGGCGCGTCGCCGAGGCCGACGACCTCATCGACAGGATCCGGCGCCTGTTGGCGCAACTGGCGTGAGCGGGTCGCGGAGCGCCCGTGTAGCGTGGGGGTGACATGGCTTCCGACATGGCTTCCGAAATGGCTACGATCGTCCTCGACCGCAGGCTGACGTTGGAGGACCTCGAGCGCGTCGCTCGCGGCGGCGCGCAGGCGACGTTGTCGGACGCCGCGCGCGAGCGCGTGGCTCGCAACCGCGCCTTCGTCGAGCGACTGGTCGCGCGAGGCGACACGGTGTACGGCGTCACCACCGGCTTCGGGCGCTTCGCCAGCACCCGCATCGAACCGTCGCAGGTGCTCGAGCTGCAACGCAACCTGTTGCTGTCGCACGCGGTCGGCGTGGGGGAGCCGTTCTCGACGGCGGTGGTCCGCGCCATGCTGCTGCTGCGCGCCCAGTCGCTCGCCATCGGTGCCTCCGGCGTGCGGCCGTCCCTGATCGACGCCTTGCTCGCGCTTCTGAACGCCGGCATCCATCCGCGCGTGCCGTCCCAAGGCTCGGTCGGTGCGTCGGGAGACCTGGCGCCACTTGCCCACATGGCGCTCGCCCTGCTGGGAGAAGGGGAGGTCGAGGTCGGCGGAACCGTGATGCCGGCCGCGCCGGCGCTAACGGCCGCAGGACTCGAACCGGTCGTCCTGCAGGCCAAGGAAGGCCTGGCGCTCATCAACGGCACGCAGGCGATGACGGCCCAGTTGGCGTTGGCGCTGCGCGACGCCGAGCGCTTGGCGCGCGTGGCCGACGTCGCCGCCGCCATGAGCGTCGAGGCGTTGCTGGGAAGCCACCGCCCGTTCCATCCCGCGGTCACGCGATTGCGGCCGCATCCCGGCGCTGCTCGAGTGGCCAGCAACCTGCGCAGGTTGCTGGCCGATTCGGCTATCGAGCGCTCGCACGAAGGCTGCGGCCGGGTGCAGGACGCGTACTCGCTGCGCGCCACCCCGCAGGTGCACGGCGCCACGCGCGACGCGCTGACACACGTTCGCGCGGTGCTGGAGGTGGAGCTCGACGCGGTGACGGACAACCCGTTGGTGATCGACGACGGCGCCGAGGACGGCTTGGGGGACGGCGAGGTCGTGTCAGCTGGCAACTTTCACGGCCAACCGTTGGCGCTGACGGCGGACTACGCCGCGATCGCCATGGCCGAGTTGGCCAACATCTCCGAGCGGCGCGTTGAGCAGCTGGTGAACCCCGCGTTGTCGGGCTTGCCCGGCTTCCTGACCGAACATGGCGGCCTCAACTCGGGACTGATGGTGGCGCAGTACACCGCGGCCGCGCTGGTGAGCGAGAACAAGGTACTGGCGCATCCGGCGTCGGTCGACTCGATCCCCACCAGCGCCAACCAAGAGGACCACGTATCGATGGGGGCGTACGCCTGCCGCAAGCTTCGCAGCGTCGTCGCCAACGTGCGCTACGTGCTGGCCGTCGAACTGCTCGCGGCCGCCCAGGCGCTCGATTTCCGCGCGCCGCTCACGCCGGGACGCGGCGCGGCAGCGGCGCACGCGCACGTGCGGGAACACGTGCCGCATCTGGCCGCGGACCGCTTCCTGAAGCCCGACTTGGAGGCCGTGCACGCGCTCGTGGCCGACGGTTCGTTGCTGGCTGCGGTCGAGGCGGCGGTGGGGGAGATGGGGTGAGCGCCGTGCGCGAGCGGTCGCCCGTTCGCTTCAGCCGTCCCTGCGCCAGACTACGCGGCCGCCGATGACCATCTCCGCCAGCGCGGGATCGCCCCAGGCATACAGCGGTAACAGCGCCTCGGGGCCGTCCACCACCAGATAGTCGGCTTCGGCGCCTACCTCCAGGCGCCCCCATGTCGGTTGCCCGAGCGCGTCGGCAGCGTGAGCGGTACCTGCGACCAGCGCCTCTTCCACCCCGAACCCGGCCGTAGCGATGGCGAGTTGCAGCGCCGTGAGCAGCCCGTACACCGGGCTCGAGCCGGGGTTGTGGTCGCTGGCGATGGCGACCTTTACGCCCGCCTCGCGAAGCGCAGCGGCGCGCGGGAGGGTAGCGCCTAGCAGTAGGGCCGGCATCGGCAGTAGCGTGGCCACCGTGCCGGCGGCGGCGAGCGCCTCCCAGTCGTCCTCGCGTGAGCGTTCGAGATGGTCGGCCGACAGACCGCCCAGCTCCGCCACCAGGCGCGCGGCGCCAGTGTGCTCCAGCTGCTCGGCGTGCACCTTGACCTTCAGGCCATGCTCCAGCGCCGCCTCGAGGATCGTCCGCGACTCGTCGAGCGTGAAGGCGCCCCGGTCGCAGAAGACGTCGACCGCGTCGGCCAGTCCTCCCCGCGCGGCTTCTGGCAAGGTCTCGCTTACGAAGCGCTCGACATGCTTGGCGCGGTCGACGTCAGGGTCCGGCACGTGGGCGAGTAACGTGGTGGTCACGCGCTGCGGGCCATCTTCGCCCAGGCGCCGTGCCACACGCAGCATCTTCAACTCGTCTTCCGTCGTCAGCCCGTAGCCGGACTTGATCTCGAGCGAGGTCACACCGCCGCGGAGGAAGCGGCCGGCGCGCCTGCGCGCCGACACCAGCAGGCCGTGCTCGCTCATCGCTCGGGTGGCCCGCACGGTGGCGTGGATGCCGCCGCCCGCCGCAAGGATCTCCTCGTACGACGCGCCATGCGACCTGCGCACGTACTCGTCGATGCGGCTGCCTGCCCACACCAGGTGGGTGTGGGCGTCGACGAGGCCTGGGATGACGCCGCGCCCACGCAGGTCGTCGGCGGGCCAGGCGGCGTACTTCGTGGGGAGTTCCGCCTCCGCGCCGACCCAGGCGATGGCGCCGTGGTCCACCACGAGGGCCGCCTTCGTCAGGCGGCGGTGGGGCGTGAAGGCCTCGGAGATGCCGCGGACGACGCGCTGCTCGCCGGCGTAGTAGCTGGACGGCTCGACGGCCTGGTTGCCGCCGTTCTTCGGGCCCCTCATGCGTTCCTCCCCATGGCGGGCGCGAGGCTCGGCAGATCCAGGCCGCGCTCACGGGCGACGTCGATGGCGCGCTCGTAGCCGGCGTCGGCATGCCGCATCACGCCGGTGCCAGGATCGTTGCGTAGCACCCGGGCGAGGCGTTCGTCCGCCTCGGCGCTGCCGTCGGCCACCGTGACCTGACCGGCGTGCAGGCTGTACCCCATGCCGACGCCGCCGCCGTGGTGGAAGCTGACCCAACCGGCCCCGCTGACGGCGTTCAAGGCGAAGTTCAAGAGCGCCCAGTCGGCCACGGCGTCGGAACCGTCGCGCATGGACTCGGTCTCGCGGTAGGGGCTGGCGACCGAGCCGGCATCGAGGTGATCGCGCCCGATGACGATCGGCGCTTTCAGCGCACCGGAGCGGACCATGGCGTTGAATCGCAGCCCCGCTACGTCGCGCTCGCCGTACCCGAGCCAGCAGATGCGCGCCGGCAGCCCTTGGAACGCGAACTTGGAGACGCCCTCGGTCAGCCAGCGGCGCAGGCCGACGTCGTCGGGGAAGAGTTCGAGCAGCGCCCGGTCGGTGCGGAGGATGTCCTCCGGATCGCCCGACAGCGCAACCCAGCGGAAGGGGCCGCGTCCCTCGCAGAACTGGTCGCGGATGAACGCCGGCACGAAACCGGGGTAGGCGAACGCGTCGTCGAAGCCGCCCTCCTTCGCGAAAGCGCGCAAGTTGTTGCCGTAGTCGAACGCCACTGCGCCCGCTCGCTGCAAGTCGACGATCGCCTGGCAATGGCGCGCCATCGCCGCCAGCACGCGGGCGCGGTAGGCGCGTGGATCGGCGGCACGCGCCTCGGCCGGGTTCTCGTCGGCAACCGCAGGTGGCACGTAGCCGTACAAAGGGTCGTGGGCGCTGGTCTGATCCGTGACCAGGTCGACCTGCACCCCCCTCCGCACCAGTTCCGGCAGCACCTCCGCGGCGTTGCCGAGCAGTCCGACCGATAACGGCTCCCGGGCGCGACGGGCGGTCTCCAGCCGCGCGAGTGCGTCATCGAGGTCGCTGGCGGAGACGTCCAGGTAGCGGGTCTCGAGCCGGCGGCGGATCCGCTCCGGATTCACCTCGACGATCAGCGCCGTGCCGCCGTTCAGCGTCACGGCCAGCGGCTGCGCACCGCCCATGCCGCCGAGGCCGGCGGTGACGGTCAAGGTGCCGCGCAGGTCTCCGCCGAAGTGCCGGCGCGCGGCGGCGGCGAACGTCTCGAAGGTGCCCTGCAAGATCCCTTGGGTGCCGATGTAGATCCACGAGCCGGCGGTCATCTGGCCGTACATCATCAGGCCGGCGGCGTCGAGTCGGTCGAACTCGTCCCAGGTCGCCCATTTCGGCACCAGGTTGCTGTTGGCGATGATCACCCTCGGCGCAAGCGGCTGCGTGAGGAACACCCCCACCGGCTTGCCCGACTGAACGAGCAGCGTCTCGTCGTTCTCGAGCCGGTCGAGGGTGGCGACGATGCGGTGGAACGCCTCCCAGTTGCGCGCGGCCTTGCCACGCCCGCCGTAGACGATGAGGTCGTCGGGCGCCTCGGCCACCTCGGGGTCGAGGTTGTTCATCAACATCCGCTTGGCGGCCTCCTGGATCCAACCCTTCGCGCGACGTTGGTCGCCGCGCGCGGCGCGCACCGCGCCTCGGGGGCGTTCGTCGGACATGTCGTCCCTCCCGTCGGAACGTTCCTTATGGCCACATTATCGCCGTTCCGGGGTGGTGGGCGGAGCCGAGAAGGTCGCATTCACTGGCATGACGAAGCCATGACAGTGCGGCCGTAGCCTTCTCTCGGAGGTCACCCATGCGCAAGAGTTCCCTTCTCGTCACCCTGCTCGTCACCCTGCTCGTCGCCGGCTTCATCGGCGCCGCAGCAGCCCAGGACACGATCCGCATCGACGGTTCGTCGACCGTGTACCCCATCTCGCTCGCGATGGCGGAGGAGTTCTCCATCGAGATGCCCGCTGCCGAGGTCTCGGTGGCGTTCTCCGGCACCGGCGGCGGCTTCTCGAAGATGTGCGCCGGCGAGCTCGACATCGCCGACGCCAGCCGTGTCGTCAAGCAGAGCGAACTCGACACTTGCGCCGCCAACGGCATCGAGCTGATCGAGCTGCCCGTCGCCGCCGACGCGTTGACCGTCGTCGTGCACCCGGACAACGACTGGGCGCTGTGCGTCACGATCGAGGAACTGAACCGCATCTGGGCGCCCGACTCCACCGTGAGCCGCTGGAACCAGGTCCGCCCCGAGTGGCCAGACGCTCCCATCACGCTCTTCGGCCCCGGCACCGACTCCGGCACCTTCGACTACTTCACCGAGGCCGTCAACGGCGAGTCTGGTGCCATCCGCACCGACTTCTTCCCGAGCGAAGACGACAACGTGCTGGTGCAGGGCGTCGAGAACGACGTAAACGCCATGGGCTTCTTCGGCTACGCCTACTACGTGGCCGACCAGGACCGCCTGAAGGCGCTCGAGATCGACGGTGGCAACGGTTGCGTGGCCCCCAGCGCCGAGGCGATCGAGACGAACACCTACACCCCGCTCTCGCGCCCGCTGTTCATCTACGTCAGCGCCCAGGCGCTGGCCGAGAAGCCCGTCATCGAGGAGTTCGTCACCTACTACCTGTCCGACGAGACGCGCGAGTTCATCGCCGACACCGGCTACGCCACCTACGGGCAGGACGTGTACGACGCCGTGATGGAGCGCTTCCAGAACCGCGTCACGGGCACGGCATTCGGCGACTTCGAACCGGGCGACTCCGTGCTGGACGCCATTCGTCGGGGCGAGTAGGCACGGACCCACGGTCGGCGCCGCCCCGCGCCGGCCGCCGTCCGCCCCGCGCCGGACGGTTCCCAGACTGAAGTATCCTGGTCCCCGGGTGCTCGCGCCCGGGGACCAGCGCGAGCGGGCTCCAGGGGTCGAAGCGAGGCAACTGCGGCGACTCGCCCAAGAGAGGTTCCGGCAGCGTCATGATCGAAGCGACGACGCGCGACATCCGAAGCGGCGACCTGCGGTTGCGACCGCGCGAGCGGCGGCGCGAACGCTGGATCGCGGCCGTGCTGATGGCGGCCGCCGTCTTCACCATCGCCGTGACGGTCGCCGTGATCGTGGTGCTGGCGCGCGAGACGTTCGGCTTCTTCCTGCACCCCGACGTGACGGTGTGGGAGTTCCTCACATCGCCCCGGTGGACGCCGCTCTTCGCCGAGAAGCACTTCGGCATCGCGCCGCTGGTCGCCGGCACGTTCATGGTCACGGCCATCGCGCTGGTGGTCGGGGTGCCGATGGGCCTGGCGAGCGCCGTCTATCTTTCCGAGTACGCCGCGCCACCCGTGCGGCGCCGCGTCACCAGCGTGCTCGAGGTGCTGGCCGGCATCCCAACGGTGGTGCTGGGCTATTTCGCGCTGCTGTTCGTGACCCCGATCTTGCAGCAAGTGATCCCGGGCCTGAACCTCTTCAACCCGCTCTCGGCCGGCCTGGTGATGGGGTTCATGATCCTTCCCACCGTGTCGAGCATCTCGAGCGACGCCATGCAGGCGGTTCCGCACGCCATGCACGAGGCGGGGTACGGCCTGGGGGCCACGAAGCTCGAGGTCGTGCTGAAGATCGTCGTCCCAGCAGCGCTGTCGGGCATCGTGGCCTCGATCATCCTGGCCATGTCGCGAGCGGTGGGCGAGACGATGATCGTCACGCTGGCGGCCGGGCAAAGGCCGCTGCTCACCCTCGACCCGCGCGAGACGATCGCCACCATGACCTCGTTCATCGTGCAGGCGGCGACGGGCGACCAAGCGGCCGGCTCGCTCGCGTCGCGCGCGCTCTACGCCGTGGGGGCGACGCTGTTCGTGATCACGCTGGTGCTCAACCTGTTATCGCAAGCGGTCGTGCGGCGGTTCCGGGAGCGGTACGAGTGAACGGCACGGGCGTCCCGCCCGACCCGTCGCTCGGCACGCCAGGGCGTGGCGTCCAGGCGCGCAGGCGCTTCTTCGGTCGTGCGTTCCCGGCCCTCATCCTGGTGCCCGTGTTGTTGGCGGTGCTGGTGTTGGCCGCGCTGCTGTTCGACGTCGTGACGGATACCGCCTCCTGGCAGGTGGTCGAGCCCCGCAACTCGGGGCAGAGCTTCGCCTTCTTCGAGGGCTTCCGCGGCTTCTCGAGCTGGGAGCGCGTGGTGCGCCTGGAGCTGGCGGCTCAGGGGCTGTCCCCGGACGAGATGGCATCGTTCCTCGACGACCCGGAGGAGCGTCGCAAGTTCGCGGCCCGCAACCGGGTCGAACTGATGTGGTCCGTCGACGGCCGTCCGTTGCAGTGGGTGGTGACCAACAGCCGGGACGTGCGGGTGCAGGACCTCGGCTTCTTCGCGGGTTGGGGCGAGCGTGCCGAGCTCGTCGCCGGGCTCGGGGAGGGGCAGCGGCTCTACCTCAACCCCTGGCTCGACGTGGCCTTCTTCGCCAAGAACGCCTCCAGGACCCCGGTCATGGCTGGGCTCGCACCTGCGCTGGTGGGCACCCTGTGGGTGATCGCGCTGGTGATCCTCATCTCGGTTCCCCTTGGAATCGCGGCGGCGGTCTACCTCGAGGAGTACGCGCCCGACACGCGCCTCACGCGCTTGATCGAGGTCAACCTTCGCAACCTCGCCGGGGTGCCGAGCATCGTCTACGGCATCCTGGGGCTGACCGTGTTCGTGCGGCTCTTCGCCCTCGGTCCGGTGGTGCTGTCGGCCGCCCTGACGCTGTCGTTGTTGGTGGTGCCGGTGGTGATCATCGCCGCGCGCGAGGCGATCCGCGCCGTGCCAGACTCGGTCCGTCAGGCGGCCTACGCTCTGGGCGCGACGAAGTCGCAGGTGGCGTTCCGGGTCGTCGTTCCTGGCGCCATGTCGGGCATCGTCACGGGCGTGATCTTGGCCATCGCTCGGGCCGTGGGCGAGACCGCGCCCCTCCTCCTGGTGGGCGCCGCGGTGTTCGTGCCGCGCTTGCCGGACGGCCCGCTCTCGCAGTACACCGTGCTCCCCATCCAGATCTACTCGTGGGTGGCGGAGAACGACGTCGAGTTCCGTCACGTCGCGTCGGCAGGCATCGTCGTGCTCCTGCTGGTGCTCACCGTCTTGTACGGCGCCGCCTTCTGGCTGCGCCGCCGCTTCGAGCGTCGCTGGTGATGCGCCGGCGCCTGCGTACCTTGCGAGGTCGTCCGTGAGTCAGGCACTTCCCGAAGATCACGTCACCGTCCGCACCGACCCGGTTCCCTCCGAGGACGCGGTCGTCGAGATCCAGGACCTGTCGCTCTGGTACGGCGCGTTCCGCGCGCTGAAGGGCGTGGGCCTGACGGTGCCTCGCAACCAGGTCACCGCGCTGATCGGCGCGTCCGGCTGCGGCAAGAGCACGCTGCTGCGCACCATCAACCGCATGAACGACTTGGTCGACGGGGTTCGGACGGAGGGGCGCGTGCGCTACGAGGGCGTCGACTTGTACGGTCTCGGCGTCGACCCCGTCGAGGTGCGCAGACGCGTCGGGATGGTGTTCCAGAAGCCGAACCCGTTCCCGAAGTCGATCTACGAGAACGTCGCCTTCGGTCCGCGCCTCACGGGGTACCGCGGCGACATGGACGGCCTGGTGGAACGCGCCTTGATGGGCGCGGCGTTGTGGGGCGAGGTCGAGGACAAGCTTCGGCAGTCGGCGTTGGGCCTGTCCGGCGGCCAACAGCAACGCCTGTGCATCGCGCGGGCGCTCGCGACCGAGCCGCAGGTGTTGTTGATGGACGAGCCGACCAGCGCCCTCGACCCGATCGCCACCGACGCCATCGAGCGCCTCATCGACGACCTCAAGCAGCGCTACACCGTCATCATCGTCACGCACAACATGCAGCAGGCCGGGCGCGTGTCGGACCGAACGGCGTTCATGCATCTGGGCACGTTGGTGGAGGAAGGTCCGACCGACCAGATGTTCACCAATCCGAAGCACGAGATGACCGAGCGCTACGTCTCCGGCCGGTTCGGCTGACGGGCCAAGGCTGACGGGCCGCGGCTCACGGGAGGTGGATGGGTATCCCGGGGCGGCACACCGTTCACGCGCTCGGGCGTGGCGCGGGTCGGCCCTGCTTCCCCTCGACGAGCAACAGGGAAGCGACGACGCCGACCAGGAGCGCCGCGATGCTCGCGGCGATCACGCCCGGGAACCCGAAGCGCGGGAAGAGATGGCCGGGCAGGTAGGCGCCGAGGCTGCCCCCCAGGTAGTAGCACATCAGGTACAGCGCGTTCGCCCCGGCCCGGTCGTGCTGCGCCGCCGTCGCCACGTACCCGACTGCCAACCCCTGGACCAGCCAGTTCCCGAGGCACAGCACCACCAGGCCGAACAGCAGCAGGGGTAACTGCCCCAGCAGCGCCACTAGGTTGCCCGCCACCGCCAAAGCGAACCCGGTGACGAGCCCGAAGCGCAGGCTCGTGCGTCGCGCGAGGACGCCGCCTGCGGTGGAGGAGAGCACGCCGGCGAGGTACGTCAGGTAGGTAAGGGCGACCGCCGTGCTGCTGAGGTGGTACGGCGGCGCCTGGAGCCGGAACGGCAAGTACGAGAAGGTCGACTGGAACGCGAAGAACAAGCTGAAGCCCACCAACAACCCGCCCACCAAGGTGCGGTCGGTCAGGTGCGACAGGGTGCCGCGTAGCACCGTGGCCAACGAGCGCCCGCCTTGCGGTTGCTCGTCCGACCGCACTCGCCACCACATCAGGGCGATCGCGAGGTAGAGCGCTGCACTGACGCCGAAGGCCATGCGCCAGCTCGCGACGTCGACCAACACGCCGCCAAGCAAGCGGCCGACGATGCCGCCGACGATGGTCGAGCCGACGTAGATGCCCGCCACGGTCCGCATCACGCGATCGGGCAGTAGCTCCGAGACGAGCGCGACGCCTGCCGCGAAGAGCGTGGGGAGCAGTAGTCCGAGGACGAGCCGTGCGGCCACGAGCGCTTCGAACGTGGGCGCCACGGTCGCCGCGCCGCTCGCCACGGTCAGGAGCGCTGCTCCCGTGACGAGGATCCGCCGGCGACCGAAGCGGTCGGCCAGCACCCCGATCACCGGTGAAGCCAGCGCGATGCCCAGGACCGTCACGGAGACGATGAGCGCGGCTTGGCGCGCCTCGACCCC
>JAWOIL010000068.1:0-3503 GCA_046484635.1 Trueperaceae bacterium
CATGCCAGAAACGGATGTCCTCCAGTGTCGATGCCCCGCCGGGGATCTCCCAGCTGGGCAGGCCGTGGGGATAACCGGTCAGCGGCCGGCGGGGAGTTCGCCGGCTACACGGCCGACGACGTCCGCTGGGTCGCGACCCTCGGCGCCGACTACGGCGTTCTCGCGGCGGCGCCCGACGGCCTCTACAAGACGTTCGAGGACGTCCTGAACGCCTGGAACGTCGACCCGTCGCTCGTCTCCTTCGTCGGTGGCAGCGCGGTCGGTGGTTGGGACCACATCAAGATCCTGCTGGTCGCGGATGCCGCCGGCGTCCCGGTGCAGCAGGTGCGCTACACCGCCTTCGACGGCGGTGGCCTGGCGCGCATCGAGGTCCTCGCGGGCCGCGCCGACCTGTTCTCTGGCGACATCTCCGAGGTCCTGCCCGAGGTCGAGGCCGGCAACCTGGTCCCGCTCATCGTGCTCGCGCCCGAGCGGCAGGGCGGGTTGCTGGCCGACGTTCCGACGGCCATCGAGCTCGGCTACGACGTCATCGGCTCGAACTGGCGCGGCTACTACATGGCGCCCGGCATCAGCGAGGAGGCGTACGACTGGTGGGCCGACGCGTTCCGTCAGATGGCCGAGACCGAGGCGTGGGCCGAGCTGCGTGCCCAGAACGGCCTGGCGCCGTTCGAGCTCTTCGGCGCGGAGATGGAGGCCTTCGCCAAGGACCAGGTGCAGGACATCACCAACCTGCTGCGGAGCATCGGCGCGATCCAGTGACCCTGGGCGGGAGCGGACCCTCGGGTCCGCTCCCGCACTCGGAACCATCTCTCGGCCGGCACGCGAGGATCGGCCGAACCGCGAGGCCAACCCATGACGGATCGCATCACCGGCGCTCTGCTGCTCGCCTTCACCCTCTGGTACGGCGCGATGGCCTGGGACATCCAGCGGGGCTTCTTCTCCGATCCCCTGGGATCGCGGCCCTTCCCGCTCGCGGTCGCGTTCTTCCTGGCGCCGCTGGCGCTCTATCTTCTGCTCGGTCGCCCCGCGACGCGGCCCACCTGGGCCCCACGCGGTACCTGGCCCGCCCTGATCTTCGCCTTGGTCGCGTTCATCGTCTACGCGGCGATCATGGAGCCGCTCGGCTTCGCGGTCTCCAACACGATCGCGTTCTTCGCGCTGGCGCTCGTGTTCCGGGCGCCGCCCCTCAAGGGTGCCATCGCGGCGGTCGTGGCCACCGCGGTCATCTACGTGCTGTTCGGGATATTGCTCGAGCTCTACCTGCCGACGGGTGAGCTGTTCGAAGGGTGGTTCCGCTGATGGAGGCCTTCGGCCTGCTCCTCGACGGCTTCGGGACGGCGCTGCAACCGCTCAACCTGCTGGTGGTCTTCCTCGGCGTGCTGATCGGCACGATCATCGGCATGCTGCCCGGCATCGGGCCGATCAACGCGATCGCCATCCTCATCCCGATCTCGTTCGCGCTCGGGCTGCCCCCGACCGCGATGCTCATCCTGTTCTCCGGTATCTACTACGGCTCGCAGTACGGCAACTCGATCAGCACCATCCTGCTGAACGTCCCGGGCACCGCGTCGGCCGTCGCCACCGCCCTCGATGGCTACCCGCTGGCGCAGAAGGGGCGTGGGGGCCCTGCCCTCGCGATCTCCGCGATCGCGAGCTTCATCGGCGGCACCCTGTCGGTCATCGGCCTCATGCTCTTCGCGCCGATCCTGGCGCAGTGGGCCATCCGCTTCGGGCCAGCTGAGTACTTCGCGCTGATGATCTTCACCTTCACGACGCTGTCGGCGCTGACCGGTGGGAACTTTCTCAAGGGCCTGGTCGCCACCGGCATCGGCCTGGCGATCGCCACCGTCGGCCTCGACCTGACGAACGTCGCGCGCTTCACCTTCGGGCAGTTCCGTCTCTACGACGGCTTCGACTTCGTCGTCGTGACGATCGGCCTCTTTGCCGTCTCCGAGGTGTTCACGCTCATCGAGCAGACGCGCGGGGGCCAAGTCGCGGTGCACAAGATGGGCCGCGTCATGATCTCGCTCCAGGAGTTCACCTCGTCCTTCTGGGTGATGATTCGCTCCAGCATCATGGGCTTCCTCGTCGGCGTCCTGCCCGGCGCGGGCGCGACGATCGCCAGCTTCCTCGCGTACACCACCGAGCAGCGCCTCGTCGACCGCGAGGGGACCTTCGGCAAGGGCGACATCCGTGGCGTCGCGGCACCCGAGTCGGCCAACAACGCCTCGGTGTCCGGCGCGATGATCCCGCTGCTGACGCTGGGTGTGCCGGGCTCGGGCACGACCGCCGTCATGCTCGGCGCGCTGCTGGCCCTCAACCTGTCACCTGGCCCGCTCTTCATCACCCGCAACGCCGACCTCTTCTGGGGCCTGATCGCCTCGATGTACATCGGCAACGTCATGCTGCTGGTCCTCAACCTGCCGCTCGTCGGCCTCTTCGTGCGCATCCTGCTGGTGCCGCGCTGGATCCTGGTGCCCGGCGTGGTGGCGATCGCGTACGTCGCCGTCTACTCCGCAACGTCCTCGCCCTTCGACCTCTACGCGATGACCGCCTTCGGCGTGCTCGGGTACTTCATGCGCAAGCTGAGCTTCCCGCTCGCCCCCGTCGTGCTGGCCGTCGTCCTCGGTCCGATGATGGAGGTCAACCTGCGGCGAGCCCTCTCGCTGAGCAACGGCGACTGGTCGACGTTCTTCGCCACGCCGATCACCATTGCCCTGTGGCTCATGGTCATCCTTTCGCTGTTCCTGCCGGTCGTGCTGAAGCGCCGCAAGCCCCTCGTCGCCACCGTCGTCCGGGAGGTCGACGACGCCGAGAAGTGATGCACCGGGCAACCGCGCGCGGGTCGGAAATCCCGACCCGCGCGCGGTATGGTTCTAACTTGGAGTTCATCTGGCGGCCTCCCGTCGCCGCATGGACGTTCACGGCGGCACGCGGCGGGTGAGATCACGGGCGGGCCGCCCCCCTGGAGGTTGTATGGAAGCGGCCACTGCTTGGCTCCCCCTACTGTTCGGTGCGATCGGTGTGGGGGTGGCTTTCGCTCTATACCGCGTGGTCGTGGCGTACCCCGCGGGTGATGCGAAGGTCACCGACATTGCGGAGCAGATCTACATCGGCGCGATGACGTTCATGCGCCGCGAGTTCACCATCCTCGCGGTGGTCGGCGTCGTCCTCTTCTTCCTGCTCGGCTTCGGTCTCGGCTGGAGCTCGGCCCTCGCCTTCGTGGTCGGCGCCGTCGCCTCCGGACTGGCCGGCTACTTCGGCATGCGCTCGGCCACCAAGGCCAACGTCCGCACCGCCACCGCCGCCCATACCAAGGGCGCCGCGCAGGCGCTCACGGTGTCGTTCTTCGGCGGCTCGGTCATGGGCCTGCTGGTGGCGTCGTTGGGCCTGCTCGGCCTCGGGTTCCTGTTCCTCATCTTCGGGGCGAACCCCGAGACGGCCGTGATCATCCAGAGCTTCGGCGTGGGCGCGTCGTCCGTGGCGCTGTTCTTCCGCGTCGG
>JAWOIL010000159.1:0-3342 GCA_046484635.1 Trueperaceae bacterium
TAGCCAGGGGTGCAGCCTTCCGTGCCGCCCTCTTCTGCCGTCTCGACGGTCACGCTGACGGTGTTGAAGTAGACCGAGTCGCCGTGGGGAGTCGCGTCGTCGGGATGGGGCGAGTAGACCTGTGCGGTCAGCTCGGTGGCGGACGCAGGTACGTTCGGCAGGACGAGTTGCACGATCGCCAGGTCGGCGCCTTCGTTCGGCATGTCGATCTCGTCGTTCGCGTCGACGCCGCCGGCGCTGGCCGAGTAGCGGATGATGCGGGGGTCGTTCGCGGTGAAGTTCGACGCGCTCGAGAGCAGCTCGAGGTCGCTGATGGCGAAGGTCACCGTCACGTTGCCGCCCGCGAAGTCGGCAGGGAGGCCGATGGTGCGCTCGCCGGTCGGGTAGCCGTCCAGGCCGAAGACGTAGAGGTTCGGCACTGCTCCGGCCGAGGAGGTGCCGTCACCGAGGTCGCGGAAGACCGAGACGATCAGAGCGCGAGGCGAGTTGGGGAACGCGGCGGTAGCGTTGGCGGAGATGTTCACTTCCACCTCGGCGACCTCGCCAACGAAGTCGGTCTCGTGGCTCCAACCGGTCGTGCCGCTGCCCCCGCCCTCGGAGGCGATGTCGACGCGGTCGACCGTGTCGTTCGCCACGGCGTCGTCGGTGAACGTCTTGTTGCCGATCTCGGCAGCCACCGCGTCATAGGCGATGATCTGCACGCTTTCGGGATCCGGGTACGTTCCCTCGCCCGAGGTGCCCGCCTTGGTCACGACCTGCACGTAGACCTTGACGACGTTCTCGGGGTTCGGGATCACGATGGTGGCGTTGTTCAGCCCCGAGTTCGAGTTTCCGAGGCCGTCGCCGATCACCTCGACGGTGAGGTCACCATCGGCCGACCAGTCGGACAGCGCGCTCGTGGTGAGCCCGGGACCGACAGCCGGCGTGTGGACGTCGTCGACACTACTGACAGGTGCCAGCGGCGTGCCGCAGGCCGCCAGCAAGAACGCCAGCGCCGCGGCGAGGATAGATAGTGACGCTAGTTTGCGCATGGAGATCGCCAACCTTTCGTGCATGTGAATCGGCGGTCCGCGTATGCGTCGAGCCGAAGTGCACGGCCCGGCTCATCGCTGTGCCCACACCTCCAGCTCGGCGCGCGAACGCCGCAAGGTTCGAGGCCATTCTAGGCGGCCCGCGTCCGGGTGTCGGTGACGGTCGTGGAGGCTAGCGTGGACGCCAGTGCGGACGCCCGACGTCCCGGCGCCTGGCGGGCAGCCCTCAGTGGCGCCCCGCGCGTAGCATCGGTGCTTCGTCGAAGCGTGCAGCGATCCGCTCCGCGTACCAAGCCCCGCTCAGGAAGCCCCTGCCCGCCATTGCGCCGAACAAGGTCACGCGTGGATGCAGCCGCCTGGCCACAGGAACTCCGGACGATCGACGAACTCGCACGCCGGTCCAGCTCGTCGTCACGCGCGCATCCGCGGCCGCCGGCACGAAGCGCGCGAGGGCGGCCCGCAAACGCTCGGGATCCGCCGTGCCGGTGGGAACGTGGCCGCCGTTCACCACGGCACGATGCGCCGTGAACGCGGCGTTGACGCTGCCGGCCAGCGGGTACGGCGGGGTCGTCGCCATCTCCAGCACCACGGCGGCACCTTCGGCGTGTTCGAAGCGGGGGAGGCGCACACCAGCCACGGCGCCCGCACCGACGCACAGTACGACGTGCTCGGCGACGCTGGTGTGCTCGGTGCGGACGACGGGCGAAGCTCCCTCGTCCCGCTCGGCACGCTCGTCGTCAGGGCGTTCGAAGCGCGTGTCGACCAACATCACCTTCGCAGGGCCGCCGTCGCATGCCAGCGCGACCACCTCGGTGTCTTCCAAGATCCTGGCACCACGCCGAACTGCGGAAGCCGCCAGCGCGCTCAGCAGCGCGGCCGGCTCGACCCAGCCGCCGTCTGGCACAAGCAGCGCTCCATGGGGGGCGTGGTAGGGGGAAGGAACGTCGCTCGGCTCGAGCCACGTTGGGCCGGGAAGACGCTGCCAGTCTCGCGCCTGGCGGGCGCTCGTGGGGATGCGTAGCACGCCGCTGCGTCGCGCCCCGGCAGCGAAGCCTTCGGCCTCCAACTGGTCGGCGAGCCGCCAGAACGCTTCGAGCCCGGCGAGGTCCGTGGCCGATGCGCGCGCCGTGCGCCCGCGATGCGGGTTCAGGAGCGCCGCCGGCAGGCTCGAGGCTCCTTGCGCCGCCACGCGTCCCTTCTCGACCACCAGGACGTCGATCCCGCGCCGCGCGAGCTCGTACGTGAGCGTCAGGCCCGCCACGCCGGCGCCGACGACGATGACGTGGGCGTCTCCGGTCGGAGCTTCGCCCGAGTCCGAACCGAAGGGCACGGGCCGGCCCGCAGACGACGTCACGGTTGGCGCTCCGGCCGCGTGGCTACCAGCGCCTCCGCCTTTCCACCGGGCGGTCCTGGCGCCTTGCGGACCTCCAGGCCGGCCACCGCCAACGCGCGCCGCACCGCGCCCGCCACGCTGTAGCTCACGAGCCTGCCGCCCGGCGCCAGCACACCCGCCAGACGCGCCAGGAAGGCAGAGGACCATAACTCGGGGCTGACCGCTGGGCTGAAGGCGTCGTGGTAGATGGCGTCGAAACCGGCGCCGCGACCGCGGCCGGCATCCGGCAGCATCAACGCCCACGTGCGATCGTCGAGGACGTTGCCGACGACCAGGTCCAGCGCGACCGGCCCGACGCGCCAGCGATGTCGGCGAGGCGTGGGGGCCTGCCCGGGTTCGCGCGTTGCCTCTTCGTCCTCCAGGGCGGCGCGCCATGCGAGGAACGCTGCGGGCAACGGAGATGGCGCGAGCGCCTCTTCATGGGCCAACATTCGCAGGATGGCCGCGGACAGCAGGTCCGATTCCACGGCAACGTACTGCAACTTCGTCCCGGCGACCCGCGCCGCTTCCGAAGTGACCAGGAAGTTCAAGGCTGTTCCGAAGCCGATCTCGAGCACGCTGGCGGGGGTGCCCGCCGCGAGCCGCGCCGCCACGCCGCTTCCCTCTGCGTACACGGTGCGGGACTCGCTGAGCGCGCCGAGGCGCGACTTGTACGTCTGACCATGCGCTCCGGAGCGCAGTGTGCGCGAACCGTCCGCGGTCACGATCACGTCGGGGGCAGCGGGCTGCCGGGCGTCGGGCACGGCTTCACGATACCGCCGGTGTCGCCCACGCCAACGTTCTCACCTTCGGAGGCGCTAGGATTTCGGCAACCGGGCCGTCGGTCGGTGTTCCGATCGGCCGGATCCGAGGCGGAGCGCTCGCGCACGGCGCGCACGAGGGGTGAAGAGGCCCCGACGGGGGTGCCGATGCGAACGC
>JAWOIL010000041.1:0-12036 GCA_046484635.1 Trueperaceae bacterium
AGCGACGACGACAAAGCCCTCACCATCCTGCGGGAGCGCTACGCCCGTGGCGAGATCGACACCGACGAGTTCGACCGCCGTAAACGCGACCTCTTCAGGAAGGACGAGCCATGACTCGGTTCCGCGCGCTCCTCTCGCTCACGCTCGTCGCTGGCCTCGGCCTCGCCCTCGCGCAAGGCATGATGGGGAACCCGAACGATGCACGCTACCCCGGCAGCGGTTATGGCACCATGCCACCCGAGTACCGTGGCTACGGCGGTTACGGCATGGGCGGTCATGGCACCATGCACCCCGGCCACGGCCCGGGCGGGAATGGCATGGGCATGATGGGTGGCAGCATGGGCATGATGGGTGGCGGCATGGGCATGATGGGTGGCAGCATGGGCGGCATGGGCATGATGGGTGGCAGCATGATGCGCGTCCTGCCACCCGATGCGCAGCCACTCGGCGACGACGTGCTGCTCGAAAGGCTCGAGGCTGCCGGTCGTGCGTTCGCTCCCAGCGTCACGGTCGCGGACGTCATGCCCTTCGCCGACCATACCTACGCGCAGTTCATCGATGCGGACGGTACCGGCCTCGCCGAAGTCCTCGTCGACCGCTACAGTGGCGTCGTCACCCCCGAACCCGGCCCGAACATGATGTGGAACCGCCGCAGTGGTATGGCCGGCTCCGGCATGGTGTACGGACACGGGTACGGGACGACTTCCTGGGGTACGGCGCCCGACGCCGTCGAGGACCGCTACGACGTAGCAGGGGCACGCGAGTTGGCGACGGCCTTCCTCGCCGATTACCTGCCCGGTGCCGAGGTCCTGATTGCCCAAGTCTTCCCGGGCTACGCCACCTTCGACTACGGACGTGATGGCCGCTTCGAAGGGATGCTCAGCGTCCATCTCGAGACCGGCCAGATCTGGCCGCATACGTGGCACGGCGTGTACCGCGCGGACGCCGACGACCACGACGAGTGACGGATGCCCCGTGCCGGGCGCGTGTATGGCCAGGTGTGCGCGGCCGGCGGTTCGCACCGCCTCAAACGCTAGTAGCGGGGCGTCACGCTGGTTCGAAGCCGTCAAGCTCCTTCGAAGCGCTCGCGCCCCCGGTTCGGTTGCGCCCGGGGGTTTGCCACCGAGACGACGGTCAGGCCAGATGGCACGCGCCCGCGCTGGTGGCTCACGCTTCGAGGTTCGCCGCGGTGAGCCATCCGCCGTGGAAGCCTGCCCTCCGCAGTCCCGCACGCAGGTAGGAGAGCTGGCCGAAGCGCTTCCAGACGAGGCCGGTCTGGTAATTCTCGTGCATCAGGGCGAGCGCACCTTGGTCGATGCCGTACACCCATGGCGAGACCCAGCCGACTGGGCCGCTGTTGGGCGTGCGGTAGGTGGGGTTGAAGGTGGATTCGAGGGCGTAGGGGCTGGAGGCGCCGACGTGGAGGTCTTGAAAGCGGCTGAGGGTAGGTAGGACGACCTCCGGGGCGAAGGGGAGCGAGGCGGCGGCGCACCAGGGGGCGATGGTGCCGTCGTCGGGGCCGTTGGGTGCGCCGCGGGCAGCGTAGCCGAGGAAGTGGCGCTCGGTGCCGTCGATCACCTTGGTGGTCGGGCCGGGTCCGTTGGAGGCGGTGAGCCCCCAGCAGCAGTCGCTATATTCGGCGAAGCGGAGTGGGTTTCGGATCGCGTACTCCTGTTGGATGAGCGTGGCGCGGCGGGAGTTCTCGAAGTAGTCGCTGCCCTTGGTGCGCATGAAGGTGTCCTGGATGCCGCGGAAGTCGATCCAGAGGTGCGAGTACTGGTGGACGAAGAGCGGGCCGGCGTACAGCATCTCTCGTCCGTAGATGCGCTTCCACGAGTAGCTTCGTGTCCAGGCCGTGTAGCTCTCGGCCGGGATCGGATAGGTGGGGGATCCGAGGGCGAGCAGGTAGAGGATGAGGGCCTCGTCGTAGCCTTCCCAGCGGTAGGGGATGAATCCCTCTTCGGGCCGCCATCCGTGGCTGAGGGTCGGGCCGCCGTCGAGCGCCCAGCGCCAGTCGACGCGCCGGTAGAGTGCGTCGGCGATCGCGCGGACTTCCTGCTCTTCGGGCGCCTCGTGGTCGAAGTACGATGCCGCGGCCAGGACACCGGCGAGGAGCAGTGCCGTGTCGATGGTGGAGAGTTCCGACCCTCCCGTCCGGCGGCCGGTGGCCATGTCGAGGAAGTGGTAGTAGAAGCCGCGGAAGCCCGTCGCCTCCGTGCCGTCGTTCTGCGGTCCATCGTGGAAGACCCGCAGTAGCCGCAGGGTGCGGCGCACCGCTTCGTCGCGGTCGAGGAGCCCGAGGCGCACGGCGATGGGGTGCACCCCGAGCGCCATCCCCACCGCCGCGATGCTGCACGGCGCGCCCGGCTCGTTCGAGTCGGCGACGAGCCCCGTGTTCGGATGCACCTCGTCGAGGAAGTACCGCACGGCCCGGCGCTGCAGCGTCGAGACCAGGGGTTCCGGTCCCTCTGGCCCAGGACGCAGGTTCACGGGTCGGTCGTGGGGACGACGCGGGTCACAGCTCTGCCCGTCTGAGGAGCTGCGCATAGATGGCCACGATTACCGTGCTGGCCGACATGAACACCGGGACGATCGCTGGTATCAGTTGGATACAACGCGCGAACAGCACGGCGGCCGCCCGCAGGCGCGCCTCCTCCTCCGACAGCCCCACAGCAACGGCCAATGCTCTCGTCGAGGTCGCCCTTCCCCCGGCGAACGATACCGCCGATTGGAACGTGCTCCTCGTGACGCACGTCGTGCCCCGCGTGCTCCGCAACGCCGACGCGAGTCGCCTCCCCGCAGGATGACGCGCGTTCGTTTCTCTGGTGCGGATCCTGCGGCATGTTCCATCACCTCTTTGGCTATTTTAGCCCACCCCGGGAGGGGTAGCCTCAGTGGCGCGCACGGAGCCCTCAAGCCTCTGCGAGCGTCGCCGCCGCACGCCCGGCCTCGGGCCGCATCGTGGGCACCACGTCCGCGAAGATCGCGAACGAGGGCGCGCCGCCGATCCGGTGCGGCGATTCGGAAACGTTCGCCCCTTTGGACCCCCGGCTTGCGGGTGGGCGGCGAGCCACCAGAGGTGGTTCCGCCGAAGCGCGGAAACCGCAGCTCGTTGACAAGAACGAACCCCTCGCGCAAAGGTGAACGCACCCGCCGCGCGTCACAAGTCGACGGCAGCCTCCTGACCCAATCCGGCTTCGAGCCGAGATTGTCGAGACCTTCGAATGACGAAGTCAGCTCGCCTCACGCAACCGCCGCTCGCCGTGCTGTTCGACGTCGATGGCTTACTGATCTCCACCGGGGGCGCCGGCACCAAGGCGTGGCGGCACGCGTTCGAACGTCTCCACGGCATCCCGGCCGATATCGGGGAGTTTACGGAAGCGGGCATGACAGACCCGGAGGTCGGCCGGGAGACGTTCATTCGGGTCCTTGGGCGCGATCCCACGGAGAGAGAGATGGGCCGACTGTTCGGCGCGTACCTCGAACGTCTCGCACAGGAAGTGGAGCAGTCGGCCGGATATCGCGTGATGCCGGGCGTCGAGGTCCTGCTCCCGCGGCTCGTGGACGCTGGCATGCTGCTCGGGATCGTCTCAGGCGCCCTGGAGGCGGCCGCGCACATCAAGTTGGAACGGGCGCGCCTTAATCGGTTCTTCAGCTTCGGCGGCTACGGATCCGATTCGGCGGACCGTGTGGAACTCACGCGCTTGGCCATCGAGCGCTGTGGCCGCCTTCACGGGCATCCGCTCGATCCCGCGCGGATGCTGGTGGTGGGCGACACGCCGCGCGACGTAGAGGCGGGCCGCGCCGCGGGGGCGGTCACCGTCGGGGTCGCGACGGGCAAGTACACGGTCGAGCAACTCGAGGCGGCGGGTGCGGACTTCGTGCTCGCCACGCTCGAATCACCGCTGCCCGGCATCGAGGGCCTGCTGGCGCAGGGCTGACCGAAGCGAGTCCTACCGACGCAGCACCGCGCGTGCTGGCGCACCGTCCCCCGCGCCGCCGTCGAGCTTCAGCGGCAGGCACAACAGTTCGTAGACGCCAGACGCGACGCCGCTCAGGTCGATTCCCTCGAGGATGATGACGTCGTCGGCCAGCAGCACTTTGTGGGTGTCGTGGTTCGCCGACCCGAACGCTTCGACCGAAAGGTAGTCGATCCCGACGAGTCGGACCCGTGCCGCGACGAGCGCGCGCGCCGCTTCCGGCGCGATGAAGGTGAAATCCTCGCGGAAGCGTTCCTCCGCCCAGAAGGACGAGTTGCGTGTCTTGAAGAGGACGCGCTCGGCACCCGCGACGATCGCATCGGTCACGTGTTCCGGACCGATAGCGCGCACGCTCTCCGGGATCTCGATGACGCGAGCCTCGCCGATGAGGGCATCGAGCGGTAGGTCGTTCACACGACGCCCCTCCGCCAGGAAGTGCGCCGGCGCGTCGACGTGCGTGCCGGTGTGGGCACCCAGTCGCAGGCGCGAGACATTGGCGGCCTCGCCGTTCGCGAGCGCCACGGGCGTGTCGATGGCGACCGGGGGATCGCCGGGATAAACGGTCGTGCTGGCCCGTACCGCGCCACTGAGATCGTGGATCGGCATGCGCGTCACTCCTTCGGCTTCACCGCATGCCCGCCGAACTCGTTGCGCAAGCCGGCGATCACCTTCGCGCCGAAGCTGTCCGCCTGCCGCGATCGAAACCGCATCAGGAGTGAGAGAGCGAGAACGGGCGCGGGCACATCCTTGTCGATGGCCTCGGCCACGGCCCACCGTCCCTCTCCCGAGTCCTCGACGTACCCGCGGATCGACGCCAGGTCCGGTTCTTTCTCGAACGCGCGTTCGGCCAACTCGAGGAGCCAGGAGCGTACGACACTTCCCTGGTTCCACAGGTGCGAGATCGCTCTCAGATCGAGTTCCGTGAAGTCCGACGCGTGGAGAATCTCGAATCCCTCGCCATACGCCTGGAGCATGCCGTACTCGATGCCGTTGTGCACCATCTTGACGAAGTGCCCGGAGCCGCTCGGACCGGTGTGAAGGTAGCCGTCGGGCGGCGCCAGCGTCTTGAACGCTGGCTCGAGTCGCTCAAATGGCTCGCGGGGGCCGCCGATCATCAGGCAGTAGCCGATTTCCAAGCCCCAGATGCCGCCGCTCGTACCCTGATCGAGCAGCGCAAGTCCCTGCCGTTCCAGCCACTCCGCCCGCCGAATCGTGTCCCGATAGAACGAGTTTCCGGTCTCCACGATGACGTCGCCGTCCGTCAGGAGAGGGGCGAGCTCCGTCAACGTGTTCTCGGTGACGTCACCAGCCGGCAGCGACACCCAGATGGCGCGCGGAGCCTTCAGTCGTTCGACGAGATCGGCGACGGTACGCGCGCCCGAAGCCCCTTCCGCGGTCAACCGTTCGATGGGCTCCGGACTCCGGTTCGTCACTACGACCTCGTGGCCACCGCCCATCAAGCGGCGTGCCATGTTGGCGCCCATGCGCCCCAATCCGATCATCCCGCACTGCATGGTCCTCACCTCCGTTTTGGATCGTCGCCCGTGCGCGGGCCGGCACGCCGGAGCTCGTGCGTATGTTGGCCCACGACGGCGCATGCGATCTGCTCCGCGGCGTCATACCAGCGCCGTCCGTCGCGGGCGAGTAGGGCCTCGGCCGCCGCGGGCCCGGCCGCTCCGGCGGCGTAGTTGGGAAAGTCCGGCGGGCGCGCCGTCGCCCACGACGCGATCGCCGAGTCCACGATGGCCCACGCCGCCTCTTCATCGGCTCGCGCGAAGAACGTCGGGTCGCCGCGCAGACTGTCGAGCAGCAGATTCTCGTACGCAGTGGGAGACTCGACGGTGCGACGTTGGACGATGCGGCAGTAGTCGAGGGCGATGGACTGCAACTGCATCGCCTGCCCGGGTTGCAGCGCCTCCACCTGGACGATGATCCCTTCCTCAGGCGAGACTCTGACGACCAGAAGGTTGGGGCGCACTGCGTCGTCGCCGGCGCCGGCGTGGGCCCACGTTGTGTGCGGCGCCGGCTTGAACTCGACGATGATCTCAGTGGCCCTCCGCGAGAGCCGCTTTCCCGAGCGCAGATAGAAGGGCACCCCCGCCCAACGCGCGTTGTCGATGTGCAGTTTCAGCGCCGCGTATGTCTCGAGAGGCAAATCGGCGGCCACCTTACTTTCGAAGCGGTGCCGTGTGCGCCTGGCGCCGCCATTCACCGTTTGCATCGGGACCGCTTTCTCATCGTCCATCGCACTTTCTTGCGGCATCGGCCATCCATCGGGCAGCAGGAACTGCAAAGCGATTGCACCCGGTCGCTACTAGTGCGGTGCAGTGCCCCATTGGCGAACGAGAAGGTTGTGGATGGGGATGTATACGAGTCCAGCATATACGCCATGATACTCAATTGAGCCGCCAGTACCGATCCACGAAAACCCCGATAATCAGACATCCGGTAGTCAGATATGATGTATCATGACTCCTTAAACAACCTTGCAAGACCGACTCGTCGAGACGGCACGCGTGCGTTCGGCTTCATAGAATGGAGGACAGAGGAAAGGGTTCATGACCCCTGAGCACGGGATCATCATCGTCACTGGCTCCAACGGACGGATCGGCGATGCCGTGATGCGGCGGCTCGCCGGCCGCTTCGCTGACGTGGTCGGATTCGACCGCAAGGCACCGAAGCCACCCCCGCCGGGATGCGTGTATATCCCCGTGGAGATCACGTCCGAGGAGAGCACGCGGGAGGGACTGCGCACCGTCCGCGAGCACCACGGGGCACACGTCGCGTCGGTAATCCACCTCGCCGCCTACTATGACTTCTTCGGCAAGCCGAGCACGAAGTACGAGGAGGTCACCGTCCAGGGCACCGGCCGCCTGTTGCGTGGCCTACGAGAGCTCGACTTCCAAGTCGAGCAGTTCATCTTCTCCAGCACGATGCTCGTGCATCGGCCGGGCGAGCCCGGAGAGCTCATTACCGAGGACTCGCCGATCGAGCCGACATGGGCGTATCCGGCGTCGAAGGTCCGGACCGAGCAGCTCATCCACGACAAGCGAGGCGACATCCCGGCGGTTCTGTTGCGCATCTCCGGGGTTTACGACGACGGCGGCCACTCCATCCCCATAGCGCACCAAATCCAACGCATCAACGAGCGTGACATCACCAGCCGGGTGTACTCGGGCTCGACGGCGCACGGTCAGTCCTTCCTGCACATGGACGACCTGGTGGACGCCATCGAGAACGCCGTGGACCGTCGCGCCCGACTGCCGCCGGAGATCCCGCTCCTCCTCGGCGAGCCGGAGGCGCTCAGCTACGACGAGCTGCAGCACACCATCGCGCGCCTGATCCACGGCAAGAGCTGGGAGACCATCGCGATCCCCTCGGCGTTGGCTCCCTTCGCGAAGGCGGGCGCATGGGTCCTGGACCGGCTCCCTGGAAAGGAGTCGTTCGTCAAGCCGTGGATGATCGACCGCGCGAACGACCACTACGTGCTCGACATCACTCGAGCCCGGACACTGCTCGAATGGGAGCCGAAACGCTTGCTGCGCGAAACGCTGCCCAAAATGGTCGCGGGTCTGAAAGCGGACCCGATCGGTTGGTACCGCGAGAACGACCTGAAGCCTCCGCGGAATCTCGAGGCGTCGGGCGGAACGTCCGAGGTGCCGGCGACCGAGGTGCCGGCGACCGACGCGCCGGCGGAGGAGCCGCCCGCCGCGTCGGGCACGGTGCGAGTCCGCGAACCACCCAAGGCGACGAGGCTGGTCAGCCCCGAGCACGCTGCGCACGGCGGCCAGGCGCCGTCACCGACACGGCATCCGGAGGCGCTGGCCCCTGGCGTCGGGAAGCAGTCCCACGGGGCGATGGTCGCAACTCACGACGACGCGACGATGGCGGTGCCGCAGGCGCAGAGCCCGACCTGGCCGCACTTCGCCAACATGATCCTGGGCCTCTGGCTCATCACGACGGCATTCGCGCTCGGGTACCGCAGCGTGGAGGTCCAGGCGAGCGACGTCGCGAGCGGCTCGCTCGTCATCCTGTTCGCCGTGCTGACGCTCACCGGCGGGCCGTTCTGGAAGCTATGGGCGCCGTGGGCGAACTCGCTCGTGGGCGTCTGGCTGCTGTTCGCTCCCCTCGTCTTCTGGGCGCCCACGGCCGCCGCCTACTCCAACGACATGCTGGTCGGGGCGCTGGTCATCGTGTTCGCCATCCTGGCGCCGGGGATGCCGATGCCGAAGGGGATGCGCATGGAACCCGGCCCGGACGTGCCTCCCGGATGGTCCTACAACCCGTCGAGCTGGCCGCAGCGAGCGCCGGTCATCACGCTCGCGCTCGTCGGCTTGTTCCTCTCGCGGCAGATGACGGCCTATCAACTCGGTTACATCCCATCCCTCCTCGACCCTCTCTTCGGGCTCGGAACCGAGCGCGTGCTGACCTCCGACGTGTCGAAGGCGTTCCCGATCCCCGATGCGGGACTCGGCGCGGTCGCCTACATGATCGAGTTCCTGATGGGCTTCATGGGCGACAAGCGACGGTGGCGGACGATGCCGTGGATGGTGGCGTTCTTCGGCATCCTCGTCGTCCCGCTCGGCGTCGTGAGCGTGACGCTCATCATCCTGCAGCCGATCGCGGTCGGGTCCTGGTGCACACCGTGCCTTGCCGCCGGGATCGCGATGATCATCATGATCCCGCTCACGCTCGACGAGGTCGTGGCCATGGGCCAGTTCCTCGTGCAGGCGCGGCGAGAGGGCCAGCCGTTCTGGCGTGTGTTCTGGCTCGGTGGAACGCTGCGCGAAGCGCCCGACGCCGGTCCGGTGCGCGCTGACGTCGTGAGTGTCGGAGCGATGGTCCGGGGAATGGCCTTGCCGTTCAACCTGCTCCTGAGCACGGGGGTCGGCGTGTGGCTCATGTTGACGCCCTGGCTGCTCGGGAGCGAGGGCACGGCCGCGCACAGCGACCACCTCATCGGTGCGTTGATCGTGGTCGCCGCGGTGATCGCACTGGCCGACGTCGGCCGCGCCGTGCGCTTCGTCAATGTCGTCTTTGGCGCCTGGGTGGTCGCGGCACCGTGGCTCCTGGCCGGAGCCACGCCCGCGTCGAGGTGGACGGACGCGATCGCCGGCATGCTCGTGATCCTGCTCAGCCTACGGCGAGGACCAGTGCGTGAGCGCTACGGGATCTCGCAGAGGTTTGTCCGGTGAGCCAAGATGCTGCGCCGCAACTTCATTGCGGGTCCCACGACCGCTGACTGTTGCCGCCATGTTCAATGGAGAGAGCAATGCCAGATCATGTCGACCCCGTCTGAGGGCCGTAGGTAGAGGAACAGCACACTGCCGGCATCTCCGAACGTGAGGGCGCGTTGGAGTACATCAATAGTGAACCGTCTGTAAGTCTGTGACTAGCTGGTCTGGGACTTGCTGGCATGCTGGTGCTGGTGCTTGGCTCAGGACCGGAGCAGCGAACCAGTGCGCATCGCGCCGTGGGCGTCGAGATGCAGGAGGGGCAGCTCGTAGAGGTGGTGGGGCCAGTGCCCGGTTCCAGGTGACCACCGCAGCGTGAACGAGAGACCTCGAGCTTCCACGTATCGCGTGAAAGGAGATGGCGTGCGCTACCTCATTCGGATTGCCGTGCTCGCCCTGGCTTGCTGCTGCTCCGTGGCGGCCCAAGAGTTGCCGGCGAAGTTCGTGTCAGAAGACGGCAGGCTAACGCTCTTCCTCGACGAGCTGGAGGGGCTCGTCGAAGTCCACGTCATGCTCGGCTACGGCTTGATCTTCCCGCTCGACGCGCAGATAACGGGCGACACGTTCACCGGGCGGTTGGGAGCGGACTTCGCCATCGAAGGCGTGCTGGATGGGCACGCCATCCACCTCGTGCTGCGCCGGGGCGCGGTCGAGGAGACGCTGTCGCTGACGCGCCAGGTTGCGTCTCCAGCGTGGCACGCGGACTCACCGCTACTGGCCATGCTCGCCTTCGTGCCAGACACCGTGGCCGCGCGCACGGGCGGCGTCCCCGGCCTCAGCTTTGCGGACTACGGCGCCGCGTTTGGCGTCAACGTGGTTACCGTGCCCAGCACGCATCAGGAGTTCGCGGCGCTGACCGACGACGCACGCGCCAGCTGGGTGGCGGCCTTCCAACGCTTGCAGACCGGGCCGCAGCAGCTGCGGCAATACGTCCCTTTGATGATCGAGTCCATGCCCGAGCTGCTTGGAATCGAGTGGTTCGACATCGAGCGCGCGCTCGGCTACGGCAGCCCGCCCTACCTCAGCGTGGTGTTGTCGGCCGACGTCGATGCCGCTCGCCTGGGCGAGCACCTCGCGGAGCGCGACTTCGAGGAGGCGAGCCTCGAAGGAGTCACTGTCTGGCACCGGAGCGAGGACG
The DNA here is from genome assembly GCA_046484635.1 of Trueperaceae bacterium. Taxonomy (GTDB): domain Bacteria; phylum Deinococcota; class Deinococci; order Deinococcales; family Trueperaceae; genus CAZACZ01. The sequence continues at coordinate 10,353 of JAWOIL010000041.1, forward strand.
GCCAGGTGAATATGGCCTGGCGCGAGCCGGGTGATCCTTTCGTGGGGCCGGTTGGCATGGCGGCCCGCGTCACCGTCCTGCCGGGCCACCTGATCGGCAACAGCTACTGGTCGATGACGCGCGCGGCCGTCAGCACTTTCCGGCGGCAGTACCCGTCGCTGGCAGACAGCCCCGACTACCGTACCCTCGCCGAGGCCATCAGCCAAGGCGACGGAGCCCTGATCCAGGCGCAGTTCCTAGGTCCGCTCGACGTCGGGTTCGTGAGCGACGACCCGTTCGGCATACTCTTGGAAGGAGCCGCGCCGGTCACTCGAGAGGGTCCGGCGTTGGAGCCGTACGGCCTCGCGGTCCTCGCCGACCGGCAAGAAGGGGCGGATCAGGTGGCCGTGATCGCCGTGCTCTACCAGGACGTCGGGGCGGCGGAGCGGGCCGCAGCGGTGCTAGCGGAGCGGCTACCGGACTTCCGACCAGATGTTCTCGAGTCCTGGGGCGCTCGGTTCGACCCGCCGCACGTCTACTCCGGCGACAGTGGGCTCAGTGCGGCAGTCGTCTCGGTCCGTTACCCGCTGCCGGAGGTCGGCGCCCCCGGGCAGCCTCCCGGCGGAGCGCTGGGGTTATGGCTGCGGGCACTCCTCATGCGCGAGTTCGGACTGCTCAGGATCGGCCCGTAGTTGCCCTAGCCATGGCTGCCTCCGAGGGTTCCTTAGGCGGCATTGATCTTCCCGCATTCGACTTTCGGCGACCCCCTCGATCTCAGGTGCGTACCTCGCTGGACATCCGAACCTACCCTTCCCTCGCTCTAGCAGGGTGCGCTAACGAGCGATCCACCGAAATGGGGCAGGTTCACTCCGGCGGCGGTCTCAAGCGGTGAAGGCAACACCTGCTTCTAGAGCGTACATCTCGGCCGGTGTCTTCCAACCGAGGGTTTCCCGGGGGCGGGTATTGAGGTCGAGGCGCCCGATCGTGGGGCGGAAGCGTTTACGCCTCGTTCACGGCGCCCGCCGTAGACATGGACGAGTCTTGCCGGTCGGCGGCCGCGGCGCGACGAACGTGCATCCGCGCGGGAGCCGATCTCTCGCTGCAGGCCGGCAGGCACCGACGATGGGCGCACGAGCGCCGGAGGAGACCATGACGCGACGACTGGCACGCCTGCACCGATCGACCGAGCGACGACGCCTCACCTCCGGGATCGCCTGGATCGTGTGGATCGCCGCGCTGCTGCTCGTGCTCGCCGGGTGCGGAGCGGCGAGTCCCGGAACCACGCCACCGGTGAACGACCCCGGCGACGGCGGAGACGACGACGACGGCACGCCTGCGCCGGCGCTCGAGAACACCATCGCCTACGTCACGAGCGCGCCGGGCGGCGACCAGATCCGGCTCATCGCACCGGACGGCACCGACGATCGGCTCCTGTGGCCCACCGGCGGCACCGATCCGGAGATCTCGCACCGGGTCACGAGCCTCGCGTGGCGGCCCGACGGCCGCGCGATCGCCCTCACCAGCAGCCACGAGCTGGACTGCTCCTGGTATGAGACGGACGTCTACCTCCTCCGCTCCGACGGCGACGGCCTGCAGCGCGTGACGAACGCTCCCGCCTGCGCGGGCCTCGACGAGCTCCCGAAAGGCCGCGTCACGGTCGGCGTCCACAACCTCTCCTTCTCGTCGGGCCTGTTCCAGGTCTACG
>JAWOIL010000103.1:0-8425 GCA_046484635.1 Trueperaceae bacterium
CACGGGCCCCAGCTCCCGCACGCTCTCCAGGAGCCGCCGCGCGTTCATCTCGCGCAGCGCGGACGGCTGCCCCGACTCGGGGACGTTGCCACGATGGGCCGAGCGCTCCTGCATACGTCGATGTTACGGCGGTGGTCGTCGGCTCGTGGCGCACTCACGGCGCACCCGCTACGCCCGCCACCGACGCCTCATGCTTGTCGCCCTACGACCTGCGGCTGGAGTGACTACGACAGGCTGGCGGCTCGCCCGCCCCGCCCTCAGTACCCCGCCGCCATCACCACCCCACCCTCCCCCCCGATCCACACGTGCTCGGCGTCCACCACGAACACGCTATGAAGCCTCGCGTCCGGCGCCAGTCCCCGTACCAATGACGTCGCATCCGTCCACGTCGTGCCGCCGTCCGCCGTCGTCAGCACCAGCGGTGAGCTGCTGCCGGTCGCCCCCACCAGCCACCCCGTCACGCCGTCCTGCGCGAACGCCGCTGCTCGGAACCGACTGTTCTCGCGTAACGAGGGCAGCGTGGCGCGCGTCCACGTCGAGTCCGGTCCCTTCTGCGCGTCGTGCGTGACGTACGCGTACACCGATTCCGGGTCGTTCTCCAAGCCGCCGTACGCGAGACAGTGCTCGGCCGAAGCACACGTCACGCCGAGCGGCCCGAGGTCTCCCGTCACCTCCGGGAACGGCACGTGATGGAACCGCTGCCCGCCATCGACCGAGATGCACACCCCCGGCTCCACCGAACCGCGCTGGTTCCGCGCGCCTGCCGGGTAGACGATCACCGCTAGGTCCGGTGCGACGTACGCCATCTGCGTCAGCTTGGGGCTGATGCCGATGCCGGGATCGGCGATGCACAGCCTCGGGTCGTCGCGCAGCAAGGCCGACAAGTCAGACGGCACCTCGCCGGGCGGCGTCGGCGACCACAACGGGAACCACAGAGCGCCGGGCCCCGGCGCATCGGTGCTCTCGAAGAACGTCCCGCTTCGCACGAACACCCAACGGCCATCCTTCGCCCCCCACCCCAGTTGTTGGTTGCCCCCGAATCCCGATGCGCCGTCGGGGATGCCCTGCGTGGAGGCGGTCCAGCTCGAAGCCTGCGTCACGTCCCCGGTGGCGGTCACCCACGCGTTGGCGGCGGAGTCGAGCTTCACGATCAGGGTGTCGCCGACCTTGGAGAACCCGAAGAAATCCACCGTCCCGAGCGTGTCGAACGTCTCGGCGAAAGCGTAGTCGCCGCTCAGTAGCGTCGCCGTGATCGAAGTTCCGTCGCTGGCGTACACGTGCCCCACGTCGCTGGTGCCGTCGGTGGCCACCACGCACGCCGTGGCGGCGCTGCAGTAGATACCGGTGACGCGCTCGGTTTCGTATGTCGGGCCGACCAGCTGGAACGTCAGGGCCGGCTGGGCCAGCGCGGCGCCAAACGAGGGAAGCGCGACGAAGACCAGCGCACGGCCGACGCACGCACGGCCGACGCACGCACGGCCGACGCGCGCACGCCCGCGCGCGGCGCCCCGGAACCACTGCCGCACCCCCCTCACTCGATCGCCTCCTCGATCTCCCGCCGGTCGTGGATGAGCATCAGGTTCTCGGTCGAGAACGCCGCCCCCGCCTCGTCGATCTCCTTGCGCAGCGCATCGAGGTCGTTCCGAAGCTGCTCTTGGATGAACTGGCGCTCGTAATCGGTGATGCCATCGACCGACAAGCTGACACCGAAGAACGAGTTGGCGTCGCTGCGCCACGCGCTCAGGACGTCCTCGAGGTCGAGGTCGTCAACGCGTTCGGCGTCCTCGAGCCAGGCTTTGGTGTCCACCAGGAACTCACGGATATCGGGCCCCACGGGACCGAAGAACTTCAGGTTGTGCTTGGCCACGAACTCGTTGAAGACGTTCCCGCCTTCGGCCAGCCGGTCCTCCAGCACGCCCACCAACGCCTCGACCACGACGCTTGCGTCATCCCGCTGGCCGTCCGTGCCCACCCCTTCGAAGCGCTCGAGCTCGTCGACGGCTCCGTCGAAGAGCTCCTTCATCACGTCGTAGCCGTTCTGTTCGACGAACAGCTGGGTGTCTTCACGCGTCTCGTTGAACAACACCAACAAGCCAAGTTCCTGCCCGGCCAGCTCCCGGATCTGCGGGCGCAGTGCCTCCACCGCGGTGGCGTACGGGTTGTAGACCTTCACCGTCTCTGCGATGACGCCGATGGCCTGCGTGATGGCGCTGGCCACCTCCCCCGGCACGCTCCCGGGGATCACGTCGAACCGCCTCAAGAGCTCGACCACGACCTGAATGCTGTCACGCACGGCCTTGCGCTTACCATCGCTCTGGCCTGCCAGTTGCGCCAGGATGCCGTAGATGTCGGCCAACGCCTTGTACTGTTTCTCGTCGATCGCACCGTCGTCGTTCAGGAAGCCCTGCCACTTCGTCTCGAGCAACTGCGTCATGTTCACGAGACGGATGCGCATGGCCACCATGTCGTCACGGTAGGCGGCCGTTTCCAGCACGCTCAACGCCGACACCCACTCCTCCTCTTGCTCCATGAACTCGTCGTAGAGGTACAGCGCCTCGCTGGACTCCAAGTCGTCGTCCGCGTCGGCGAGGCCGGGCAAGTCCATGAGGTCCGAGACGATGCTCTGCCAGGCGCCCTCCTGCTCGCCTTCACCGGACTGCGCGATCAGGTCGACGAGATCGGAGAGCGCCTCGTTCCTCTCCTCGATGTACTCCTCGACCGCCTCCAAGAAGGCGTCGCGCTCGTCGCCTTCCTCGAGCCTCTCCTCGATCATCTCCTCCATCTCTTCCTGACGATCGTTGGCGAGGACGAAAGCGAAGTTGAGCGTCAGCACGGCTACCAGCACGCACCACCACCGACTACGCATGAAAGATCCCCTTTCCACTCCGAGCTGTCCGGCAGGGTCGGCGGTGAACTACGACGAACCACGCCGAGCCTGCCAGGCGCTCACTTGCCGCAAGGATGGGGGATACGCCGCCACCGAACCGCCACAAGCGCGCCGTGTCCCCGCTGGACGGGACATCCATCCCCTACATTCCGCCCACCAACCCGCAAAGCGAGCGTTGCCTGCAGCCGCCATCTGGCGCGCCGCGACGGCGCCATCGCGGCATCGTTGCAGCGGCAGTTCACCACGGTGCCGTGTACGGCTTCGAGCGGGAACGAGGCGTCATCACCGCTGACACGCCTCCTCTGGGCCATCCCCCTGGGCGGCGCCTGCTACCTTGAGCCATGACCACTCCAGCCGCCCGGCCCTTCCACGTCGAACCCGTGTCCGGTTTCACGCCCCTGATCGGACACCTCGTCTCCATGCTGGAAGACGCACGCCGCACGCTGCTCGAGGCCGTCGACGGCCTGACGCAGCCCGAGCTCGACTTCCTCCTCGACGACCACGCCAACTCGATCGGCGCCTTGCTCGACCACGTCGCCAGCGTCGAGGAGTCGTTCCAGGAGTACACCTTCGGCGAAGCCTACGAGCCCAGGACCTCCGACCGACGCATGATCGGCGGCAGGCTGGGGGACGAGGCTCGCACCACCATCCGCGGCCACGACCTGGCGCACTACACCGATCGCCTCGCCGCCGTGCGCGCCTTCACCTTGGCGGAGCTCGCCAAGCACGACGACGCCTGGCTTCACGATGAGGTGCGCTTGCGCAACGACCGCGTCGCGAACCACTTCTGGTGCTGGTACCACGCGATGGAGGACGAGTTGAACCACCGCGGGCAGATCCGCTTGATCCGGAAGCGGTTGCCGTAGTCGGTTCGGTGGTGCGCCCCGTCCCGCGCTGGGTGACGTGGTACCTGCTGCTCGCAGGATTCGGCATCCTCGCCATCTGGGCGGCCACCCTTGTCTTGGGCCTGGTACCGAACATCCAGCCGGACGACCGCGTGACGTGGTTCCACATCACCGCCGAGATCGTAACGGCGGCGCTCCTGCTCGCAGCCGGGTTCCGGTCGCTTCGGCGCAGCGCGCGCCGGCTCTCCGCCCTCGCCTTGGGCGCCTTGCTGTACGCCGTGGTGGGCAGTGCCGGGCTCTACCTCGACACGCTCGGTGCCGAACTCGCCGTGGGTGCCTTCGGGGTGCTGACCGTGGTGACGGCGGTGGCGGCGTGGACGGTGCTGACCTCCTAGACGTCGCGCCGTAGGACCCGAACCGCCGCCGCTGTGGCCGGCGCAGTGCCGTCGCGGTGCCCGCGCGTTGCCCATGCGGTGCCGGTGTGGGTTCCTCCCACGCGTCCGTGTCGTTCTCCAACCGCCCGAGGCGGCACGCGCCGCGCCCCAACCGGTGGTAGCATCACGCCGAGAAACGACGAAACCACGCCGAGCCCCGCCACCCACGACCCCGAAGGGTCGCCGGTGGACCGCACCATCGACGCGAGACGATGCTGACGGCCCTCTCGAACCTCAACCGCCTCCTCGGCCGAGCCCTGGAGGTCGTCCTGGGCAGCGCCCTGCTGGTCATGAGCGTCACCGTCATCCTGCAGGTCTGGTTCCGCTACGTCGCCCGCGCGCCGCTCACGTGGTCCGAAGAGCTCAGTCGCTACCTGCTCGTGTTCCTCACCTTCGCCGCCGGGGCGTTGGCGTACTACCGCGGCGGGCACGTCGGCGTCGACCTATTGGCGCCGCGCTTGTCCCCCCGCAAACGCGCCGCGCTGCAGGCGTTCCTCGCGGCAGTTGTGCTGCTGCTCGGCCTCACCATGGCGATCAGCGGCATCGAGTTGGTGCAGCGCAACCAGGCGCAATTAAGCCCGGCGATGCGCGTCTCGATGAGCCTCCCGAATGCCGCCATCCCCCTATCCGGCGTGCTCCTCGTCCTCTTCGCCGCCGAGGCGCTGCTGCGCGCGTGGCGCGCGCGGCCGCACCTGCCGCTGACCATCGCGTTCGCCGTCGCTTGGCTCCTGTTAGCCGCCGTCGTGTTCGGCCGCGGCCTCGGTTGGCCGGTCTTCACCCAACTGGCAGGCTGGACCGCGCCGTTCTCCATCCCCATCCTGATGCTGCTGGTGTTCGCGGTGCTGCTGCTGCTCGGCCTGCCGGTCGCGTTCGTGCTGGCCGTCACCGCCATCGTGGCGATGCTGTCCAGCGGCAGCCGCCTAGTGCTGCTGCCGAGCCGCATGTTCGCCGGCACCGATTCGTTCCCGCTTCTCGCCGTGCCGCTCTTCGTGCTCGCCGGTTCGTTGATGAGCACCGGTGGCATCACCAAGAGGCTGGTCGACTTCGCGGTGAAGCTGGTCGGTTGGTTGCGCGGCGGCCTGGCGCTGGTGAACATCCAGGCGTCGATGTTCTTCGCCGGTATCTCCGGCTCGGCCGTGGCCGATGCCAGCGCGGTCGGCGGGGTGCTCATCCCGGCCATGGAGGAGGACGGCTACGACAAGGACTTCTCCGCCGCCGTCACGGCCGCCTCCAGCACGGTCGGACCGATCATCCCGCCGTCGATCCCCCTCATCCTCTACGGAATCCTTGCGCAGGTGTCGGTCGGTGCCCTGTTCCTCGCCGGCGCGGTGCCGGGCATCATGCTCGGCGTCGGGATGATGATCCTGACCTACTTCATCTCCCGCAGACGGAACTACGCTGCCCACCCTTGGCAAGGCTTCCGCGCGGTGGGCAAGGGCTTCGTGTCGGCGTTCTGGGCATTGCTCACGCCGTTGATCATCCTCGGCGGCATCCTCGGGGGGATCTTCACGGCCACGGAAGCCAGCGCCGTCGCGGTCGGCTACGCGTTCATCGCGGGCGCCTTCATCTACCGCGAACTCGACTGGCGCACCATTCCGAAGACGCTGGTCGAAGCCACGCTCGTCACCTCGCTGATCATGTTCGTGATCGCCGCTGCCCAGCCGCTGGCGTTCGTCTTCGCCCGGCAGCGCATCCCGGAGCTCGTCGGCAACGCCCTGTTCACCATCAGCGACAACCCCGTCGTGTTGCTGCTGCTGGTGAACGTGCTCCTGCTCGTGGTCGGCACCTTCCTCGAGACCACCGCCGCTTTGATCGTGTTCATCCCCATCCTCGTGCCGCTCGTCACTAGCGTCGGCATCGACCCGGTGATGTTCGGCGTGATCATGGTGCTGAACCTCGTCATCGGCCTGGTGACGCCACCGGTGGGGGTGGTGCTGTTCGTCACGTCCGGCATCGCGAAACTGCGATTGGAGGTGCTGATCCGCGCCATCTGGCCCTATCTCCTGGTGATGCTCGGCGTGTTGTTGCTCGTCATCTTCTTCCCGGTGTTGTCCCTCGGGCTGCCGCGGATGTTCGGGTACTGAGGTCCGGAAGCCTATGCTTCGGGCACCGATGCTTCGCGCAACACCAGTTCGGATCCGCCCGAGCGGGCTGCCGCCGGCTCGGGCACGCAAGGTCGGGAACTTCCCCACGCACACGCGTGGGCACGATCGAAGGAGGTCGAACGTGAAACGACGGTTATCGATACTCTTGGCCGCGCTCCTCGTCGCCGGCATGGCGCAGGCGCAGACCACCCTCAGGCTCGCGCACGTTGTGAACGAGCAGGCGAACCACCACGTGCTGTCGGTCGGCTTCAAGGAGTCGCTCGAACGCCTCTCCGGCGGCGCCATCCAAGTCGAGATCTTCTGCTGCGGCCAACTCGGCGCGGGCGAACGCGAACTGATCGAGCTCACCCAGCTCGGCGAAGTCGACGTCTACGCCGGCTCCACCGGCGCCGTGGGCGGCTTCGTGCCGATGGTGAACGTGTTCGACCTGCCGTTCTTGTTCCGCGACAACGATCACGTCGACGCCGTTCTGGACGGCGCGATCGGCAGGCAGATCCTCGATCAGGCCGAAGCCGCCGACCTCAAGGGCCTGGCCTTCGCCGAGAACGGTTGGCGCAACCTGACCAACGATCGACGCGCCGTGCACGACGCGGGCGACGCCTCCGGCCTCAAGGTGCGCACCATGGAGAACCAGGTGCACCTCGACGCCTGGACCGCCCTCGGCGTCGACGCCACCCCCATGAGCTGGGGAGACGTGCGCAACGCCCTGCAGCAAGGCGTCATCGACGGCCAGGAGAACCCGGTCAACATCATCTACTCGTTCTCCCTGTGGGAAGTTCAGAAGTACATGAGCATGACGCGCCACGTGTTCAGCCCCAGCATCTTGATGATGAACCTGGACATGTTCAACGGCTTCAGTGCGGAAGAGCAAGCGTGGATCTTACAGGCCGCCGCGGAAGGCAGCCGTGCCGAGCGCGACTGGATTCGCGACAACGAGGAGCAGATGCTGGCGGAGATCGAGCAGCACATGGAGGTCGACCGCAGCCCCGACATGTCGAGCTTCCAGGAAGCCATGGCGCCGGTGTTCGAGAAGTACGAGAGCCAGTTCGGGAAGGAACTGATCGAGGCGATCCAAGCCGAAGGGATGTGAGCCGGCTGCGCAGGTTGCGGTAGCGGCACGAACTTCGCAAGCGGCACGAACTTCGCAAGCGTCACGAGCTTCGCAACCGGCGCGCATGGCGCAGCTGCAAAGTGTGCGCTAGCGGCAAGCGGTTGGTACGCGGGGCGGACCCACTCGGGTTCGCCCCGCTCGCCGAGGGTGAATGGCTCGTCGTCTCTGGGGCCGGCCGCCACGCCGACGCAGGTAACGCAGCGTCGTTCCGCGTTCGGGCCAACCCGAATCCCGCCCCCAGCCACCACGTATCCTGAACCGTGACACCGGACCCCCTTCGCTTCGCCGTCATCGGCGCCGGCGCGACGATCGCCACGCAGCACCTAGGTGCCCTCTCCTCCACTGACGGCGCGACCCTGGTAGCGGTCAGCGACCCGAACCCGGCCGCAGGAGACCCCCTCGCCGCACGTACGGACGCACCGTTCTTCGACGACGCGGCCACCATGCTCCAAGAAACCGAACCCGACGTCGTCGTCATCCTCGCGCCCCACCCCTTCCACGCCCCGCTCGCGGAGGCCGCCTTCGCCGCCGGCGCGCACGTCTTGGTCGAGAAGCCGATGGCGGTCACGGCGTCCGAGGCAGACCGGATGATCGCCGCCGCCGAGCGAGCACGTAAGACGCTAGCTGTGGTGTTCCAGCACCGTTTCTCCCCGATGACCGAGCGGTTGCGCGCGTGGGTCGGCTCCGGAGAACTGGGCGACGTCGGGCGCGTCGCGATGAGCGAGCCTTGGTTGCGAACCGCCGCCTACTTCCGGACGTCTCCCTGGCGCGCCACCTGGCGTGGGGAAGGCGGTGGCGTGCTGCTCAACCAGGGGCCGCACGCGCTCGACCTGCTGACGCACCTGCTTGGTTCGCCGGCGCGGGTCACCGGCATCACCCGAACCGCCCGTCACGCCATCGAGTGCGAGGACACTGCGCTGGCGCTGCTCGAGTGGGAAGGCGGTGCCGTGGGCACGTTCACCACCTCCACCACCGAACCGGAGACGGGACGCCGCCTGGAACTCGTGACCGACCGCGCCCGCATCGTGGTCGAGGGGAACCGA
>JAWOIL010000168.1:0-3431 GCA_046484635.1 Trueperaceae bacterium
GCGCCGGGCGCAGCGCTGGGCCGTCGAGACTCCGGAGCAAGAGGCTTACGTCGGGCGGTTCGCGGGGCGGGCGGGATGACGCGACGTCGGCCACCCGGCCCAGCGAACGGTCCCTGAACCGCCCTCCCGGCCGCTGACGTCACCCGCTACGGTATGGACTCCGCCCAAGGGTCGACGATCTCGACGTCGAGGTGCTCGAAGTCGCGCCCGTTGCGCGTGGCCACCGCCAGGCCGTGTCGAACCGCCGTGGCAGCGATCAGCGCATCGACGGCACCGACGGGGGTGCCGGCGACGCGCGTCGCCGCCGTGCGTTCGCCCCAGCGCCGGGCCACCGGCAGGTCGACGGGAAGAAGCCGATGCGTGAACTGCGGGATCAGCACCTCGTCGAGCCATGCACGCAGCGATGCGGCGCGGCGGCGGTCGGGCGCGCCCAGGATGCCGGCCTCGATCTCGCCGATCGTCACGACCGAGAGCCAGGCCCGGGCCTCGTTCGCGCGCATCCACGTGAGGACCCGCGCGTCGGGTCGCGGCCGGAGTGCCTCCGAGACCACGCTCGTGTCGAGCAGGAAACCGCTCGTGCTCACGGCACGTCGCTCGGGCGCGGCGGAGACGGATCGCGCTCGATGGCGAATTCGTCGGTCTCGAAGCGCGGCGCGGCGAGCAGGGCGTCGACGAGACTGCGGCCCTGCGCGGTGAGCCGCTCGTACGTCGCGACGTCGACCACCACCACGCGCGGAACGCCATGCTTCGATACCAACTGGGCCTGACCGCCTTCGGCCTCGCGCACCAGCTCCGAGAAGCGGGCCTTGGCCTCCTGGAGTTGCCACGTACGCACGACGCCACCTCCGTTCTGGTCTGCGCTGACCAGAAAGTACCACGGTGAGCGGTGCGGGACGGAGGACGGGTTCACGCCGCCATCGTGCGCCGCAGCACGCCCGGACTACCGCAGCGACAACTCCATGAACCGCAAGTGGGGCCACAGCTCCTTCGGGTTCTCGGCGTCCTCGTAGGGGTCACGATCCACGAAGCCGGCCGCCTCGTACGTGCGGTGCGCCGCCGCCATGAACTTCCCCGTCTCCAGGCGGACGTGGGCGTACCCCAACGATCGGGCATCCTCCACGAGCCTCGCCAGGAGCGTCGCGCCCAGGCGCCGCCCGCGCTGGTCGGGGCGCACGTACATCCGTTTCACCTCGGCCACGCCGTCGGCGAAGCGACGGAGGCCACCCATGCCCACCGCAGCACCGTCCACCTCGACCAGGTAGAACGCGCCGTGCCGCTGTGCCTCGGTCACCATGGCGTCGAGCGACCCCTCCGCGTACGCCCGAGGTTCTGCCCCGATCAGCTCGCGGAGCCGGAGGCCGTAGTGCTCCTCGCAGACCTGCTCGTACCAGGCCACGTACTCGACGTTCAGTTCCAGGAGCGCGGGCCGGTGGGCGGCGAGGTCGGCCGGCACGAGCCGGACAGCGCCGTTCGACGTGCTCATCGAGAGGGCTCCACGGCCACGCGGGCGCGCAGCGACCTCGCCGTGCCGACGCCGGCCCGCACCGACCGGCATGAGGGGCGGTGGCGCTTCGTCGCCGAGGGCGCGAAACCAGCCCGAGCGTCCGGGAAGCCGGGTGTGCATGACGTCGGCAAATGCATGGGGGATCTTACATGCGCATGCGACCGCTACAGCCAGTCCGCCGTCACGCCGCCCGTAGCCGCCCACCCCCGCACCCGAACGCCCTGAGGTCAAACGGCATACCGAAACACGACCTCGTCGGCGTGCATGCTCATCCGCGAGGAGGCGGCCGATGCGCAGCTTGGTGGTCCTGGGCGCGATGCTCGTGCTGGCGACGTCGACCGCTCGGGCCGAGGGCATCGTCTCAGCGCGTTACGAGGCGCCTGTCGAGCGGTACGGGCACTTCGCGCTCGGCCGTCCGCACGAGTACGCCCGCGTGGTGGCGGCCACCGACACAGGACGGAGCCTGGCACTGGAGCTGCCCGACGACGAGGTGTTCGAGGATCTCGCCCCGCGGCTCGCGCGCCTGACCGAGGACGGGCCGACATACCTGCTGGCGATCGTGAGCGCGCGCGGCGCCGGCGCCCGGCTGGCCCTGCTCGGACTCCGCGGCGACGTCCTTGAGATCATGGCGCAGTCCGCCCCCATCGGCACCCCCAACCGCTGGCTCAACCCGGTCGGCGTCGCCGACCTCGACGGGGACGGCGTGGCGGAGATCGCCGGGGTGACGACGCCCCACATCGGCGGCGTGCAGCGCGTCTACCACCGTGAAGGCGAGCGACTGGTCGAGCTCGCTTCCCTCGCGGGCTTCTCGAACCACGTCTACCGCTCGCCCGAGATCGAGCTGTCGCGACCCGCGAGAATCGACGGCCGCACGCAGCTGCTGGTGCCCGACACGTCCCGCCGCAGCCGCCGCGTCATCGCGTTCGACGGCGACCGGCAGGAGGCATGACGATGAGGAAACTCGTGATCTTGACGTTCGCGTTCGTTCTTTCGCTGGGCATGGCCGCCACGGCGTTCGCGTCACCTGGCGAACACACGGGTTCCGAGTACGGGCAGCATCATGCCGACCACGCCCAGACGAAGGGCGGGTTCACCGGCACGATGAACCCCGGCGTGGTGCACCGCGGTTTCGCTGGCTGGCATCAGCATATGCAGGACATGCAGGACTAGCGTTGCCGAACCGCGCCCCGACCGCAGCGGTCGGGTTGCTTCGCGCGCACGTCGGTCGCTGCACGGGTCGTGCGCGCGGAGGTGAGCCGTCACACGTCAGCCGTGCTCCTCGAACCACGCGACGCAGGCGTCCATCATCGCCGGCACCACCGCATGGCCCACGCCCGGGTGGAGGTTGACGCGCACGCGCGCCTGCGACGCTCCATCAGCACTGGCGAGCGCCCGCTGGAACCACAGCGCGCCGTCGCCGCGCACGGTACCGCGGCGCCACCACCCGTAACGCATGAAGTCTCGATCGAGCAGCGGGTCCCCGACCGCTGCATGACGATGGCCGCGGCGTTCGATCGGCCCGTCGTCTGGTCGCGTTTGCAAATCCTCTCGCCAACAGGTAGGGTCATTCGTCCCAAGAAATGGAGAACAACCTGATGACGAACACGGAAGCGACCCTGGCCCTCGTCACGCGTTTCGAGAACGAGTTCAACACGCGCGACCTGGACGCCCTCATGGCCGACATGACCGAGGACTGCGTCTTCGAGCACGTCGCCCCAGCGAACGCCGGCTTCGGTCGCCACGAAGGCGCCGCCGCCGTGCGGGCCGTCTGGGCCTCCATGGACTCGCACTTCCCGGGCTTCACGCAGGAGATCGCGGATCTCTTCGCCACCGGCGATCGGGCGTGCTGCCGCTGGGTGATCCGCTGGAAGGACGCGGACGGCAACGACGCCGCGCTGCACGGCGTCGACGTCATCACGGTGCGCGA
>JAWOIL010000010.1:0-8827 GCA_046484635.1 Trueperaceae bacterium
CTCGAGCGCCATGCTGGCGCCATTCGGATCAGGGAAGGATGGCCCACCATCCCACTCGACGCGGTCCACCTCGACGCCCGCCGCGGTCGACAGGACAAGCTCGTCTGCACCGTTCGCGAGGAAGAAGCTCCCACCGTACACGTAATCGACGTTCACGCCACCGTTGGTTGCAGTGTCCCCATTGTTGCCGAGCACGAAGAAGCCGCCGGCCGGCACGATCAGGGGGCCGCCGTTGGCGATCACGTGCGAGTCGATGCCGTTATCGGCGATCGTCCAACCGTCGATGTCCACGCCGGTCGAGCCGGCGTTGTAGATCTCGAACCACTCGCCGGCACTATCGGCGACCGCAGCGGGGTTCTGCATGATCTCGTTGATCACGAGGTCCTCCGCGGCTTGCCCGGTCAGGTCTCCTGGTGACAGCTCCGGTGCCTGTTGTCGACTACAGGCTGCGAGGGCTAGTGCCACGAATAGGGCCAGCGTCGGCAGTCGCTTCATACGTTCCTCCCAGGTTCGGCGGAATACAGGATCGTCCTCCGCAAGCCTACTTCGTGCCGCGCTGGGCAGGTCCACTGTGGTCACCGCAGATGCTGTGACGCATCAGCAGGTCCTTGCGAGAGACGCTCGTGGAGTACTAGGGTGAACCACCGTTTCGATTCGGGCCTCCACGATCCAGCGCCAGTCCTCGCATCGCCAACCGCCTTCACCTTCTGTCCCTGGAAGCCAGAAGGGAGGGATGCTTGTCTACCGCCTCATGAGCAACTCGACGTGTTGGGAGGTCGATCGTGCAGCGAACGAGAACGCGGTTCGTCTTACTGGTCACTGTCGGAGTCGCCCTGCTCGGTACTGCCTGTGGGCCGCCCCCGCAGGGCGACGAGGTCATCATCCCCGAAACCACGAAGGTCCTCGACAACGGCAGTGTGGCCGCGCTACTTTCCGTGACGGACGACGAACTCCGGTTCGCCACAGAGACCACGCAGCTCGCCGCCCTGGCGCCAGGGGACGTGATCGTCGTGTCCGTGAGCGACCTGACACCGTACGGGCTGCTTCGCATGGTCGACGCGACACAGCCCGACGGTGGGCAGTTGATCGTGCGAACGAGCCCCGCAACCTTGGCGGACGCGATCGATCAGGGCACGATCACCTTGCATCGCACCCTCACGCGAGACGACCTGATGGGCGCCGTACCCGAAGGCATGCAGTTCGATCCACGGGAAACGGGTCTGGCGATCGCATTCAATGACGTTGCGCTGAACGATGCGGGGACGGTCACCGTCAGTGGCAACCTGATCATCGAACCCACGCTCGACTTGACCATGCGCCTCAGCCTGACGCAGGGCCTAGAGGAAGTCGGCTTCCGTTTCGGCGCCACGCAAGGCGCCAGCCTCGAGATCGTCGGTGATGACGCTGCCCAGTTCGACAAGGAGGTGACGATCGGCGCACCGCTGATCTTCACGCCCATCGTCGTGGACGTCGGCGGCTTCCCGGTCGTCTTCACACCGATCGTCACCTTCATTGCCGGCGGCAGCGGTGAGGTGACGGGGAACCTGTACGGCAACGTCAGCCAACGCGCCGAGTACTCGCTCGGCCTCGCCTACGAGAACGGCAGCACGGGCGTCACGCAATCGCGGAGCCTGGCAGCCCTGAGCGATCCCCCACTCATCACCAGCAGCGCCAGCACGACGCTCTACACCGGACCCAGGCTCGAGATGCTCATGTACGGCATCCTCGGCCCTCACGTCGAAGTCGACGCCTACGCACGAGCGAACGCTGCGGTTGGCGGGTTCCCATCGTGTCTGCAGTGGGACCTCGTGGCTGGCCTCGCCGGCTTCGTCGGCTTCGAGTTCATGCTCGATTACGAAGCGAAGGTGTTCGACGTAAGCGAGACGATCGCCGAGCGGGGCGACTGCACCGACGGTGACCCCTCGCGTACTTGGTCGAGGACGTTCGCGAGCGACGCACAGTCGTTCCAGAGCATCGGGCGAACCGAAGACGGTGGCTTCATCACCGCCGGCTACCACATGGATGTCGCGAGGAAGGAGCCCTTCGGCGCGTCGGTGATGCGCCTCGACTCAGATGGCGGCATCCTTTGGCAGCGCGCGTACTCCTATCTCGTCACCGGTTTCCCGAGTGCGATCCGGCGAACCGCCGACGGCGACTACCTTCTCAGTTCCGGTGGGTGGGCCACCGGGAGTTCGAACGAAGCCGTGCTCAGCCGCCTCGACGCAGACGGGAACCTCCTGTGGGCGAAGACGTACCGCAGCGACGACGGCCGACCACTATGGCCCCAGGCGATCGCGCCCCACGTCGACGGTAGCTTCACCGTGGCCGGATCGCTCGGATGGAGCGCCGATGGCGGCGACGCTTGGGTGGCCTCCTTCGCAGGAGACGGGACGCCGCTCTGGAGCAAGTCCTTCGGTGACGGGGGCTGGGAACTCGCGAACGACCTGCTCGTGGAAGCCGACGGCAGCCACTTGATCGCCGCGACGAACAGCGACGACCTTTGGGTGATCGCGCTTAGCCGCGACGGCGACATCGTCTGGCAGACTTCCTACAGTGGCGCTCTCGGCTTTGGTGTCGGGTTCGGAAGCAAGGCGGTCGACATCGAGCGCTACGGCAGCGGGTACCTGCTACTTGGCGAGGTGAGCGGCGCCACGTTCGACACGATCGTCCTCCAACTCGACGAAGTCGGGGAAGTCATGCAATCGGCCGCGTTCGACGCAAACGCATCGTCGTCGAGGTTCGATAGTGTGACCGATCTGCTCGTGACGCAAGACGGCGGCTACGTGATCGCGGGCGTGAACGAGAGCGAGCGCTGGCTCTTCAAGGCGGGGGGCAGTAGCTCGTGGCACAAGGTCTATGCCGTGTCCAGCAGCAATATCGAAGACCGGGACTACTTCTCCGGTGACCAACTGCAGGAAACGGCCGACGGGAGCCTCGTGGTAGCCAGTTCGATACGGTCCTGTTCGGGAAGCACCGCGTGTGAAGCCTGGCTGATGCAAGTGACCAAGACAGGTGCCATCGACTTCGACAGCGGCTTCGGCGCGTACGTCGCGAACGCGAACGCGACGATTTACGGCCCTGAGGTGTACGTTCGGGACACGGCGGTACCTGCGTTGGACGCTCCGGTTACGGTCACGGACATCACGGCAGAGGTCGAGGTTGCCGTGACCGACGTCAGCGTGACGCAACAGGCACCCTGAGCTCGGTGTTCGAGTCCGTGTTCGGTTCGCAGAGATCGGAACGTGGCGACGCGCGCGGGTGCCCACCGATCGCGTCCGTCGCTGCGCGTGCTATACGTCTTGCATGACCGACGCCGCCCTCCAGAACCTGTCCT
Source organism: Trueperaceae bacterium (assembly GCA_046484635.1). Lineage (GTDB taxonomy): Bacteria > Deinococcota > Deinococci > Deinococcales > Trueperaceae > CAZACZ01. The sequence continues at coordinate 3,335 of JAWOIL010000010.1, forward strand.
TCACCGTGTCCGGACGCATCTCCCGGCCGTGCGAGGAGGTGTACGAGCTCGTGGCCGACCCCGCCCGGTTGTCCAAGTACTTCACCACCGGCGGCGCCCACGGGCGCCTCGAACCCGGCGCTGCTGTCAACTGGGACTTCCACGACTTCCCGGGCGCCTTCCCGGTGACGGTGCTGGAGGCCGAGCCGCCGCGGCGCCTCGTGATCGAGTGGGGCGGCGGCCACGTCGTGAACCCTGCGGGAACGACCCGCGTCACCTTCGCGTTCGAGCCGCTGGACGGCAACACACGGACGCTCGTGACCATCCACGAGGAAGCCTGGCAAGCCACGCCCGAGGGCGCCAAAGCGGCCTTCGGCAACTGTGAGGGCTGGACGCAGATGCTGTCGGCGATGAAGGCATGGGCGGAGCACGGCGTGGTGCTGCGCGAGGGGTTCTACCTCTGATCCGGCCAAGGCGCGCGGCAACCCCGCGGCACGAGACAGCTTGGCTCTCCCATCGGACAACGAAGGGTTCGAACCGCTTCCTTGCTCGGGGTAACCGACCCCAAAGGAAGGGAAGCGCAACGATGGCGCCTCCCTCCCACGATCGCATGTCGACGCCTCACGCCGTGCGGAGGATGCTCCGTTCCCATCGCGGCACGTCGACACCCCGGACGAGCAGCCAAAGCATCAGAGCCAGTTCGCCGAGGAACGTGAACTCGCTAACCGTGAAGCCGAAGTCCGGGAACAGGAAGAACGTCACGACGTCCACCAAGTAGCCGATGCCAGCCAGCACCAGCAGGCCGCCGACGGCGCGCGGCAGGAAGCCGGACTTGCAGATCAGGTTCCCGAGCGGCAGCAACCACAAGCCGAAGAAGACCTGAGCGATGAAGTAGCCGGCCTGGTGCAGGTCAAGGAACGTCAGTGCGAGTGCTTGCCGCTGGCCGACGTCGAACGCCTGGAGGAAGCCGGCGTCCCCCAGGAAGTACAGGCCCGCGAACTGGTTGAGCATGTTGAGCGACGTGATGGTCACCGCCACCAGCACAAGGCTCACCATCAGCGCTGCTTGCCTCCTGTCGACGTGCTTCAGGATCCGGTAGAGGGCCAGGACCAGCATCACGAACACGACCTGGCCTAGCAGTTCGCCTACCACGCCAAGTCGGAACACCGATTCGCTCGCCAGGATGTTATTGGCGGTCGCGGCGGCATCATCGCGCACGATGAGCGCTTGGCGGACGAAGAACTCAGCGAAGCCTCCGCAGACGGCGAGGATCAGGTACAGGAACCCGGCGGTGCGGGCCGTCCTCTGGACGCTCGTGGCTCGGGTGGGGGCGGGCTTCATGGCAGCGGTCTGGACGGTGGTGGTCGGGGCGGTGGTGGTCGGGGCGGTGTCGCTCATGGGTGGTTCTCCTTCTCAGTGGAATTGGTGTCTATGGCTTCGGGCTCGGGCTCGGGCGGCGTGTCTCAGGGCGATTCCGGGAGCGCCCCGAGCCGGACGACGGCAAGCAGCGGCCAACCCAGGTCGCGAATGCGGCGCAGAAGTCCGTGCAGCGCAGCTTGGTCGACTACCGGCCCGGCCAGCCGCGTGGTCCCATCGGCGTCGCGTAGGAGGCTGAAGCCTGGCAGCTCTTCGACCCAGCGGTCGTCGAGGTGGCCTTGGATGCGGATCTCGTAGCGGTAGCGGCCGCTCGGGCCCTGGTGGGCCTCGGCGGAACCGCTCGAGGGGGTGTCCGTACGTTCTGGCATTCGATTCGACCTCCGCGTTGGTGCCTCGGTTCCGGGCACCGAGCAGAGGCTAGGCGTCGATGTGGTGAGACGTCTTCACCCGATGTGGCGAGACTGGCGGCATCGCAGATGGTGGGGCCCGCAGTGAGGGGCGCACCGAAACGACAAGGGCGACGGGGGGTCGCCCGCATCGACGTCCCTGGTGGGGCGCGCGAGGCGCTCCTGATCCGTACTGCTAGAGCAGGCCGAGTTCCTCTGCCCGCCTCACGGCGGCTCGGCGGCTGTTCACGCCCAGCTTGCCGTAGACGTTCTTCGAGTGTGTTCGCAAGGTGTTCAACGAGACCCTGAGTTCCCGGGCGATCTCGGGTCCACTCAGGTCGCTCTGGAGTAGGCGCAGCACCGACGCCTCGCGCTCGGTCAAGGCATCGGTCGGCGGCGCGCCGACATCGTGTGCCGCGTGGCGACCACTCCGGCCGGCGACGGCGGTCGCGCCTCGGCTCTCGAGACGCGCGTCGGCGAAGGCCGGTAGGAGCCGACGAGCGTACTGCCAAGAGGCGCCCCGCTTCGCGAACTGCCGAAGCAGAACCTGCATGGTAGGTCCTTCGTCGACGAATACCCTGACGTAGCCTTCCGGCTCGGCCAGTTCCAGGGCTCGCGCCAGCGGGGCCGCCGCCATTCGGCCTTCTCCGTGCTCCGCCAGCGCGACCGCCTGCAGGGTCAGGATCTCGATCATGCTGCCTGTTCTTCCACCCGCCTCGGCCGCACCCAAGAGCCGCTCCAGCAGCGCGAGCGTCTCCGCGACGGAGTCGTCGTCGCGGTCGCGTCGGTGATGAGCGATCCTCAGCCTTGCGAACACCAGATGTTCGAACTCGCGCGCGTAGCCGAGGTCGCCCTGGTCTGGGAGCTCTCTAGCGAGCGCCCACGCCTCGGCCTCTGCCAGCCTTCCCTGGTCCAGCCAGATCCGTGCCCGCAGGGCGTCCAACGGACGCAGTTCTGGCATAGGGTTGGGGACTTTCAGGCGGTCGGCCTCGTCCAGCAACTCGAGTGCCAACTCCGGCTTGCCTAGGCCCGAATGGATGCGCGCCATGGCCGCCAGTAAGCGGGACTCGTCGCCGGCAAGCACCCCCTCGCCGCCCAAGTCCCCAGCTGCGCTCAGATGCTCGGCAGCACTCCCGACATCGCCTTGTTCAAGCAACAACTCGCCCAGGCCGACGTGAAGTTCCGACATCCCGGGGAGGACGGCGGCGGGGGGCGTGGCGACCAGCCGGAACGAGTCCTGATAGAGGCGAATGCCGTCCCGCAAGCGACCTTGCGCCGCCAAGATGTCCGCCAGACCGAAGGTGCCACTGATCGCAGCGACGACGTTGCCGGTAGCACGGAACCCAGCCATAGCGTCCGACAGGATGCGGTACGCCTCGTCCAGATCGCCGTTCGCCCAGTGGGCCAGGGACAGGATCCCCAGCGGTATTCCTCGCCCGACGTGGTCGGTGGGTGGCAACAGTTCCAGGGCGCGCCGAGCATGCGCGACGCTCGCACCGGCTGCGCCGATCGCCAGCGCGTGGTAGGCACGTGCCGACGCGACCGTCCCGGGCAACGCGCGGATCTCCGGGTCGTCGTCGAGGGTCGGCTCGAGGTAGCCGTCCGGTTTCTCGCCTTTGCTTCCCACCGAATCCAGCCAGGTCTCCACCTCCCGGAGGTGGGCCTCGGCCGCCTCCATCTTGCCAACGTTCAGCTGCGCCCAGGCGTACCCGGCACAGAGCACCGGCCTGGAGCGCACAACCGCCTCGGGCAGCGCGTCCGCCCACGACAACCAAGCAGCGGACTGGAACGCCGTGTGCATGTCCCGCCATGCCGACTCGACGAGGCGAGCGGCCCGTTCCTGGTCCTTCGATGCAAGCGCGTGACGAACAGCATCGGCCAGGAACCCGTTGGCTTCATACCAGGCACTGGCGCGTGCGTGGAGGACGGGCACCTGCCCGATCCTCTCGTGCATCAGGTGCGAGCGCAGCATGTCGGCGAACAACGGGTGGTAGCGGTACCACTGACGCCTGTCGTCGAGCGGGACGAGGAACAGGTTGCGACGCTCCAGATCGTCCAGCAGCGCGGCATTCCCTTCCTGGCCGGTCACGGCGTCGCACAGGGCGCCGTGCACCCGGCCGAGGATGGACGTCTGTAGCAGGAAGCTGCGAACCCGCTCGGGCTGGCGAAGGAGCACCTCCTGGACGAGGTAGTCGACGATGTGGCGATGGTCGCCGCGGAACGCGCGGATGAATGCCGACGCGTCGTCGCGCCCCCGCATCGAGATCGCGGCGAGCTGGAGCCCGGCGATCCATCCTTCGGTCCGGGCCTCCAGCGCGGCGATGTCCTCGGCCGACAGCTCCATCGCCATCGCACTCTTAAGGAACCGCGCCGCCTCGTCGGCCGTGAAACGCAGGTCGGCAGCACGTACCTCGGTCAGCCGACCGGACGCCCGCAGGCCAGCCAGCCCGAGGTTCGGGTCTTCGCGGGTCGTGAACACCACGTGGAGTCGCGGCGGAAGATGGCCGAGTAGGAATCCGACGGCGCTCTCCACCGCGGCCTCCTCGATCACGTGATAGTCGTCGAGCACGAGTACGAGGTCGCCGGGCACTACCGCGACGTCGTTTACGAGGCCGGTCAGGAGCCGCTCGGTAGCAACGGGGCCGGGCGCGTTCAACGCCGCCAGCACTCCCGACCCGACATCGGGCGCAACGGTCTGCAGCGCCGCGACCAGATGCGCGAGGAAGCGCACCGGGTCGTTGTCGGCCACGTCGAGCGACAGCCAGGCCGCCAGGTCCCCTCGCGCCGCGAGCCAAGCGCTCACCAGCGTCGTCTTGCCGAACCCTGCGGGGGCGGAAAGCAGCGTGACTCCCTGACGAGCACCTTCGTCCAGCATCTCGAGCAGACGCGGACGATCCACCAGCTCGGCCCGAGGCGGCGGAGCAAACAGCTTGGTCATGAGGATCTGCACGGGCACGGTAGGGTTCCGCGGCCACCTTACCCCGTGGCCACCGGAGCCGGCGCCCTGGCTCACGCGGTCATTGACCAGGTGTCGAGAACACGGCGCGGGCAAGTGCGCGCGTGCGGCGATGCGGGCCGTTGCGTCCCACACGAAGCGTGGACGGGGCTGATGGCGGCAATGAGGGCCTGGGCGGAGCACGGCGTGACGCTGCGTGAGGAGTCCTACCGGTGAGCGAAGCCAGGGTTCTTGCGCATAGGGTTCTGCCGGATAGCGTTCAACCGGCTACCGTTCCACTGGGGCGTGCCTGAAGTCCGTGAGCACGTCCGCCACGGCCCGTTTGCGATGCCCCTTGGGAAGTTCATCCGCCAACCCGTAGAACACCAGCGCCACCAACCTCGTCCCGGTAGGACGCGACGCATGACCGAGAAGCGGCCAGAATCCCTCGTGATCGTCGAACACCAGCGAAGGATTCTGGCTCGGCCTGCAAGCTGATTTCGATCTGGAAGCGGCCCGGTTGAAACTGGGCGAACGGCTGGACGCCATCGCGCCGCTCGACCGCGCCGCGTAGTGAGAGCGCGCGGTGCCGCCTCCCATCCGCCGATGGTGTTCCCGCCGCCATCCGGCTGCGGGTCGGTTTGGCCAAGTTCGCCGCCTTGCCGGTCAACACCGGCGAAGTCGGCGCGGTCGATCTTTCCGATCTCTTGCGGCGCGCGGCCGGCGGCTGGGATGCCGCCAGGTCGTGTCCTACGACGCCAAGGCCGCTCAGTTGCCGGGCGGCGCACGGTTGCGCGCGCCTCGGCGGATGGCGGT
>JAWOIL010000073.1:0-12952 GCA_046484635.1 Trueperaceae bacterium
GGCCAGGCCTGGGGCTTGCAGACGGTGCCGAGCTTCCACACGCACGGGACGCCGCCGGTGGAGGGCGTCGACTAGCGGTCGCGGCGTGAAGCGAACACGCGGCGGGGCGAGCGTCTCGCGCATGCGCAGCCGCGTTCCCCATATGAACCCGCAGGGGTAACACGGAGGGTCTGGAACATGGTGGGCGATGACGGATTCGAACCGCCGACCTACCGCTTGTAAGGCGGCCGCTCTCCCGCTGAGCTAATCGCCCACGACGTGGGGCGCCAGATGGCGCCGCGCGGGCATTATCGCACGCTGACGTGACCAGGCGTCACGGCAGGCGCTCGCACGCGATCCCGTTGGCGTCACCGTCCAAACGGTGCGGATCGCCCGGCCCCGCTGCTTCGTAGAAGGCTTGCGCCTCGGCCTGCGTGGCGAAGTCCCGACAATCACGGTCCGGTCCACGCGGGTCGTAGCGCGGCGCTGCACTCGTGCGCCCGTTCTCGGTCGCCCAGCGCCCCACGCCGGCCTCGCGCGCGGCGCGTACGGCGTCGACGTACCGCTCCACGTAGCGCACGTTCGGCGGGTAGGTCGCGAGCGTGGCCCAGCCGGCGAGCGCCAAGAGCTCGTTGGCCTGGAGGTAGCTGCGCCCGTCCGCCATCCAGTTCCCCTGTCCGTGCCGCGCATAGACGTACGCCAGCAGCCTGCCGTATCGGTCGCGCGGCGCGACGTCGAACTCGAGCCACACCGGGCCGGCGCCGAGCACCGCCTGCAGGTACCTCCGCGCTTCCGCGGCGCCGGGCTGCACTCCTTGCTGCGGGAACGTCATCTCGGGCGTGTCGATCCCGATCAGGCGCACGCTCTCGACCGCACCATCGACCCTGACGCGGATGGTGTCGCCGTCGATCACGTCGAGCAGGGTGAACGGCCCCGCGAGCGCGCCGAAGGGCGCGGTCACGATTTGCGCAGCCGACCAAGTCGGCGCGGCGAAGGTCGCGATGGCGAACATCGTCCAATGGATCGGAGCTCGCATATCTCCCAGTCTTCCATCGATGGCCCGCGCTACGGCAACGAAGAAGTCGCAGCGCCCGCCCGACGGGGCGTCCCGCGAAGTAAAAGCCATGGACTGGCAGCGAAGAAGGTGCGAAGAGGGTGCAAAGAAGAAGGAGGCGCCGGATAGCGCCTCCATCCTGGTGACCCCTACGGGATTCGAACCCGTGCCGCCACCTTGAAAGGGTGGTGACCTGAACCGCTAGTCGAAGGGGCCCTGGTCCAACGGGCCGGAAAACCTGGTGGGTCGTGTAGGGCTCGAACCTACGACCCGCTGATTAAAAGTCAGCTGCTCTACCAACTGAGCTAACGACCCAACAGCCTCGACAGTATATCGGCGGCGGGCGCGCCCGTGTCAAGCAGAAGCGGCAGCAGCGCGAACGGCTTCGTAGACGCGGGCGACGTGGCTGGTCGGCGCGGCGCGGCGGCGCCTCTGGTCGCCGTCCGGCACCCCGTATCCGGCCCGGCCGCGCAAGCGGGTGGCGAGTCGCCCTCGTGGATCGCCGCCGCTTCCCGAACCGGTTTGGTTACCACGCTTCGCCACCCGCTCGCTCAGGCACTTCTTACCTTGTTGCCCCAGGTGGCCCTTGCTAGACTGTATCCGTCGTGGGGTTGTGAAATCGCGCACGAGGATGGTGCGCGTCGCGGCCCTTGCCGGAACCAAGTCGCGCGCAAGCGCGATCGGCCTTGCCGAAGGGAGAGCGTGACTTGTACCTCGAGCTTCTGATGATGTTCTTGGCGGCCGGCTTCATCGCGGTCGCCGCGCTACTTGTCGGGGCGTTGCTCGGACCGAAACGGGGCGGTGACGTCAAGCTCGCCGCGTACGAGTCCGGCATCCCCGCCACGGGTACGGCTCGCGAGCGCTTCCCGGTGCACTTCTACCTGGTCGCCATGATGTTCATCATCTTCGACCTCGAAACGGCGTTCTTCTACCCGCTGGCGGTGAAGTTCAACGCCGCCCCGCAGTTCCTCTTCGCCAACGCCATCATCTTCGTGGCGATCCTCGCGGTCGGGTACCTCTACCTGCTCCGCAAGGGCGTCCTGAACTGGAAGTGAGCATGGGCCTTCGTGAACTCTTCGAGAAGGACTGGCAAGAACTCGAGTCCGAAGGGATCCTCTTCTCGAGCTTGACGAAACTCGTCGCTTGGGGGCGGTCGAACAGCCTGTGGCCGGCCACCTTCGGCCTGGCATGCTGCGCCATCGAGATGATGCAGTCGACCAACTCCCGCAACGACATGGCGCGCATCGGCTCGGAGGTGTTCCGTGCCAGCCCACGCCAGGCCGACGTCATGATCGTCGCCGGGCGCCTCTCCAAGAAGATGGCGCCCGTGATGCGGCGCGTGTACGAGCAGATGCCGGATCCGAAGTGGGTCATCAGCATGGGCGCGTGCGCGTCATCGGGCGGCATGTTCAACAACTACGCCATCGTGCAGAACGTCGACTCGGTGGCTCCGGTCGACATCTACGTGCCGGGCTGCCCGCCGCGGCCCGAAGCGCTCTTCTACGCCGTGCTGCAACTGCAGAAGAAGGTTCGCGGCGAGGCGTTCGACGAGCGTGGCGTGAAGTTGCCGATGATCGAAGGATGGTCGCGCTCGTGAGCGGCGCCGCGACCGGCGCCACGAACCAAGCCACCAACCAAGCCGCCAACCAAACCGCCAACGATGCCGACGTCTTCGAGCGCGCCGTGGCCGAACTCGAGCGCCTCCGCCGCGTCCGGCGCTAGGACCTCGACCTGACCCACGTCACGCTGCCGAAGGACAAGATCGTAGAGGGGCTGCGGGCCGCCAAGGCCGCCGGCCTCGAGATGCTCACCGACATCATGGGCATCGACTACCTCACCTATCCCGGCTTCGAAGCCCGCGGCCGCAAGCGCTTCGCGGTGGTTTACAACATCCATGACATCAGCGGGCGCGCGCGCCTGTTCGTGCGCGTCGAGGTGAACGACGGCGAGAGCGTTCCCACCGCCACCGGCGTGTGGAAGGGCGCGAACTTCCTCGAGCGCGAGACGTACGACATGCTCGGCATCGTCTTCGACGGCCATCCCGACCTGAGGAAGATCCTCACGCCGGAAGACCTCGAGGGCCACCCGCACCGCAAGGACTTCCCGTTGGGCGAGACGCCGACGTTGTTCAACGACGGACGCTTCCTCGACCCGGCTGCCTTCCGCGCCGGCCTGGCCGGAACCGATGCCGGCCTTACCGGCTGGAAGGGCGGCGCCCGCGACGGCGTGCACAGCACGCAAGGGCAGCTACCGGACGACGAAGGAGGCAGCGCGTGAGCGTCAAGGCTCCTCCGGACCGGCGCAGGAACTCCACCCAGGACGACCGTCACGGCGAGTTCGAGACGCAGTACATGCGCATCAACGTCGGCCCGCAGCACCCCAGCACGCACGGCGTGCTCCGGCTGGTAGTCGACCTCGACGGCGAGCAGATCGTCCGCCTCAAGCCGCAGGTGGGGTACCTCCACACCGGTTTCGAGAAGACGATGGAGCACCGTACCTACCAGCAGGTGGTGACCTACTCCAACCGCATGGACTACGTCCACGGCTTCGCGCACGACCTGGCCTACGTGCTGGCGGCCGAGAGGCTGATGGACGCGCGCGTGCCCGTGCGGGCGCAACGCATCCGCGTCATCCTCAACGAACTCAACCGCATCGCCAGCCACCTGATCTACTACGGCACCGGCATGCTCGACATGGGCGCGCTGACACCGTTCTTCTACACCATGCGCGAGCGCGAGAAGCTCCTGGACATCTTCGAGTTCGTCTCCGGCGTGCGCATGAACTTCGGCTACTTCCGCGTCGGCGGCCTGCACCAGGACGTGCCGGAAGGCTTCGAGGACATGGTCCGGGCGTTCACCAGCGAGTTCCCGAAGTACCTCGACCAGTACCGCGCCCTCTTCATGGGCAACGACATCCTGCTCGCCCGAACCAAAGGTGTCGGCGTCCTGACCCGCGAGCAGGTGCTCGACTACGCCCTCACCGGCCCGAGCCTGCGCGCCAGCGGCGTGGGACTCGACTACCGCAAGGCCCGGCCGTACTCGGGCTACGACGAGTACGACTTCGACGTGCCCGTCTACCAGGAAGGCGACCTGTGGGCGCGCTGGGTCATCCGCATGGACGAGATGGTCGAGAGCCTGCGCATCGTCGAGCAAGCGCTGGACCGGCTCGAGCCCGGACCGGTGAAGGACCCGGACCGGCGCATCAGCCTACCGCCGCGGCACGAGCTCGAGACGTCGATGGAGGCCGTCATCTTCCACTTCAAGCTCGTCACCGAAGGCTTCCACCCGCCCCGCGGCGAGGTCTACGTGCCGACCGAGTCGGCGCGCGGTGAGCTCGGCTACTACATCGTCAGCGACGGCGGGTCGATGCCGTACCGCATCAAGGTCAAGGCCCCCAGCCTCGCCAACCTGCAGTCGCTCGAACCGGCCTGCGTCGGCGGCCTCTTCGCCGACATGGTGATGAACATCGCCAGTCTCGACCCCGTGTTGGGCGACGTGGACAAGTGACCCGATGATCGAACTCGACCAGACCCCACCGTTCTTCGCAGACAAACAAGACCTCGTGAACGAGATCCTCGGCCGCTACCCCGTTACCGGCCGCCGCAGCGCCCTCATGCCGCTGCTGTGGGAGGTGCAGGGCGCCGAACGGCACGTGTCCGAGGCGCGCATCCACGAGATCGCCGAGATCGTCGGGCTCACCGCCACCGAGGTCAAGGGCGTGATGAGCTTCTACTCGACCTACCACGAGCACCCGTTGGGCAAGTACCACCTGCAGGTGTGCTCGACGCTCTCCTGCGCCTTGGCCGGTTCGGACGAGCTGTACGACTTCCTCGTCGAGGAGCTCGGCATCGTCGATGGCGAGCGCGACCGCGAGGGCCGCTTCAGTATCCAGAAGGTCGAATGCCTGGGTTCGTGCGGCACCGCGCCGGTGCTGCAGGTGAACGACACGTACTACGAACGCGTCGGGCGCAGCCGCTGCAAGAACCTGATCGACGCCATGCGGCAAGACGAACTGCCCGAGCCGTGGCGCGAGCGCGGCGGCGACAACGAGGGGCAGGAGAAGGCGAAGCCGTACGACGAGCGCGCCACCGCGGCCGGCGCGCAGCCTGCCGAGGCAGCGGACGGGGAGGAGGACGCACGTGGCTGACGCGAGCCAAGCGAACGACGGGCCGACCCCCATCACCAGCCGCAAGGACCCGCGCTACGAGGTGACCATGTACCGCTACGTGGGCGTCGAGGGGGCGCACACGCTCGACTTCTACCGCTCCCACGGCGGGTACGAGACCGCCAGCCAGGCGCTCACCACCAAGACGTCCACCGAGGTCACCGACGAAGTGAAGGCCTCCGGCCTGCGCGGACGCGGCGGCGCCGGGTTCCCGACCGGCCTGAAGTGGTCGTTCATGCCTCCGCCCGACGGCGGGCCGCGCTACCTGGTGTGCAACGCCGACGAGTCCGAACCGGGTTCGTTCAAGGACCGCTACGTCCTCGAGGACGACCCCCACCAGCTCATCGAAGGCATGATCATCGCCGGCTACGGCATGCAGGCCACCCACGGGTTCATCTACGTTCGAGGCGAGTACTACCTCGGTTACGAGCGCACCCTCGCCGCCATCGAGGAAGCGCGCGCCGCCGGGATGTTGGGCGAGCGGATCTTCGATACCGAGTACTCCTTCGACATCACCGTGCACCGCGGCGCCGGCGCCTACATATGCGGCGAGGAGACGGCGTTGATGAACTCGCTCGAGGGCCTGCGGGCCAACCCGCGCCTCAAGCCGCCGTTCCCGGCCCAAGCCGGCGTGTACGGCCGCCCCACCACCATCAACAACGTCACCAGCCTCACCAGCGTGGTGCACATCCTCGCCAAAGGCGCGGCCTGGTTCGCGGCGATGGGCACCGACGACAGCAAGGGCACCAAGCTCTACCAGATCTCCGGTCCCGTGAAGCGCCCCGGTGTCTACGAGATGCCGATGGGCGCGAGCTTCCGCGAACTGATCTACGACTTCGCCGGCGGTCCCAGCTTGGAGCCGAAGGCGTTCATCCCTGGCGGTTCGTCCACTCCGATGTTCCCCTGGGAAGACCGCTTCATCGACATGCCGATGGACTACGGCACGCTCGCGAAGAACGGCTCGATGCTCGGCACCGGCGGTGTCATCGTCATCCCGCGCGAGAAGTGCATCGTGAACGCGCTCTACAACCTCGTGCGCTTCTACGCCCACGAGTCGTGCGGCAAGTGCACGCCGTGCCGTGAAGGCGTCGGGCACTGGCTGCCGCAGATGTACAAGAAGCTCGTCGACGGGCTCGGACGCCCCAGCGACGTGGACCTGATCGAGAACGTGGTCGGCAACATCAAGGGCACGGCGTTCTGCCCGCTGGCGGACGCCTGCGTCGGCCCGGTGCAAGCGAGCCTCAAGTGGTTCCGTGACGAGTACGAGTACCTGGCCGAGCACGGTCGGCCGAAGTACGCCAAGAGCGACTGGTGGCAAGCATGAAGGTACGCATCAACGACGTCGAACTCGACTTCCCGCCCGGTACCAGCGTCATCGACGCCGTCTTCGCCGCCGGCCACGACGTGCCGTACTTCTGCAGCCAGGAGTACATGTCGCCGATCGGCGCCTGTCGCATGTGCCTCGCGCGCATCGGCGCGCCCCGCAAGGAACGCGACGGCAGTTGGATCATGGACGAAGAGACCGGCGAGCCGAAGATCTTCTGGTTCCCGAGCCTGATGGCCACCTGCACCACCCAAGTGATGGAGGGCATGGTCGTCGACACCGTGTCGCAGGACGTGAAGCGCGCCCAGAGCGGCATGGTCGAGTTCACCCTCATCAACCACCCGCTCGACTGCCCCGTGTGCGACAAGGGCGGCGCCTGCGAGCTGCAGGACCGCTCGTACGAGTACGGCAACGGCCTCAGTCGTTTCGAGTTCGCCAAGCGCCACCAGGAGAAGCACCACGCGCTATCGGACCTGATCACGCTCGATCGCGAGCGCTGCATCCACTGCAAGCGCTGCGTGCGGTACTTCGAGGAGGTCCCTGGCGACGAGGTGCTCGACTTCATCGAGCGCGGCGCCCACACCTACATCGGCTCCGTCGAAGAGGGCTTGCCGAGCAACTTCACCGGCAACATCACGGACATCTGCCCGGTCGGTGCGCTGCTCGACGCCTCCAGCCGCTTCCGCGGCCGCAACTGGGAGTACGACCACACGCGCACGACGGCCATGGACGACGCGAGTGGCTCGGCCATCATCGTCGACGCCCGCACCGGGCGCGTCGAGCGCATCAAGGCCGCTCTCAACCCCGAGGTCAACAAGACCTGGATCGATGACGGCACGCGCTTCGGTCACGAGTACGTAGGTGCGCCCGACCGCCTCGAGACGCCGATGGTGCGGCGCGGTGGCAAGCTCGAACCCGCCACCTGGGAAGAGGCCGCTGCGTTCGTCGCCGAGCGGCTCGGCGGCATGGGCGGCAAGGACGTCGGCATCGCCATCCGCGCCGACGCCACCCTGGAGGAAGGCGTGGCCGCGATGGCGCTGGCCGAGCACCTGGGCACCGGGCAGGTCGATCACGCACCGCGCCCGGCCGGCTCGGTGCTCCCGAGTGGAGCGGCCGCCACCCTGAACGACCTCGCCACTGCCGACGCCATCCTGGTGCTCGGGGACGTCACCGAAGAAGCCGGGATCGTCGACCTGCGCGTCAAGGACGCGCTGAAGGGCGTCACGCCTCCGGTGTTGATGCCGCACGGCGTGCCGATCGCCGACCTGCGCCTCAAGGAGCGCATGCCCCGCAAGCGCGAGATCCTCACCGTGGCGGCGCCTTACCGCGTCGACCTGATGCGTCACGCCGGCGCCGCCGCGCTCTACCCCGCGGGCGGCGAGGAAACGTTCTTCGGCGCTTTGAGCGCCATCGCCGAGGCGATGACGGACGAGGGAGAAGCGGGCGATCAGCAAGCGGCTGCGGTCGTGGTCGACGAGTCCGCGGCCGGCATGAGCGCAGATGCCGCGCGTGCCCTGGTGCGGCGGCTGAAGGCGGCGCAGAACGCCGTGGTGGTGCTCGGCGGGTTCGCTCTCACTCGGCGCGCCGCCGCCCACGCCGCGCGCACGTTCGCGAAGGCGGTCGGCGCCAAGGAGTTGCCGATCGGCCCCATGGCGAACAGCTACGGCCTCGAGGCCCTGGGCGTGCTGCCCTCGCATGAACGCTACGCGTACCCCGGCATGCTTCGCGAAGCTCGGGCGCTGGTGCTCTCGCACCTCGACCCCGCGCAGGACCCCGACATCGCCGAGGTGCTGAAGGACAAGGAACTCCTGGTCGTCCACGACCTGTTCCTCACCGACACCGCCCGCCTAGCCGACGTGGTGTTGCCTTCGCGGAGCGTCTACGAGCGCAACGGCACCGTCGTGAACCTCGAAGGGCGCTTCCTGCCCGTGCGCGCCGCGCCCGTCGAAGCAGGCAGCGCCGAGGACCTGACCGGCGTCGTCCAGGCGCTGGGTGACGCGCTCGGTCAGCGGCTCGAGGGACGCAGTCAACGCAGCGCCTGGCGCGTGCTGCGCAAGCGCTTCGAGCTCGACCCAGCCGTACTGCCCGAGAGCGGCACGGTCCACCGCGTCAAGCCGCGGGCGGCGGTGAAGGCCCAACTGCGCGAAGGCCCCGCCCCGAGCGGGAACCTGCTCATCGCGCCCAGCATGGCGCGAGCGGAGTACCTGAGCCGCAACCCGCACCTGCGCGCGGCCCTGGGCGGCCCACGCCTACGGATCCACCCCGATGACGCCGCGACGAACGGACTGGCGGACGGCGCCGACGTGCGCCTGCGGGTCGGCGGCGTCTGGCGCAACGCCATCGTCGCCGTCACCGAGGCGGTGCCGGCAGGACTCATGACGCTGCCGAGCCTGCCCGATCAGCCCCTCGGGATGGTACAGGCGGACCTCGCCAGCGTCGTCGCGAACGCGTCGGCGACGGGCGCGGGTGAGCGCGCTCGAGCGGAGGTGGCGTCGTGACGCACGATCCTCTGTGGGTCACCTTCCTCAAGGCGCTCGTCCTGACGGTCGTACTGCTCGGGGCGTTCGCGTACATGACGCTGGTCGAACGGCGCTTGCTGGGCCGTTTCCAGCACCGCTACGGCCCCAACCGGGTCGGTCCGTTCGGGCTGCTTCAGCCGATCGCCGACGCGATCAAGTCGATCTTCAAGGAAGACATCATCGTCTCGGCCGCCGACAAGTTCGTCTACGTCTTGGCGCCCGGCATCAGCATCCTGTTCGCGCTGTCCGCCTTCGGCGCCATCCCGGCCGGGCCGGCCGGCAGCCTGTTCGGCCTCAACCCGTGGGTCATGGACCTCGACATCGGCCTGCTCTACATCCTGGCCGTCACGAGCGTGGGGGTGTACGGCATCTTCCTGGGCGGCTGGGCGGCCAACAGCAAGTACGCGCTGCTTGGCAGCCTGCGCTCTTCGGCGCAGATCATCAGTTACGAGCTCGGCCTCGGCCTGTCGGTGCTAGCTGTGATCATGGTGACCGGCACGCTCAACCTGCGCGAGATCGTCGAGACGGGCATCTGGTCGATCAGTCCCTGGCTCTGGCCAGGGTTGGCGTTGGCGTTCGCCACCTTCCTCATCTCCGGCACGGCCGAAGTGAACCGCACCCCGTTCGACCTGCCCGAGGCCGAGCAGGAACTGGTAGCCGGCTACCTGACCGAGTACTCCTCGATCAAGTGGGCGCTCTACCAGATGGCCGAGTACGTCAACATGATGACCTCGGCGGCGTTCATCAGCACGCTGTTCCTCGGCGGCTACAAGGGCCCCGGCTTCGTCGACGCCATCATCCCGGGTATGTCCGAATGGCCCATCATCTGGTTGGTCTTGAAGATGGCCATCTTCATGTTCTTGTTCATCTGGCTGAAGGCCACGCTTCCGCGCCTTCGCTACGACCAGCTGATGCGATTCGGCTGGCTCTACCTCTTCGAGTTCGCGCTGCTCGGCGCGCTGATCACGGGTGCGGTGATCGCCTTTGTGCTGTGATCCCATGAGCCTCGACCGGACCACCGGAGGTGTCCGTCCATGAGTGTCCTCGACATCGCCAAGGGGATGGGGGTAACGCTCGGCCACCTGTTCAAGCGCCCGGTCACGGTGCGCTACCCGGACGAGCCGGCCACCATCCAACCGCGTTTCCGCGGCAGGCACCACCTGCTGCGCCACCCCGACACCGGCCTGGAGAAGTGCATCGGGTGCAGTTTGTGCGCTGCCGCCTGTCCGGCGTATGCCATCTACGTCGAAGCCGAGGAGAACGACCCCGCCAACCCGATGTCGGCCGGTGAACGCTACGCCAAGATCTACGAGATCAACATGCTGCGCTGCATCTTCTGCGGCTTCTGTGAGGAAGCCTGCCCCACCGGCGCGGTGGTGCTCGGTCACGAGTTCGAGCTGGCCGACTTCCGCTACCAAGACTTCGTCTACGGCAAGCAAGACATGCTGGTGGGCGTGAAGGGCGGCAAGTGGCAACGGCGGGAGGCCGCCGCCAAGGGCGGCGACGTGCGTCTCGGCTTCGAAGCCGGGCCGCGGCCCGAACTGGAAGGCGTGGATCACTGAGATGATCGCCTTCGTAATCCTCGCGGCCGTGATGGTGATCGGCGCCGTCGGCGTCGTCACGCTGCGGCAGCCGGTGCACGCCGCGCTCTCGCTGGTCGGCACGCTCATGGCACTCGCCGTCACCTACGTGACGCTCGAGGCGCACTTCCTCGCGGCCATCCAGGTGATCGTCTACGCCGGCGCCATCATGGTGCTGTTCCTGTTCGTGATCATGCTGCTCAACGTGCAAGGCAACCTGCCGAGCACGCGCTTCCGTTGGATGAAGCCCATGGCGTACGGCGCGGCGGCGTTGGTGGCGGTCGGCGCGGCCGTCACCGTCATCGCCACGCGCGTGCCGTTGGCGCCCGAAGCCACCATCACGGGCGTGCTGCAAGGCGGCAACGCGGGCAGCATCGGCGAGATGCTGTTCAGTGACTACCTGCTGGCGTTCCACTTGGTCGGCGTCCTGCTGTTGACCGGGATCGTCGCCGCCGTCAGCCTGGTCCAGCGCGCCGCCCCGGAGACGCGGCCGCAGGTCGCCGTCGGCGCCCGCGCCGGCCGCGCCCCCGACCGGGAAGGCGCCGGCGCCGGGCCTCTGCTTCCGGGTGCCGAACCCGCGGTGCACGACGCTAGAGCGGCCGAGCCGGTCGAGGAGGGGCGGTGACCATGGTTCCCACCGAGTACTACCTCGTCCTCAGCGCCGTACTGTTCGCGCTCGGCACCGTCGGTGTCCTCACCCGGCGTAGCGCCATCATGATCTTCCTGTCGGTCGAGTTGCTGCTCAACGCCGCCAACCTCAGCATCGTCGCGTTCGCGCGCCAATGGAGCGAAGCGGGCGCCGCGCACGCGTTCGCCGGCCAGACGGCGGTGTTCATCGTGCTGGCCATCGCGGCGGCGGAGGTGGCCGTCGGCCTCGGCATCCTCGTGGCCATCTTCCGAAACCGCGTCAGCACCGACGTCGACGAGCTATCCGAGGTGCGTGCATGAACGAGAGCATCGTGACCCTCGCCGCCCTGGCGCCGCTGCTGGCGTTGGCTGGCGCGCTCGTCAACGGCCTGTTCGGCCGTGCATTGAAAGAGCCGTTGCCCGGCATCATCGCCAGCCTGGCTGTCGCCGGCGGCTTCGTGCTGTCGCTGCTGGCGTTCTTCGGCCTCGGCGGGGCCGAGGGCAGCGTGCGCGTGAGCCTCGGGCGGTACCTGACCGGCGGCGACCTCAGCGTCGACTTGGGCTTCATGATCGACCCGCTGGCCGTGACGATGATGCTGGTCATCACCGGCGTCGGCCTCCTGATCCACGTCTACTCGATCGGCTACATGCACGGCGACGACGGCTACTCCCGCTACTTCGCTCAGCTGAACCTGTTCGTCGCCGCCATGCTGGTGCTGGTCATGGCCGACTCGTTCCCGCTCATGTTCGTGGGCTGGGAAGGCGTGGGGGTGTGCTCGTACCTGCTGATCGGCTTCTGGTACCGCGACCGGGCCAACCCCGACGCCGGACGCAAGGCGTTCATCGTCAACCGCGTCGGTGACGTGGGCTTCCTGCTGGCGATGTTCTTGACCTTCCAGGTGTTCGGCACGCTCGACATCCAGGCCGTCAACGCCATGGCGCCCAGCATGCTGTACGGTTCGGCCCTGCTCACCGGCATCGGCCTGCTCTACCTGGTGGCGGCCGCCGGCAAGTCGGCGCAGCTTCCCTTGCAGGTCTGGCTGCCGGACGCCATGGCCGGCCCCACGCCGGTGTCGGCCCTGATCCACGCCGCCACCATGGTCACCGCCGGCGTCTACCTGATCGCCCGCACCGGCGCGGTGTTCTCGATGGCGCCGGCCGCTGCCGCCAACCCCGAGCTGTACGCCGGGCCGGCCACCCTGATCGCCCTGCTGCTGTTCGTCGGCGCGGCCGGCAAGTCGGCGCAGATCCCGCTGTACGTCTGGCTGCCGGACGCGATGGCCGGCCCGACCCCGGTCTCGGCCCTGATCCACGCCGCCACCATGGTCACCGCCGGGGTGTACATGGTGGTGCGCTGCAACATCTTCTACGTCCTGAGCCCGGGCGCGATGCTGACGGTCGCGGTGGTGGGCGGTTTGACGGCCATCGTCGCCGCCACCATCGGCCTGGTGCAGAACGACATCAAGAAGGTCCTCGCCTACTCCACCGTGTCCCAGCTCGGGCTTATGTTCCTCGGCGCGGGCGCCGGCGCCTTCGTCGCGGCGATCTTCCACGTCGTCACCCACGCCTTCTTCAAGGCCTGCCTCTTCCTCGGCTCCGGCTCGGTGATCCACGCCGCCGGGGGCGAGCAGGACATGCGGAAGATGGGCGGGCTGAAGCGGCACATGCCGATCACCTACTGGACCTTCCTCGCCGCTACCCTGGC
>JAWOIL010000167.1:0-3336 GCA_046484635.1 Trueperaceae bacterium
TCGAGCTCACGAACGACGGACAGATGGTCGCGGCCCTCATCGACGTCGGCGGCTTCCTCGGCATCATCGGCACCCGCACGGTCGCGATTCCGATCGAGCAGCTCGTCATCCACCGCAGCACCGACCTGTCCGAGCTGCGCGTGTACCTCGCGATCACCGAAGAGGAACTCCTGTCCCTGCCGCCGCGCGACTGACCAGGGCCGCGCCACCGCACCCACGACCGAGCACGCGAGAGGACTCCCCCATGAACGCCGACATCTTCAAGGGCAAGTGGAAGCAGCTCCGAGGCAGCGCGAAGCAGACCTGGGGCAAGCTCACCGACGACGACCTCGAGCGAGCCGATGGCGCCTACGACGAGTTCGTCGGGACGCTGCAGGAGCGCTACGGCTACGCTCGCGACGAGGCCGAGAAGGAGATCGAGAAGGCCCTCGCGGCGTTCAAGGACTGATGCGCGAACACGACGCCGTGCCTCCCGCGGGGTGGCGCCGTTCGCCGCCCCACCCCGGCGCACCCGCACCCACGAAGGTCGCGTGGCCCTCGACGGCGGACGCCGACTGGCTGCGAGACCTCCATTCGTACGACGGCTTCGTCCGGCACACGCGCCCCGACTGACGTATCCGACGACCGACCCTCACCGCGGGACATCGAGGACGCGCAGGACCCCCTCGAGGATCGAACGACGGCGGCCCCCGAGATTCGCCCCAGATGGCCCTCCCACCCGTGATTGGGTCGACATGACGAGCGAGCGCCCGGCGAGTTGGCCGGGCGCTCGCTCGCGCGTAGGGACGTCAGTCGGCGGAGATCGCCCCGGCCCGGGCCTCGCCCTTGTCGCCGGCCCGCTGGGTCGCGCCGAACTCGGCCTCGAACTGGCCGAGCGCCTCGTAGGCCTCGACCCCGTACATCAGCGACGGGCCGCCGCCCATCAGGATGGCGACGCCGATGGCCTCGACGATCTCGGGGCGGGTGGCGCCGGCCTTGAGCGCGTCGTGGACGTGGAACGAGATGCAGCCCTCGCAACGCACGCTGATCGCGATGCCGAGCGCGATGAGTTCCTTGGTCTTCGGGTCGAGCGTGCCGTCGCCGACGGCGGCGTGGTGCAGCTTGCCGAATCCCTCCATCACCGAAGGGATCTCGCGCTGGACCTGTCCCATCAGCTTCTGGATGTGGGTGTGGATGTCGGGGTAGTTCTTCTCGGTAGACACGTCGGGCTCCTCACGCACGCCCGAACACGTCGGGCGGCGAAGCCAGCCTACCCCGCCCCATGCTTGAATCCATGTGCCGAACATCCCTCGATCGCCGAAATACCGCCGGTGTGCTCCGTGGGCCCCGTGTCGGCTATGCGCCCATCGAAGATCACGCTCACCAGCCGGTCGACCCCGAGGTCGGGGTCGACGTCCCCGCCGCACGCAGCAGGCTGACTGAAGACCGCGGTGCTGGTGGCGCAGCCGCCGTCGGCGACGCCCGACGCAGAACGCTTCTCAGTCGACGAACAGCAGGTACCTCCGGTTGCTCGTGTCGCTGACCAGTAGCACGCCCTCGCCCATCCACACGCCCTGCGGCCGGTTCAGCGTGCGCGCCGACGGCGTGGCGTCCGGAGCGTCGTTCTGGTCGTCGTCGTTGGGCGTGCCGGCGAAGAAGTTGGACTGGCCCAAGACCCGGCTCGCCGCCGCGCCGTTCGCTGTGGGGAAGGCGTTGTAGACGAGGACGCGGCTCGCGCCGTAGTCAGCGATGGCGATCTGGTTGCCGTTCGAGGCGACACCCTCCACCATGCCCACGGAGGTGGCGCTCACGTCGGTAACGCGCTCGGTCATCGACGCCTGGCCGATCACCACGTCGGCGGGCGCGAAGCTGACGGTCGGGAAGGTCTGCCACAGCAGGACACGGGCGTTGCTGGTGTCGGCGACCAGCAGCCGGCTGCCATCGGTCCAGACGTCCTGCGGAACGTAGAGGGTGCGCGCGCTGCGATCGCCGCTGACGCCGTCCTGGTTGGCGTCGTTGGGCTCGCATGTGGCTTCGCTGCGCGGCTGGCCGAGCACCAGGTCCGGCTCCACCCCGTTCGTCGTGGGGATGGTGGTCCAGACCAGGACGCGGTGGCCGGCCTCGTCCGTCACGAGCAGCTTGCCCCCGCCGGCCGCGACGCGGCGGGCGAAGAAGATGGGGGCGTCGAGGCTGCAGGCGGTGTACGCGGTGGCGTCCATCGACGCCTGCCCCACCACGACGTCGGCGGCGGCGAAGCTGGTGGTCGGCAGCTGCTGGAAGATCAGCACACGGCGGTTGGCGCCGTCGGCGACGAAGAGGCGCGTGCCGTCGGACGCCACCCCCGTCGGGCTCCGCAGGGTGCGGGCCGTCGGCACCGCGTCGGGCGAGCCGTCCTGGTCGTCGTCGTTGTAGGCGTTCGCGCCGAACGACGACTGGCCGAGGACGAAGTCGGCCGCCGCGCCGTCGCTCTCGGGGAGCCCCAGGTAGCCCAGGATCCGATGGTTCGCCGGGTCGGGCAGGTAGAGGATGCCGTTCACGAACAGGCCCGTGGCGACGGCGTTGCCGCCGAGCCTCGTCGCGGACAGGCCGGTCTCGACCGCGGTCTTGCTGGGTTGGCCGACGACCACGTCGGCGGGACGGAAGGTCCACGCGTCGACCGCGGGGAATACGAGCTCGAGGTCGACACCCACGAGGCCGTCCAGCGTCTCGACCCGCAGATCACTGGCGTTGTCGCCCAGGACGAGGTCGATCGCGAAGGCGCCGGCCGTCACGGGCACCTCGTCGACCTCCGTGCCGTTGTACAGCACCCGGACCTCGTCGACGTCCTGGGCCGTGCCGGCCAGCGTGATGTTGCGGCTGCCGAACACACGCTGGCCGTCCACGTGCGAGGTGACGGTGATCGATGGGCCGGCGCTCGGCGCGGGGCAACCGAGCAAGAGGAACGGGAGAACGACCAGCCAGAGGGACCTGCGGACGGCATGACGCATGTGGACCCACCACCTCGGGGCAGCACCGCTTCGGAGATCGAATGATTGTAGCACCCGATCGCCGTCACCCATGGGGCTCCTACACCCTTGGACGATGCCCGAACACGCCGCGGGCGCGTTGATGGGTTCGGCTAGTCGCCCCCGACCTCCACCCACCCCCCGCCGCGCCCGCTCTCGAAGATCGCGTCGAGCACGCGCTGGTTCGCGAGCGCGTCGGCGAGCGGCGTCGGGACCGGCGTGTCGTCGAGCACGGCGCGCGAGAACGCCTCCGCCTGCAGCGTGTACTGGTCGACGCGGTCGAAGGTCGTCTGGTGGACGCCCGCCGCGGTCTCGTGCCACAGCCGGCAGGGGCCGTCCTGCGGCGCGTTGA
>JAWOIL010000188.1:0-9192 GCA_046484635.1 Trueperaceae bacterium
GCACGCCGGCTGCCCGCGCCTTGGCGAGCGCGGGCGCGTCCATTACGTTGCTGATCACGAGTGTCACCGCGCCGAGCGGGTTCGCGGCCACGTCATCCGGCGCCGCGGCCGAAGCGTCGTACGCGTCCGTCGCTTCGTACGCGTCCGTCGCTTCGTAGGCGTCCGACGCTTCGTCCGGACCCACCGTTCCGTCCGGTGCGCCTGGTCGAACGGGTGGGAACGCCGCCAGCAACGACGCCAGGTTCGAGCCGCGTCCGGAGGCGAGCACCGCGATGCGCGCCGGACGGTCGAGCGGGAACGGCGCCTCGAGGCGCTCCGGGTGCCGTTTCGTCCAGTACCGCTTCAGGCCCATGACGGTCATGGCCGCGTCGGAGGTCACCTTGTACCGCATGCGGATGCCGGGCAGCACGCCTGCGCGCGCCAGTTCCTCGTCCTCGCGCCGCTGCATGCGCGCCACCAGGGCGGCGTCGTCCTCGTGCGCGCGCACGCCGCGCAGGACCTCGTCGGACCAGGCTCGGTTGCGCTCCGGCACCTCCGCCAGATGGGCATCGGCGTTCTCGACGACGCCGAAGTGGGTCAGGACCAACCGGCCCGGTCGGGCGTCGCGCATACGCCGGATACTGTCTTGCCACGCCTCTAGGTCGACGTCGGGCGGCGGCACGGCCGGGCGGATCGTGGGGGCCCCTTGCAATCGCACGCCGGCCGAGTCTCCGGTGAAGAGAGTGCCGTCGTCGAGCAGGTAGCTGACGTGGTGCGAGGCGTGCCCCGGCGTGGCGAGCACGCGTACGCGAAGACCCGCTACGTCGATCGTCTCGCCACCACGAACGGCCTGCACGCGCGCCGCGTCGACGGGCCGCATGGTGCCCCACAGCGCCCGCATCTCTTCGCCATAGATGCGCTCGGCGCTGGCGAGCAGGCGGCTGGGGTCGATCATGTGCGGCGCGCCGATCTCGTGCACCACGAGCTCGGCGTTCTGGGCCAGGGCGCCGGCGGCGCCGGCGTGATCGAGGTGGATGTGCGTCACCAGCACGAAGCGCAGGTCGGCGAGGTCGAGGCCGGCGCGCGCCAGGCCGTCTTCTACCGAAGCGAGCGTCGAACCCGGCCCCGACTCGATCAGGGCGAAGCCGCCCTTGGGCAGCGGCAGGGCGAACACCGCGATGGTGCCGGGGTGGCCGTAGTGGCCGGTGTCGATCTGCACGACCCCTCCGCCGATGTCGCGGACGCGCGGGTAATCCGGCGGCAGGTGCACCGTGTCGCCCGTGTCGCCCGTGTCGCCCACCTGGTCCCCCACCTTCGCGCCGACCGTAGTGGCCGGCCGTTCGCCCTCGCCGCTCACGCGCGCTCGTCCTCCAGGTAGCCGTTCATGTCGCTCTCGGCCACCACCGGGCACGCCAACGAGCCGATGCCGTCGATGGTCACCTCGACGGTGTCGCCCGCCGCCACGGGTCCCACGCCTTCGGGCGTGCCGGTGAGCACGACGTCGCCGGGGCCGAGGGTCATGAAGCGGCTGATGTACGACAGCAACTCGGGGACGGAGAAGATCATGTCGCGCGTGGTGCCGTCTTGCTTGAGCTCGCCGTTCACGCGCGTCTGGACGCGCAGGTCGGACGTGTCGAGGTCGGTCTCGAGCCACGGGCCTACCGGGCAGAAGCCGTCGGCAGACTTGCCGCGCACCCACTGCAGGTCGCTGCGTTGCTTGTCGCGCGCGGTGACGTCGATGGCGCAGGTGTACCCCAGCACGTACTCGAGCGCGTCCTCGGGCGCCACGTCGCGCATCTCACGTGCGATGACCACCGCCAACTCGCCCTCGTAATGCAACTCGTTGGTCCAACTGGGGTACGGGATGTCGTCGCCGGGCCCGGAGAGGGTGTTCAGGCCCTTCAGGAACAGTCCGGGCTCGGTCGGGAGGTTGCTGCGGTCGCCCCCCATCTCGCGGATGTGGTCGGCGTAGTTCTTCCCGACGCACACGATGATGTCCGGCTCGCAAGGCGCCAAGAGCGTGACGTCGCTGAGCGGCACGCGGTGGCCGCCGGGCCTTCCGAGCATGCTCGTCAATTGCAGGATCATGCCGCCTTCGAGTTCGCCCCAGTGGACGCCGTCGAAACTCCGGTACCGGACTCGTTGCATGTCTGACGCCTCCTCGCGTCGGGCGGCGTATCACCGCCCTGGTCGAACCGTACCCGCAGGGCCGCGCTACGACGCCCCGCTACCGTCGTCGCCGAGCCGCTCCGTGATGTCGTGCCACTCCTGCATGCGCGCGAGGAGCTCCTGCTCTAGCCTCGCATGCCGGGACCCTAGCGACGCCAGTACGTCGGCGTGACTCGGCGGCGGGCCGTCTTGCTCGCCGTCCGATGGGCCCCCTCGATCAACCGTGGCCCCCGCGCCATCGTTGGTGGCCACGATCCCGCTCGCTGCTTCGAGCGCGCGCACCGCGTCGAGCGCGCGGACCGATGCGAGCGCGTCCACGTCCAGCGCTTGCGGCGCTGCCAGCAGCGCCACGACCTCGGCGACGGCGTGTTCGAGCTTCGCGATCTCGCCCTCCAGCGCCTCGCGCCTGCGCTCGAGTTGCCAGCGGCTCGGACCGCGATTCGCCTCGCCATCGCCAGATACCTCGCTAGACTGACCGTTCTTCCTTGCCCGTTCGGCCGCTGTTGCCGCCTCGGCCCGCGCCGCGCGCTTGCGTTGGTAGAACGTCCAATCGCCTTCGTACCGCTGGAAGCGGCCGGCACGCACCTCCCACACCTGCGACGCGAGTGCCTCCAAGAAGCGGCGGTCGTGCGAGACCAGCAGCAGCGTCCCCTGATAGATCCTCAGCGCGGCCTCGAGCGCCTCGATCATCTCCACGTCGAGGTGGTTCGTGGGCTCGTCGAGGACCAGCAGGTTGTGACGCCCGAGCGTGAGTTCCAGCAGCGAAAGGCGCGCGCGCTCGCCGCCGCTGAGGTCGCGCACGCGCTTGAACTGCGCCTCGTACGGGAACAGGAAGCGCCCCAGCAGGTTGTGGGCTTCGACGTCGCCCACGCGGCGATGCAACTCTTCGAACAGCGTCGCGTCGGGGTCGACGCCGCGCAGTTCCTGGTCGTAGTACCCCAGGCGCACGCGGGCGCCGGTGCGCACCTCGGCGCGCGGGTCGTCGGACGCCAGGTCGCCCAGCAGCATGCGCAGGAAGGTCGTCTTCCCCGCCCCGTTCGGGCCCACCAGCGCTACGCGGTCGCCTTGACGCAACTCGACCGTCACGTCATCGAACAGTGGCGTGTTCGCGAAGCTCTTCGTCATGTGGCGGGCGGTGAGGACGATGGCGCCGCTCTCGTCGCAATCGAAACGGAAACGGACGTTCCTCTCCGGCCCGTCCAGTTCGTCCACCATGGCGTTCTCGTAGCGCTCTGCGCGGCGCTCCATGGCGCGCGCCCTTCGGTGGAGCTTCTCGCTCTGCCCCGCCCACTTGCGCATCTGCGCGGCAGCGGCGTCGAGCCGCGTGAGCTCGCGCTCTTGGTTGGCGCGGGTCGCGGCTTGGATGCGCTCGGCCTCCTCCCGCGCCGCACGGTACGCGGTGGGGTTGCCGTCCCCGACGCGAAGTTCGCTACGCTGAACCTCGGCGGTGCGGCTGCATGCGCCGTCGAGGAAGGCGCGGTCGTGCGAGACGATCAACGCCGCGCCGGGGTAGCGCGAGAGGTAGCTCTCGAGCCAACCGCGCATGTCGATGTCGAGGTGGTTGGTGGGTTCATCGAGCAGCAGCACGTCGGGCTGGGCCATCAGTAGCCGCGCCAACCCGAGCCGCGTGCGCTCGCCGCCCGAGAGTTGCCGAACCGGTTGATGGTGGCGTTCGGCGAACCCGAGGGCGTCCAGCACCGCGTCGCGCCGCGCCCGACGGGCGTACCCGCCGCGCCGCTCGAACGTCATGTGCAGGTGCTCCCAGCGCTCGTACCGTTCCGGGTCGTCGAGCCCGGCCGCCTCCAACTGCCGCAGGCGTTCCTCCAAGGCGTCGAGTTCGGCGAACGCCCGGTCGGCGACCTGACGCACCGTCTCGCCCTCGTCGAACACCGGGTCTTGGTCGAGCATGGCCAGGCGCGCGTCTTCGGCGTGGAAGACCCCCCCGGCGTCCGGCTCCTCCAGCCCCATGAGCAGCCGCAGGATGGTGGACTTGCCCGAGCCGTTCCGTCCGACGAGGGCGATGCGAGACCCGTCGCGCAACTCGATCGACGCGGCCTCCAAGACGACCTGGTCGCCATACACCTTCTCGACGTTCTGGAGCGCGGCCAGGAGCATGCGGCCATCAGTCTACCGCGGGTGTCGGCGCCGCTCGGAAGGCGCACGAGGACGCGTCGCGGCCGGACCCGCTGGGGATCCGGCCGCGAAGGATAATAGGGGCGGCTGGTTGGCCGGCTGGCTGGTCGGCCGGCTGGTCGGCTGGCCCGGAACGGGCTCAGGCGAAGCGGAGGTTGTCTTCCTTCTCCATGTCGAACGCGTGCAGGAACGGCAGGTCGACCAGGAAGTCGACCTCGTCGCCGGCACGCACCTTCGCGTGCGGGTCCACCTTGGCCACGACGCTCTGGTCGCCCCCGACGGCGGCGATGATGTGCGTCTCGGCCCCGAGCGGTTCGACGACGTCGACGACGGCCTTCACGACGTTGTCCTTCTCCTCGATGTTGGTGTACCCCCTGAGGTCGAGGTTCTCGGGCCGGATACCGACGTACACCTTCTTGCCGTTGTAGGGCAGGAGCTTCTGCGCGAGCTCGCCGCTCGGCTTGATGTCGAACTGCGGGCTCTTCAGCCGACCGTCCTGGACGGTCGCGACCATGAAGTTCATGGCCGGCGAACCGATGAAGCCGGCCACGAACTTGTTCACCGGCCGGTCGTAGAGGTTGATGGGGCTATCGACCTGCTGGATGTAGCCGTCCTTCATCACCACGATGCGGCCGCCCATCGTCATGGCCTCGACCTGGTCGTGGGTGACGTAGACGGTGGTGACGCCCAGGCGCAGGTGGAGCTTGCTGATGCTGGCGCGCATCTCGACGCGCAGCTTGGCGTCGAGGTTCGACAGCGGCTCGTCCATCAGGAACACCTCGGGCTCGCGCACGATGGCGCGGCCGAGGGCGACGCGCTGGCGCTGACCGCCGGACAGCTCGCGCGGGCGGCGGTCGAGCAGGTGCTCGATCTGCAGGATGCCGGCGGCCTCACGCACGCGCCGGTCGATGTCCGCCTTGGGGGTGCGCCGCAGCCGGAGCCCGAACGACATGTTCTGGTACACGTTCATGTGCGGATACAGTGCGTAGTTCTGGAACACCATCGCGATGTCGCGATCCTTGGGAGGAACGTCGTTGACGACGCGGTCGCCGATGCGGATGGTGCCCTCGGTGATCTCCTCGAGCCCGGCGATCATGCGCAGCGCGGTCGTCTTCCCGCAGCCGGACGGACCGACGATCACCATGAACTCTGCATCGGCGATGTTCAATGTGAAATCGTTCACCGCCGTGACGGTGCCGAATCGCTTGTAGACGTTCTCCAGGACAACCTCTGCCACGTGATGGCCTCCTAGTCTGCAGGAACTGCGTCTGTAGCGAGGATAGCACGCTGTTCGTCGGCGTTCACCCCCGCAATGCCAGGATCCGCCGCGCGCCGTTTGCCACCACCAGCGCGATCACCGTGCCGATGACCAGGTCGGGCAGCGCCGAGCCGGTCGCCAGCACCAACGCCCCCGCCACGATGACGCCGAGGTTCGCCAGCACGTCGTTGGTCGAGAAGATCCAGCTGGCGCGCATGTGCGCCCCGCCGCCACGATGCCGCGCCAACAGCAGCAGGCTGGCGACGTTCGCCGCCAGCGCCACCGCGCCCATGCCCATCATCAGCGCCGACACCGGCTCGCTGCCGAAGATCGCCCGGCGGATCACCTCGGCCAGCACCCCGAGCGCCAGGGCCAACTGCAGCCAACCGGCGAGGCGCGCCGCCCGGAGCTTGATGGCAGCGGCGCGGCCGACGGCGTAGAGCGACACGCCGTACACCGCGGCGTCGGCGAACATGTCGAGCGCGTCGGCGATGAGCCCCGTGGACTGCGCCAGGAAGCCGGTGACGATCTCGATCAAGAACATCGTCCCGTTGATCACCAGCAGCTGCGTCAGCACTCGCGCCTGGCGCGCGTTCTCGCCTTCGGCACCTGCCTCACCTTCCGCGCTTCCCACCGCGTCGATCGCTGCGCGCTCCTCCCGGTCCAGCGGGCGGCTGTGCGTCAGGCGGGCGCCCAGGCCGAGCGGATCCAGCGCCGCGGAGATGGCGTCGCTCGACGATACATGGAAGACGGACAAGCGCCGCTGCTGCAGGTCGAACTCGAGCCTGCGCACGTTCTGCGCCACGTCGGGCCGGTCGAGCGCCATGCGCACCATCTGCTCTTCGGCCGCGCAGTCCATCCTCGGCACGTCGAACTCGCTGCGGTGTAGCGCCCCGGGCCCCGACTCCGCCCGCGATCCGGTGGTCCGGCTCGGCAAGTCGTCACCCGGAACGGGTCCAGCGTCTACCCTGTTGCTTCGGGCCTGAGGGTCGGGCGGATCGTGTGTCATGACCGAGGCCAATGTACCGGAGGTTCGTCATGTCCGAGTCGATGGGGTCCACGAACGAGTCCAAGCAGGAAGAGAAGGATTCCAAGCAGGAAGACGCCCTCGGACGTTCGCTGCGTTGCACGGTCTACATCGGCGCCAGTCTCGACGGGTTCATCGCGCGGAAGGACGGCAGCATCGACTGGCTGCTCCAGAAGCCGCTGCCCGGCGAGGACTACGGCTACCAGCAATTCATCGACACCGTCGACGTGCTGGTGATGGGTCGCGGCACGTTCGACGCCGCCATGGGGTTCCCACAGTGGCCGTACGCCAGCAAGCCGGTGACGGTGCTGACCACGCGCGCGCTGCCCGCGAACCTGCCCGAGGGCGTGTCGACCGACGCGGGATCGCCCGAAGAGGTCGTCGCGCGCCTCGTGGCCAAGGGGTACCGGCACGCCTACGTCGACGGCGGCGTGACGGTCCAGCGCTTCCTCGCCGTCGGCCTCATCGACCAGCTGATCGTCACCAGCCTCCCGGTGCTGATCGGCGAGGGCATCCCGCTGTTCGGGCCGCTCCCGAAGGACGTCTGGTGGCAGCACCAGGAGACGCAGACGTACGCGAACGGGTTCGTGAAGTCGCAGTACGTGAAGTCGTAGCGCGCGGAGCGGTAGCGCGCAGCGCGTGGCAGAGCGATAGCGCGCAGCGCGCGGTAGCCCACGGCACGAAGAACCGCCCGCCGCGTCGTTTCGCGGCGGGCGGTCGTCTGGTGGAGGCGGCGGGAGTCGAACCCGCGTCCAGAACCCCCTCGGGTGGGCGTCTACGCGTGTAGCCGTCGATCGATTGTCGGCGCGCGGCTGGCTCGACAGCAGGCACTGCCGCGCGCGTAGACGTCAATAGTCTCGCCTTCGGGCCAACGTCCGAGCCCTACGGCCAGCCCACTTTGGGACGTTCGATCCGGCGAGCCATGGGCGGGGCTTCCGGGGAACGCTAGCTACGGTTACGCAGCCAGAGCGTAGGTGTTGTTGCCAGTCAATGGCGTTGCAGCTTGTTGACGCGGCCAGCTGCATCCGCGACGCGCAGCCTCACCGTCGGTAGAGCCCCGTCGAAACCGTGTCGCCCCCATGCGGTCGTGACCACAGGATGTGACCACCAGGTCCTTCGAGCGGCGCCCGCCCTCGGGCGGCGTGCCTGGCACCGGATCTACGCCTCCGGTGCATCCGTCAGTATACTTCGGCATGGCCCATGCCGTCCGTATGCGGGGCATCACGAAGCGCTACCCGCTCGTGCTCGCCAACGACGACGTCGACTTCGACCTCGAGTGGGGCGAGGTGCATGCCCTCATCGGCGAGAACGGCGCAGGCAAGAGCACCTTGATGAAGATCCTCTACGGGCTGCAACCGCCCGACGGCGGCACCATCGAGGTGGACGGCAACCAGGTCGTCATCACCTCGGCGCGCGACGCCATCGCCCTCGGCATCGGCATGGTGCACCAGCACTTCATGCTGGTCGAAACGCTGAGCGTGACCGACAACCTCATCCTTGGATCCGAACCGCGGCGCGGCCCGATGATCGACTACCCCACAGCGCGCACGCGCGCGCGGGAACTCATCGAAGAGTTCGGCTTCGACATCGAAGCGGACACCCGCATCGAGGACCTACCGGTGGGGTTCCAGCAGCAGGTCGAGATCTTGAAGGCGCTCTACCGTGAAGCGCGCATCCTGATCATGGACGAGCCCACCGCCGTGCTCACGCCGCAAGAGACGCGCAGCCTGTTCCATTTCCTGCAAGACTTCGCGGCCAAGGGCAACGCAGCCGTCTTCATCTCGCACAAGCTCGACGAGGTGATGGAGGTGTGCGACCGCATGAGCGTCATGCGCGACGGCAAGATGGTCGGCACGGTGCTGCGCGAGGACACCGACCAGCGCAGGCTGGCGAACATGATGGTCGGCCGCGACGTCCTGCTGCGCGTCGAGAAGGCGCCCGCCACCCCGGCCGAGGTCGGCCTGGAGGTGCGCGACCTGACACTCAAGCACCCGGTCAAGCCCAAGCTGGTGCTCGATCACGTGTCGTTCGAGGCGCGCAAGGGCGAGATCCTCGGCATCGCCGGCATCGAAGGCAACGGCCAGTCGGAGCTGGTGGAGTGCATCACCGGCCTCGAGCACGCGGACTCGGGGCAGATCCTCGTGCGCCACGAAGGCGAGTTGCGTGACGTCACCCACGAAAGCGGCCGGCGCCGTCGCGAGGTCGGCATCAGCCACGTGCCGGAAGACCGCAACGGTCGCGGCCTGGTGCTGCCGTTCACCGCCGCGATGAACTCCATCCTAGGCGATCACCACCGGCCGCCGTTCGCCGGCAAGATGGGCCTGCTCGACGAGCATGCCATCGAGAAGCACGCCGAGACGATCATCCGCGACTACGACGTGCGCCCCACCAGCACCACCATCGCTGCGGCGCACTACTCGGGCGGCAACGCGCAGAAGCTCATCGTGGCGCGCGAGATGGAGCGGAAGCCCAGCGCATTGGTGCTGGCGCAGCCCACGCGCGGCGTCGACATCGGCGCCATCGAGTTCATCCACCAACAGATCGTCCGCGCCCGTGACGAGGGCCTTCCGGTGCTGCTGGTGTCGGCCGACCTGAACGAGGTCATGAGCCTCTCGGACCGCATCCT
>JAWOIL010000051.1:0-8352 GCA_046484635.1 Trueperaceae bacterium
CCGGCCACATCCGGCACGGGACCCACGACCTCGGGCGGACCGCCGAGGGGCACGTTGCGATCGTCACGGAAGCGGAGTTGCAGGACGCGAAGGGGCACGCCGAGGTGGAACGCCACGAGAGCACCCGGAACGATGCCGCCCCGGGCGATGGCCACGACCACCTCGACGTCGCCGAACACCCCCGGGTCGACGCGCGCGCGCAGCCGCTCGGCGACGCGTTCGAACGGGATGGGGACGCGATCTGCCGCGTTCGTTTGCTGAGGTGTCACACGCCGCTGGAGCGGCGGCGAGTCCCAGCCGCCGCACCCACGATGGCGCCGAGCGCGATGAGGACCAGCAACCCAGCCCAGGAAGTCTGGACGACGTCCACGATCGCTCCGAACGAGAACGCCTCGGGCCCCAGGACCAGGTTCGCGACCAGGGCAGCGGCCACGTACGCCACGGGCGCCAGGAACCTCGCTACGCGGGGCAACCATCGCGCGGCCACCATGAGCAGCAGCGCGAACACGACGAGCTCGACCGTGAGGGTCGCGAACATCGGGCCATCCGGCGATCCGGTGACGGCACGGTTCAACAACGGCGCCACCAGCGCCGTCGCCAATGCAGGTACGGCCTGACCCCGGAAGACCAACACGACCACCGCGTAGAAGATCGGCAAGAGCCGGGCTCCGTACGGTGGACCGCCGTTCGCTGGGATCAGGTGCACCAGGAACGGCACGGCCAGGGCCAAGGCAAGGCCGGCCGCCGTCCAGGCGACGCTTCGGACGAGAGGACGTGTGGTGGACGCGACCATCGGTACCCTCCTACGACGTGCCAGACGGGCACCGGAGCGTCACCAACGTGGCGCTCCGGTGCCTCGCTCGGCCGCTAAGCCCTACTGGGCTCCGTGAGCATCGAGGAAGACGCTGGCGTCGAAGAACTCCGACACCTCGACGAAGGAATCGAGCGCGCCGATGTCGACGAAGAGCTGCTCGACCTGACCGATCCAGCGCTCGACCGAGCCGTCCTGGTAGAGCGTGACCCATTCGTCGTTCTGGAAGGTCTGGAGCTGCTCGAACCCGCGCTGGAGGTCCTCCAGGGTCAGGTTGGTGTACTGCTCCGCCGCCAGGTACTCGAGCGAAGCGTCCGTCTGGTTCTCGAGCAGGTCGTTCGCCTTCAGCCAAGCCTTGGCGATGCCTACGAGCACGTCGCGGTTGTTCTCGTAGTACGCGGTGTTCGCCACCCAGCCACCCATGATGGCGGCTTCGGGGTAGTAGTCCGAAGCGCTGGTGACGAGCACGGCGTCAGGCACCTGCAGCTCGATCTGCGTGGTGAACGGCCACCACGTCGACACGGCCGGCACGGCGCCGCTGATGAACGCCGTCACGGCAGCGGCCATGTCCATGTTCACGATGGCGGCTTCGTCGCCCGACAGACCGTTGGCCTGCAGCGCCGCGGCCAACAACACGTGCGCCGTGGTGCCGCGTGTCGTGGAGATCTCGCGGGCCACCAGGTCGGAAACCTCCACGATGCCGCTGTCGGCATGCGCGTAGATCGCCGCCGTGCCGGCCTCGACGTTGTTCACCAGGAAGATCTTCCCGACGCCGCGGGAGGGGAAGTTGGAGATGACGGCGCCCATCACGGCCACGTCGACGCTACCGCCGGCAAGAGCCTGCCCCAACGGGACGCCCGAGTTGAACGGGATCGCCTCGATCTCGAGCCCTTGCTCTTCGAAGAAGCCGTTCTCGATCGCGGTCCAGAGGTGGCCGTCGACGGCAAGCGTATGGAGGTACCCGACCTTCACGGACGTCTGGGCCATCGCCACTCCGAACGCGAGCAGGATGGCGCTGGCGAGCAAGATCCTCTTCACGACAACCTCCTTCTCCCACGCGAACGTGGGCCTTCCGAAAGTGCCACCTCCACGCAGCCTCGGGCGCGATGGCCGAGTAGCCTGGGCCCGCGAGGCATGCGTCGCCCAAACCCGCCAACGTGTTGATAGCGCTACCATCGAGCATAGGCAGCGGTGTGGGGGTTGTCAACCGCGCGCCGCGGCTGCGGCGTTCATCGTTGCACCACGGTCATCGATCCAGCGCGCCGACGCGAGGACGCCGGGACGCGGGTCGAGTTCACTACGGCGCGGGGCCGAGGTTCAGGGTCGTGCGGATGGACTCACGAGGAACACGTCGATCCGCGCACCACGACCTCGAACCCCACGTCGACGCGGTTCCCGCGGATGTCCTCGCCACGGAGCGCCGCCAGCACCAAGTCACCTGCTGCGGCGCCGATCCGGTTCCGGTCGACGCGAACGGTGCTCAACGCAGGGTGCACGTGGGCGGCGAGCTCCAAGTCGTCGAAGCCGGCGATGGCGACGTCGTCCGGCACCTTCATGCCCTGCCGGACAGCGTGCAAGACGGCACCGGCGGCCAACACGTCGTTGGCGAAGAAGATCGCGTCGGTGCTGGGCCGGACTTCGAGGATGCGCTCCAATGCCTCGCCGCCGGCAGCCAGATGGAACCGACTCTCCAACGTCGTACGGGGGTCGTTGTCCAGGCCATGATCGGCCAACGCCCGCGCGTAGCCGCGGCGCCTGCCGGTGGCGCGATCGTTGTTCTTCACCGGCGCCGACACGAAGGCGATGTCGCGGTAGCCCGTGTCGATCAGGTGCTTCGTCATCGCGTACGCAGCAGCCTGGTTCGAGAAGCCCACGCACGCCCCGATCGGCGCGCTCGGCAACGACCACGTCTCGATGACGGCCGTTCCCGACGCGCCCAGCAGCGATCGTGTCCTCTCGCTGTGACGTGCGCCCGTCAACACGATGGCCGACACGCGGTGGCCGAGGAACGTCTCGACCAACGACTCCTCGTGCTTGAGGTCCCAGTGACTGCTGCCCAAGACGAGTTGTAGACCAGCGGTCTCGATCACGCCGGCCATCCCCTTCAAGACACTGGTGAAGATCGAGTCGTCGAGCGTCGGCAGGATCGCGGCGACGGCCGTGCTGGCGCTCGATGCGAGGTTCCCCGCCAGGCGGTTGGGGATGTACCCGAGTTCGGATACGGCCTTCTGAACTCGCTCCCGCGTGCGCGCCGCCACCAGGTCGGGAGTTCGAATCGCGCGCGAGACGGTGATGGGTGAAACCCCTGCCAACACCGCGACGTCCGCCAGCGTGGCCTGGCCGTGGCCCTTACGGGAGACGCGGCCCAGCGTTGCGGAACTCGGAGAAGATATGCGTGTCGTCATGGTCGGGCGCCCCTGTCCGTCTCGCGGCTACGGTAGCATCCGCCGTCGCCTTCTCATCGACCCGCGAGGGCGGAACTCGGCGGGTCGCTCGCCCCTTGCGCCGTGGGAAACGCCATCCGGTACGAGCGCTTCGTGTGCTTGACGGTCTCGGAACGAAGTGGAATAGTGTGATAGCGCTATCATCGAAGCACGCCGCGTCGGGGTCGAGCAAGCCCTATTGGACGAACGCCACCTCGCCGCCGCCCAAGGGAGGTCGCTGATGCGAGTCGACGTCGAGTACGGTGACGGCACTCTTCCCATCGAAGTACCGGACGGGTCTGCGATCGTACGCGCCGGCGACCTGTACCAAGAACCTCCGCCGCTGGAGGATCCGGTGGCGGCGACGCTCGAAGCGCTACGCAACCCCCGCGGCTCGAAGCCCCTGCACCAACTTGCCAACGCCTCCTCGCGCGTCGTGATCGGCTTCCCGGACCGCGTGAAGGGCGGCTTCCACGCCACCTCGCATCGCCGCGTGACGATCCCCTTGATCCTCGACGAACTCGAGCGCGCAGGCGTGAAGCCCGAGAACATCACGCTCGTTTGCGGCATCGGCCTGCACCGTAAGAACACCATGGAGGAGATCGCCAGTTACCTGGGTGACGAGGTCATGCGGCGCGTCGGACCGTCTCGCATCGTCAGCCACGACGCCGAGGACCCCGAGGGGATCGTGCGCGTGGGCGCGACGGAGCTCGGCGACCACGCCGACTTCAACCGCTTGGCGTTCGAAGCCGACCTGACGATCATGCTGGGCCACACCATGGGGAACCCGTACGGCGGCTACAGCGGTGGTTACAAGATGCCTTGTACCGGCTTCACAACGTGGCGTTCGATCCGTTGTCATCACACGCCCGGCACGCTGCAGCGCGACGACTTCGTGCCCGTGTCCACGGGCTCGAGGTTCCGCGACCAGATCCGGACCATCGGCCAGACCATCGAGCGCGAGCGCGGCAGCGGGTTCTTCAGCGTGGACGCCGTGCTGAACGGTCAGTCACGGCAGTTGGCGGTGGTGGCAGGGGCGCCCATCGAGGTGGAGGAAGCCACTTGGCCGACGGCCGGACAACGCACCGAGGTCGCCGTTCCGGGCCCGAAGGCCAACGTGCTCGTTCTCGGGATCCCGCGCTCGTTCCACTACGGACCCGGTATGGGCACCAACCCGATCCTGATGATGCAGGCGTGCGGCGCGTGGGTCACGCGCGCGGCCGGGGCATTGGAAGACCGCTTCGTGATCGTGGCCGTGTCCGTGTGCGACGGCTGGTTCAACGACGCGTGGTTCCCGGCGTACAGGGGCATCTACGAGAAGCTGCAGGAACTCACCAGCGCCGACGAACTGCTGCCGTACGAGGAGGAGTTCGCCACCAACCCCGAGTGGGTCTACCGCTACCGCCACGCGTACGCGTATCACCCGTTCCACGGCTTCTCCATGGCGTACATGGGCGGCATCGCCACGGCGCGCGCGCAGGCCATCTACTTCGTTGGCGCGAAGGCGCCTGGGTACGCCCGCGGCATGGGCGCCAGTCCGCAGCCCTCGTTCGAAGCCGCCATCGCGCGCGCGGAGCGCTTGCTCGATGCTCCCGCGCGGATGATCGTGGTGCCGGAGGTCTCGAAGCCCGCCGTGCACCTGCGGAGCGAGGGAGCCTAGGATGCCGAACGCCACGCCGGGCGGCAGCGCACGACCCGTTGGCGTCAGACCCGTTGGCGTCATCGGACTCGGGCGGATGGGCGCCGCCATGGCGAGGCGCCTGGCCGAACGGCACGAAGTACTCGGGTATGACGTCCGGGACGTCACTGACGTGCCAGTGACGCTCGTGCCCGCACCCGCGGCGTTGATGGAACACTGCAGCGTGGTACTGGCGGCCCTTCCCTCCCCGAATGAGACACGGGCGGTGGTGCTCGAGCCAGCCTGTCGCGAAGCGTTCCTGGCCGGCGACGCCGTCCTGGTCGACACCAGCACGTCCGACCCGGGCTCGTGGCGCGCCCTCGCCGCCGAACTCGGCGATGCTCGCGCGCGCATGCTCGACGCGCCGGTCCTCGGCCGACCCGACCGTTGTGGCGCCTGGACCATGCCCGTGGGGGGCGAGGCCGCCGCCCTCGACGCCGCCAGGCCCGTGCTGGAGCTCCTGGCGAACCGCGTGGAGCGCGTCGGCGACCTTGGCTCGGGCCATACCCTGAAGCTGCTGAACAACATGATGTTCGCCGCCATCAACGTCGTCACCGCGGAGGCGGTGGCGGCATGCGACGTGCTCGGGATCGAAGCTGATCGGTTCGTCGACATGGTCGGCACGAGTTCGGCGGCGACGGTCAGCCCGCTGTTCCAGGACCTGGCACCGCGCATGGTGGGTCGTGGCGGCGAGACCGTCTTCACCGTCGGTCTGCTGGCGAAAGACCTCCAGTTGGCAGCGCGCATGTGCGAGGACGCGGGCGCCCAACTGGTGTCGGCCCGCGCGTCCCAGATCGTCGTGAGTCAGGCCATGCGCATGGGGCTCTTCGATCGCGACAGCTCCGCGCTCGTCGACTGGTACCGCCGGAGGGACGCGCATGGCGGCGCGTAGCACACCGGTGATCGGTGGGACCGCCCTGCAGAAGGGCGGCCGCTGGCTGCGGCGCAGCCTCGTGAGCCTGCTGCCGTTCGTGGTGGTCATCTTGCTGTGGCAACTGCTCTACGTAAGTGGGTTCGTGTCCCAACGATTGCTGCCCTCACCCCTCCAGGTGCTCGACGCGGGCGTTCGGCTGGCACGGCGCGGCGTGTTGCTCGAGCACATGATCGCGTCCACCACCCGCGTGTTGCTGGGCGTGGTCATCGGCGTCACACTCGCCATCCCGGTCGGGTTCACGCTCGGCTGGTTCCCGGCAGCCCGCAGGTTCATGGACCCGCTCATCAACTTCTTCCGCGCACTGCCGCCGATCGCGCTCGTGCCGCTGGTCGTGGTCTACGTCGGAATCGGCGAGAACGGGCGCCTGTTCGTGCTCATCTACGCCGCGTTCTTCCCGGCCACGGTGGTCATCTACGAGGGCATCACCGCCATCGAAGGGATCTTCGTGCGCGCCGCGCAGGTGCTGGGTGCGAACGGGCTGGAGTTGTTCCGCAAGGTGGTGCTGCCGTTCACGATTCCGCACATCCTCACCGGCTTCCGCGTGGCACTGGGCGTGGCGTGGGCAACGTTGGTGGCCGCCGAACTGGTGGCCGCCCGCACCGGCCTGGGCGCGATGATCCAGGACGCCAGCAACTTCTTCCAGATCCCCGTGATCTTCCTCGGCATCATCACCATCGGCACGATCGCCTTGCTGATGGACGGCCTCGTGCGGATCGTGGTGGCGCGGTTCGTGCAGTGGAGAGACTGATGCAGGCACGGTCCCAGCCCATCGCGCCCGGGGAAGTGCGTGAAGCGAGCGAATCAAGCCCGCGCGCCTCGACCCCGGCCGCATCGACCGAGGGCACGATCGAGCTGCGCAACGTCAGCAAGTCGTTCATGACGAACCATGGCGAGTTACCCGTCCTCCAGGACCTGTCCTTCCGTGTCGAAGCGGGCGAGTGCGTGGCCGTGGTCGGCCCGAGCGGTTCGGGCAAGACGACGCTCTTGAACCTCTTAGCGGGGCTCGACCAACCGACAAGCGGCGAGATCCTCGTGAGCGGCCGGCCGATCCGCGGACCGAGCCCGGAGCGTGGCGTCATCTTCCAGCAGTACGCCGTCTTCCCGTACCTGACGGTGTACCAGAACGTGCTCTTCGGTCTCACGCTGCGGGCGAACAAGAAGCCGCGGGCCGAGCGCAAGCGCCTGGTGAAGCGCTACATCGATCTGGTCGGACTGCAGGGTTTCGAGAACGCCTACCCGAAGACGCTCTCCGGGGGCATGAAGCAGCGCCTGGCCATCGCGAGGGCCTACGCCGTGAACCCGAAGATCCTCTTCATGGACGAGCCGTTCGCCGCACTGGACGCGCAGACACGCGAGCTGATGCAGGAGCTGATCCTCGAGATCATGGCCGAGGAGAAGAAGACCATCATCTTCGTCACGCACTCGGTGGAGGAAGCGATCTTCGTGGGGAACCGCATCGTGTCGGTGACGGCACGACCGGCCACGCTCCACGAGGTCGTCGACGTGCCGTTCGGGTACCCCCGCACCGCCGACGTGCGTACGAGCCAGGAGTTCACGGCCATCCGCCGCCACGTCGAGCAGCAGGTGCGCGCCCAGTACGCCAGCGCGCGCGCCGCCGTCACCGGGAAGGGTTGAGGCTATGGGTCGGTACGTCATCGCCGGCATCGCAGGTTGTATCGGAACGTGGGTCGCGAAGGTGCTGAAGGACGCCGGGCACGAGGTGCTGGGGGTGGACCTGGCGGGCGAGTTGCCCAACGCGCAGCTGGTGGGCGTGCAAGATGTTCCCGTCGAGCCGTTGGACGTGACCGATAGCGCCCGCTTCGCGGCGTACCTGGACGAAGCCGCACCCGACGGCATCGTGCATCTGGTGTCGATGCTGATGCCGAGCTGCAAGGCGAACCCGGAAGCGTGCGTCGACATCAACGTGCGGAGCTTCATGACCGTGCTCGAGTCCGCGCGCAAGCTCGGCGCGTCGGTGACGTACGCCTCCAGCGCCTGGGTGCAGACGCCGCCGCCCGACGACCGCCTGGTGACCGAAGACTACGGCCTGGAGCCCCAGAGCCTCTACGGCGTGTTCAAGCTCGCGAACGAAGGTCAGGCGCGGATGTACGCCAAGGACTTCGAGGTGAAGGTCAACGGCCTGCGCCCGTACATCGTCTACGGCCCCGGCCGTGTGGGCGGGCTGACGGCCGACATCAACCTGGCGCTGCTGGCCGCGGCGGAGGGCAAGCCTTACGAGATCGGGTTCGGTGGGAGCGTGGCGCTGCACCATGCGCTGGACGTGGCCACCACGTTCGCCCGGCTCGTCACCGACCCGGTGGCTAGCGGCCAGGTGTACAACGTGCGCGGGACCGTGGCGTCGATGGGCGAGATCGTGGCGACGATCGACAAGGTGACGGGGACGAGCGGGTTGGTGAGCTATCGCGAGAACGCGCTGCCGATCGCTGCGAACTTGAGCGATGCGGCGCTGCAACGGGATTACGGGCCGGTGAAGTTCCTGTCGTTG
>JAWOIL010000089.1:0-3486 GCA_046484635.1 Trueperaceae bacterium
CCAGCCATGGGCCGCTGTGGGGCCTGGTCGCCGAGTCGCTTTCGTACCTCCCGTACGACTACGGCTTCCTCAACCTCAAGGCGGCCGTCGCGCCGGAAACCACCACCGGCATCCTCCTGTCGCTCTGTTTCTGCACCCACTGCCGTCAGGCCGGGCTCGACGACGGAATCGACGTCGATCGGCTTCGGGATGCCGTCCGAACCACCATCGATGGCGATCTTGCTCGCCTTCCGGACGGTCCACCCGAGTCGGCCGTCAGCGAAGACGACCTGGAGCACGCGTTCGATGGGGCTCTCGCCGCCCTGCTGGCCACGCGGGAGCGCGTAGCGTCGTCCCTCCAACAGGAGGTCCTGAGCGCTGCACGCGCAGCTGGCCTGCGCGCCGGAACGACGGCCGCCGAGAGCCAAGACCCGCGCATCCATGGCGTTCGCAACGAGGCCGTTCGGCCGTTCCGCGACGAGTACCGTTTCGAGGTCTTCCCCGACCTATCCGAAGCGGACATCGGCCAGCTCGTTCGCGTGGCGCGCGAGCGGGCCGGGCCCGACCTGCCCATCTACGCCTTGGCACAGCTGAGCTACTTCCCCACCGAACGCAGTTTCCGTCGCGCGCTGGACGCTGCGTACGGTGCCGGCATCCGGCACTTCCGCATCTACGAATTCGGCTTGCTCACCAAGCGACAACTCGATTGGTTGCGACGCGCCAAGGAGCTTTGGACGGACGACGACCCCGGCACGCGCGAACCCTAGCCGAGGACGCCGGAAAGGACGGTGCTGGATGCCCGAGAAGCCGAACTACCGTTACGAGAAGATGTCGTGGCCCGAGGTCGACCGTGCCGCGGTCGACGGGCGCGTCGTCCTCATCCCGGCAGGCACGCTGGAAGATCACGGCAGGCATCTACCGATCGACACCGACGTGGTGCTGGCAAACGGGGTGTGCCACGCAGCGGCAGAACGCATCGCAGAAAAGGTCGTGGTGCTGCCTCCGATCACGCATGGATACAGCCCGCACCACATGGACTTCCCTGGCACGATCACCATCCGATGGAACACGTTCGTCGAGTACGTGCTCGACATCACGCGGAGCCTCGTGCACCACGGCTTCCGGAAGATCCTTCTGGTGAACGGTCATGGAAGCAACCGGCCGGTACTCGACATGGCCGCGCGCCTTGCGGTCGTCGAGCATCCGTACGCGCATTGCGGGGCGCTCTCGTGGTGGGAGCTCTCGAAGGTTCGCGAGGTCTTCGCGACGCACCGGGAGTCGGATTGGGTCGCGCATGCCTGCGAACTCGAGACGTCGGTGTACCTCGCGCTGGACGCGGCGAACGTGGACATGACCAAGGCCGAGAAGGATTACTCGTTCCAGAAGAGCCCGCACTTCTGGTCGGACCTGGCGGGGGCGCCGCCGCCCGGGTACCGCAACGCGGTTTCCTTGACCGAGTACTGGAGCACCGTGACGCGAGACGGCGTGAAGGGTGATCCCACCGTGGCTACCGCCGAGAAGGGCCGCGCCTTGCTTGCCGCGGCCGCGGACGAACTCGTCGACATCGTTCAAGAGTTCCGCGCCCGCCCGATACGCCCACGCGTCGCCCATCAGTCCGTGCGCCCGCCGGTGACGCCGTTCTTCGTCGAAGCCGACGACGGCGATGAGCCGCGATGGGCTAGTCACGAACGGGTGCCGGGCACACCAGGGGGAGAAGCATGAAGACGACCGCCGTTACCACCGCAGACCTACAAGGCTCGGTGATCTCGGTCCCGCCGCTCGCTCGCGGTGCCGACTACGCTTTGGCCGAAGGTCCCAACCGGCAGCTCCTCGGGCATCTTCGCCAGGGTGGGGTTCGTACCGCCCTGTACGGTGGCAACGCCAACCTGTACAACATCGACGCGCGCCAGTTCCGCCAACTTCTCGAAGCCCTTCCCACATGGGCCAGCGACGACATGTGGGTCGTGCCGTCCATCGGACCCTCGTACGGCCAGATGATGGATCAGGCGGACGTCGTGCGCGAGCATGGGTACCCGACCGCCATGATCCTGCCGTTGGCTGCGCCGGCGACGCCGGATGGAACGGCGACGGGCATCCGGCGAACCGCGGACCGTCTCGGCACGCCCATCGTCTTGTACCTGAAGTGGGAGGGATACCTCACCACGGCGCTCGTGGCCGATCTCGTGCGCGATGGCGTCGTCTGCGCCATCAAGTACGCCGTCGTGCGATCGGACCCCGTGAAGGACGACTTCCTGCAAGAACTCACGGCCCTGGTCGATCCGGAGCTGATCGTGAGCGGCATCGGCGAACGCCCTGCCATCGCGCACTGGCGCACGTTCGGTCTGCGGGCCTTCACTTCGGGGTCGGTGTGCGTCGCGCCACGGCAGTCTTCGCAGCTCCTCGAACTCCTTCGCGAGGACCGCTTCCCGGAAGCGGAGACGATACGCCAACGCTTCATGCCGCTGGAGGACCTGCGCGACGGGATCCACCCGATTCGCGTCCTACACGACGCCGTTACCGAGTGCGGCGTGGCCGACATGGGGCCGTTGCTGCCGCTGCTCTCGAACCTGCCCGAAGATCAGAAACAACGCGTGCGAACTGCGGCCAAGACCCTGCTCGACACCGAAGACCAGCCCGCCTAGGGCGCGGTCTCCGGGAAGCCGAACCAGTCCTCCTACCGGCCGAGCGTGAACGCATCCACACGTCGCCACGACGACGGCCCACCAACCAAGAAAGGAACCCACCATGCCCGAGCGAAGTCACAACCTCACGGGACGATCCTGGTTCGGGCTCGCGCCTTGTCCGGCTGAACCAACGGCACGGCGCTTCATGGCGCTGGACCCCCGCAGCGGACACGACCTGGGGCCGGAGTTCGAGGCGGCGACGCCCAAGCAGGTCAGGCGCGCTACGCACCTGGCAGCGAACGCGGCGCGCCCGATGGCGGCACTTGCAGGACCGAAACGCGCGGCGTTCCTTCGGAGCGTCGCCGAGGAGCTCGAAGCAGACGAGAATGCAATCGCGGCGCGGGGAAGCCAGGAAACGGGCTTGCCGGACGGGCGCCTTCGTTCGGAGCTCCAGCGAACCACCCTTCAGATCCGAATGTTCGCCGATCTGGTGGAACGCGAGGATTGGCGCGACCCGCGGATCGATCCGGGCGACCCGGCCAGGAGCCCGACGCCCAAGCGTGACGTTCGCTCCTTTCGGCGGGCCCTTGGGCCCGTCGTGGTGTTCGGAGCGAGCAACTTCCCGCTTGCCTTCTCGGTCGCGGGAGGGGACACCGTCTCCGCGCTTGCTGCAGGATGCCCCGTGATCGTCAAAGCCCACCCAGGACATCCCGGCACCTCCGAACTGGCCGGCGCCGCGATCGCACGCGCCGCTGGTGCGCATGAGCTACCCGTGGGGGCGTTCGCTCTGCTGTTCGATGACGGTCACGAGGTCGGGCAGCTTCTCGTGACAGCGCCGGAAGCTCGTGCCGTTGCCTTCACGGGCTCGAGGGCAGGGGGAGAC
>JAWOIL010000109.1:0-11136 GCA_046484635.1 Trueperaceae bacterium
GTGGGGCCGGTGGGCAAGCTCGTAACCGACACGCTGGCAGGAGGCGCCTTGGCGTGGGGCCTCGGCGCCGTGCTGGCGTGGTCGGCGGCGTTCCTGGCGCTGGCGGGCTGGGTGTTCGGGCGGCGGGATCGCTGAGCTCGGGCGCCACGCGGGCGACCCGGTAGTTGCGCGCCCAACGCCCCCATCAGGACATATCTCCCACCCCTCCAGCGCTACCCTGAGACAACGACCTGGCGCTGACGGTGCGGTCGCATCGCACGACCGACGATGTTCCCACCGTGTCCTCGCCAGGTGCCGCGAGGAGGCGCCATGAAGGGCTACGTCATCGTCGACGAGTCGCTCTGCAAAGGATGCGCGCTCTGCACCCAGGTCTGCCCGAAGGGCGTCCTGCGCATCGACACCGGTAGGTTCACCGCGCGTGGCTACGAGCCCGCCATCCTGGACGACCCCGACGACCTGTGCACCGGCTGCGAGCTGTGCGCCACCATCTGCCCGGAGGCGGCCATCACCGTCTACCGCGCGC
The DNA here is from genome assembly GCA_046484635.1 of Trueperaceae bacterium. GTDB lineage: Bacteria > Deinococcota > Deinococci > Deinococcales > Trueperaceae > CAZACZ01. The sequence goes on from JAWOIL010000109.1 coordinate 524, forward strand.
AGGCAGCAGCGTGAGGGGGTCGTCGTGGCACGCGAACTGCTGAAAGGGAACGTCGCCTTCGCCGAAGCGGCCATCCGCGCCGGCTGCGAGGCGTACTTCGGGTACCCCATCACGCCGCAGACCGAAGCCCTCGAGCACATGGCGAAGCGCATGCCGGAGCTGGGCCGCGCCTTCGTGCAGGCAGAGAGCGAGGTGGCCGCCATCAACATGGTCTACGGCGCCGCCACCGCAGGCGTGCGGGTCATGACCTCGTCGTCGAGCCCCGGCGTGAGCCTGATGATGGAAGGGATCTCGTACATCGCCGGCTCCGAAGTGCCCGCCGTGCTGGTCGACGTGATGCGCGGCGGCCCCGGACTCGGCAACATCGCGCCTGCCCAGAGCGACTACAACCAGATTGTGAAGGGCGGCGGCCACGGCGACTTCCGCATGATCGTGCTCGCGCCCGCCACGGTGCAGGAGCTGATCGACCTGACCGTCGACGCCTTCGACTTGGCGGAGCGCTACCGCTGCATGGCCGTGATCCTGGCCGACGGCAGCCTCGGGCAGATGATGGAGCCCGCCGAGTTGCCGCCGATGCAGCCACTGCGCCCGCTGGAGGAACGCCCGGGTTGGGCGCTGACGGGCGCGAAGGGCCGCGACCCGCAGTACGTGTCCTCCATCCACCTGATCCCCGAGGAAGAAGAGGCGTTCAACGCGGTGCTGCAGTCCAAGTACGCCACCATCGAGGCCAACGAGGTGCGCTTCGAAGAGCATGAGCTAGACGGCGCCCGCATCGCCGTGGTGGCGTTTGGCACGGCCGCCAGGCTGTCCAAGACGGCCATAGCGCAGGCGCGCGCCGAGTCGATCCCGGTGGGGTTGCTCCGTCCCATCACCCTCTACCCCTTCCCACAAGAACGCTTGCGCCGCCTGGCCGACGAGGTCGACGCCATCCTGGTGGTCGAGATGAACGCCGGCCAGATGGTCGAGGACGTCGAGCGCGTCACGCAAGGCCGCGTGCCGGTGCGTTTCTTCGGGCGCACGGGCGGGGTGGTGCCGATGCCGGAAGAGGTGGTCGACGCGGTTCGCTCCCTGCACGACGAGCTGCTGACCGGCGGGCCGAAGGCGGACGCGGCGCCGCGAACGAAGGCCGAGGAGGTGCCGGCATGATCCCCCGCCCACCCGAACCCGGCTTCACCACCGTCTACCAACATCCCGACTCGCTGGCCGACGTGCCTACGCACTACTGTCCTGGCTGTACCCACGGCATCGCCCACCGCCTCGTGGCGGAGGTGCTCGACGAGATGGGTGTGCGCGAAGAGACCATCGGCGTCGCGTCGGTGGGGTGTTCGGTGTTCGCCTACAACTACTTCGACGTCGACTTCGCCCAAGCGGCCCACGGGCGTGCGCCGGCGATGGCGACCGGCATCAAGCGCGTGAGCCCCGACAAGCTGGTGTTCACCTACCAAGGGGACGGCGACCTGGCGTCGATCGGCGCTGCCGAGATCCTGCACGCCGCTGCCCGCGGCGAGAAGATCACCGTCATCTTCCTGAACAACGCGATCTACGGCATGACCGGCGGACAGATGGCGCCCACCACGCTCACGGGGCAGAAGACGACGTCTTCCCCGCTGGGACGGGATCCCGCCAGCCAGGGATACCCCCTGCGCATGAGCGAGCTGCTGGCGCAGGTCGATGGGGCCGCCTACGTGGTGCGCCGCAGCCTGCACGACGTGGTGCAGATCCGCCGCGCGAAGAAGGCGATCCGCACCGCCTTCGAAGTGCAGCAGCAGGGCCTCGGATTCGCCATGGTCGAACTGCTGTCGAGTTGCCCTACGAACTGGGGCGTGACGCCTACCGAGGCACTCGAGTTCATCGAGAAGGAGATGGTGCCCGTGTTCCCGCTAGGGGACTACAAGGTGCCCGAAGGTATGGCCGAGAAGCGCCGTCGCCCCGTGAAGACGGAGGAGGGCCGCTGATGCAGCACGAGATCGTCATCGCCGGGTTCGGCGGTCAGGGTGTCCTCTTCGCGGGGCAGTTGCTGGCCCACGCGGCCCTGGATGCAGGTCTGGAGACGACCTGGTTCCCCGCCTACGGGCCGGAGATGCGCGGCGGCACGGCACACTGCACCGTGATCGTGTCGGACGAGCCCATCGGCTCCCCCGTGGTGCGCAACCCGCGCGCTGCCATCGTGATGAACCTCCCGTCGCTCGAGAAGTACGAACCGCTGGTCCGAGAGGGCGGCGTGCTGATCGTGAACGGCTCGTTGGTCGACCGCCCCGTTACGCGCACCGACCTCGAGGTCGTGACGGTGCGTGCCGAGGAACTCGCCCAGGAGTTGGGTGACAAGCGCATGGCCAACGTCGTGCTGCTCGGCGCCCTCCTGGAGCGCCTGGGCGCGCTGCCCCTCGAGCAGGTCGAAGCGACCCTGGCCGATGTCTTGCCGGAGCGGCGCCGGGCGCTGCTGGAACCGAACGTGGCGGCGCTTCGGCGCGGCGCGGCGGAAGCGAGGGCCGGGGCACGGCAGGACGAGCAGGCAGAGAAGGAGAAAGCGTTGGTCGCGCCCTAGCGGGTCGAGCACGCTCCCTGCCCTCCTCGGGAACGACGGTCCTTCCTCCTCTTCCTCGTTCCTCGCCTTCCTTGGTGCCGGCGATGATGTCATCGTGGGCTCGAAGGGCGGGCAGGGCCGATGAGCGAGCGGGACGACCAGCACGAACGTATCCAACGGATCGAACGGATCGAACGGATCGAGCGAGCCGCGGGTCTGCCTGGTCTTGCCGACGCGCTGGCAACGCGGTTGTCCGCGCCCGACGTACAGGCGCTCCTACTCGAGGTCGCGCGGCGCAGAGCCGACGCGCGCTCCCCTGCCCGCCTGCTGCGAGATTACGAGCGCGACGTCTACGTACGACCGGCCGTGACGCCACCGTCGCAGTTGGCAGACTGGGAGCGCGTCATGCTTCGGGCGTTACCGGTGGAGGTAGAGGCGTTGGCGCTCTCCCCGCTGGCGCCGCTGGGCACGAGTTCGGTCGTCGCGTCCGTGCCGCAGGACTGGGCGATCACCACCGTACGCGCTGCCGAGGTCGTGTCGGACCTCACCAACGTCCTGGCGTTGGAAGCCGCGTCGAGGCGCCGCCGCGTTGCCGCCCGGCCCTTCGACGTCCACCTGGCTGCGAGCCACCGCCTGGTGCGTGGCCAACGGTTCGACGGTCCTGACCAACGACAGCACTTCGCGCTGCTCGGCATGGTCAGCGCCGGGCGCGACCGCGGCACGCTGCGGTTCGAGCTCGCGGCGGTGCGAATGCAGTTGCAGACGTACTTCGCGGCGCTCTTCACCTACTGGCGGGATGTGCCGGCCGTGCGGCTGGCACTGACCAACCTCTGCCCCGAGGCGACCGCCGACGCCCCCCGGCGCGCCCTGGTCGAGGAGTACCTCGTCGACCCGTTGCACCAGGCTTTCCCCATGGTCGACATCGGGTACGACGACGAGCGCGCACGCGGCCGGAACTACTACCGCGACCTGTGCTTCCAGGTCGACGCCGTCACCGGCGACGGCGCCTGGTCGAACCTGATCGACGGCGGTGCGGTGGACTGGACCGCGCGCCTGCTCAGCGACGCCAAGGAGCGCGCCGTGATCAGCGGCATCGGAAGCGAGCGCGTCTGCGCTTACGCGCAACCAACCCAAGCACCCGAGGTTTGACAGCGCCGGGAGGCTGGGACGATACTGGCGGTACACGGTACGTAAGCCTTTCCACCTGCGTCTCCATCGGCTTATCGTGTAGGACGGAATGTAAACGTGTACATCGGCGATCGCCCTAACGAACGGGCGGCATCCGGCCCGCCACGACGCGGCCCCACGATCATCGACGTGGCCGCCGCGGCCGGCGTGTCGACGGCCACCGTGTCGCGGGCGCTCAACGGCGGGGTCGTGTCGCAACGCGCCCGCGAGCGGGTCCTGCGTGCGGTCAAGAGCCTCGGGTACCGCCCGAACACCCTCGCGCGCGGCCTCGTTACCGGCCGGACCGGTGTGGTCGGTGTCCTCATCCCCGACATCTCCGGGCCCCTCTACGCCACCATGGCCCGCGGCATCGAGGACGTGCTGCACGCCAGCGGTCGCAGCTTCATGCTGATGACCGGCAACCGTAACGAAGCGGACGAGAGCGCCGCGATCGAACTGATGCTCGAACGTCAGGTCGATGCGTTCATCCTCATCGGTAGCGGCCTCCAGCACGAACCCCTCGAGCAACTCCTGCGTGGCGGCCCACCGGTGATCCTGATGGAGCGCGAAGGGACCGCCGAGAACTTCACCACCATCCGACTCGCGAATGCAGCCGGAGCGCGTCTCGCAACCGAGTACCTGATCGAGCGTGGCCACCGGCGCATCGCCCACGTCGCGGGCATCCGCCGGGCCGGCATGCGGCGCCTGGACGGCTACCACGCGGCGCTGGACGCCGCCGGGCTCGAAGCGTGCCCCATCCTTCAAGGCGACTTCACCGAGGAGAGCGGCCTGTCGGCCGCCGAAGCGCTGCTGCGCGAAGATACCGTCACGGCCGTGTTCTGCGCCAATGACCGCATGGCACTGGGGCTGTACCACGGCCTGCGCGCCCGACGCGTTCGTGTGCCCGACGACGTCTCGGTGATCGGCTTCGACGACCTGCCGTGGGGCGCGTACCTCGATCCGCCACTGACCACCGTGCGCCAATCGGCGCGCGAGATGGGGCGCTTGGCTGCACGCTTCGCCCTTTCCGGTCTCCGAGGCGAGGCGACGGCAGCAGGCACCGTCGTCCCCGCCGAGCTGGTCGTGCGCGCTTCCGTGCGCGACTTACGACCACCAGATCCCCTCGCGACCGTTCACGACGGGAGGTGAACCAAGGAGGAGTCTCGTAGGGCCCCAACCGATGGCAAGAACCCCTTCATGGGAGGTACAGCATGCGGAGAATCATCATCGTCCTGGTCGCCCTGTTCGTCGGCGTCGCGTCCGCGCAGTTGACGTTCTGGACGACCGAAGAGCAAACGCCACGGATGGCCACGCAAGAGCGGATCGCCGCGGAGTTCGAAGCGGCCACCGGCATCTCGGTCGCGGTCGTTCCGGTCACCGAGTCCAGCCTCGAAGAGCGCATCACCGCCGCGTTCGCGGCCGGTGATCTGCCCGACGTCGTGTTCCACCCGCTGAACTACACCGTCGGCTGGGCCGAAGCGGGCGTGTTGGATCTCGACGCCGCCGCCGAAGTGATCGAAGACCTCGGCACCGACACGTTCGGCGCTGGCGCGTTGGCATCGGTGAGCTTCGACGGCGCGTACGCCGCCGTCCCCGCCGACGGTTGGACCCAACTCCTCCTCTACCGCGCCGACCTGTTCGAAGAGGCCGGCCTGGCACCACCTACCACGTACGAGGCGATCCTGGCCGCGGTCGAGGCGCTGCACGATCCGCCCAACATGTACGGCTTCGTCGCCGCCACCGACCCCGCGCAGGACTACATGATGCAGGTCTTCGAGCACTTCGCGCTCGCCAACGGCATCGAACTGGTGGACGAAGACGGCACCGTGACGTTGAACACGCCGGAGATGGTGGAGACGCTCGAGTTCTACCAGCAGCTGGTCGAGGCCAGCCCGCCGGGCAACCTCTACTGGGAGCAGTCGCGCGAGCTCTACCACGCCGGGCGGGCCGCGATGGTCGTGTGGTCGCCGTACATCCTGGACGAGCTGGCGGGCCTGCGTGGCGATGCGCCCGTGCCTGCCGACGAAGGGCACGACCCCGGCTGGTTGGCCCGCAACACCGGGTTCGTGACCAGCGTGGCTGGGCCGAGCCATGCCGACGGCTCCGGCTGGGCGCAGCTGTCCTACTTCGGCATCACCGTCGACGCCGACGTCGATGACGCGCAAGCGTTCGTCAAGTACCTGCTGACCGAGGGCTACCTCGATTGGCTGGGCATGGCGGCAGAAGGCAAGTTCGCCGTTCGCGCCGGCACCCCCGACGAACCGGCCCGCTTCCTCGACGGCTGGGCCGCGCTCGAGGTGGGTGTCGACCGGCGCGCGCCGCTCGGGGACTTCTACTCCGCCGACGTGATCGCCGACCTGGTCGCCGGACTCGAGACGGGCAACCGCTGGGGCTTCTCGCAAGGCGAGGGCGCCTTGGTCGCGCGCCTCTACGGCACGCGCATCATGTCCGAACTCGTGCGCGACTTCCTCGACGGTGAACGCACCGCCGCGGAGACCGCCGAACTGCTGCAGAGCCGCGTCGCCGCTCTGCGCTGAGGACCACGCGGCGCCGGCCCCCCACGGGGCCGGCGCCTTCGTTCTCCCCGGCGTGCCCGCCGTTCCGATGCGGCGGCGCAAGGTCGTGGGTTCCTGGGAGGCGCCATGGCGACCAGGCGCAAGACGCTGGCAGCCCGCGAAGCGCAGCTCGCCTACTGGCTGCTCGCCCCGACGTTCACGATCATCCTGCTCATCGTGCTCGTGCCGGTACTGATGAACGTCTGGCTGAGCTTCAAGTCGATCACCCTGGCCGACCTGCGCGCTCCGTCCCCCGTGGTGAACGAGCGCGTGCTGCAAACGCCGGAAGCGCCCGGTGAGGAAGCGGTCCTGCGCTTGACGATGCGCAACGGCAGCCGCACCACCGAGCTAAGGGCCGTGCGCTTCGAGAAGGCCGTGCCGAACGGGCTCTCGCTGGTGGACGCCGACGCCCGCTGCAGTCAAACGGGAACGGCGGTCCAGTGCGACTTCGGCACATGGGAAGCCGGGTACCGCGAGACGCTCGAACTACGGTTCGTAGCAAGCGCCGACTACTTCGACGCCGGCGCGCCTGACCTGCGCCAACCCGAAGCGACCATCACCGGTAGAGCGCAGAACGCCATGCTCTCGCTGCGGCTCACGCTCGACAACTACCGCCGCGTGATCGGATCGCCCGAGTTCTGGCCCATCCTTCGCACCACCATCTGGTACACCCTGTTCAGCACCCTAGGCTCCATCGCCCTTGGACTGGCCGCCGCCATGTTGCTCAACTCGAAGTTCCAAGGCCAGGGCCTGATGCGGGGCCTGTTCCTGTTCCCGTACGTGGCGCCCGTCATCGCCGTGGCGTTCGTCTGGGCGTTCTTCTTGGATCCGTTCAGCGGCACCGTCAACGCGCTGGGCCTGCGCTACGAGCTGTGGCAACAACCGATCAACTTCATGGGGCAACGCGCCGTGGAGATGAACCTCTTCGGCTGGCGGCTGGACTTCCCGGTGGCGCTCACGTCGGTGATCGTCTTCAGTTCCTGGAACTACTTCCCGTTCGCCTTCCTCTTCATCCTGGCGCGCCTGCAAGCCGTCCCGGCCGAGATGTACGAGGCTGCCGACGTCGACGGGGCGGGGCCGTTCCAGCAGTTCTGGAGCATCACCCTGCCGAACCTCGCCGGCATCCTGGCGGTGCTGTTCCTGCTGCGCTTCATGTTCTTGATCAACAAGTTCGACGATATCTTCCTGCTCACCGGTGGCGCGGCCGGCACCAAGAACTTGCCGGTGATGATCTACGACCAGGCGTTCGCCCGAGCCGACATCGGCGCGGGCTCCGCCGTGGCGATGGTGCTGTTCGCCATCTTGCTGCTGTTCCTGTTCGTCTACTTCCGCTTCGCGCCGGAGGGTGAACGATGACGCACCTCGCCCCCGCCTCCGCGACCCGCAGCTACCGTTCCGTTCCCGGCACGGTATTGGGCGCCGTCATCGGAGCTGCGTCCAGCATGGTGCTGGTGTTCTACTGGGCGCTCGCCGCCACCCTGGTCGGCGGGATCGCGATTGAAATGCCGCTCGGCAAGGCGCTGTTGTTCGGACTCGTCGTTGGCGCCGTCATCGGCCTCCTGCGCCATCGTCGCGACACCCCGACGCTCACGGCGCTCCTCGTCGGCGCCGTCGCCGGCGTCGCGTGGCTCGTGCTGTCGGGCGGACGACCGCTCGGCAGCAGCGAAACCGGACCGTTCTGGGGCGTCGCCATGAACTTCGTGACGTTCCTCGCGGCCGCGCACCTGACGCGCTACGGCCTGCGCCAGGTCGATCTCGGCCAGGGCGGGAAGAAGCACGTGGTGGAACAGGTGCTGGTGCGCCTGCTGCGGGGCGCCGGTTTCTCGTTCTTCCTCCTGATCATCCTCTTCCCCTTCTACTTCATGTTCGCCTCCAGCCTGAAGAGCCGCGCGGCGATGCTCGCCGACCCCACCGACCTCTCCATCCAGCTCGGCCTCGGGCTCCGCGAACTGATATCGGGGTACGTGGAGGTGCTCTTCACCTACGACTTCCTCGCCTTCATCGGCAACAGCGCCCTGGTCGCCTTCGTCACCATGGTGGTGACGCTGGTCCTGGCGGTGCTCGGCGCGTACGCCGTCACGCGGCTGCGGTTCCCGGGCCAGACGGCGCTCTCGCGCGCGATCCTGCTGATCTACATGTTCCCCGCCATCGTGCTGGTCATCCCGCTCTACGCCGTGTTCACGCAACTGGGCCTGCGCAACACCCTGCCCGGCTTGCTGATCGTCTACCCCGCCTCGACCATCCCGGTCGCCTTGTACATGCTCCGGAGCTACTTCCAGACACTACCGAAAGACCTCGAGGAAGCCGGCCTCATCGACGGCTGCACGCGCGCGCAGGTGATCTGGCGCATCACGCTGCCGCTATCGACGCCGGCGCTGGCCTCCGTCGGCCTGTACGTGTTCATGATCGCGTGGAACGAGTTCCTGTTCGCGTTCATGTTCCTCGACAACCCCGCCATCTTCACGTTGCCCCGCGGGATGGTGATGCTGAACAGCCAGGAGGTGCCGCGCCAGTACCTGATGGCCGGCGCGATGATCATCACGGTGCCGATCATGGTGCTGTTCTTCTGGTTCGAGAAGTACCTGGTCGGCGGCCTCACGGCCGGCGGCGTCAAGGGCTGACCGGCGTCATGCGTGCGCTCTACGTCTCGACGCGCCTGGCGGGCACCGACGGCGTCAGCCTCGAGACCCACAAGGTCCGGCGCGTGCTGGAGGGCCTCGGGTTCGCGGCGCACTACTGCGCAGGCGAGCTGGACGCGACCGCGGGTGAAGCCAGCGCCGACGAAGGTGGCGCTCCCGAAGCGCGTTTCCCGCCCGGCACGCTGGTCCCCGAATTCCACTTCCAGGACCCCACGGCCGTCGCGTTGGGATCCCGCGCCTTCGCGTCCGACGAACCGGACCCGTCGCTGGAGCAAGACCTGGCCGCGCGCGCATCAGAGCTATCGCGCCGCTTCGAAGCGGTCGTCGACGACGTGCGCCCCGACCTGGTGGTGGTCCAGAACGCCTGGGCCATCCCCATGCAGTTGCCGCTGGCGAAGGCCCTGGCCGATGTCGTCGCACGGCGCCGCCTGCCTACGCTCTCGCACGAGCACGACTACTTCTGGGAACGCGAGCGTTTCGGGAAGACGAGCGTGCCCGCCTTCCTGGAGCGCTACTTCCCGTTCCACGCCCCATACGTCCGCCACCTCGCCATCAACTCGCTAGCGGCCGCCGGCCTGAGACGGCACAAGGGCGTCGACGCGACGGTCGTGCCGAACGTGCTCGACTTCGACGCGCCGGCGCCGGGCATCGACGCCTTCAACGCCGACTTCCGAGAAGCCGTCGGGCTCGATCCCGAGCAGCGCCTCGTCCTGCAGCCCACGCGCGTCGTGCCGCGCAAGGGCATCGAGCTCGCCATCGACTTGCTGGCCGCACTCGACGACGCCCGCAACGTGCTGGTGATCACGCACGAAGCCGGAGACGAGGGCACGTCGTACTTACGCGCCCTCGAACGGCACGCCGCAGCCAGCGGCGTCGACCTTCGCTACGTGGCAGACCGCGTCGCGGTGCAGCGCGACGCGCGCGAAGGACGCAAGACGTACGCCCTCTGGGACGCCTATCCCCACGCCGACCTGGTCACCTATCCGAGCCTCTACGAAGGCTTCGGCAACGCGCTTCTCGAGACCATCTGGTTCCGACTGCCCGCCGTGGTGAACCGCTACCCCGTCTACGCCGCGGACATCGCGCCGCTCGGCTTCCGTTTCGTCGAGTTGCGCGGCGCTGTGACGAAGGATGCGGTGGCCGCCACGGCGGCGCTCCTCGACCACCCGGAAGGACGGGCCGCGATGACCGAGACGAATTACCGCCTCGCGCGCACGCACTTCTCGCTGGACGCGCTGCGAACACGCCTGGTGCCGGAGCTGCGAGCCCTGGGGTTCACGCCATGACGCGTGCCCTGCCCGCCGCCCGGCTGTCGGCGCACCTGACGTTCCTCTACGGCGAGCGCGCCGATGCCCTCCTCCCTCGGCTGCTCGAGCGGCTTGAGGCCTTCCGGCGCGACCACCCCGAGGTGGCGGCGCGCCCGCCGGCCGAACCGACCCAAGACGACGTCGTGCTCATCACGTACGCCGACCAGGTGCGCGCTCCTGGCGAGGCGCCGTTACGTACCCTCCACCGCTTCGCGGAGCGCCGGCTGGCGACCGCGGTGAACACGGTGCACCTGCTGCCGTTCTACCCGTCTACCTCCGACGACGGGTTCAGCGTGGTCGATTACCTGGCCGTCGACCCCGCGGTGGGCGACTGGTCCGATGTTTCGTCGTTCGGGCAAGACTTCTCCCTGATGTTCGACGCCGTCATCAACCACGTGTCGGCGTCGAGCCGCTGGTTCCA
>JAWOIL010000146.1:0-4021 GCA_046484635.1 Trueperaceae bacterium
GCGGGCGTAGTTGTCGCCCCCGATGAACGTGGCGGGCGTGAGCAGGTCGTAGGACGTGAACGACAGCCCGAACGAGATGACGATCGGCGCCAACGTGAACACGGCGAGTCCGAGCAGGCTCGGTCCCAGGAAGAGGGCCAGGATGGCGTACTTGCGCCAGCCGCGCTCGTACATGCTCAGGCGTCCGTCTCGTTGGCTGCGCGCAGCGCGTCCAGCACCCGTTCCGCGCGTGGGCTGTCACCTCGGACGTACACGGGGATCCGCTCCAGCGGGGCGGGTGCCAGGACCTCCGTCGGGCCCTCGAACCGCGCCCCCGACCATACGTCGACCCAGGTTCCCGGCGGCAGCCGAACGGGCCGCGTCTCGACGCCTTTGTCGACCACCGGCGCCACCAGCAGATCGCGTCCGAACAGGTACGCGTAGGGGTCGTGGGCGAGGAACTCCACCGCCTCGGGGTGCTCCAACGCCGGGTAGCGCATCAGCGGCTTCCCCTCCGCCGACGCCGCGACGGCTTCGTCGTACAGGTAATCCAGCAGACGCATCCTGAGCTGCGCGTATTCCCGGTACACGTCGAGGGCGCGCGCGTCGCCGTGGCGCTCTGCGATGTTCCATGGCGTCCGGTCTCGGCGGTCGCCGGAGCCGTGCGACTCGGCGTGGTACTGCATGATCGGGCTGAACGTCGCCATCGCCGTCGAGCGCAGGTAGAGCTCGACACCCGGGATGTCGCCACTGAACCCGCCGAGGTCCCAGGACCACATGCTCACGCCGCCGACGCCGGCCGAAAGGCCCGCTCGCACCGAAGCGCGGTAGGCGGACCAGGTGCTGTCCTCGTCGCCGGCCCAGTGCGCGGGGTAGCGCTGGGCGCCGGTGTAGCCCGCGCGCGAGAAGGTGATGCCGTCACCTCCGGTGGCCTCCTGCACGAAGCGGTGGTACGCCCCGACGTAGAGGTTGGCGTAGGTGTTGAAGAGCTCGAGACCACGGCGGCCATCGTGCGAACGCAGGTACCGGCCCCACAGGTGCTCCCCACCGTCGGTCTTCATGCCGTCGATGCCGAGCTCGTCGAACAGGTAGCGGCGCTTCGCGAACCACCACGCTTCCGCCTCGGGGTTCGTGAAGTCGACGATCAGCGCCTCGGGGAACCACCACCCCTCGTTGCGGTACGGCGAGCCGTCGTCGTTTGCGATGGCGAAGCCGCGCTCCAGCATGTGCGCTTCGTCGTGGTCGTGCTGCGCGTGCGGAGCCCCCAGGCGCTTGCTCACCGGGATCTGCCACAGCACGACGCGCACGCCGGCGGCGTGGCAGGCGTCGACGAACGCCTTGGGATCGGGCCAGCGGCCGCCGAAGCGGAAGTCGACGAGGCGCGGGGCCGCGTCCCCGGGGATCGGGTCGTACTCGGCGTCGTTGAAGATGTAGAAGGTCGACTCGTCGCTCCACGCCTCCAGCACGAGCACGCCCGCGGGGACGTTCTCGGCGATGGTGCGCTCGAGCACCTCGGTGGCGCGCGCCTGGTCGTTCCAGGTGTTGTCCGACATCCAGGGCGCGAACGCCCACTTCGGCGGTACCGCGATCGGGCCGGTGAGCGCCACGAACGCGGCCGTGACGTCGTACGCGCGTGGTTTCACGAATACCACCACGGGCAGCCGGGTCTCGGTTACGGGCTCGTAAGGGTCGACGAGCTTGTCGACCGTGACCTCGGCCGTCCGGCCCCGCAGGTCGAAGAGGCTGGGCTCGTCGACGTCGAACCAGACGCCATAGCTCCGTTCCGATAGGAGGAACGGCATCGGAAGATAGGTGCGCTTCCCTTGTTCCTTGTACTCCTCGTACACGCGGACGTCCCACACGTCGCCGTTGCGGTCGGGATCGACGAAGCGCTCACCAAGGCCGTACAGGCGCTCGTTCGCGCCGACCCCGAAGCGCCCCGTCACCGACGACACGCTGCCGCTCTCGTGCGCCCACCACGAGAACTTCGCGCTGCCGCGATACGCGGGTTCGCGAGCGTCGGGGAGGGCGGCCGACCAAGCCAAGGTCGTGCGATCGAACGCGACGACGATGCCGTCGGAACGAACGATCAGGCGCCCCGGCGCGTCCTCGATGGTGAACGGACTCCGCTTCTCGGGCTCGATGAGAAGCCGGTCGCGCCCTTCGCGTTCGGCCGGTGACGCGCCGGCCGCCGGCGCCGTCCGCCCTCCGACGACGAGCTGGCAGTGGCACGTTCCTGCCAGTGGGAACGACAGCTCCAGGCGCGCAGGAAGGCCATCGGTGACGAGATCGACCCGCAGCAGCGCACCGTCTTGGAACGCCGCGCCGATGCCCACGACGCTCTGGGCGACGCCGACGTCGAACGTGAACTCCGCCGGCTCCGAGGCGCCACCGAGCAACCGCTCGTCGCTGCGGGGGCCTCCCCCAACGGCACAGGGCGCCGCGCGGATGACGTACGCCACCCGACCGCTGGCGAACGACCCGAGATCGGCCGTCCACAGTCCGTCGCCCAGCGACTGCGCCTCGACGCGCCGGCTGGCACCGCCGGCGGTCACGTCGACCCAAGCTTCGAGTAGGTCGCCGGGAACGCGGAACCCGATCTGCACCCGTTCGCCCGGCTTCGGGTCGCGCGGGAAGCGCTCCGTGGGGGTGCGTTTGTAGGGGTCGTCGTTGCCGTACGGGTGATGCACGATCATCGGGTCGTGGCCTCCAGGCTGCGGGCGCGAGGGATGAGTGCGAAGCGAGACGCGGGGCGGAGCGCGAAGCGAGGCGCGGGGAAAGTAGCGGGGGCAGGGCGCGGGGCAAGGGAGTGCGTGGCGCGGGCAAGGTGCGGCGGGGCGCAGGCCAAGGAAATGCGGGGCGCGCCGGCCGGACGGCACCGGCGCGCCCACACGGGTCGACGTTACTGAGCCATCATCTCCTCGACGCGCCGCTGCGCGTCGGCCAACGCCTGCTCGACCGTCTTGGTGCCGAGTCGCGCGGCATCGAGCTCCTCGTTGACGATGTCCTGAAGCTCCGACTGCTTCTCCACCACGGGCGGCGTCACGGCGCTCTCCAGCGCGCGGAACACCGCTTCGCGGTTGGCCGGCGCCGGCTGGGCCAGGAACGGCTCGAGCGCCTCTGCCTGGTCGAGCGACAGCGCGGACAGCTCCCAGTTGTGCTCGATCCGGGCGGACGCCACGGCGGGGTGCGAGGCAAGGAACTCGACCCACTTGTACGCGGCTTCCGCGACGTCACTGCTCTTGGCTACGGCTGCGGTGTTGGAGAAGAAGTGGCTGCCCTTCTGGACCGAGCCGGGCTCCACGGCGATGTCCCACGGGAACGCGGCGTTGTCGAGGAACGACTGGATCATCCAGATGCCCGTCACGATCATCCCGAGTTGGCCGTTCATGAACAGGTCGGTATCGCCCATGCCCGCGAGGTCGGCGTCGGTGGGCATGATCCCGTGCACTCGGACCTTGTCCACCAGGTAGTGCGCTGCGGCGCGGTTCTCGGGGGTGTCGATCTGCACGGTGGGCGCCACGGTGACGCCTCCGCCTGCCTGCACGGCGACCTTGTAGAACTCCCAGAACTGGGCCGGCTGCGAGATGCCCCAGATGCGCTGGGACGCGTTGGTGATCGCCTTCCCGGCCTCGATCACGTCGTCCCAGGTCCAGTCGTCGGTCGGGTACGAAACGCCCGCTGTGTCGAACAGGTCCTGGTTGTAGTACAGCAGCACCGTCGAGAACGAGATGGGCAGCCCGTACTGGGTTCCTTGGTACGCGAACGCTTCCAGAGCAGCGGGGTAGAACGTGGCCGTGGTGATGTTGTCGCTGGACGCGATGTAGTCGTCGATCGGGAGCATCGTGTCGCGCGACGCGAACGTCACGAAGTTCTCGTAGTTCAGTTCGAACACGTCGGGCGGATCGCCGGCGGCGAAGTCGGTCTGAAGCTTGGTGAAGTACGAGCCGTAGTCGGCCGTCGTGTACTCGATCTCGATACCAGGGTTCTCGGCTTCGAAGACCGCGATCAGTTCCTCGAGGATGTCGATCTGATCGGAGCC
>JAWOIL010000196.1:0-12729 GCA_046484635.1 Trueperaceae bacterium
CGGTGCGCGTCCACGCGCTGGTGATCCAACTCGGCATGGACGATTTCCCTGTCGCGTACCCCATGCACGGTTGGGCGGATGGCACCATCACCGCAGGTGGCGCGGAGACGATCGACGTCGACGCGTTCGCCGTGCCCAGCACGACCACCCTCAGCGGCGCCATGAACGCGCCCGCGGGTTTCACACCGTACATGTTCGAGGCGGGCGTTCGCGTGAGCGAAACGTTCACCCTGCCGCTCTTCCGGGTGTTCGCGCCACTTGCCGCGACCTTCACCAACGTGCCCGTGCCGGTGTTCCCGGGGGGAACGTACGGCATCTACGCCGCTGCCGAAGCGCCGTCTGGCGCTTCGAGCCACGGCTGGCGCTTCGGCCGGCCGGGCGGTAGTTCGACCACCATCGACGTACCATCGCCCCCCGTCCTTTCCACCCCGGCCGATGGCGCCGTCGGTATCGGTGCGGGTGACACGTTGGCGCTAGCCAGCGACCCGGATGGCGCAGTGACGTTCGGGATCCGAAGTGGGTTGAACCTCGCCATCTACGTCACCACTATGGACGACCGTGCGACCATCCCGGACCTCTCCGCCTTCGGCGCTTCGCTGCCACCTTCGACGATGTACACCTGGCAAGCAGTAGTTTCGCCGGGCGTCACCACCGTCGAAGGGGCCGGCGTGGCGGGCTACGCGGATTACCTCGATGCCGTCCTCGCCTTTGTCCAGGGCGGTCCCAGCACCGCTGGATCGAGCGACACCATCGTTGCGACGGACACGAGGGAGTTCACGACCCCCTGACCTTCGGCCATGGCAGGTTGGCGTGTCGCGGATCGCACGCCTTGCACTGCGCCGTCGATGCGCACCGTTCCACGCCCGGCGCCGGACCTCGCTTTCGCGAAGCGTTTCCCGTAGAGTGAGTCCGTTCGTTACAGAGAGGCGGAACTAGCTATGCGGAGGCTCATCGCGCTTGCGTTGGTGGGGGCCGTTCTGTCGTCGTGTACCACCGGCGCTCCGCCGGCGGCACCGACGATCGGAGCGTTCACGGCCGCTCCGAACATGATCACCCTAGGGGACAGCACGACCTTGTCGTGGACCGTGTCGGGAGCGGTCCAGCTGAGCGTCCATCCCGGCAACGTCGACGTCACGGGATCGACCAGTCTGGTCGTCAGCCCGGTTGCGACGACGAGCTACGTGCTCACGGCCACGAACGCGGCCGGCAGCGTTCAAGCTTCGACCAGCGTCACGGTCGACGTGACCGGCGAGAGCGAGAAGCGCACCGTGCTCGCCGCCGAGGGCGGCACGATCACCGTCGGTGGCGCCACCCTCGTCATCCCTCCTGACGCGCTCGATTTCGACACGGAAGTGACCCTCTCCGTAGGTGCCCCGGCTTCGCAGCGCGCCGACGACCCGCTTCAGGCAGCGGGACCGCTCGTGAGCGTCGACTTGGGGGGCGCGGCGTTGCTAGCGGCCGCCACCCTCCAGGCCCCGTACGTACCCGCCAGCGACGTCTTCTACGTCATCGCCGAAGACACCGAGGTCGAAAGTGGCGAGCTCGACGGCGTTCGCATCCGCGCAGCACCCGGTGCGGTGGAGGGCGGGGCGCGGTTCGTGCCCGGTGAGGATAGGGCGCCGTTGACGATGCAAGACCTCGCGACGGTGGCGTTCGAGATCTTCGATCCGGGCCGGTTCACCGTCACGGTCATCCCGCGCCCGACCGAAGGCGTCGGTTCGCTCTCCTTGCAGGTGCCGTTCTACTGGCAGGCAGGGTACCCGTGGTGCAGCCCGACGGCGGTCTCCATGGCGCTCAACTACTTCCAGCCGCTGCCCGGCTTCGAGCCGTCGGCGTCGATACCAGGCGGCAGGCTGAGCAACTTCTACCTCGCTAGCCTCCTCGACCAGGACGCCACCAGCGGCGCATGGGTGGCAAGCTTCTTGGAGGCGGCCGGGGTGCCAACCGAACGCTACTCCTGGTTGCGTTGGGACGCCGACCTGATCCCGAGCGACGAGTTCAGCGCCTACGTGGTGCTGACCACCACAGGCGTCTTCGGTCTGTTCCCCCAGAAGCCGCTCATCACGACGTCCGACGCCGCCGCGCACGCCTTCGTGATCACCGGCCTGAGTGCGGACGGGATCTACATCAACGACAGCAACGCCCGTTGGAACGGCACCCACCCCTCGCTCACGTGGGAACAGTTCCGAACGCAGAACCAGCTCGGCACCGTCAAGGAAGAGTTGGGGACGCTGATGGTGTTCGGTGACCCCCGCCCGGAGAACGAACGCCGCGGTTCGCTCGAGATCGCGCCGCCGACGGGGGAGGACGCGAGTCGCACCATCCGGTTCCGCAACGCCTCGGGCTCGACGGTGTCGAACTGGATGTGGGACGCCCAACCGTTCGAACACGGCTACTTCTTCGACGATCAGAGCGGGCGCGGGATGCTCAAGGCCGACGCCGAGTTCGGGCGCGTCGTCCCGCGGTCGAGCCAACTCGACACAAGTTTCAACATCGTCAACGTCACCAACTTGGACCTGACATACGACGTCTACGGTCGTGTCTACCTGGGCGGCGCCCTGAAGGTCGAACGTTCCGCCCTCGACGTGGCTGTTGGTTCGTACGAGCGCGAACGGATCGACTTCGGCTTCGGGGACCTCGGCGGGCTCGCGGGTGCCATCACGGCGCCCGTCGACGGTCGTCTCGAGATCGAACTCCGGCAGGGCGGCATCCTCCAGGACATCAAGGCGATCGAGTTCAAGCTCGGGCCCAATCCCGAAGGAGCCCCTACCCCCTCCATCGAGAGACCCAGCTACGGGATCACGACGCTGTTGAACGTCCCGTTGGACTTCATCGGCAGCGCCTACGATCCTTGGTACATCACCAGCAATACGGGCAACGTGGATGCCTCGCGCCTGTCGTGGTGGCAGGGAGGCACGATGCTAGCGGGCGGCAAGTACATGACCCGGTCGCACGCCGCAGTCGGCCAGTACACCTACACCCTGCGCGCGGTCGGCGAGTACGGCGAGGTCGCGACGAAGGATCTGTTGGTCAACGTCATCGATCCGACGCCAGAGCCGGGCGCCGTCGTGATCGACTACCCGGCGAACGGTGCCGGCTTCGGCTACTACAACGAGATGGTCCTGAACCTGGTGGGCCACGCTTTCGACGCCGACGGCTCGGCGGTGCCCGGCGACCGGTTGTTCTGGAAGATCAACGACGGCTTCGGTGACGAGGAGATCGGAACCGGCACCAGCCAGGCCGTGATGGTCTACGGACACTGCACCGGACGCACCTACACCATCACGATGACGGCGAGGAAAGGCGACGGCAGTCCGATCGGCTCGAAGGTGATCACCATCGAAGTGACGGCGCCGCCGTGCTGAAACGGGTCATCGCCGGCGCGCCCCGAGGCAGGGCGCGCCCCGGAGGCGTGAGCTCCGGGACGTCGCGCCCATCGTGGGCCTGGGCGGCCACACGGGCCGGGCTCGCCGCGACCTGGCTCCTGGCGATCACCGCGTGCGACACCGGCACCAACCCTCCCGTCGTGAGCGTATCGATCGATCCGCCGACCCTCACTACGTACGCAGGCGCCCCGGAAACGACGTTCACCGCCACGGTGGTGGGCCCGGCCGCGGCGGCCGACGTCACGTGGTCCTTGGCCGGCGTCGGCTCCATCTCGGACGGCAGCGGCGCCACGACCGCGTACGCGCCGCCGGCAACACTGGCGGTCGGCGCCGAAGCCACGCTCACGGCGATGGTGGCGGGGCGCTCGGCCACCGCGCTCATCGACGTCGCGACCGCGGCCGGCTTAGGCAGCATCCGCTTCTTCGTCACCTCGGACGTTCCGACGTCGGCAGGCAGGAAGGCCTCGCTGCGAGTGACGGGACCCAGCGGGTACGACGAGGAGGTGACCGGCGCGCGCACCCTCATCGGCCTGCCCGAGGGTAGCTACAGCGTCGTGGCAGCGGACATCCAGGCTTCGGAGAACGACATCGACGCCGTGCACGCGGCATCGCTCGCTTGTCCGGAGCCGGCCGTGGTCGTGCTGGCCGACGCCGCCATGACCCAGTGCGCGGTCGAGGTCGTGTCCGGCGTGACGGCGGCGGTCACGGTTGAGTACGCGCGGGTCGAGGGGACGGGCGCGTTGTGGATCCCCACCTACTTCGACGGCAAGGTGATCGCGTTCCCACGCGAACAACTCGTAGGCGGCGGCAGCGAGCCGCCGCAGGTGTCGATCGAGGGCGCGTCATCGGCGCAGTCGGTGGCGTTCGATGCTGCCGGCAACCTGTGGACGACCGACTGGGATCAAGGCCAGCTTCGGCGCTTCGACGCCGCCGATCTGATGACCGGCGGCATGCTCACCCCGAGCGTCGTGATCGGCGGCGGCTACCTCACCAACCCCACCGGAATGGCCTTCGACCAGGACGGCTCCCTTTGGGTCACGAACCGCGGGAACTCGACGGTGGTGAAGTTCACGGCCGATCAGATCGCCGTGTCCGGCGCGGCCGTGGTGCCGGCGGTGGTTCTTGGAGACGACGGCAGCACGAACCTGAGCGGCCCGACGGCGTTGGCGTTCGACGCCGACGGCGACCTGTGGTTGAGCAACCAGTTCAGCGACGCCATCTTCGAGTACCGGAACCCGGGTGCGCTCGCTGGCGCCGTAACGCCTTCCCCCGACATCGTGATCAGCGGAACCATCGCAGGCGATCCGACCCTGGACGCGCCCACCGGGCTTGCGTTCGACGAGAACGGCTCGCTCTGGGCCGGCAGCAGCGTACGCAACGCGGTCGTGAAGTTCACGGCCGAGCAGTTGCAGAGCTCGGGTACGCCGGTGCCGGATGTGACGCTGGGGCCGACCGCCGGCGGGCTGTCGGGACCGAGCGGCCTGGCGTTCGACTCTGGCGGCAACTTATGGGTCAGCAACCAGGGCAACGCCGTCCTGAAGTTCGCGCCGGCGCTGCTCACGGCGTCGGGCGCGCCCGAGCCCACCTTGGCGCTGACCGGTATGACCGGCATGGACATCGGTCTGATGGCGTTCAACCCGCCTCCGGTGGGGTTGCCGGTAGCGGGGAGGTAGCGCTGGGCAGGCGAGGCTGGGCAGGCGGCGCTGGGCAAGTACGCCGGGCCCTCTCGCTCGGTCTCGCTCAACCCGCCCGAAGCTCGAGCGTCAAGAACACGCTGTTCGGGTCCTCCACGTACTCGCCGAACGGTGGACACGGCACGAAGCCGTGCCGGCGGTAGAGGGCAACCGCCGGGTGGAAGTACGCCGACGACCCGGTTTCGAGGCTCAGGCGCGTCATGCCGCGCTGGCGCGCCGCCTCGATGATGTGGCGTAGCATCATGCCGCCCATGCCGCGGCGCCGCGCAGCCTCGGCGGTGTGCATCGACTTCACCTCGCCGTGATCGACCGTCAGGCGCTTGAGGGCGCCGACGCCCAGTACCGTCTCGCCTTCCCAGATCGCCCACAGGCGCACGTCGGGCGAGCGCAGGCCGTCGATGTCCAGCGCATGCGCGCTGCACAGCGCCGTGGCGGCGCGCGCCGTCACCAGGTGCGTCTGCAGGAGCGCGACGACGCGAGGGTCCGTCAGGTCACCGTCGACGATGCGCATCGTGCCGACAGGTTCCACCGGTCACCTCACTCCACCCAGAAGTCGATCACCTCGAACTGCTGCCCCGTGACGTCGTCCTCGAAGACGTACGTGAACATGCCGTAGCCGTACCCGTGCACGGCGAACTCGGTGGAGTCGGCGATGTTGCCGACGCTGGCAGAGTAGCTGGTAGACGTTCCCCACGACCATTGGAACGACGCCTGCGTGCTGATGCCGACGCTGAAGCCGGCAAGCACGGTGCCACCGACCGCCTCGACCTCGTACTCGAAACCGATCTCGAGCGCGAAGCCGTTCGACGACGCCTCCGCGACGTCGATACTCACACTGGTGGAACCGCTGCCTTGACCCACCGTGACGGGCCCGTGCTGCAACGCGTCGCGTTGGTACGTGGACGCGAGGTCGTCGAGGAGCGTGTCGCGCTGCGACGGCGTGCGGTAGGTGCTCGGGTCGCCCACGACGTGCTGGAACACGTTGCTGCCGATCGTCAGGTTCCCGGCCGCTTGCGCGTCGTTGAAGTACGACCGCTCCACTAGCACCGTGATCGGGTCGCGCGGCAGCATCACGTCGACCTCCTTGCCGATCATCGTGGGGTCGGAATGCTGGACGACCACGTAGGTGAACGCGTCGTACGGCACGGCGCTGAAGATGACCGCGTCCTCGAGCGGCCCGGTGGCGTACACGACGCTCTTCTCGAGTTCGTACGCGTAACCGTGGATGTACGAGGCGGCGAACTGGAACTTGCCCTTGGCCGTCAGTTCGCTCTGCGTCAAGGCGCCTCCGATGGCCTTCATCCCGATGCTGACGGACGCCGAGATCTTGACCTGTTGTTCACGTTCGACGCCGGACGAACTCCCCTGGCCGTACGACGTTCCACACGCTCCGAGGTTCTGGCTGATGTTCTCGTTGCACGGCGCTCCCGCGAGTGCGGCGACGATGATCGGCTCGGTCATGGTGAAGCGGTAGGTGTTCGGCACGGCTTTGGCCACCATGCTGTCCTGGTCGACGTTGGCGGGAACGAGCATAGGGCGGAAGCGACTGCCGTTGGTGTTCTCGGAGAAGTCGACCCCCCACCAGGTACGGCCAATCAAGGCATCGCCCGCGTTGGCCGGGAGCACGTAGCGGATGACCGCCTCGGCGCGCGCCATGTAGGCCACGATCTCGTCCGCGCCGTCGCCGTCCATGTCCACCAGGGCCAGGGCCGAGTTTCGGTGGCCGATGGTGGTCGCGGCGTCTTGCGTGCCGTGCCCGTACATCTGGTTGCCGGAGATCCAGCCCAACTCGGCCCAGGGGTCCGACCAGTCGTCGAACACCATCGGACCGCCGACGATCTCGTCGACACCGTCCCCGTCGACGTCACCGAGCTCGACGTGGATGTAGCGCAGGCGCTTCACCTTCGAGGCCGTGCACGAGGCACCCATGGAGACGGTGCGCAAGTTGGCGCCGAGTACCGCGAAGGCGGGGTCTTCCTTGGCGTCGTCCAGCGCGACGTACAGCAGGTCGTACGTGCTGCAGGTCTCGTGGAACTCGGTGATGCCGGCGAACACGACCTCGTCGCGGTCGTCGCCGTCGATGTTGCCCACGCCGACGTCCGCGACCAGGGCGGTGTGGATCGCCCCATCCTGCCCCTGCACGTTGCCCTCGTCCAGCACCGTGTAGCCGGCGTTCGCGTCGTCGAGGATCATGTAGCGGGATACGCCGCTGGGGTTGCCGCCTGCGTCATCGAACGACTCGTTGATGACCATCGCCAACTCTTGACCCGCGTCGTCGTCGAGGTTCCCGCTGGCGAGCGCCAGGAAGGTCGCGGCACCGGCGACGCTGGCGACGATGTCGATGCTCGAGCCGGGAACCAGGGCGAAGCCCGCGCCGACGTCTTGCAGGAACAGCAGTTCGGCGGCGCCGTTACCACCAAGCCCCACCGCCAGCGAGGCGGTGCCGTCGCCACCGAAGTCGGCAGCCACCACTTCGACGTCGGTCACGCCGGTGCGGGACGCGACCACGAACTGCTGCGCGGCGAAGCCCGCCACGGAGTCGTCCACCAGGCTCACGGTCAGGTCGCTGTCGCTCGCCCCTTCGAGCGACACCAGCACGTACTCGTCTAGGCCGTCACCGTCGAAGTCCCCCGCGACCAGGTCGTACAGGTTCGCGTTCGTGCCGGAAACGTCGAAGATCGGCGCCCCGAGGCCGTACACCGGATCGACCGCGGTGTCGTCGGCGGGGTCGTTGGCCTCCCACACCACCTGGTTGCTGGTGGCGCCGGATCTGCTGGTGGCGGCGCCACCGATGAAGAGCTCGTAGCGGGCGAAGTCGTCGTCGACCCCGAGGGTGACGGTCGGCCCCAACGGCAGGTAGTCGTTCGGTAGCGGTTGGCCATCGTCGCCGAGGCGCGGCGTTGCCGTCGTGTCGATGCCCAGGTGATTCAGGCTCACGCCGACCTGATCGTTCGGGTCGACGACGGGCACGCCGGCAACGCCGGCACGCACCGGGTCGGAAGGCTCCGAACTCGCGCGTCCGCCCGGGCCCACGGCGGCGATCTTGTAGGTATACGGAACGTCGGTGGTGACGCTCGCGTCGAGGTACGTGTCGCTGTCGACCGGCACCATCGCGACCTGAGCATAGTCCCCGGTCGACGCGCGCAGGACCGCGAAGCCGGTCTCGTCGGCGCTGTTGTCGGTCCACGTCACGGAGATGGTGCCCGGGCCACCCGTGGCGACCACGTTGGACGGGGCAAGGGGGACGATGCCACCGCCGCAGCCGCTCAGGGCGAGCAACAGCAAGGCGGCGCCCACGCCCACCGCCCGTGTCTTTCGTCCAGCACTGCGTCGCGAGGTGGTTCCATACGCCATGACATCGCCTCCAGGTCGACGACGGCCGCGCAGCAGCGGAAGGTAACCAAGCGCGGTCGTTCGTCTGGGCTGTGGTTCGCCGCAACATACTCCGGGCCGGTACGACCGGGTGTGAAGGACACACGCGCCACCCCCGGCCAGCCGTCACGTGCCCGGGCATACGTCGACTTCGCCTTGACCGGCTATCGGACCAGCGTGTTCTGGCGTCGCCGGGCCCCCACGGCCTCGTAGGCGTCTTCGACGATCACTTCCGGTCCCCCTCGTACGACGCGTCCGCGATGAAGCGCAGCGCCGCGCGCACCACCGTCGCCTCGATGGGCGTCTCGCCAACTACGTCACCGTCCACTTGCACCGGCAACGGAGGGTCGGCGTCGAGCCGAAGCTTGCAGGCAGGTTCGAGCTCCAGCCGGCTCGCCGAGCCACTCACCAACCGCACGACCTGGCCCAGCGTGGCCCAGGGTCCCGGGTTCCGTAGCACCGCTACTTCCATGTAGCCGTCGTGCGGCTGCGCCTTGGGGCCCATGGTGAGGCCGAACATCTTCAGCCGCGTGGCGTTGAATCCCACCACGGTGTGGCCCCGCATGTGCTCCTCGCGTTCATCCACCACCAGGTGCAGGTCGTGGTTGTGCGCCCCACGCAAGCGGCCGATGGCCGCCACCACGTACGCCATGATGCCGAGCCGCTCCTTGCTTTCCGCGTCCGCTTCTCGGTTGATCTCGGCGTCCAGCCCTGCTCCGAAGAACAGCAGCGAGATGGTGTCGTGCGAAGGGATGTCGACGGCGTCGATGGCAACGACCCGCCCGGCAGCCAGAGCATCGAGCGTCTCCATCGGCTCCATCGGAAGGCCCAACACGCGCGCCAGGCCGTTGGCCGTTCCGAGCGGGACGATGCCGATCGGCAACGTCGCTTGCGAACGCATCACGCCATGCCCTACGGCCGTCACGGTGCCGTCTCCTCCGCCGGCCAAGACGAGGTCGTACCCCTCGTCGTTGGCGGCGGCCGCCCAGTCGAACGCATCTTCGGAGCCCTGCGTCACGCGCACGTCGACGTCGCGCGCGCCGTGCCGCGCCAACGTGGCGGGTAGGTCGTCCGTGAACGAGGAGCCTTCACCGGCGCCACTGGACGGGTTCAGGATGACGAGGACGCGCCGGCCTTCGAACATGCCCAACTGTAGACGGAAGGTGAGGCAGCGCTGCCGCGACGGGCGACGGGCGGTGCCGGCGATACGATGCTGCATGCCCCCCGACCATGGCCTAGGCCCGCAGGACGCCGCCATCGACGACCTGGCAGTGTTCCTTCGCGAGCGGCGCGCGTTGGTCTTGAGCGGCGCAGGGATCAGCACCGAGTCGGGAATCCCCGACTACCGGGGCGTCGACCGAAACGGTCCGCCACCGTCACCCATCACCTATCAACGCTTCGTGCGCGACGAGCACGCCCGGCGCCGCTACTGGGCGAGAAGCGCGCTCGGTTGGGCCGTCATGCACGACAAGTCGCCCAACGAGGGGCACCGCGCCGTTGCCGCGCTCGAGCGCGACGAGCACGTGACCGGCGTCCTCACGCAGAACGTCGACGGCCTGCACCAGGCCGCCGGCAGCCGGAAGGTAGTCGAGTTGCACGGTGCGTTGTCACGCGTCGTGTGCCTCCGTTGCGGGCGACGCGAGTTGCGAGCCTCGCTACAAGCGCGCCTCGAGGCGCTCAATCCGGGCTTCGTCGAGCGCGGCGTGACCATCTTGCCCGACGGCGACGCCGACCTGCCCGAGGCGTTGGAACGGGCGTTCCAAGTGGCCGCATGCCTGGTGTGCGGCGGCGTGCTGAAGGCCGACGTGGTGTTCTTCGGAGAGAACGTTCCCGTGCCGCGGGTCGAGGAAGCGTTCGCGTTGCTCGATGGCGCCGAGGCGCTCTTGGTGTTGGGGTCTTCGCTTGCGGTTCGGTCCGGTTACCGTTTCGTGGAGGCCGCGTGGGAAGGCGGCAAGCCGGTGGCCATCGTCAACCACGGGCCGACACGAGGAGACGACCTCGCCAGCGTGCGGGTCGAGGGGCGCCTGGGCGCGGTGCTGCCGGAGCTGGTCCAGCGTCTCGGCGCCGCTGGCGCCGGCAGGCAGCAGGCGCCCGCGAAGACGCTATATCGGGAAACGGTGCGGGAGCGCGAGCGGCCGGACGCGGTTGGCACGAAAGACACGAGCGCGCTACGGTCGGAAACGTAGGCTGAGCCCAACTCCGTGGCCGTCGCACCGGGGTACACCTGACGGTGGCCGCACCGGAGCTCCCACGCGCACTTGTTCACCTGATGGAGATCGTATGAGCACCGTCCAGAAGATCATCGGCGCCCTGCTACGCCCACGCGTCAAGCAACTGGCGCGCGGCCGGACGATCGAGGACCTGGCGCAACGACTCGAGGCGTCACGCGAACCCGTCGAGGCCCAGGTGTTCGGGGCGGCCGATACGCCCGAGAACCGCGAGGCGATCAACCACCTGCTCGGCATCGAGCGCTGGGGTCAGAGCCGGCTTCGCGTGGCGCTCGGGGAGCCGTTCGAACGGGACAGCTACCGCGGCTACCGACTGCCCGACGACACCCCGCTCGCGGACCTGCAAGCCGGCTTCCGGGACACCCGCAGCGGAACGATCGCCCTGGCGCGCGAGCTTCAGCAGGCCGGGGTCGACCCCGGCCACACCGTGCCGCACAACGACCTCGGCGACCTGACGCTGGTCGAGTGGCTCGCCTACCTCGATGGGCACGCCGCGCGTGAGCGGTTCCGCATCCGGCAGAAGCAGCGCTCGGACTCGCACGAGGAGGACGCGTAGCAGCAGAACGCGTACGAGCAGAACGCGCGCGAGTAGAACGCGTACGAGCAGAACGCGTACGAGCAGAACGCGGTACCCGTCCGGGGCGCGCTAGATTCCGCCGCGCGGCCCTCGTGTGCCCGTGACGATGTGCGCCGGCACGTCGAACGCGACGGTACCGTCCGCCTTCACGTAGGCGTCCAACTCGTCCTCGGCTTCGTCCAAGATGGCCCGGATCAGGTCCTCGTCCAGCACGACGCCCATCACCGGCAGCCAACCGCGAAGATCCGCTTCGACCATGGCCCTGACGCTGGGGAAGCGCGCGGTTCCGCGCCGCGTGGTGACGGCGACGGAGTCGGCGTCGGAGTCCTCGAACAGCTTCGCCAAAGCGTCCGCGTCCCCGAGCACGAACGGCGCCTGGAGCGCGTCGGCGGCGTCCCGCCCGGCCATGCGCGCGAGCAAGTCGACCGCCTCGGGGTACGCCTCGGTGTTGTCGAGGCCGTCCCACACGGCAACCGCGACAGAACCGCCCTCCGGCACGACGCGCAGCATCTCGCGAACGGCGCGGCCTCGATCTCGGAAGAACATCATGCCGAACTGGCTGACGACCGTGTCGAAGGCGGCGTCGGGGTAGGGAAGGTCCTCCGCCAACCCGAGCCGCCATTCCACTGCCGGCGTGATCTCCGATGCCACCGCGATCATGCCGGGGTCGGGGTCGATTCCGGCGACGGAGCCGCCGCCGCCGACCCTGTCGAGCGCCGTTCGGCCAAGCACGCCGGTGCCGCAGGCGACGTCGAGCACGCGGTCGCCTGCCTTCACGCCGACGGCGTCCAGCACGGGCGTCGCCCACTGCCCGAACAGCGCCGGTATGTGAAGCGCTTCGTACGCTCTTGCAGCCGCGACCTGGTCTTGCAGGAGAGAGTCCGCCATGTCCTGCTTCCCCACGGTTCCGACCGGCCTCGCTGCCTCGGACCGAACTTCCGCACGGCCCCCGCGATGACGCGCGCCGGTCGGTCGTCGCAACCGCGGGCCCGGCGACGGATGCGCTCCGGTCACCTCCTTCCTGCTCGAACCGAGTCGTTGGCGGAATGATAGCGGTCTTGGCGTCGGTCGTGGTGACCGAGCGCTCGCTGTAGTGGGGGCGGTACCTGGAAAAGCGGCTTGTCGGCACCGCTCTTGACAAATCGAGCCATCTGCCGAATAATTCCTTCACTAAATCAATCAGACGGGAGACCGCATGCCCCGCGCATCGTCGAGTGCCCGCGGAAGAGAACGCATCCGGGCGTACAACCAAAGCGCCGTCCTCAGCGCCATTCACCGGCACGGTCGGATCTCCCGTGGCGAGCTGGCCTCCGAACTGCGCTTGAGCCCGGCTGCCATCACGGCGCTCACGGCGCCGTTCGTCGCAGAGGGACTAGTCGTCGAGGCGGAGTTGGGAACGTCGACGTCGGCGGGGCGCAAACCGATCCTGCTGGCGATCGACTACGACCACGCCTACGTGTTCGGCGTGAAGG
>JAWOIL010000108.1:0-6290 GCA_046484635.1 Trueperaceae bacterium
TCGTCGCACGCTCGGCACTCCAGCGTGGCCCCGAGGAGGCTGCGCCTGCCGTCTTCGGTTAGGACCAGCGGCCGGTTCGTGAGCGGGGGGTCGTGCCGCAGGTGCTGCCGGTGACCGCAGTCGAGCAGCGCGACCCAGTGGCCCTCGTCGTCCTGGGAGAATCCGGTGATGGTGCTTCTCATCGTGCTGCCGTCACGGACTGCAGGATACCGGCGTGGCCGGCGCGGTGGCAGGCTGCACGTTGCCGTCGCTGCGGTGACGTACGATTCGGCCATGCCGAACGATGCGCAAGGGCCAGAGTCCACCAGCGCCACGAACGCGAGCGGCGCGCAGCCCTCCCCGGCCGCCCCGCCCCGCGATCCACAGGACAACATCGTCGTCACGCGCCACCGCGTGACGATCCAGGGCAAGCAGGTGGCCTACACCGTCACCGCCGGCACGATGGTGATGCGCGAGGAGACGGTGGGCGAAGGGGAGAACGCGGGCAAGTTCGAGGGCGTCAAGCCCAAAGCCGAAGTGTTCTTCGTGGCGTACGCCAAGGACGGCGTGAAGGACGTGAGCAAGCGTCCCGTCACGTTCAGCTTCAACGGCGGCCCGGGATCGTCGTCGGTGTGGATGCATCTGGGCCTGTTCGGACCGAAGCGCGTGGCGCTCGACGACGACGGCTTCCCCTCCAAGCCGCCGTATCGACTCGTGCCGAACGACGCCTCGCTGCTGGACCTGACCGACCTGGTGTTCATCGACCCCGTCAGCACCGGCTACAGCCGCCCCGTCGAGGGCATCAAGGCCAAGGACTTCCACAGCGTCGACAAGGACGTCGAGAGCGTCGGGGCGTTCATCCGCCTCTACACCAGCCGCTACGGGAGGTGGGGCAGCCCGAAATTCCTTGCAGGGGAGAGCTACGGCACCACGCGCGCGGCTGGCCTGGCGGGACACCTGCAACAGCGGCACGGGCTGTACCTCAACGGGCTGATGCTGGTGTCGGCCATCCTCGACTTCTCCACTGCCCGCTTCGGCCCCGGCAACGACCTACCGCCACTGCTATTCCTGCCCACCTACACCGCTACGGCGTACTACCACGGCCGGTTGGCGCCCGAGCTGCAGGCGCTTCCGCTGAAAGACGTGTTGGCGCAGGCCGAGGCGTTCATGCTCGAGACTTACGCTCCCGCGTTGCTACGCGGGGACCTGCTGCCGGAGGACGAGCGCGCGTCGGTGCGGCGCGAGCTCGCGCAACTCACGGGCTTGAGCGAGACGTACATCGATGCCACCGACCTGCGGATCGACATCTTCCGCTTCACCAAGGAGCTGCTCCGTGATCAGGGGCGGACGGTGGGCCGCATCGACAGCCGCTACACGGGGGTGGACCGCGACGCGGCCGGCGAGCGCTTCGAGTTCGACCCCAGCATGGCCGCCACGCAGGGCCCGTACACGGCGACGTTCAACGACTACGTGCGCGGCGAGCTGCAGTTCGTCTCCGACCTGCCGTACGAGGTGTTGGCGAACCTGTACGAGAGCTGGAGCTACAAGGACGTCGAGAACCGTTACCTCAACGTCGCCGAGACGCTGCGCAAGGCCATGAGCATCAACCCGCATCTGAAGGTGCACGTCGCGAACGGCTACTACGACCTCGCGACGCCGTACTACGCCACGTTGCACACGATCGCGCATATGGGGCTGACGCCCGAGGCGCGCAACAACGTGAGCATGAGCTTCTACGAGGCGGGACACATGATGTACGTGCATCGGCCGTCGTTGCTCGCGTTGCGCAATGCGCTGGCGGGGTTCATCGTGGAGGCGGTGGAGGGGTAGTCGGGCACCCGCGCACGCCATGGCGCCCTCGGGGATCATGGTTCTCGACGACCTGACCCCGGAGGAGCAGTGGCCGACGTGACGTCGACGAGGCCGACGGAGCGCATCGGCCTCGTCGAAGATGCGCCGCTCTAGTACCTTCGGACGAAGGTGAGCCAGGCCGGCTCGATCACGTAACCGAGTTTCCTCTTCAACCCGAGGCACGGCGTGTCCGCGCCTCCACCGCCGGCGTTCAGGTCGCTGAAGCCGAGTTCGCGCGCGATCGCGGCCGTGCGCGCTTCCAGCACCGTGGCGATGCCGCGCGAGCGATACGCTCTCGCGACGCCCGTGAAGCCGCACTCGATCATCTCGCCACGCGGTGGTCCAACGAGGCTGGCCATGCCGACGATCTCGTCTTCGTGTGTCAACGCCAGCGTAAGCGTGTCTGGCATCGCGAACTCGCTTCGCAGATCGTCCTGCCTGCGAGGGATGACGGGTTCGAACGCCACGGCGTCCTCCTCGACGTCCCGCTGGAACGCGATGATGCGCTGGTCGAGTTCGGGGGACTGCGGGAGGGACGTGTACGACGCCAAGCGGATGCCCTGGCGAGCTAGGCCGGTGACCAGCGGATCGTACGCAGCGGGGTCGAAACGCGTCAGGTCGAGGTGCGAACCCCAGGTGCGGTAGAGCTCCTCGAAACCCACGTCGTCCAGGAAGTTGGTCATGCTCACGAAGTCCGCACGGATGGTGGTGGCAACCTCCGCGACCGGGCCTGGGTCCGCTTCGAGTGCACGTTCCAGCAGGCGGGTATCCAGGCCGCGCCCGCGGTGTTCGCGGTGGGTGAAGAGGTAGACCCACCGTCTGTCCGACCGTGGCGCGTCGCCGAAGTCCCCTCGGATGACGCCGGTTGCCACGATCGTCCCGTGGTCTTCCAGCAGCAGCCGACGAAAGTGCGGCACCTTCGCGGTCGTGCGGGCATCGGAGGCGAGTAGGCGCTCTGCCGTCGTGTGATGGTCAGGTTCGTTCTGGTCGTTGTGGATGGCGGCCAGGAGCATGTAGTCCTCCGGCCGCGGCGTACGGAGCTTCAGGTGCAATGCGGGGTACTCCTTCGGGATGCAAGAACGTACTGTGGACTGCGAATCCGGAAAGTGCGTTCCAGACACCCATCGGCCTCACCTACCTTCTCGAGAGTTGGGCGAAACCTACCATGTTCGGGCGCTCCGGGTGGCGCGGGTTGCGCGCACGATGGCGTGCCGGGACCGCGTCGTGCCTCACCGGTTCGCAGCCGTCCCGCACGGACCCTAGGGCGGTACCCTTGCCCATGGCCGACGCTTTCCACCCTCCTGCCGAAAGCCCGTACCGCGTTCCGTTCGACGGCTCGTTCGTGCTGGCGGACGCGCCGACCGCGCCGCCGGAGGACGCGCCCGGCCGCAAGGCGAACGAGAAGGCGCTGAAGAAGGCGCGCAAGAAGCTGCGCGATCTGCAGCGCGAAATGTACGCCGGCGACCGGTTCTCGGTCCTGCTGGTGTTCCAAGCGATGGACGCCGCGGGCAAGGACGGCACCATCCGCCACGTGCTGCGCGGCGTGAACCCGGCCGGATGCCAGGTCACGTCGTTCAAGCAGCCTTCGGCCGAGGAGCTCGACCACGACTACCTGTGGCGCATCGGCCGGGCGCTGCCGCAGCGCGGCCGCATCGGCGTGTTCAACCGCAGTCATTACGAGGAGGTGTTGGTGGTGCGTGTGCATCCCGCCATCCTCGCGAACCAGCGCCTTCCCAGCGTGCATCCTGCCACCATCTGGGACGAGCGCTTGGCCAGCATCGGCGCGTTCGAGCAGCACCTGGCGCGCGAGGGCACCGTGATCGTGAAGTTCTTCCTGCATCTATCGAAGGCGGAGCAGGCGCGGCGGTTCTTGGCGCGCATCGACGAGCCCGAGAAGAACTGGAAGTTCTCGCCCGGCGACGTGCGCGAACGCGGCCACTGGGACGCGTACCAGCATGCGTACCAGGAAGCATTGCGAGCCTCGTCGCGGCCGTGGGCGCCGTGGTTCGCGGTGCCGGCCGATGACAAGCGCTTCATGCGGCGGGTGGTGGCGGAGATCGTGCACGACACCATGCAGCGGCTGCCGATCGCGTACCCGCAGTTGCCTGAGGAGGCGCGGGCGGAGATGGAGCGGTTGCGGGAGGGGCTGGTGGGGGAGGTGGGGTGAAAGGCGAATGTTCCAAGTCGCTCAATCCCCGATGAGCTCGTTCAGACCTTCGAGGACCCTGGCGAGTTCCTCGGGCGACGTACGACCGATCAACTCGCCGATGCGTTCGGTTGCGAGGGTGCGAACCTGGCCGATCTTGATCCATGAGCGCTTGGGGAGACCAGGGGTTCGCGACTCGAGGGTGAGCGGGAACCCGGCGCGAGGCTCCTGGCTCGTGAGCGCGACTGCGATCACGGTGCCGGAGCGTTCGTTGAAGATGTCGTGGCTGAGGACGAGCACGGGCCGCTGGCCGGCCTGTTCGTGACCGCGCGCAGGGCTGAGGTCGGCCCATCGGACGTCGCCCCTCAGTACTCCGGCCACGCTGCGAGCTCCGAACGCGAACCTTCCTCGGCCAGCGCCTTCTCCTCGGCGGGGTCGAGCTTGTCGAGCTCGGTCGCGAGGCGCGTGCGGGCCAAGCGCTCGAGCTTCTCCACGACGGCGTCCTCTATCGCCTGGCTGCGGTTCTGGAACCGGCGCTGGGCGATGAGCTCGTCGAGTTCGGTGAGCACGGCTCGATCCAGCGTGATCGCGATCTTCGCCTTGGGCATGTCCAACCTCGCCGTATGACGATTCATCATACCTCCTCGTTCGGTGCTGCCCTGCTAGGAGGATGGCGTGGTCGGTGTACGCGCGCGGAATGGGATGAGTTACCGGCCGGCTAGTGGTCGGCAGGGTTCCACGTGCGCCCTCGGCGCGTTGCGAGGTCCGAAGGCCCCTTGCTCACTCGCCTTCGAGTTCGGCGATCAAGGCCTTCATCTCGGCGATCTCCGCGATCTGCGCCTCGATGATGCGGTCGGCCAGGTCGCGCACGCGGGGATCTTCGATCTGGGCGCGCTCGCTGGTCAGGATGGCGATCGAGTGGTGGGGGATCATCGCCTTCATGTACGACACTTGCCCGACCGTAGCCTGGCTGCGTACCAGCCAGAGGGAGCCCGCAAAGACCACGGCGCTCACGAGGTAGATCGCCAAGTTGGCGCCACGGCTCGTGTGCGCGTGCAGCATATAGGTGAGCATGACCACCGCCATCGCCGCGCCCATGAGCAGGGCCATGTACAAGCGCGTCTCGCTGAAGGTGACGTGATCGACTTGGTAGCTGTTCAGATAAGTCAGCCCGAACATGACCGCCGTGGAGGTCGCGATCATGGCGAGGAACCGCAGGTAGGTCTTGGCGACGCTCTTCATGGAGACTCCTTCCACTCGATCTAGCAGCGCGGGCGCGCGTGGCGGCATAGCAGTTGGCTGATGCCTTCGGCATCCCGTCTTACGACTCTAAAGCGAGAACTCGCTTGGCGCGCGGGCTGTGCGCAACCTCTCGCTACCACGGCGCCTCCGGGCCGTCGCCGCTGCGCCTGCACGCGGTGCGCTTCACGGGAGGCTCGCGAAGAACGCGCCGATCGCCGCGGCCGCGCCAACCGGCCACGTGTGTGGGTCGTACCCGCCGCGCGGCGTGGCGTCGTCGCGCGCGCACCACACGACCGGGTCCACGGCGTCCGAGTCGCCGTGGCGTTCGCAACGCAAGCGCGCCAGCGGGCCGTCCGCCACCGGCACGGACGGCACCGCGGCGAGTCCGTTGGCCAACCGGAACGCGTCCCGCGCCTCGACCCCCGCGCTCATGCGCACCAGGCGATCGTCCGGGTGGTGGACGAGCAGCGCGGCGGCGCCCCCGACGCACTCGTTGCTCTGCAGGCCGCCGGCAACCGACGCTACCGCCCGGATCCGGTCGCCCATGCGGCAGGCAACGTCGTTCGCGAAGTACGCGCCCAGCGAGTGGCCGACGACGAATACCCGGTCCATGTCGACGCACCAGGTGCGCCCGACCGCGTCGACGAGCGCGTCGACGAACGCGAAATCGCGCAGACGGTCGGGAGGGTCGCTTGGGGCGGCCCAGGCGAACGTGCCGGGACCGTTCGGCATGGCGCGCGGGTACACGATGATCGCTCCAGACAGCGCCTCGTCGAGGCCGAAGTAGCGGCGTACCCGCGCCGCGTCGTTGGTGCGGCCGTGGAACGCGATCACCAGGTCTCGCGGTCCGGTGCCCGCGCCGTCCGGGACGCGCGCTAGGTAGGTCCGCTCGCGCCCGTCCACGACCAGGCGGTCGGGAAGCGCGGGCGGCGCGACCGCGGTCGTTCCCAAGGTGGTGCAGGCGGGCGACAAGCGCGTGATCGTCGTGCCGGGGGTGACCTGGTCGCCGCCGACAGGCGTGACGACGCGCGGTTCGCAGGCGGCGAGCAGGACGGCGAGGCCGACCGCCACG
>JAWOIL010000137.1:0-18374 GCA_046484635.1 Trueperaceae bacterium
CGGCCTGGCGCTCCTGGGCGTGGTGACCTGGGGGTCCTTGACGGGCTCGCTCATGCCGATCGCCCTGAAGCGCATCGGCGCGGACCCGGCAGCGTCGTCCACGCCCTTCGTGGCGACCGTGGTGGACGTGACGGGGATCCTGATCTTCTTCGGCTTGGCGTTGGCGATCTTGCGGGGGACGTTGTTGTAGGCGCGTCGTCGCGCGCTCGCTCGGTACCGGCACGTCGTAGCGGGCGTTCGGGCCCGACCGCCAGCTAGGATCGGTCCCATGCAGCAACGCGACGAACGATGGCGCGCCGTACTTCCGTGGGCGCCCTACCTGATCGTGTCCGCCTGGCATCTGTACGGCACGTTGCCTTCCGTGAGCGGCATCGCCGGCCCCACCAAGGGGCTTCTGATGCCGCTGCTGCTCGTGACGCTGCTGAGCTTGGTGCCCCGGCCCACCATAGGCCTCGCGCCCACCGCCGTGGCTGCCCTCGTCCTCTCGTGGCTCGGTGACGTCACCATCGGCAACTTCCTCGTGGGTCTCGCGTTCTCCCTGTTGGCGCAAGTGGCCTACGCCGGCTTGTTCGGCCGGATGCCTGGACGCATCCGGCCGTGGGCGGGCGCCGTGTTCGTCTACTGTCTAGCGCTTTGCCTATGGCTCGTGCCGCAGGCGGGCACCATGGCCGTTCCGGTGGTGCTGTACGCCGCGGCCATCGCGCTCATGGCGTTCCTCGCGGCCAAGGTGAGCCTCGTTACGTTCGTGGGTGCTTGCTTCTTCATGGCGTCCGACTCGCTGCTCGCGGTCGACCGGTTCGTGAGCACGTTCGAGATCCCGTACGCGAGTCTCCTCGTGATGTCCACCTACTTGCTCGGCCAGGGGCTCATCGTGCTCGGTGTCGGCCGGCGGCTGACGCTAGCGGGGGAGGGCGTGGGGCAGAAGCGTCTGGGACACACGTTCGCCGCGGCTGGTTGAGCACGAGTGACCGCCTGCCTGCACAAGTCACGCCTGACGTTTCCCATCGGCTTCGCCCGGTGAACGCCCGGACCCCGCCGTCCGGCCGTCGACGCCCGATCCTAGCGGTCGATGCGGTAGCTCCCGACCTCGGTGCGGAACGCGATCGCCAGGCGGTTCCAGCTGTTGATGGCGGTGATCGCCAGCGTCAGGTCGACCAGCTCCTTCTCGTCGAAGTGCTGCCTGACACGCTCGTACAGGTCGTCCGAGACCTCGCTCTCGGAGACGAGCGTGAGCGCTTCCGTCCACTCCAACGCGGCTCGCTCGCGCTCGGTGTAGATCGGCGCCTCGCGCCATGCGGGCAGCACGTACAGGCGTTGCTCGCTCTCGCCAGCGGCGCGGGCGTCTTTGGTGTGCATGTCGATGCAGTAGCCGCAGCCGTTGATCTGCGACGCGCGCGTCTTCACCAACTCGAGGAGCGAGTGCTCGAGGCCGCTATGACGGACATAGGCCTCGAGCCTGGACAACGCGGCGACTCCGTCTGCGGAGACCCGACCGTAGGCGATGCGTGGTTGCATCAGAGACGTCCTCGCTTCCCGTGGGTCGCCGGCCGGGCACGTGGTCGCCCAGGCCCGGACCGGCCGTCGCGCCGATCGGGGTCATCCGTGACGACAGCGCCTGACGACGCTGGTCACGTGAACTGCCTGCGCCAACGGTACCTAGAGTACGTGGCAGCGCGTCAACGAACCAGCTGCCGCGGACGGAGCTGTGGCCCATGGGTCCGGCTTGGCGCCCGGCGCGGTCCTCGGCGGCATCCTCGGCGGCATCCTCGGCGACTAAGCTTTGGCACTGCCAGCCGAGTCTCGACATCGGGTCGTCGGCGGGTCGCTACTATGGTCGGCAAACCGGCCAGGAACTGACGACATTGGTCGCCAACATGCCTACGACGCGCTTCGCGGGAGGTGGACGACTATGAACGTAACAGAGTGGCTGCTGAACTCCGACCCTTCGATCCGTTGGCAGGTGCTGCGCGACATCGTCCGCGCGCCGGCAGACGAGGTCGCCGCAGAACGCTCGAAGGTGGCCACACAAGGTTGGGGCGCGCGCCTGCTGGGGCTGCAGGACCCGGGCGGTCAGTGGGGGAGGGGCGGGAACGCTCTCGGTGACAAGCCCGAGTCCGGCCTGCCCGCTCCCGAGACGAGAAAGCTGTTGCGTGAACTGCAAGACATCTCGCTCGATGACCTGGGTTCCTATCTGGGCATCGAACCGGCGACACTGGCGGCTTGGGAGTCCGGCGAGCCCGACCCCGAGGACGAGCGGTCGAAGAAGTACGAGGCTGCCGTCGGCTGGATGTGGAACGTGGGCACCTACAACCCCGCGTGGACGTCGACGACCCACACCTTGGTGCTACTGCATGACATGGGGCTGGACCCCGCCAGCGAACAGGCCAAACGGGCTGTTGGGTTGGTGCGCGACAACAGCAAGTGGGATCATGACGGCCAAGACTACTTCGACGGCGAGGTGGAGCCGTGCGTCAACGGGAAGACCGTTGCGCTCGGCTCCTACTTCGGGGAGAACGTCGATGGCATCGTAGAGCGACTCTTGGGCGAGCAGCTCGAGGACGGCGGCTGGAACTGCGAGGCCGTGAACGGGTCGACGCGGTCGTCGTTTCACACCACCATCCAGGTGTTGGATGGCTTCTTGGAGTACGAGCGCGTGAACCCTGGCCGCGATGACGTCACCGCTTCGCGACTGCGCGGCGAGGAGTATCTCCTGGAGCGCAAGCTGTTCCGGCGCCACTCCACGGGTGAGGTGATCGACGAGCGGTGGCTAGAGTTCTCCTACCCTCCACGTTGGCACTACGATGTGCTCCGGGGCCTAGACTACTTCAGGAAGGCGGGCGCCGCGCCTGACGAGCGCTGCGCCGAGGCTCTCGACCTGGTCGAGAGCAAGCGGCAGCCTGACGGTCGGTGGCTTCTGGAGAACACCCATCCCGGCAGGGTCCATTTCGAGATGGAGGATGGCGACGGCCAGCCCAGTCGCTGGAACACACTACGGGCGTTGCGGGTGCTCGACTGGTTCGGGCGTTAGTCGCGGCTTCGGGCGCCGCGCCCTCCAAGCTCTGATGGACCTGCTGTCGCGGAGTACCTCCATCGTCGCTTCGCGTTGTCCTTCGCTCCGGGGAACCCCGCCGCGCACCTCTACCGTTCACTCGGATTCCGGGAGACGGGTGAGTTGGTGGGATGCGGCTTGGCAGCCGGCGTGGTCCTCGACGGCATGCTCGGTTCACGAGGACTACCATCGGGGCATGCCCGACGTTCCGTTCGTTCCGTTCGTTCCGGCCGACTTCGAGCCGCCTACGACGCTGGTCACCGACCAGTTCCGCCTCGTTCCGTTGGGCCCAGGGCACAACGCGTCGGACCTCGCCGCGTGGTCGTCGAGCATCGCGCACATCCGGGCGACGCCCGGTTACCCTCACGGGAACTGGCCACCCATCGGCGGGATGACGCCCGAGGAGAACCTCGAAGACCTGCGGGGTCACGCGGCGGACTTCGATGCCCGGTCGGGGTTCACGTTCACCGTGCTGGATCCTGTCGAGGACGCGGTCATCGGTTGTGTCTACCTGTACCCGTCGCGATCGCCG
Organism: Trueperaceae bacterium; assembly: GCA_046484635.1. Taxonomy (GTDB): domain Bacteria; phylum Deinococcota; class Deinococci; order Deinococcales; family Trueperaceae; genus CAZACZ01. The sequence continues at coordinate 3,582 of JAWOIL010000137.1, forward strand.
GAGCACGACGTCTCGGTGCGGTCGTGGGTTCGCGCCGATCGCGCCGCGTTGGACGTCTCACTCGCCGATGCGGTCGCGCGGTGGCTGGTCGCCGCGTGGCCTTGGCAGCGAGTCGACCGGCACGGGCGGTGAGGCGGCGGGTAGGCGGCGGGTAGGGCACGACCTCGGAAGCCGTGGAGCTCATCCGGCCCGCGTGGCATGGCCGGCCCCACCGCGTTCACCGCGGAGCGCAATGGGGCCGTCGCGTGCTCGTGGGGTTCCCGTCACGGTTCATCGACAGTTGGCTACGGTCATCGTCCCTTCGTCGAGGATGCCACCGTCACACGTCACGAACGTTCCTTCCGCTCCGTCCGTGACCCACACCTGTGACGTCCATACGTCCAAGGCGCCGAAGTCGTTCCCCGCGACCACCCAGTTCCTGGCCACCGGTGGCGGCGCGTCGACGTCCGTGAGCGACTCACCGACCTGGACACCGGCGATCGCGGAACCGACGAGCACGTTGCCTCGTACGACAGCTCCGACGGCACCGACACCCATCACTCCTGCAGCCGATCCTTCGAGATGGATCTGGTTCCTGACGACCACGACATCCAGGCTGGCAGGTTCGGAGTAGTCCAAGACCTGAACTCCGATGCCGTCCGGGCCGGTGTGGAAGGTGTTGTCGAACAGGACCATACGGCCGGGACGCTCTTGGTTCTTCATCGCTCCGCTGCCGGCGTAGGCGCCCACCGCCGAACCCCGGATCTCGTTGTCGACGGCCACGACGGTCGAGCCGTCGAAGTCCTCCAGGTAGAGGCTGTAGTTGCCGTCGAGGTAGCTGCCGCTGATGAGCAACGACGCATCGCTGACGTTGGTCATCACGATGCTGGAGTCGGGGCCCGTGAAGCGGCTGTCCTTCACCGTGAAGACCCCGGACAACGGGGGCCGGTCACCGAACCCGCCGCTCGGACCGGGTAGGACGCCCTGGAAGTACAACCCGTTGATGACGTTCACCCCGAAGAAGGTTCCCTCGCCGCTCTCCATGGAGATCCGCTCGACGTCGACGCGGGAGCGGTCGCCGCTGATCATCACCAGCGTCGCCAACACGTTGAGATCCATCCCACGGATGTGCCATGTGCTCGTGACGATGGGTTCTGTGACCCGGAAGCCGAGGTCGCGCATGGTCATGTCGGCGTCGAGGAACAACAGCAGGAACGGCCACGGGTTCTCCGCGCTCGGCAGTTCGGCTAGGACGTTCTCGTTCGTGTTCACGGGAAGGGTGCCGGCGGGTTCCAGCACGGTGGCGTCCATCCCGGCGCCGACGAACGTTCCGTCGAAGTCCTCGATGACGAGCTGGCGGGTCCGGAAGGTACCGGCGTCGAGGCGCACCGTACAACCGGGGCCGATCGCGATGCAAGCATCGAAGGCGCTTTGGAGGGCATGGGTATCGTCCCCGCCACTGGGAGTCACGAACACGGATCGACCGCGGAAGTCGAACTCCACCGCGGTCGCCGTGGTAGCGACGGCGAAGGCCAGCAAGGCGGCCAGACACTTGAGCAGTCTCGCTTGTAGTGGACGGTCGTTCATGTGTCTACCTCCGTGGTCGAACGTAGACACACGACCGTTATGTACGCGTTAGGTTCGTCTGCTCCGAGGCTAGGAGCGGAGGCGTTCGCACACCTTCTCGGCCCGGTCGATGAGCTCAGCGTCGCCGAGTCGGGTGCCGTGATGGGCACCGGCCGTCCAACCCGCTTCCGTTAGCGTCCGATCGAGGTCATGTCGCACGTCGGGTTCCACCAGCGGATGCACGTCCGTAGCCATCAACAGACACTCGGCTTCCGCCTCGTCACCGAGCGCCAACGCCAGGCAACCGGCCACCAGCCCGATGCGGGGTACGAACCGCGGTGCGTCGAGCACGCGGACGTAACTGGTGGCAACGCCCAAGTGGCGAGCCGCCTCGGATAGCTTCCCGAGCGCCACGTACGCGCGCGCAAGCCGCTGGTGCGCGTTGAAGCCGTCCACGGACGCGAAGTGGTTCCCGGCCGACCGTTCGAGTGCGAGAGACTCGCGGACCGCTTCTTCGTACTCGGCGAACCGCAGGTGGAAGTGGGATCGCCGCGACGCCGACAGGTGGGCGAAACGGAAGCTACCCTCGCGTTCCAGGAACGCATCGATACGCTCGGCAGCCAGCTCTCGAGGGCCCGTGTAGATCGCGATGTGGGCTTCGACATCGAGGAGCCCTCTCCGCCCGAATCGATCGGCGGCTGCCTCGTCATGCTCCTCCGCCTGACGTGCCAGCCGGAGCGCCTCCTCGAAGTCGCCCTTGTACAAAGGCTCCACGCACAGCGCGTCAAGGACTTGCCCGAGGCCATACCGGTCCCCCAACTCACGGTTGAGCTCTGCACTCCGAAGCAGCATGGGACGGCCCTCGTCGTAGCGTCCGCGCATCGTGAGCTCGAGTCCACGACGAAAGAGAAGGTCGGCCAGCCCGATCTTGTCATCGGCGCGCTCGAAGTGGTCGCGCGCGAGCGCGGAGTGGTTCGAGGACTCGGGCTCGGCCGTGTACTTCGAGAGGATGTCGTGGGCCTTGGCTGCTGCCTGAAGATCGCCGACCTCGGCCGCGAGGTAGGCCGCTGCCCTCAAGTTGTCCTTGTACCCGTCCAGTTTGGTGGCGTGGGCGTACCGGAGCATCTGGGCGTTGACGCGCTTGCGCCAAGGCCCTTTTGCGCTGCGTGCCTTGGTACCCGCTTCGGCCGCGCTCGTGCGGAACTCTCGCCATCGTCCACCCCGGTCGGATGCTCGTGCGAGTGCCAAGACCATCGGCGTGATCGCGTCCCAACGATCGTGATTCACTGCCCAGTGCCAGGCCTGGAGGGCCTGTTCCAGGTCGTGCGGGTGCAGCCGCGCTCGCTTGCCCGTGACCGGATCGATCTCTTGGGGGAGTCGCTCGCTCCAGACTTCGACAGCAGCCTTCATCGCCGCGCTCCTGGTTGCTGTAGAGCCCATCTCTCGTCCGAACCTGGCGACCAGCTCGTGGAGCTCGAAGCGATCACCTTCGTGCCGCACTACCGAGTGGTCGGTCAGTCGCCTCATGCCTTGCCAACCGGTCCCCGCCACCCTCGCCGCCACCCTACGGTCGATGCTCCCTGGCAGGATCGCCAGGCGCTGCCAAGCGCGCCGATCCTGCTCGTCGAGGCGGAGGTACGTCTCCTGGATCGCGCCGCGCACGTCCGAGGATCGCACCGCCACGTTCGCCTCGGAACCCGTGAGCAGGTCCCAGTCGCTGGCGACCTTGGCCAAGACGTCGGGTAGGATGAGCGTGTCGAGCCAGCCCGCTGCCAGCACGATCGCGAGGGGACTCCCGCCTAGGGACCGGCACACCGTTTCCACCTGAGGTACGTCGTTCGGGCCCAGCCGCGGTCCACCGGGCACCCTGGCGGCCGACCGCAGGAACAAGGTCGCGGCATCGCTGGGCCGGCTCGGGTCCCATCGGGCCTTCCGATCCTCCGCCTGCGTTCCCAAAGGCCCCAGCTCGTAGACCCTCTCGGCGGAGTGACGCAGTCGGACTCTCGAGGTCACCAACAGCGTCGCGGCAGGGCAACCGCGAACCAACGCATCGACGACCTCGAGTTGGTCCATGTGCTGCTCGAATCCGTCCAGGACGATAAGGACCTCGCGATCCCGGAGGCTGTCCAGAAGGAGGTGCAGCGCCGTCGGTTCCGATCCCGCGCTCAGCCCGGCGGCATCGACGAGCGCGGTGACGACCGCCTGCGGGCCCTCCACCCGGTCGAGCCGCGCGACCATCACTCCAGACGAGAAGTCGTCCGCCACGTGATCGGCCAGGTGGGCCGCCAGTGCGGTCTTACCCATGCCGCCAGGAGCAAGGATCGTCACGAGTCGGTTGTCATCGCTTCGTAGAAGGTCCGGGATCGCGTTCAACTCGTCGCCGCGACCCACGAGGACGTTCGGTGCGGCCATCGCTGGCACGAGTGCGCTGGCCGTCGCGCCTGTAAGGCGGTGACCAGGGAAGGCCGGCCCTAGCTTGACGCCGAAGTGGCCGGAACCAGGGTTCGCGACCTCGTTCACGGTGGGCGCAGGTGCCAAGGACGCGGTATCCGGCTGGACGGCACGCGCATGGGCGCGTCGGAGGTCGATAGCGAGCGACTCCGTGGACTCGTCCGGTGCGATGCCGAGCTCTTGCCAGAGCCCATCGCGAAACGCCTCGTACCGTCGCCAGGCCCCATGCGGGTCTCCCGCCGCTGCAGTCGCTCGCATGGCGTGACGCAGGGCGAGCTCGTCGAACGGGTCGGTCGCGAGCAGGGTGTCGGCAAGCCGAATCGCGGTTCCGTGACTGCCGGCCCCGGCCATCGCCTCGATGACCATCAGCACGGCGCTGCGCCAGCGCCGCTCGAGGACGGCTCGCTCGCTCACCACCCACGAGCCGAACTCACCGCTCGCGACGTGATCGTGACCCTGTAGGAACGGCCCGTGATACAAGGCCACCACGTCTTCGAACCTTCCGTCCCGTTCTGCGTCCGCGAACGCCTGCACATCGCTCGTCACCGCGCACCTGAGGGTGTCGTGATCCCTCTCGAGGTACCGAGCCAAGGGGCTGCCCCCGATCTGGTGGAGCAACTGCCGAAGGTTGTTGCGTGCGCTCGCGTCGTCCGCCTCCGGCCAGATCATGGCTGCCGCCTCGGCCCGCCGCACCGGAGCCGCGCGGTGGGCGACGAAGGAGATCAGTGCCGCGGACTTGTTGGCACGAAGGGGCCTCCAGCCTTCGTCCAGCAGAATCGAAGGCGCCCCGAGAAGCCGAACCGCGAGGGCCATGTCTTGGTGGATTGTAGGGCATCGATCGCGCCGACTGCGCCGACGACTGCGAAGTGTTATCAAATCAATCTGTCACGGACCCACCCACGCCACTCCGCATCCGGCCTCCGTCTCCACCCGCGCTTCCATGACAACGTGCCTGCGCCGACAAACTGCGTCCCAGACTGCATTTCTCGGGCCGACGCGCTGAGAGGGCCGTGAAGGCGCCTCGAGTGCGTTCCAAGGGGTAAGGGACCGGGGCAGATCGCGGGACGGGGCGCCCACGCGTGTTCGAGCAGTGGATCTCCCGAACGCCCCGTCGCTCGACACGCTGTGGGGGTGCCGTGGCGCGCAGCGCCGTGACGAGCTGAACCTCGTTCGAGGGTCCGAGTTCGATGGCCCAGGTGCCGATGCTCGGTGCCCATGCTCGGTGCCAATGCTCAGGGGCCTGGTGCCACGACGACGGACTCGCGACGTTCCGCCCGGCAGAGCCCGCGCGAACCGCCCACTCGAACCGTCCGCGCGGATCCCACGTACGGCGCGATCCAAGACGCGACCAATGAGCCTACGCGTAGGGCGCGCGCGGACGCCTCGACCGATCGGGCGCCCAGTGGCCTGACGTCGACCGGGACGGCAGGCGACCCCAAACAAGCGAGACGGCTTGGCCAGACTGCTCCATATGGTGCAGGACCGATCGGTCTGACCAGCGCTGGTCGGCTCATGGATCGCTCGAACGGAGTGAAAAGTCTGATAACTCGTCTTATCCGACCTACGGTAGCGTGGGTCATGCCCGATGCGCCCGGCTCGCACGGCACGGCCCTCGATCGGTTCCAAGGCGACACGCTCGCTCGCGCCGAGAGCTGGGCCGGCCTCGCCCCCGACGACCTGCTGCGGCGCGCCGCCAAGGCCGCCAACGTGCGCGACCCCGAGGAACTCTGGGCGCTCACCGAGGCGTACCTCTTCCTGCATGGCTCCATGGGCGCACGCGTCAGCCGGCACACGCTACGGACGTACCGGCGCGGCGTGCTCGACCTACTCGAGGCGTGGCAGGGCGAGAACCTGTTGCGGCCGACGCGCGACGCCGGCGTGCTGTACATGCGACGGCTGGAGTCGGGCGCTCACGGCGGCGAGCCGCCCAAGGCCGCCACGCTCCAGGTCAAGCTGGCGGCCGCCAGGACGCTCTACCGCGCCTTGCGCTGGTCGGGCGCCACCGAGGCTCGGCCGTTCGAGGACGTACGCGTGGCCAAGGACCCCACACCGCCTTGGGAGAAGCGCCGGCCGTATGACGACGATGAGGTCGAGGCGCTGCTGGAACTCGCCTCCGGCGCCGAACGCGCGATGGTGCTGCTCGGGGCGCACGGCGGATTGCGGATCGGTGAGATGAGCGAGCTGCGCTGGAACGACCTCGACCTCGTCAAGAGCGTGCTGCGGGTCCGCTCCGGCAAGGGCGGCAAGTCCGCCAACGTGCGCATGACGCGTCGCTTGCGAGGCGCCCTCGAGGATCTCCGGCGTGATACCGGCGACACGCACCGGCAACGCGACGCCGGCCTGGTGTTGCCGTGGGGCGCAGATCATGCGCGCCGCCGCTTCCGCCGCTTGTGCGCTCGTGCCGGCGTCGATTACCGCACCGCCGGCGTACACGGCCTGCGGCACGGGGCCGGAACGCGCTACTACCGTCAGACGAAGGACCTCGGTCGCGTGGCTGCGCACCTGCGGCACGCCGACATCCAGACCACGCGCATCTACGCCAAGATCGACACGAAGGCCATCGGCGACGACATCGAGGAGTGGTGAGCCCGCCCCCGCGTGATCGCGCCCTCGGGCGAGCCTCTTCCTATCGGCCCCTGCTCAGGCAGGGCCCGCCACGTCGGCTTCTTCGCGCCGGACGCTGAACACGCGGCTGACGCCCTGCTCGGTCGTGACGCCCCACAGAGCGTCGGCGACCTCGAAGGTGGCTTTCTGGTGCGTGATGAGCACGAACTGCGTGCCGTGATGCGCGAGACGCGAGACGAAGGTGCAGAAGCGCCGGATGTTGGCCTCGTCCAGTGGAGCGTCGACCTCGTCCAAGATGGCGATCGGCAAGCCGCCCCCTTCGCCCTCGTCGGCCATCAGCGCGAACAGGAACGCCAGCGCACCCATCGTTCGCTCGCCCACCGACAGCAGATGCAACGACTGCGTCTGCTTGCCTGGCGGTTGCAGCCGGATGCGAACGCCCATGGGGCGCTCGTCCTGCATCTCGACCTCGATGCTGCCGCGCCCCTCGGGGCCGAACAAGTGTTGTACGTGGCGCCCGAAGGCGGTCTGTAGGCGCCTGAGCGCCACGCCGAGGCGTTCGCTCGTCTCGCGGTCGATGCGCGACAACGTCGCCTCGAGCTCGGTGACTGCCAGCGCGGCTTGCACCGCTTCCACCTCGAGCGTGTCCTTGCGTTCCTGCGCCTCGTCGAGGTCGATGGCGGCACGGTGGTTGACGGGGCCGAGCGACTCGAGCTCGCTCGCTACCTCACGCAGCCGGGCACGCGCCGCGCGTTCGCTGATCTCGATCGTGACGACGCCTTCCGGGAAGGTGCGGAGTTCCTCGTCCACCAGCTCCAGCGTGGTCTCGCGCCGAGCCGCCTGGACCTTCGTCTCCTCGAGCGCCTGCGCCCGCTCCCCTTGGGCTTCGGTCTCGCGCGTCAACGCCTCCTCGAGGTCTTGCTGCGCCTTGCGCGCCGCGGCGAGGGCGGCTTCCTCGGAACTGAGCCCTTCCGGCAACGCTGCGGCGGCGGCGTCACGGGCCCCATGAGCGTCGGCCTGCTCGCCGTCGAGCAGGGCCAAGCGTTCCCGCAGGGCTCCGAGTTCCCGCTGCAACTCGGACGCCCTGGCGCGGCCCGCTTCGTAGCGCCCCCGGGCTTCGCGGTACGCACGCCAGCGCTCGTGCAGCAGGGCCAGTTCCTGGTTGGCCGTCGCCAGTGCCTCGCGCGCCGCGGCGTCGCGATCGCGCGCGGCTTCGAGCGCGGTGGAGGCGGCGTGCAGCGCTTCGGCAGCAGTCCGCAGCGTCTCTTCGTCGGGCGCCTCTTCCCCGTTCTCGCCCTCTTCTGCCGCGTCCGATGTCAGTTCGCTTCGTTCGCGCGAGATGTCGGTGACCTGAGAGGACAACTCCGCGCGAAGACGGTCGTGCCCCGAGGCCTGCTCGCGCGCCGTCGACAACCGCTTGGCGACCTCGTCGGCGGCGACCACGGCTTCCTGCAAAGCGCTCTGCAGACCCCGGACGTGCTGCTGTGCCTCCTGAAGCTCTTGCAGGACCCGCTCCGCCTCACGGGTGGCGTCATTCGCGGCCGTCTCGGCGTCCTCCAGTTCCGCGGCCGCGCCCAGCACGGTGGCCTGCTGCGAACGCTTGCCGCCGCTCATCGCCCCGCTCGACTCGAGGATGTCGCCATCCAACGTCACCATGCGGGGCCGCGACGCGTGCCGCCGCGCCAATGCGGTGGCCTCGTCCATCGAGCCGACGATGGCCGTGCCGCCCAACAGTTGCTCGACCACGCGCCGGTACGCATCGTCGACGCTGACCACCTCGGCAGCGGGCGCGATCACGCCGGTTTCGCCCTCGAAGCCGCCGAGGTCGCGCGCCCCGCCTCCACGGAGCAGGTCGAGCGGCAGTACGGTGATGAACCCACCGACCCGGCGCACGTGCTCCAACACGCGCTTGGCCGTGTCGGCGCTGTCCACCACGACGTACTCGGCGCGCCGCCCGAGCGCCCCGGCGATCGCGTCTTGGAAGCGCTCCGGCACGCGCAACAGGTCCGCTACGGAACCGAGCACACCGTCGATCCCCGACGACAACGCGTTGCGGGGGCCCTGGGCGTAGCCGCGGCGCGCTTCGTACGCGGCCCGCAGCCGTTCCGCGCCCCGCGTGCGCGCCATCGCTTCCGCCGCCGCCATCGCCTGACGCCGGTGCACTTCGGCCAGTGCGATCCTGCCCTGATCCAGTGCTTGCTCGAGTTCGCTTCGCTTGGCGACCTTCGTGGCGAGCTCCTCGGAGAGCCGCTCCGGATCCTCCGGCCGGTGCTCCAGAGCCAACCGTTCCAGTTGCTCCTGCAGGCGCACCTGGCGCCGTTCGAGCTCCTCGCGGCGTGAGCGCAACACCGCTTGCTCGCGTTCGGCTTGCGCCCGCAACGAACGGAGCCGTTCGAGCCGGCGGCGCTGCTCGTGTTCGGCCGCCTGGGCCCGTTCGAGCGCTGCCGCGGCGGTTCCTCGTGCTTCGCGTAGCTCGGTTACGCGCGCCTCGACGTCGTCGGCCCCTGCATCCGGGGCGATGGGCGGTTCCAACGCTTCGAGGCGATGCACTTCCGCCATCGCCGCCTCGGCCTGCCCTACCAGCGCCGAACGGCGCTCGACCAAGCGCTCGAGGCGTTCTTCCGCTACGCGCAGGTCACCGCGTCTGACCTCCAACTCGGCCGCCGCCGCGCGGTACCGCTCCTCGCAGGCGTCGCGCTCTGCGCGCGCTGCCACCGACCGTTGCCGCAGCTCGGCCAAGCGACCGCGACCATCGGCAAGCGCCGCCTCGAGCTCGCCGCGGCGCTCCTCGAGCGCGCGGATCTCCTCCAACAGAGAGCTCTGCCGGGCGCGCGCTACGGTCACACGGAGCCGCAGCGACTCGCGCTCCAGTTCGGTATGGCGGCGCGCGTCGTGTGCTTCGGCGGCCAGTGCCGTCACACGGCGCTCCAACTCGATCAACACGTCCTGCAGGCGATCGAGGTGGCTCTTGGCGGTGTCGAGGCGCGCTTGGGTCTGATCGCGTCGGTTCGCGAGACGCGCAACGCCGGCGGCCTCCGCCACGTACTCCAACAGCTTCGCGGGGTCGGCCATCAACACCTGACTGACCTCGCCTTGACCGATGACCGCCAGGCTCGACCGTCCGAGCCCGGTGCCGGCCAACGCCTCGTCGATGTCGAGGAAGCGTGCGTTGCGCCCGTCCAGCCGCAGGCGGGTCACACCGTCGCGGTCCAGGCTCCGGTAGACCTTCAGGTTCTTCCCGTTCTGGTGAAGTTCGACCTCGACCTCGGCCAGGCCGACGCTACGTTTGCCGGCCGCGCCGTGGAAGATCAGGTCGGTCTTGTCCGTCGCGCGGAACTCGCGCGCGCGACCACCACCGGTGGTCCATCGCAACGCGTCGATGACGTTGGACTTGCCCGAGCCGTTGGGGCCGATGATGGCGGTGACGCCCGGCGCGAAACCCAAGCTGACGCGGTTCCCGAAGCTCTTGAAGCCCTGAAGCGTCAGCGAGACGATGCGCACGAACGCTGGACCCCCTTCATGACTCGCATGGCTGGGAGTATACCGTCGGCGAACGCGAAGCGGCGGCGGCGTTCAGGCGTCGTCTTCGGTCCAGTCGTCGTCGTCGGCGGCGACGTTGCCTGCGTCTTCCTCGCCCTCCGCCACCGACCCGGCCGGAGCGGGCAGCGCCCTTCGGCGCATGTCGTCCATGTGGTCCCGAAGGCGCTCCTGGAGGTTCGCGATCCGCCCTTCCATGTTGTCCTGCAGTTGGTCGAGACGGTTCCGCAAGCGGATGATCTCCTCCACCCCCGCGAGGTTCACGCCGAGCTCCTGGGTCAACCGCCGGATCTCCCGCAGTTGCTCGATGTTGCGCTGCGAGTACAGCCGCGTCTTGCCGGCGCTGCGACTCGGCTCGATCAGGCCCTTGCGCTCGTAGAGGCGCAGCGTCTGCGGATGCATGTCGACCAGTTCCGCTGCCACGCTGATCACGTACAGCGGCTTGTCCTGATCCATCTCGGCCGGACCGGGCTCGTGGCTTCGGTCCTGGCGTTGGGAGGTGTCGGTGTCGTCGTCGTCCGAACGGCCGTGATGCGGGCTCACGCTGCGTCGCCTCCTCTCGCCAGCTTACGAAACCACGCGCCGGCCGAGCGAGCGACCGCCCGTGCGAGGTCGAACCGCACCGTGAGCACCAGATCGCCGCCGAGGCCGGCGCCCGCCACGCGCACCGTGCCACCGTCGGACGTCCCGCGCGGCACGGTCACGTCGACACCGTGATAGTCGGCATGCACCACGCGGCCGCGCTCCCATGGTGCCAGGTACAGGTCGTCGAACACGTCCCGGCCCTGCACCCTGGCTCCGGTCGGGACTTCCGGGACGACCTGCACCAGCAGGTCACCTGGCGGGTTGCCGGGCCCGCCCAGGCCGCGCAAGCGAAGCTTCGTTCCAGGGCCGGCCCGTGCGGGGACGGTCACGTCGACGGTCGCGCCGCGTCGACGCACGCCGGTGCCACCGCACGACGGGCATGCCGCTTCGTCGGCGCCCGGCCTGCCGGTCACCTCGAACGGCCCGGGCGCCTTCGCCACTGCCCCTCCGCCGCTCGCGCGACCGCTGCCCCGGCACGTCGGGCACACGCAAGGACCGGGCACGTGCAGGCGTCGGGTCCCGCCGACGTGGAGCTCGCCCAAGGTCACCGAAAGGTCGACCTCGCGCGTCTCTCCCGGCATCAGACCCGCGTTGCGCATCATCCCCGCCATGACGCCGAACAACGCGTCGAACACGGCGTTGCCGGTGCGCGGGATGCCGCCGTGGGCACCCCAGTCGATGGGGATCTCGGCTTCGCGGAAGACGCTCTGCCAGTCGACGGTCCCGGCGTCGGGCCGGTAGGCGCGCGGATCACCGGCGCCGTAGCGGTCGTAGCGCGCCTTGGCCTCGGGGTCGCGCAGCAAGGCATACGCTTCGGACAACTGCTTGAAGCGCTCCTCGGCGGCGGAGTCGCCTGGGTTCCGGTCGGGATGATACTGCATCGCTTGGCGCCGGAACGCGGACTTGATGGTGTCGGCGTCGGCGTCCTTGGCGACGCCGAGGACCACGTACGGGTCGCGTGCTCGGACTCGGTCGGTCGGGCTCACTGCCGCCACGATACATTACTTGAGCGTCACCCGCTTAGGTCCGGGCGCCCCGAAGAGGGTGCTATGCTCCGTTTCGGAACCACCGGGACGCTCCCCGGTGGCCGGAGGTCGACCGTGAAGAGGGTACTCACCATCGTCGTCGCGGTGCTGCTGGTCGTGGGGCTCGCCGGATGCCGGAACGAGACGCAGAACCGCATCCGCCGCAGTATCCAGGACTTCACCGCCCAACGCATGTACGTCTCGGTCTACTCGTACGACGGCAAGGTCGTCTTCCAAGGCGTCGTGGACGGCAAGGTCACGCGTTCCGGCACGGCGTCCGAGGGCGGCGCCGGCGGGGATGCGCTTGGAGCGTACGTCTACTGGTACGACGAGCGCGGCCGGTATCACCAGACCGATCTCCCCTACCTCGTCACCACCTACGACCGGACCGGGTCCGAGGCGCCTTGATCGCGACGACGCCTAGGTCCTGGATCGCGAAGACCGTACTTCGAAGTCCGTAGGCTGAAGAGACGGTGAAGGCGACCCGTCAGCGCCTTCGCCAAAGGCACTGCGGCCTTGCTACACTGCCAGATGGCAAGGAGGCACTCCATGAACCGGTCAAGCCTGCGCATCTTCCCGCTCGTCGCCTTACTCGCGCTGCTGGTTTCTGCCTGCACGATCTACGTCCGTCCGGGCACCGTTTCCGACGTCGACGTCGACCTCTCCGACGTGATCGTGGACTTCCGCCCCACCCGGGGGGAAGGCGCCACCTACTACGTCGGCGAGGAGATCGAGTTCTACGTCGACACCACGCAGTCGGGTTACGTCACGCTGTCGGCGATCGATCCCGACGGCTCCGTCTACGTCTTCTCCCGCAACATCCCTGTCGGCCCCGGCCGCACCGTACTGCCGCTGCCGAGCCAGCGTGTGGCCTTCAGCGCCGCTCCGCCGCGCGGGTTCCACCGAGTCCGGGCGCACTTCACCCCGGGGCGCACCGACGAGACGGTGACGTACCGCGGGCGCTACGGCGACGGCGAATGGACCAGCGCGATCACCCTGGAGATCCGCGCGTACCCCGTTCGTGACGTCGAGGAGACGTACCTGTACATCCGCTGATCCGTCCGCTGACATCGCAGAACTTCGTCCTAGACGACAGCCTGCCTCCCGCCGCCGCGATCCTCGGGTCGCGGCGGCGGTGCGTTGGAGTACAATGTGTCCATGGTGACGCGTGCTACACGCGTCGCCGTTCATGCGTCACCGTTCACGCGTCAGCGGTACCCCGACCGCAGGAGGACGACACCCTTGGCAGGCCATAGCAAGTGGTCACAGATCAAGCGCAAGAAGGCCGTGTTGGATCGCAACCGCGGCAAGGTCATCAGCAAGCACATCCGAGCCATCCAGTCGGCGGTGCGAGCCGGTGGCAGCGGTGATTCGAGCGTCAATCTTCCGCTCAAGAACGCCCTCGGAGCGGCGAAGACCGACAACGTGCCCCAGGACAACATCGACCGTGCCATCGAGCGCGCCCTGGGCGGCGGTGAAGGTGGCAGCTTCGACGAGGTCGTGTACGAGGGTTACGGCCCGGCCGGCGTGGCCGTGATGGTCGAGGCGCTCACCGACAACAAGAACCGCACGGCCGCGGAGGTGCGTCACGTGTTCAGTAAGCACGGCGGCAACCTCTCCGGGTCGACGGCTTGGCAGTTCGACACCAAAGGCGTGATCGTCATCGAACGCGCCGACGAGGAGCTGCAGGAGATCGCCATCGATCTGGGCGCCGACGACCTCGAGGTCGACGACGACGCCACTACGATCTTCACCTCCCCTACCGGCCTCTACGAGTTCGTCGAGGCGCTGCAGGCGCGCGGCATCGAGTCGCAGGTCGCCCAACTCACCAAGGTGCCGCAGACGCAGACGCCGCTTGCGCCGGAGGAAGCGCGCAAGTTCTTGACGTTCGTGGAGAGCCTCGAGGACCTCGACGACGTGCAGAACGTCTACTCCACCGCTGACCTCGAGAGCGTCGAACTGGTCGGCTGAGTCCGCGAAAGGGTACGCATGAGCTTCCCGCAACTCCGCTGGGACGATATCCCCGCCATCACCGCGAACCAGATGCAGCAGCTCATCATGCTTGCTACCGGCAAGTTCGGTCTTGACAACCGCGTACTCGTCGAACACACCGCCCGCAACTTGGTTACGTTGGTCGAGGAGTACGGCGGTGACGGCCCCATCCTGGTGGTCGCCGGCCGCGGCAACAACGGTAGTGGCGGCTTGGCGGCCGCCCGCCTGCTGGCGGCGCGCGGCCGGCGCGTGTGGGTCGTTCCGACGCACGAGGCCGAGAACTACTCGGGCACGCCGAAGGAACAACTCGAGCACTTGCGGCACTTCGAACGGGTCAAGGTGCGCACCAGTCTGCCGAAGATGAAGTTCGGCTGCGTCATCGACGCCGCCATCGGCACGAACCTCGAAGGCCCCCCGCGCGGCCGCACGCTTGACGTGATCACCGTGCTGAACCACATGCGCGAGGGCTGTTGCGTGATCTCGCTCGACACGCCAACGGGCATGCGCGCCGACGACGGTGAGACGCCGGGCGACGTGGTGGATGCCAACGTCACCATGAGCGTGGCGTTGCCGAAGACCGGCATCCACCCAGGCGGGCACGTGGGACGTCTGTTCGTCGGTGACTTGAGCCTCCCGCAAGGACTGTTCGAGTCGCTGAGGCTCCAACCGGTCGACCTTCCGGCGTACGTCACCGAGATCACCGAAGGCTGAACGACCGCTCCGCCCGCTCCACGCGCTTGCGGAGCGCGCAGGCTCCGCGCCAGACGCGTCCCGCAGACGTGTGGGTTCTCCGGATGCGTCCCGCAGACGTGCAGGTTCTCCGGACGCGGCCCGCGCTGTCGCGTTCGCCACCGGTGCGCGGGATTCCGCTCAACCGAATCGCCGCCGCGTCATGACGCCCCACACTCCGCGACGGCGACGGATCGTGAACATCGCGATGGTCCGAACCAGCGCGAGCCACGGTCGGTACCCCAGGTTCTCCGTCACGACGGCATTCAGTAGCCGTATCCGGTCGCCGAGGCGCGCGGGCGCCTGCGGCAGTACGACCTCGAGCGCGCTGCTCGCCAAGCTCACCAGCACGCCGTAGAGCAGT
>JAWOIL010000178.1:0-10032 GCA_046484635.1 Trueperaceae bacterium
ATCTCCAGCCCCTCCGGCGGCTCCTCCGTCTCCTGCCGCGCCTCATCGAGCAGCTTGGCCTCGGCCTCCGCCTGGGCGCCGACCACGTTGATCTCGGACAGCAGCCCCCGCTTGTGGCGATAGTCGATGTCCCCGTGCACGTCCTGCGCCTTGAAGGCGGTGTAGCGCTCGATGAACTCGCGCCGCTCCTCCAGCTTGCGCTTGAAGATGCGTCTGAGGTCGCTCTGGTCCCGGATCACGTACGGCGTCAGCACGATGAGCAGGTTGGTCTTCTGCACCGTCTTGGTGCTGTACTTGAAGAGGTAGCCCAGGATCGGGATGTCGCCCAAGAGCGGCACCTTGCTCACCGAGTCCTGGATCCGGTCGGCCATCAGGCCACCGATCACCACCGTCTGCTGGTCCTGGACCACGACCACCGTCTTCGCCGTGCGCTTCGAGGTCGACGGGCCGAGACCATTGAAGTTCTGCGAGGCGATGTCCGAGACCTCCTGCTCCAGCTCGAGCCGGACCATGTCGCTCTCGTTGACATGCGGCGTCAGCTTGAGCTTGAGCGCGACGTCCTGCCGCTGCACCGAGACCGCAGGCAGGAAGCTGGAGAGGGCCGTCTGCCCCGCCGCGCCGGCGAGGTTGCCGAAGCCGCCGCCCATGAAGGCGCCCTGGAACGGGATGTTCTGTCCGACCGTGATCTCGGCCTCCTCGTTGTCGGTGGTCAGGATGTGCGGCGAGGAGAGCACGTTGACGTTGTTGTTGTTCTGCAGCGCCTGGAACATCACGCCGAAGCCCGGGATGTCGGAAGGGAGACCGAGGAGCTGGGCCGAGCCCTCGATCGTCGCCCCCCGGGCGCCCACCGCCAGGCCCATCAGCGACAGCGGGTTGAAGACGAGGCTGTTCCACTCGCTGTGCTCGACCGCGCCGAAGATGATCGACTCGGTGTCGCCCGACCCGGTGATCCCGCCGCCGTGGTAGGCGAAGCCCAGCTTGCTGCTCTTGTCCAGGCTGATCTCCATGATCGAAGCCTCGACGAAGACCTGCCGCCGCGGAATGTCCAGCTTCTGGATCACCCGCCGCAGATTGAAGAAGTCCTTGGCCGTCGCGATGATGACCAGCGAGTTGGTGGCCTTGTCCGGGCTGATCTTGACGTCACCCTCGAACAGAGTGGTCGTGCTCGCGCCAGCCTGGCCCCGGGGCGCGGCAGGCGTGCGCGCCCCGCGCCCCCGCGTCCGCACCTGACCGCCGGTGAGCCCCGAGAGCGTGTTGGCCAGGTTCTCGGAGTCGGCGTTCTCCAGGTAGTAGACGTGAATCTTCTGGTTGGCCCCCTCGCTCTCCACGTCCAGCTTCTTGATCAGCGAGGCGATCTTGGCGAACGCCCCGGGGCTGGCCACGATGATCAGCGAGTTGGAGGCGGCATCGGGCACGATCTTCGAGGCGCTGAGCCCCTCGCCCTCGCCCCCACCGGCCCGGCCCTTGACCTGCGGGATCGACGCCCCGCGCTGGGCGAAGATCTGCGCCAGGATCTTGTTCACCTCGTCGACGTCGGCGTGCTTGAGCTGGACGACCCAGATCTTCTCGCCCTCCACCTCGACGTCCAGCTCCTTGATGATCGAGACCATGCGACGGACATTCAGCCCCGCGTCGGTGATGATCAGCATGTTGGCCGGTTTGGAGTGGTCCCGGGTGGTTCAGGTCGCGCTGCCCGAACGCGGTTCGGCGCGCATGGCGGCCGTCGTCGGGGCCCTGCGCGCCGCGTTGGTCGAGGAGGACCTTTGGCCCAGCGCGCTGCCGACGCCGCGGGTGTTCGTGGAGACGTTCGACCGGCGCCGCGTAGCCGTGATCGACGTCGCCATGCCGCAACCGGTCGGCGTGACGGTCGCGCGCGAGCGCGCGTTGTTGCGAGCGCTGATCGCGACCGTCGAGGCGAACGGGGTGGACGAGGTGCGCTTCCTGCGCGAGGGCAGGCCGACGGAGACGCTGCTCGGTCACGTGGCGGTGCCGTCGGCGCTGTGACGGGCGACCGACCGGCCGGCGGTGAAGACCGGCCTCAGGGGTACATGCGCGTCAGCATGCGCGGGAACGGGATGACCTCGCGCAGGTGCGGCACGCCCGTGATCCAGGCCAGGAACCGCTCGAGGCCCATGCCGAAACCGGAGTGCGGGACGCTGCCGTAGCGGCGCAGATCGAGGTACCAGGCGAACGCATCCGCCGGAAGGTCGTGTTGACGGATCCTCTCCTCGAGTAGCGCGAGGTCGTGGATGCGTTGGGAACCGCCGATCAGCTCGCCGTAGCCCTCCGGCGCCAGCAGGTCGGCCGCCAGCACGCGGGTCGGGTCGCCAGGCAGCGGCTCCATGTAGAACGCCTTGGCCTGGGTGGGCCAGTGCTCGACGAACACCGGCCGGTCGTAGCGCTCGCCCAGCATCGTCTCGTGCGGCGCCCCGAAGTCGTCGCCCCAGGCCAGGGTCTCGCCGTGCTCGGCCAAGTAGACGAGCGCCTCGTCGTAGCCGATGCGGGGGAAGCTCCCGGCCGCCGTCGGCTCCAGCTTGCTCACGTCGCGCCCCAATAGCGCTAGTTCGGCTTGCCGCTTCTCCAGCACCCTCCCGACCAGGTAGGAAACGAACGCTTCCTGCAACGCCAGGTTGCCGTCGTGGTCGAGGTAAGCGACCTCGGGCTCGATCATCCAGAACTCGAGCAGGTGCCTGCGCGTCTTGCTCTTCTCGGCGCGGAAAGTGGGTCCGAAGGTGTAGACCTTGCCCAGCGCCAGCGCGCCCGCCTCGGCGTACAGCTGACCGGACTGCGACAGGTAGGCGGAGTCTTCCTCGAACAGCTCGATCTCGAACAGGTTCGTGGTGCCCTCGACGGCGGTCGGCATGAAGAACGGCGCGTCGAAGCGCACGAACCCGCGCTCGGCGAAGAAGTCGTGCACCGCACGCTCGACCTCGTCGCGGATGCGGAGGATCGCCCACGGTTGCCGGTGGCGCAGGTAGAGGTGCCGGTTCTCGAACAGGAAGTCGACGCCGTGCTCCTTGGGAGTGATGGGGTAGTCGACGGTGGCGGAGACCACCGTCACGTCCTGCACCCCCAGCTCGACGCCGCTCGGGGCGCGCGGATCGGCGCGCACGACGCCGCGCACCAGCACGCTCGTCTCCTGCGTCAATCCGCGGATGCGCGCGAAGACGCTCTCGTCGACGTCGTTCTTCGCCACCACGCCCTGTACGAACCCGCTGCCGTCCCGCAGCTGCAGGAAGGCGATCTTGCCGCTGGAGCGGAGGTTGGTGAGCCAACCGGCGATCTCGACTTCGTCGCCGAGCCGCGTGGGAAGCGCTTCGATGGGGGTGTACGCCATGACGGCGAGTCTATCAGGGGTCAGCTCGGCTCGGACGCGTCGCGGCGCCACGCCACGGCCTCGTCCAGGGCCTCGGCAGCACCGCACTCCTCGACGTCTCCCACGACGTTGCGGTAGCGTTCGAGTAGTTCTGTCGTGGCGTTCGCCATCACCCGCGGGTGGCCCACCACGTCGAGCATGGGAATGTCGCCGCCGGAGTCGCCCACCGCCATCACGTCTTCCAGGTCGATGCGCAGGTGTTCCGCCAAACGCACCACCGCGCTCGCCTTGGAAACGCCTTCGTTGGTGACGCTCACGAACGCGACGCCAGGAAGCGCCGGACTGGTGGCGTGCGAGACTTGCACGCCCTCCGGCGCGTGCGTCGCGAGCTCGTGCTCGCGCCCTTCCGACACCACCCACTGCGCGCGCACCACCGGTTCCTTCGCCGCCACGTCCTCGAGGTCGCGAACGATCGGCGCGACACCCAGCAGCTTGGCGTGCGCCTCGCTCAGCGGGGTCTTCCGTTCCACGAACAGGGCGTTGGGCGTGTAGAGCTCCAGCACGATCCCCAAGCGCCGCGACGACTCGATGAGTCGTTCGGTAGCGGCGCCTCCGAGCGCCGACGCCTTCAGCGTCCGCCCATCCGGGTAGCCGACGTGCGCGCCGCTCTGGAACACGTGCGGGTTGTTCGGCCCGAGCCGCTGCGCGATCTTGAGGGACGTCCCCAGCGCGGGCCGGCCGGTGCAGGCCACGATCTTCACGCCGGCCTCGGTGGCGCGGTCGACGGCGTCCCAGATGCACTGCTGGACCTGACCGCCGGTGCCCACGATGGTGCCGTCGATGTCCAGCACGACGAGCGGGATCAAGATCGGTCGCTCGGCGCGACGACGGCCAGGCGCAGCTCCGCCAACTGCGCTTCGTCGAGCGGGCTCGGGGCGCCGGTCAACGGGTCGACCCCGCGCTGGTTCTTCGGGAAGGCGATGGTGTCGCGGATGCTATCCACACCGGCGAGCAGCATCACCAGTCGGTCGAGCCCCCAGGCGATGCCACCGTGCGGCGGCGCGCCATAGGCCAGCGCGTCCAGGAAGAACCCGAACCGGGCGCGGGCGCTCTCGTCGCTGAAGCCGAGCGCGCGGAACATGCGCCGTTGGACGTCGATGCGGTGGATGCGGAGGCTTCCGCCACCGACCTCGTTGCCGTTCAGTACCAGGTCGTAGGCGTGCGCCCGGACCGTGCCGGGGTCCGTTTCGAGACGATCCAGGTCCTCTTCCCGCGGGCGCGTGAACGGGTGGTGCATGTAGGTCCACGCGCCGGTCTCCGCGTCGTGCTCCAACAGCGGGAAGTCGACCACCCACAAGAACGCCAGGGCGTCTTCGTCGACGTCCGACCCGAGCACGTCCGGCAGCCGCGTGCGCACGGCGCCGAGGGCGGTACAGGCCACCAGCCAACGGTCGGCCACGAACAGCAGCACGTCACCTTCATGTGGGGCCAGCCGCCCGAGCGTCTCGATTTCCACCTCCGACAGGAACTTCGCGGGCGGACCGGAGAACCCGTCGGGACCGCGCTTGAGCCACGCCAGTCCTTTGGCGCCGTGGCGCTTGGCGTGTTCTTCGAGTTCCGAAAGCACCTTGCGGCTCAAGGGTCCGGCCTGATCTGCCGGCACCCGCAGCGCCTTCACCACCCCGCCGGCCTCGAGCGCGGCGGCGAAGCCACGGAACGCACTGGTCCGGAAGACGCCGGAGGCGTCCTCGAGTTCGAGGCCGAAGCGGATGTCGGGCTTGTCCGAGCCGTAGCGGTCCATCGCGTCCCGGTACGACAGGCGCGGGAACGGTGCGGCGACCTCGCGGCCGAGCGCGCGCCGCACCACGACCTGCATCAGCTCCTCGTTGAGCGCCAGGACGTCGTCTTCGTCCACGAACGCCATCTCGATGTCGAGCTGGGTGAAGTCGGGCTGGCGGTCGGCGCGCAAGTCCTCGTCGCGGAAGCAGCGCGCCACCTGGAAGTAGCGGTCCACTCCGGCCATCATCAGCATCTGTTTGAACAGTTGTGGAGACTGCGGTAACGCGTAGAACGCGCCCGGCCGTTGCCGGGCGGGCACGACGTAGTCGCGCGCGCCCTCGGGCGTCGACAACGTCAGCAGCGGGGTTTCCACCTGCACGAAGCCGCGTTCGTCGAGGAAGTCCCAGATCGCCTTGGTCATGGCGTGACGCAGCAGGAGCGGCGCGAGCGCCGCCGGCCTGCGCAGGTCGAGGTAGCGGTGCTTCAGGCGCAGTTCCTCGTTGACCTCGGACGCATCGACGGTCCCGTCGACCTGGAACGGCGGAGTGGCGGCGGGGGAGAGCACGGTCACGCTCTTGGCGATGACCTCGACGTCTCCGGTAGGAGTGCCTCGGCCGCGCTGGTCCTCGGGCCGGAGACGCACGGCGCCCGCGACCTCGATCACGAACTCGGCGCGCACCTCCTCGGCGGTGGCGAACGCCTGCTTGGCGCCCGGTTCGACGACGACCTGCGTGATGCCGTGCCGGTCGCGGAGGTCGAGGAACAGCAAGCCGCCCAAGTCGCGGCGGCGGTTGACCCAGCCCTGCAGCACGACGCTGGAACCGTCGTGCTGGGCGCGTAGTTCACCACAGGTGTGGCTTCTTCTCATGAGCAAGAGCCTATCAGAGGGCCGCTTCGCGGCCTTCGAGGAAGTCGGCCAGCTGCGCCAGTCCGATCTCGAGTTGCTCGCCGCTGGCGAGATGCTTGACGCGAAGCGCCCCGAGCGCACGCTCGCTCGTTCCGAGCAACCCGGCGTATACGGCGCCGGCGCGATCGGCCTCCTTGAGCCCCTTGCCGGGGTTCCGGCGCTGGTACGCGAAGCTCACAGCGAAGCGCTCGCGCAGGCGGTGAGCCAAGGCACTCACCTCGTCGACCGCCTCATCGTCGAGTGGGACGAGGAACAAGAGCGGGCCGCCGGCTGCCTCCGTCACCCCCTCTTCCTGCGCCATGGCGTCGAGGACGCGCTCGGTGCCGAACGCCCAACCCACGCCAGGCATCGCCGGGCCTCCGAGGTTCTCGATCAGCCCGTCGTAGCGGCCGCCGCCGCCCAGCGCCGATTGCGCACCGATACCCTCGTAGTGCGCCTCGAAGGCGGTCCGGCGGTAGTAGTCGAGACCCCGCACGATGGCAGGGTCGATGTCGAACGGCACGCCCCACGATCGCAGGTACCGCTGCACGGCTTCGAAGTGCGCGCGAGCGTCGTCGCCGAGCAGGTCGAGCGGGCGCTTGAGCGTGCGGATGAGTTCCTGGTCGCGCGCATCCTTGCTGTCCAGGACGCGCATCGGGTTGAGCCGCAGGCGTTCGCGGCTGGTCTCGGAGAGTTCCTCCGCCATCGGTGCGAGCGCTTCGCGCAGGTAGGCGTTGTAGGCCGCTCGGTCGGCGGGATCGCCGACCGAGCCGAGGCGGATGCGGTGCCGCGTGAGTCCGCACGCTTCGAGCGTCCGGTGCATGAGCGCGATCGCTTCGGCATCGGTGACGGCCTGGGTGAGACCGAGGATCTCGAAGTTGACCTGGTGGAACTGCCGGTACCGGCCGCGTTGGACGTTCTCGGCCCGGAACAGCGGGCCGTCGCTCCAGAGCTTCACGGGCATGGGCCAGGTGTGCATGCCGTTCTCGATGAACGCGCGCATCACGCCGGCGGTGAACTCGGGACGGAGCGTCAGTAGGCGTCCGCCGCGGTCTTCGAAGGTGTACATCTCCTTCTGGACCACCAGGTCGGCGGACTCGCCCACGGACTTCTCGAACACCTCGGCATACTCGAACACGGGGGTGGTGATGCGGCCGGCACCGGCGCGCTCGAGTACCGTGCGCGCGGCGTCGTGCACCTTGCGCCAGGGGGCCTGGTCGGCCGGGAGGATGTCGTGGGTGCCCTTGACGGCCTGAAGCTTCATGGTCTCCGAGTCTACACCTGGGTCTTGCAGCGGCCGTTCGCGGCGCAAGCACGACGAGGGGCCGCCCGTTCGGCGGCCCCTCGGTCGGTCCAAGTTGGTTGCGTACCGTCGACGCGTCTCAGGTCTGAGCCAAGGTGTCCCGGTCAGGGAAGGTTGGCCGGCAGGCCGTTGCTACGGACGCCTCCGACGATCACGAAGACCCAACCGTAGCCGGCGCCTTCAGGAGCGACGAAGGTGATGCGCGTGGGCGTCCAAGAGGTCGGTTCGACCTGGATGCCGTTCTTGCCTTCCATGTCGGCGCCGACGATCACGTAACTGTTGTCGGCTTGGCCCCCTTGGCCGTCCCCGAAGTAGCGGCCCTGGAGATCGACGGTGCCTCCGACGGACTGGGGTCCCGTCACGGAGATCAACGTGGGGGTGACGTTGTTGCTGACGGCCGCGGTCGGGGCGCAGGCGCTGAGGGCGATCGCCACGATGGCGAGGGTGATCCAAGCGAGACGCTTCACAGTGTCCTCCTACCAGGCCGAGCCTACGTTCGGGCGTTGCCGGCCGTCAATGGATTGTTTCATACGATGGCCGCGCCGAACATCGTGTCCGCAGCGTTGCCTCCCGCGCTCGGCGCGAGTAGCCCGAAGCGCGGCAAGAAGCGCGCCCGGCGTACCGCCCCAGCCACCGACGACGTCGGGTGCAGCGGGTAGGATACCGGGCGTGACCAGCCACTTCTTCGCCTACCTCGCGCGCATGAAGTTCATCCAGCGCTGGGGGCTGATGCGCAATACCCGCTTCGAGAACACGCAGGAGCACAGTCTGCAGGTCGCGATGATCGCCCATGGACTCGCCGTGATCCGCAACCGCATGTTCGGGGGCGCTCTCGACCCGAACCGCATCGCGCTGCTGGCGGTGTTCCACGACGCCGAGGAGGTCATCACCGGCGACTTCCCGACGCCCATCAAGTACTTCAACCCGCGCATCAAGGAAGCGCTGTCGGGCATCGAGACGGTGGCCCGCCGGCGCCTGCTCGCGATGCTGCCCGAAGAGATGCAGGCCGACTACGCCGCGCTCTTGTTCCACGAAGAAGCCGACGACGAGGCCTGGCGCGTGGTGAAGCTGGCGGACAAGGTGTCGGCGTACCTCAAGTGCGTCGAAGAAGCGAAGGCAGGCAACGAGGAGTTCCAGCGCGCCGAGCAGACCATCGAGGAGGAGCTTCGGCGGACCGACGACCCGGCGTTGCGCTACTTCTTGGAGACCTTCGTGCCGTCGTTCCGGCTGACGCTGGACGAGCTGAACTGAGCGAAGGACCATGGTTCGTCACGAGCGCACGAGCGGTTCGCTCGTGAAGAGCCGCACAAGCTAAGCATCGACGGGTGAACGCGCCGCACGGGAGGAGGGCCATGACGCTTCCGGTACGAGAACCGACGACGCTGATCGAGGAACTGGAAGCCCTGGTCGGCGAGCGCCGTTTCGAGGAGTTGCACGAGCGTATCTCGGAGTACGGGCCGCCCGACCTCGCGGAGGCGCTCGAGAAGCTGCCTGACGACGTCGAGGCGGTGGTGTTCCGCCTGTTGCCGCGCGACGTGGCGCTCGACACCTTCGAGTACCTGCCGGTGCCCGACCAGGAGCGGTTGTTGCGCGGCCTCGGCGACGAAGACGTGGCGCACATCCTGAACGACATGTCGCCGGACGACCGCACCGCGCTGCTCGAGGAACTGCCGGGCAAGGTCACGAAGCGACTGCTGAACCTGCTGGCGCCGAAGGAGCGAAGCGTAGCGACGCGCCTGCTGGGCTACCCGGAGGAATCGATCGGGCGCCTGATGACGCCCGACTACGTCGCGGTGAAGCCACCTTGGACGGTGACCGAGGCGCTGGCGCACGTGCGCGTGTACGGCCAGGACTCCGAGACGCTCAACGTCGTCTACGTCACGGGCGCGGGTGGCGTCCTGATCGACGACCTGCGCATGCGCGAGTTGCTGCTGGTGGACCCGAACACGAAGATCGAGGACCTCCTCGACCACCAGTTCGTCGCTCTCACCGCCACGGAAGACCAGGAGGAGGCGGTGGCGGTGTTCCGTAAGCACGACCGCTCCGCGTTGCCGGTCACCGATACGCAGGGTGTGCTGGTCGGGATCGTGACGGTCGACGACGTCCTCGACGTGGCCGAAGAAGAGGCCACCGAGGACATCCAGATGCTCGGTGGTGTGGAGGCCCTGGAGGAGCCGTACCTGACGATCTCGCTGGCGCGCGTCGTGCGCAAGCGGGGGTTCTGGCTGGTGCTGTTGTTCCTGGGTCAGATGCTGACGGCCACGGCGATGGGGTTCTTCGAGGCGGAGATCGCCAACGCCGTGGTGCTGGCGCTCTTCCTGCCGCTCATCATCTCCAGCGGCGGCAACTCCGGTTCGCAGGCGGCCGCACTGGTGACGCGCGCCATCGCCCTGGGCGAGGTGACGGTGCACGACTGGTGGCGCATCACCCGGCGCGAACTGGTGGCCGGCGCCGCGCTCGGCGCAATCCTCGGCGTCCTCGGATTCCTGCGCGTGGCCGTGTGGGGCGTCGCCTTCGACGCCTACGGACCGCATTGGCCGTTGATCGGCGCCACTATCGGCCTGGCGCTCCTGGGCGTGGTGACCTGGGGGTCCTTGACGGGCTCGCTCATGCCGATCGCCCTGAAGCGCATCGGCGCGGACCCGGCAGCGTCGTCCACGCCCTTCGTGGCGACCGTGGTGGACGTGACGGGGATCCTGATCTTCTTCGGCTTGGCGTTGGCGATCTTGCGGGGGACGTTGTTGTAGG
>JAWOIL010000202.1:0-2503 GCA_046484635.1 Trueperaceae bacterium
GAGGTAGGTGCCCGCCTCGGGCAGGTAGGTCCGCACCCGCGCCGCGTCGAAGGCGCCGCCGAGAGGCTGGACGTAGTCGTTCGCGTCGAGGACCTCGCCGGCGGGCGACACGAGCGTCAGGTAGACGTCGAAGTCGTCGCTCTCGACGCGGACGTCGACCGTCTCCACGCCGGCGCTGCGCAGGACCAGGACATCGAGGTAGCTGCCGTCCTTGAAGTTCCGGCCGCTCGCGGTGGTCAGCTCGCCAACCACAGGCACGCCGTCGACGAGCTCCGGCGCGGTGACGAGGTAGTAGATCGGGCTGTTGAGCGGCTGCATGGCGAGGGCGCTCGACGACACGAGCAGCGCGGCCAGCACGACGAAACGAGCGAGCGAACGGTTCACGGCACACCTCTTTCGGGGGTCGAAGCGAGCTTCGGCACGACGATACCGCCGGCGCCCGGACCACCTTCGGTCATGCGCACCTCGGCCCGGCGTCGCGGGGCCGAGTCAGTGCTTGACGGTCGTCATCACCTCGCCGCGGTGCACGATGCCCTCGACCCGGGGTACGTCGATCACGAAGGCGATCCCGTGGCCCGGCTGGTCGAGCTGACCGGCGCGCACGATCGCGTCCATCACCGCGTCGGTCGCTTCGGCGGGGATCAGGACCAGCAGCAGGTCCTTCTCCGGCTCGATGGGGACGCCGAGGAACTTGCTCGACTCGTGCACGCCCGTACCGCGTCCCCGGACGATGGTGGCGCCCTCGGCGCCCGCCTCCTTGGCCGCCGTGACCAGCACGGGGCACCGCCCTTGCGGGACGATCGCCACGATCAACTGCGTTCGCGTCATGTCAGGTACGTTCCCTTCCTCGCTCGAGAGCGATCGAGAGCAGCAGCATGGCGGCGATCGGCAACAGCGCGACCAGCCCCACCACCCCGAAGCCGAGCAGACCCGCGCCCTCGCCGCCCAACCCGATGGCGAGACCCGTCGACAGCGGCAGCACGAAGTTGACGGCCACCGGCCCGGTGGCGACCGCGCCGGCATCGTACGCCAGCGGGACGAAGCGCCTCGGCGCCCACAGCGTCAATGCCAGGAGGATGACGTAACCAGGGACGAGGATCGT
Organism: Trueperaceae bacterium; assembly: GCA_046484635.1. GTDB lineage: Bacteria > Deinococcota > Deinococci > Deinococcales > Trueperaceae > CAZACZ01. The sequence goes on from JAWOIL010000202.1 coordinate 1,103, forward strand.
GGCCAACGACCAACCGTTGGCGATGCGGGCGACCGCCAACGCGACCGCCACCCCGACGGCCAGCGCGATCGCCGCCACGACCCAGCGCTTGCGGGTGGACCCCGCCGACACCTCGTCGACCTCGTGCGCGAAGATGCGCACCGCCGGCTCGGCGGTGGCCACCGACACGCCCACGACGAAGGCGAAGCCCACCAGGGCCACGAGCGGGAGCCCCGCCAAGCTCTCGCCGATCGCGATGCCCATCGGGATGAGGCTGATCTTCGCGCCCACCATGAACAGGAACAGCCCCGCCACCGCCATCGCGATGCCGATGAGGGTGGTGCGCACGTCGCTCAGGCGCCGTCGCAACACCACGAACTGGAAGAAGAAGATCAGCGCCAGGACGGGTACCGTCGCCTCGATGACCTCCACCGCCACCGCGCCGAGGGTCGCGATCACGAGCCACCCACCGAGAGCTGCCACACGAGAATCGCCAGGATGGGTCCGACGGAGCCGATGGCCATCACGCCGAAGCCGCTCTGCAGCTGGTCGCGGCCACCCAGCACCGACGCCAGCCCGACGCCGAGCGCGAGCAGGAAGGGGACCGTCATCGGACCCGTCGTGACCGCGCCCATGTCGTACGCCATGGTCGCCGCCGACTCGGGCACGAACAGCAGCAGCACCGCCGCCAACAGGTAGCCCGGCACCAGGATCCAGCGCACGCCGAACGCCATGACGTTCCGCAGCAGCGCGACCACCCCGAAGACGCCCAGCCCCATCGCCGTCACGAAGATCAGCGTCGACCGCGTCGTGAACCCCTCGAGCACGCCCTCCATCTGGTAGGCGAGCAGGCGCACGTCGGGCTCCGCCACCGTGAGCACGATCCCGAGCAGCAGGCCGAACGTCAGCAGCGGCACCAGCGCGCGGCGCTCGATGAAGGCGTTGCCGATGGAACGCCCGAGCGGGAGGAGACCGAGCTTGGCCCCTTCGATGAACAGCACGAAGCCGATCACGGTCGCCACCAACCCCAGGGCGATCGGCCAGAACTCACTCCAGGGCTGCCGCAGCACGAGAACCTGGAACGACACGATGAGCAGTAGCGCCGGCGCCAACGACAGCACCGTCTCCCGCAACTCGCGCCCGAACGACCCGAAGCTCATGGAGCCAAGGTACCAACGAGCGGCGTTGCTCGGCGAAGCGCAGCGAACGCGGTCATGGCGGTGGTGGACGACGCCGCGCCCGCCACCGCCGCCAGGCGACCTCGGCGCCGACGCGCCAGAAGAGCGGGATGTCGACGCTGGCCATCAGCGCGACCTCCTGCGCGAGGCTGGTGTCCTCGTCGAGGAACGCGAGCACGCGCTGGGGCGGGTTGCGCTCCAGCAGGCGGCTGAAGAAGGCGGCGCCGTCCTGCCGCTCGGTCGC
>JAWOIL010000028.1:0-37449 GCA_046484635.1 Trueperaceae bacterium
TCATCGCCCACCATGTTCCAGACCCTCCGTGTTACCCCTGCGGGTTCATATGGGGAACGCGGCTGCGCATGCGCGAGACGCTCGCCCCGCCGCGTGTTCGCTTCACGCCGCGACCGCTAGTCGACGCCCTCCACCGGCGGCGTCCCGTGCGTGTGGAAGCTCGGCACCGTCTGCAAGCCCCAGGCCTGGCCCTTCTTCCGCTCCTCCTGCGACCACACGATCGTCTTCCAGTCGGGCGCGAGGATGAGGCGCGCGCCGGGGCAGGCGATCTCGAAACGGTTGCCGCCCGGTTCGTAGAGGTAGAGGAAGAACGTCTGCTGGATGGCGTGCTTATGCGGCCCCGTCTCGATGAAGACGCCGTGCTCCAAGCAGATGTCGGCCGAGCTCGCCCATGGGTGCGGTCATGCGGTCCCCTCTCCTTGCCCGGGTCACGTCACGGAGCCGGTGCTGTGCGTCGCCCCCGAACGCTAGGCGCGGGGGAAAGCGTACGCGTGGACGTGCACTCGGTCGGGGTCCAGGTGGCATCGTACTCCGGGCGCGGCGGATGCCGCGGGCGCCGCGGGCGCGGTGGGCGTGTCGGGCGTGTCGGGGACGATGCCGAACACGCGGATTCTCGAAGCAAAAGCCCTTTCGCTCTTTCAGCTCCTGCGACCCGGCCTTCCTCGGGCGGGCCGCTGCCGACTGCGTTACCGTCTCTCGCATGCACCCGATCACGGTTCGCCCCGCTACGCCCGACGACGGGCCCGTCATCCGCTCGATGGCGCACGAGCTCGCCGACCACGAAGGCCTCCCTCGACCCACCGCCTTCACCGACGAGGCAGCGCGCGCGATGCTCGAAGGGCCCGCGCCGAAGATGCGCGCGTTGATCGCGGAATCGAACGGAGAGGCGCTCGGCAGTGTGACGTACACGTATCTGTATTGGCCGTGGCACGGGCGCGAGCTCATCTACGTCGACGACCTGATCGTGCGCGAAGCCGCCCGCGGCCGCGGCGTCGGACGAGCGCTCATGCGCGAGCTGGCTCGCGTCGCGCTCGCAGACGGCCGGCGCGTTCGCTGGGAAGTGACGCCCGACAACCGCGCGGCCCGCGCCTTCTACGAGCGCCTTGGCGCGAGCATGACCGAGAAGACGATCTGCTCGTGGGACGCAGCGGCCATGCGCGAGGAGCTCACCCGCCACGGCTGAGTGCGCCGCTGCTTCAGGCGCTAGGCTGCTGGTGGATGCCTTCGCCCGTCTTCCAAGACGACCTGTTCTCGCCCGCGCGCTGGATCGAGCGCACCGTGCAAGGCGTGACGGTGCGCGTGCGGCTCGAGCCGTTAGGTGGGGGGCGCGTCCGCCTGGTGCGTTACGAACGGAAGCGCCCGGGCGAGCGCGCGTTCACCCGCCGCGCCGACGAGGAGGGCCGCGTGGTGGCCCTGCGTGCCGTCGCTCCCGAGACGGATTACGAGGAACTCTTCGGCGCCACCAGGTAAGACGGTCGGCCGCCTGGTAGCGGTCGACCGTCCCGAACGTCCTTCAGGCGAACCTCGTCTTCGTGCGCGCAGATGCCGCTTTCACACCCAGATGTCCGACGTCACGTCTCCTCCTGGGTAGCGCATCTCGTGGGCCCGCGCGGGGCCGGTGGGCTCGTCGCCGAAGTCGACGAAGAACTCCGGGTGGATCCTCAAACCGCCTTCCTCGATGTCGCAGTCGATCTGCAACATGTGCGAGCCTTGCTTCGCCATGTCCGGGTAGAACTGGTCGTCCCACGAACTGAGCAACGAGTTCGTCACGTACAGCCGCCGGCCGTCGAGGCTGAGCTGCAGCATCTGTGGACCACCGCGCAACGCGTAGCCGTGGGCGTGCGTTGCGTTGCCCAGCACCCCGCCACACCACACCTGCCCGACCAGCTTCGGGTGCTGCGGGTCACGGACGTCGTACTGCCGCACGTCTCCGTGCAACCAGTTCGACAGGTAGAGGAAGCGGTCGTCGAGCGACAGCAACAGGTCGGTGGTCAGGGGCGGCACCGGGAAAGGCCAGCCCTCCACCTCGACGGGCGCCATGTCGATCGCCTTCGACAGCTCCCAGCGGCCGTTCGGCTTGTGCCAGTGCCACACGTTGCTCGAGAGCGCTGCTCCGACGTACCCGTGCGTGCTGTCCGGGTCATGCAGGAAGCGCACCTCGAGCGGAACCAGGCCGTCACCGCCAAGATCGAAGCTCTGCGCCAGGCTGCGCGACCGCCAATCCCAGAAGTGAAGCCGCTGCCCGTATTTGCCCTTGGCGACGTCCTCGAGGTCGAAGCCGGGCTCGTAGGTCTTGGGTGCGCTCAGCTCGCTCGACACCATGACGTTGTGCCGCGGTTGGTACCAGAAATCGTAGTTGAACTGCATGCCGTCCTGCTCCCGCTCCCAACGGCCGACGACGTCGAACTCTTGGTCGAGCAGCAGGAAGCCACCTGGAGCGTTGCCGGCGGCGTCACCCAGCATCGAGATCATCACGTGGCCATCTGCGAGGCAGTGCACCGTGTGGGGAGCGCTGAGGTTCGTCTTGCTGCGGATCTCCTCGGGCTCGATGACCTTGTGAAGCCGTGGCGCGCGCTGGTCCTCCGTGTCGACGATGTGAATCCGGCCGGAGCGGAAGCCCGGCAGCACCAGGAACCGACGCGACTTGGCCTCGTCACCGTGGCACGAACTGCAGGCGTTCCAGCCGGTGTGGTGAAGCTCGTCGCCCACGTTTGGCATGTACGTGCGGTGGATCACCTGCGAGTACGTCGGCGACGCCGGGTCGACGTCGACGGTGGCCAGGAAGTCGGGCGCGTCCACGCCGGTGCCGACGTGCAGCGCCACGGTGTAGAGCACCTCTTCCCGCGGGCCCCGCATCGCGTCACGCGGCGAGGCGTATCCAGGGCCGCAGTGCGCGTGGTCGTGGTTGCGATCGTGCTCGTGCGCTTGGCCGTCGACGAGGCCCTGCGCGTTCTCGCGAGCGCGGTCGTGCCCACCTTGGTGGTCGTGACGGTCGTGTCCTGGCATGGTTTCCCCTCTCGTGGGTCCGATCGGGGCAACACGTGTTGCCTGGCGGGGACGTCCGCTCGTGCCGGCCGTTCGCCTCAGCGCCATCCGCTAGCTAAGGCCATGCTACCGGCGCGGCTTCGGCCCGTCTTGAGAGCCAGGTCCTACGTCGTGGCGCGTCTCCAACGTGAAGGGCCGGGCCAATGGGACCACGGTCCTAGGATCGCCTCACGCGGCCGGCCGAAGTTCGCCTCGTCCGAACCCCGCCTCGCGTGCCATCACGATGGCCTGCGCCCGGTGGTCCGCACCCAGCTTGGAGAAGATGCTAGTGATGTGGTTCCGCACCGTCTTCGGGCTGCGCTCCAGCAGCCTGGTGATGGTGCCGTTGTCGAAGCCGCGCGCGATCAGGTCCAGCACCTCGCGCTCGCGCGCCGTCAGGTCCGGGAACGCGCTCGGACCGACGTCACCCAGGAAGCCTCGGAGGGCTCGCAGGAACACGTTCCAAGCCGGCTCGTCTTCCAGGATCAGGTGGTTGCGCCCTTCGAGCGTGAGCAGCCGCGCGGCCGGTATCAGCCTCGCCAGCTCGCGCCCGTGCTCGAGCGGCACCACGGAGTCCTCATCGACGTGCGCCACGAGGGTCGGGCAGCGCACCCGCTTCGCGGCGCCGGTGACGTCGAAGGCGTGGAACGCGCGCCACAGCAGCTTCGCACCGTCCGCGTCGGCGGCCAGGCGTTGCAGCGCGCTAAGTTCCAACGCGACCTCGTGAGCCGCCCCCGGCACGAACAGGCGCGCGAACGCCACGCGCAACGCCGGGGAGCCTTCACTCCAACCGACCTCGATCATCCGCTCCAGCACCTCGGCGTCGCGTCGCAGGCCGTCTGGGGCGCCGGGCGTGAACGCTCCCTTGGCGACGGAACCGAACAGCACCAACCGCGACACACGCTCCGGGTACCGCGCTGCGAACGCCACCGCGATGGCGCCGCCCTGGGACACACCAAGGACGGGGAAACGCTCCAGTCCGGCTGCGTCGACCACGGCCTTCAGGTCGGCGACGCAAGCGTCGAGCGAAAGTCGGTCGGTTCGCCGTTCGGACAAGCCCGACCCGCGCACGTCGAAGCGCACCAACGTGTGACTCGCTGCCAACGCGCGCAGCCAGTGGCGACAGGCGCCGCTGTGCCAATCGAGCTCGAGGTGCGTCAGCCAGCTCGCCACCCGCACCAGCGGCGGACCGCGGCCGGCAGACGCGAAGGCGATCCGCGCGCCATCGGACGTGGTGCAGAAGCGCACGTCTTGGTGCGTGTCGCGCTCGACGCTCTTGCCGATCTCTTGGTTCATCTCCGTCTCCGACCTGGGTCGTCCGGGCGGGACCGCGCGAGCGGGGTGCGACTCCGGCGCGGCGCTACAGCAGTTCCGCGATCCTCTCCGCCGCCCGTCTGGCGCCGCCCGGCGAGACCTCCCGGTAGGTGGCCGGCTCGGCGAGCAGTTTGCCGAGCCGCGCCGCCAGCGCCTCGGGCTGCGCTTCCGCGTACGCCACGCGCGCCCACGAAGGCACGCCGTAGCGCTCGAGGCGGTGCGCTACGTGCCGGTTCTGTTCGAAGTGATTCGTCAACGGGAAGTACAAGAACGGCGTGCCCGTGGCCACCAGTTCCATCGTCGTCGATAGCCCGCCCTGCACCATGGCGGCGTCGGCCGCTGCCAGCATCTCGAAGAGGTCGTGCACGTAGCCCAGGTACTCGACGCCCGCCATAAGAGGCAGCCGTCCGGGATCGATTCTCGGTCCGCACACGACCACCAGGCGGAGCCCTGGCACCGCCTCCCGCATCGCCGGGAACGACGTCACGATGCGCCGCAGGAGCGACGCCCCCACGCTGGTTCCACCCACGGCGGCCACCACCACGCGCTCGCCGTCTTCGAAGCCGAAGCGCGCCCGGAGCGCACCGCGTTCGCCCAGGTCGGCAGGGTCGAAGTAGCGGATGTAGCCGTTCAGGTCGTAGTTCTCCGGCACCCACTCGCGGATGGCGGGCAGGCCGGGTCCGAAGCGATCCGAAACGATGTCGGCATGCTCGCCGATGTAGATCGCCGCGTCCCGCACGCGCCGGAAGCGCTCGACCTGGGTGATCATCTCGGCGTTGTAATCGGCGGTGACCTGCGCCTGGCGGCCACGCTCACCCCCGATCATCGGTAGGTACCCGACGAAGTCCGTCAGCCACGCGAACGGCGTGGTCTTGAGCTCGGGGTTCTCGTGCAGGTAGTAGTCGACCTCCCATGCCTCGTCGCCGACCCAGACGTCGTACTGCCCTTCGCTGGCCGCGTCGTGGAAGACATGGAAGTTCGCCAACAAGATCTCGTCCATGTCGCGGATCGCCTCGAAGACGTCGAGCTCGTGCTCCGCGCCCATCCACGACTCGATGTGGGGCGACTCGCCCGCCAGATGCGCGCTGGCCGGGTGGACACGTTCCCCGTTCGCCTCCAGCACGCGCGTCACCGGATGCTGCGCCAACCAGTCGATCTCGAGCCCTGGAATCAGGGCGCGCAATTCCTTGGCGATGGCCACGTCGCGCTGCGCGTGCCCGAGGCCGATGGGGCTGCTCACGAAGAGCGCTCTCTTGGCGCCTCGAGCACGCGCCCTGCGCCACGTCTGCGCCGGCAGCTGGTCGTTCGGGGCGAATGACGCCTCTGCGCCGCGATGGCGCGGTTCCGTCACGCCGTCAGTCGAGGAGGGGAGCCCGATGCTGCCCGGCCGCTCCGCATTCGCGCCGTCTCTCATCCGGTCAACCGACGACATGCGCCACCTCCGCCCGCGGCACGCCACGCGCCTCGCGCTCGAGATACGCGCGCAGGATCAGGTTCACCTTCACCGGATCGCGCAGGTGTGGCGCATGCCCGCCGCCGTCGATCACGACGAGCTCGGCATGCGGCAGGGCTGCTTGGAGCGCGTGGCTGTTCGCGAGCGGCGCGATCTTGTCGTCGCTGCCGTGGATGATGAAGACCGGGCAAGCGATCTTCTGCCACACCTCACGCATCTTCGGAGTGAGCCCTTCGACCACCGTGCGGATCAGCATGTCGGGCGTAGTGCCGCGGCTCCATTCGACGATGTCGTCGATTCCCTTGGTCGAGTGCGGCTCGCTGAACACCTGCTCGGCGAACCAAGCGGTGAAGTCGCGGTAGTCGTCGCGCCAGTGCACGGCGTTGTACTTGTTCCAACCCTCGCGGTCGGCCGGCGCGTCGAGAAACGCCTCGAGCGGCATCCGCACCAGACCCTGGAGGTACACCGACGGGGCGACCATCACCAGGCGCTCGACCCGCTCCGGATGGTCGACCGCCACGTGCGCCGCCCAACGTCCACCTGCCGAGAACGCCAGCAGCACGGCCCGGTCGACCCCGGCGGCGTCCATGACCGCGACGGTGTCGCGCGCGAAGTCCTCGGCGGCGTACCCGTTCTCCGGCCGGTCCGAAGCGCCGTTGCCGCGGCCGTCGAACGTCACCACGCGCATGCCGTTCCGCGCGAAGTACGGCACCTGCATCTTCCAGACCCGGCTGTGCACCAGCGACCAAGAAGGCAGGAGGACCAGGGTCCGCCGCGCGTCCTCGGGCCCGTAGACCTCGTAGTAGCTGCGCACGCCGTCGTGCGGATTGATGGCGAAGCCGCCGTGATTCGGTTCGATCGCTCGCATGCCGCCCCTCCTCTCCGACACGCTCGGCTCTCAGCCGACCGGCTCGGCCTCGAACTGCGCCGCTTGGGTAGACGCCTCGCGCTCCTCGATCCACGCTCCGATGCGCTTCAGGACCGCGTCGTACGGCATCGCCGCCTCGTCCATGCCGATGAGATGAAGCTGCTCCATGCCAAACCAGAACGCGCAGAACGCCGCCACGACCTCGCGCGTGGGCATGTCGACGCCCAACTCCGGCAGGTACCGTCCCGCCACCTCCGTCAGTAACTCGCCCCACGCGGAGACCCGCTGGCGGCCGCGCTCCGCCAGTTCCTGGTCGGCGAAACCTTGCGCCTGCAACTCGTGATGGACGCGCACGAAGCCGTCTTGAAGGTCCGACCTGTAGTAGGCGAGGGCGCGGCGCCACTTGGCACTGAGCGGCTCGCTCGGATGGTCGTACATCGCTTGCTGGCGAGCGAAGCGTTGGCGCTCGAGCTCGTCGTAGAGCGCCAGCAACAGCCCCTTCTTGCCGCCGAAGTGATAGTTGACGAGCGCCAGGTTGGTGCCCGCCTCCTCCGCCACGCTGCGGGCGGTGAGGCCCTGGTAGCCGTCGCGCGCGAGGATGCGGAACGCGGCGTCGAGGATGACGTCGGTCGTGGTAGCGCGGGTACTGGCGCCGGTGGCACTCCGACCGGTACTCGAGGGCGACTCGCTCATGGTTCGTTTGCTCCTCTCGCTCAGGACTCGCTGGCAGCTCCGCATACGTGGCCTGCCCGCCTGGTGCAACGTGGGTCGCCGCCCCGTCGTGCCGCGCACGGACCGGCACAGCGAACTAAACGCCCGTATGAAACGTGCGTTTAATCTAGGGGCTCGCCGCCGATCTGTCAAGGGGCCGACCGGCGGCGCCCGGCCGCGACCGGCGGCGACCGGCGCTGCAGTCCGACGATCGTGTCTCGTGGGCCCGGAGATGCGCTGCCACGACCCGGTGTTCGCTGTACGATGCCACGTAATCGCGCAACCGGAGGGCCTGCATGGCAATGGATTCGCGACAAGCGACGGGAACTGCGGTCGCCAAGTTCGACCTCGGTACCGTCATCGAGGACGCGCGCGGGCTCATCGCCGGCACGAAACGCGTGTTCTTCGCGATCAGCCTGGTAGGCGTACTCGCATGGATGGTCCTGGCCCTCGCGTTCGGCGTGATCGGCGCGGGCGAGTTGCGCTACGGGCCGTTGGGTGTCGCGGTCGACGGTGGGCCCATCTTCTCGCTCCGCATGCTCTTTGCCTTCGTCGCCATGGTCGTCGTCATGGCCGTGGTCCACGCCGGCATCGCGGCAGCCGGCCTCCATCGAGCCGTCGGGGCCGAGGTCTCGTTCGACGGTCCCTTCCGATACCTCGACCGCGCGCCCCGCTTCGTCGCGCTTTCCTTGCTCGGTGCGCTGTTCAGCGCCTCGGTCTCCTTCGCCTCGGGCGTCGGAGGGGGCATCGTGAGCGCCTTCGTGACCGTCGTCTTGAGCCTCGCCACGCTGTTCGTCATCGATCGCGATGAAGGAGTTTGGGAAGCGATCAAGGGCGCATGGGGCATCGTCGTGGCCAACGCGGGACCGGTGGTGCTCTTCGCCCTGCTCTCGCTGGCCCTCACGATCGTAGGGGGCCTGACGCTCGGGATCGCGTTCCTCTGGATCGTCCCGTTCTTGAGCATCGCTGCAGGGCTCATGTACGTCCGGTCCGTGGGCGCCAACGTCACCTAACGACCCATAGCGACCGCTCCGGCCCTCAGCCCTCCCCCAGGACCTCGGCCAGACGCTCCAGCGCCTGCTCGGTGCCATGCGGCTGCCCGTGGCGCCAGTAGTGTTCCAGCGACGCACGGTCTGGATGCAGCGTTCGGATGCTCAGCACCGTCTCGCCTGCCACCTTGGTGAACGTGACGCTCAACCGCAGCCCCTCGTGGTCACGCCCGGCCTCGCCGTCGCGCCGTGCCTCGCCGTCGCGTCCTGCCTCGGCGACGCGCCACGTCATCACCAGACGCTCGGCCGGCACGACCTCGCGGTACTCGCCCGACAACAGGTGCTCGACGCCGTCGGCGCCGCGCTGCACCAGGCTCCAAGCGCCGCCAGGGCGCGGGTCGAGCTCGCACGCTACGTTCTCGACGCCGTTCGGACGCCACCAGCGCGCGAACGCCTCCGGCGTCACGAAGGCGTCGAATAGCTCCTGCGGCCTAGCCGCGAACGGGCGCATCACGACGAGCTCCCGGTCGGACGCGAACGCCACGGTCGTCACGCGCCGCGGTGGCGCCACCCGGTCCGGCGCGATGCGCGCGAGATGATGGGCCAGCCGCTGGAGCGTCTGCTGACCGCCCGCGAGGGCGCCGAAGGTGGCTTCCTTTTTCGCCAGCACCTCCGCCGAAGGCCAGCGCTGGCGTAGCGTCAGAAGCGTCTGATTCCCGCGCTCCTCGAAGTCGATCTCGGCCACGAACCTCGTGCGAACCTCGACGCCGCGCGCCTCGCCGTCGTCGTCATGGTCGTACACCAGGCGCTCCGGCGCGGCGATCTCGCGGAAGACGATGCGGTTCGGGAAGTCCGTGCCGTCCGGGCCGTGCATCGTGAATCGCCACTCCCCGCCGGGCCGGACGTCGGCCGCGTGGGTGGTGGTCGTGAACCCATGCGGCCCCCACCACTGCGATTTGGCGTCGACGTTCGTGTATGCCTCGAACACCAGGTCGCGCGGCGCGTCGAACAGGCGGGAGATGACGAGTTCGCGGTCGTCTCGCGGCAACTCTGGACGCGCGCTCGTCGTGGGCGCGGGATGAGCTGCGGTATCCGGGGTCGGTCGGGGCTGGGTCATCGTTCGTCTCCTTCGCGTGTCACCGAAGCGAGGTACGCGTCAAGTCGGTCGAAACTCTCGGTCCAGAACTTCCGGTAGTGCTCGAGCCAGTCGTCCACCCGCTGCAGCGTTTCCGGCTCCAACCGGCAGGGGCGCCACTGCGCCTGACGCGAACGGCTGATCAGGCCGGCGTGCTCGAGCACCTTCAAGTGGCGGCTGATGGCGGGCGCGCTGATGTCGAACGGCGCGGCGACCTCCTTCACCGTGGCCTCGCCGCTCGCCAGCCGCTCGAGGATGGCGCGGCGGGTGGAGTCGGCGAGCGCGGCGAAGGCTGCGTCGAGCAGGTCGGGGGGAGGCGCCGCACTCGACGGCGGGGGCCCCGGCCGAACCGAACCGGACGCGGCGGGCGTCATACCGTAACCCTCACCCGCAGGGCTCGCAGAGCTCGACGCCGCATGTATTTAACCGCTTCATTAATTAACATGCATAGAAAGTACACGCCCCGGCCGAGCGTTGTCAACCCCCCCGGTCGCGGCTCGTGGATGGGCTTCGGTTCGTGAGGGTAAGGTGGCCTGAGCACGCCCCAGCGTGGGGTCCCGTCACCCACCGTTCGGGGTCCCGACCTGCGTGGTTCCACGACGCCTTTCGTGGCGGCTGCCGCGCGCGCCATCGACACGCCAGGGTCGCTCCGGAGTCGCCATGTCGTTCGATCGAGCCCAACCCTCGCCCTTGTGGTGGGACGTCGTTCCCACCGAGCCCACCCGCTCCCCCCTCCCGGGCGACACCGATGCCGACGTCTGCATCGTCGGCGCCGGGTTCACCGGCCTGTGGACCGCCTACTACCTGAAGCGACTCGAGCCGGGCCTGCGCGTCGTGGTGCTCGAGCGCGAGCACGTCGGCTTCGGCGCGTCGGGCCGCAACGGCGGCTGGTGCCACGGTGAGTACCCGTTGGGCCTCGCCACACTGGCACACCGCCACGGCGCCGAGGCCGCGGTTCGCTACCAACGCGCCGCGTTCGACGCCGTGCACGAGGTCGGGCGCGTGGTCGGGCGCGAAGGTTTCGACGCCCACTACCACCGTGGTGGGCGCGTGCTCTTCGCCCGCAGCGCGCTCCAGGCCGAGCGCGCCCGCGCCGACGTGGCCGAACACCACGCCCTCGGGCTGAGCGAGAACGACATCCGCTTCCTTGACCAAGACGAGGCATCCGCCATCGCGCGTATCGGCGGCGTGACGGGCGCGAGCTTCACGCCCAGCGCCGCGGCCGTCCACCCGGCGCTGCTGGTGCATGGCTTGGCGGCCACCGCCGAACGACTAGGGGTCGTCATCCACGAAGGCACGACCGTCACGGCCATCGCGCCGAAACGGGTCGAGACGCTCCACCACGCCGCGCATGGGTCGGCTCACCACACCGTCCGCGCCGATGTCGTCCTGCGCGCCACCGAGGGCTACACGCGCGACCTGCCGGGTGAGCGGCGCACGCTCATCCCGCTCTACTCGCTGATGATCGCCACCGAACCGTTGCCCGAACGCGTGTGGGACGAGATCGGCTTCGCGGGCCGCGAGGTGTTCGCGGACTACGGCCACATGGTGATCTACGGCCAACGCACGCAGGACGGTCGTTTCGCGTTCGGGGGCCGCGGCGCGCCGTACCATTGGGGTTCCGGCATCGACCCGAGCTTCGACGTCGACGACACGGTGCACGGGCACCTGGACCGCTTGTTGGTCGAGCTGTTCCCGAGCCTGAAGGGGCATTCCGTCACCCACCGTTGGGGCGGCCCGCTCGGTGTCCCGCGCGACTGGCGCCCGACCGTGACGTTCGACCGCACGACCGGCCTCGGCTTCGCCGGCGGGTACGTGGGCGACGGCGTGGCGCTCTCCAACCTGGCCGGTCAAACGCTAGCGGAGCTGGTGCTGGACCAGGCTTCCGAACGCACCGACCTGCCGTGGGTGCAACACCACTGGCGCAAATGGGAGCCCGAGCCGCTGCGCTACTTGGGCGTCAACGCCGGCCTGTGGCTGACGCGCTCGGCCGACCGCGAGGAAGCGCGCACCGGCAAGCCGAGCCTCCGGGCCAAGCTGGGAAACTGGATCCGCGGGAAGCGGCACTGACGGGGAGACCCACCGAGCGGGCGCGCTAGACGCCGGCGCCAAAGCGGATCGTGCCACCACCGTGCCGGGCGGGTACATGAGCGGGCCGGATCGGACTGCGCCGACGACAAGTCCCGCCGTGCGGCCTCAGCGCTTGGCCAACCACCCCATCGTCTTCTCGGCCAACCGGTCGAGCGCCACCACCGACTGCTCGATGTGCGCTTCCTTGGTGTCCTCGATCTTGTTGTGCGAGATGCCGTGCAGGCTCTGCGCGAAGAGCATCACCGTCGGCACGCCCGCGCGCGCCACCTCGGCGGCGTCGTGCAGCGGGCCGCTCGGCAACCTGTGCGACACGCCGGCGGCTTCCTTCACGGCTTCGTCGGCCAGCTCGATCAGGTCGGGGTGGAACGGCATCGGATCGATGCTCCACAGGTGGCTCCACGACACCTCGACGTCGCCTTCCTTCGCGAAGCGCTCGCTGGCGTCCTTGGCGTCGCGCAGCATCGCCGCCAGGGCGCCCCCGTCCAGGTGCCGCTGGTCGAGCGTGATGTCGCATTCCGCCACCACCGACGTCACGATCCCTGGCCGCGTCACGCAACTGCCGATGGTGCACACGCCACCGTGGCGGTCGGTGATGCGGTAGATCTCCGGGCTCATCTTCGCAGCCGCCAAGAACGCGTCGCGGCGGCGGTTCATGGGTGTCGAGCCGGAGTGCGCCGCCTGGCCCCGGAAGTGGATGCCGTGGCGCTCCACGCCGAACGTGCCGAGCACCACGCCGAGCGGCAGGTCCAGGTCGAGCAGGACCGGCCCCTGTTCGATGTGCAGCTCGAGGTACGCACCGGCCTTGGCGAGCTCGTCGTGGGCCTCGTTCATGCGGTCGAGCTCCACGCCGCAGCGCTTCAAGGCGTCGACCAGCGCGACGCCGTCCTTGTCCTTGCGGTCGCGCTCCTCGTCCGGAACCAACGTGCCCCCGGCGGCGCTCGAGCCCATCAAGCTCCGGCCGAAGCGCGCGCCCTCCTCGTCCGCCCAGTCGACCAAGCGCACCGTCACGGGCGGCTTGCCGCCGTACTGCTCCTTGATCCTGCGGATCGACTCGAGCCCGGCCAGCACGTTCAGGCAACCATCCAGCCAGCCGCCGCCTGGCACCGAGTCCATGTGCCCGCCGATGACGAGCTCGGCGTCCGACGCGCCCTTCAGCGTCGACCACACGTTGCCGGCGGCGTCCATGTGCGTCTCGAGGCCCAGGGCGTCGAGCTTCTCGCGTAGCCAGGCGCGCGCGTCCAGCCACACGTCGGTCCATGCGACCCGCCAGGCGCCGTTCTCGTCGGCGGTGCGTGCGCGCAGGTCCTTGAGTTCGGCGACGGTCCGTTTCGGGTCGAGTGGCATGTCGGCTCCTCTCACGCAACGACCGGCGCCCGGCGAAGCTCGGGCGCGGCAATCGTTGACGTCGTGTGTCGCCGGTCACTCTACCTTGTCGTTCTTCTGCCCGCCTTCTGCCTTCGCCCCGCCGCCGACGGTCCCCGAGAGCGCCCGAACCCCGCTCCAGACGAGGTATGCCGAGACCGCCAACGACCCGACCAGGTCGACGGCCCTCGTGCCGGTCCAGGCCGGCGCCAGCATCACGGCCGAGAGCGCCGTCAGAACCACCGCGTCGACCGCGCACTTGGCGCGGTAGAAGACGCGTTGGCCCCCGATGATGGTGCTGGGGCGGTCGCGCTCGAACCCTACGTAGCGACGCCAGAACCATGCGTTCGTGATCAAGCCGAGCAGGGCGATGACGATTCCCAGCACGACGTTGCCGCCGGGGCGGAAGGCGCTGCCACGAACGAGCGCCACGGCGGCGATCGCCACCGCGGAGGCGAGCAGCGCCACGGCAACGACGCGGTTCGCGGTGCGCTCCCAGCGCGCGGCCCGCTCCGGCGACGGCGCCCGCGACGCGCGAACGAACGCGGCGTACGCCACCACCACGGCGACCAGTTCGATCGTGCGGCGCACGAAGTCGGCCACCTGCGTGGTCGAGCGGCTCATCGCCACCGCCAAGCCGGTGGCCAGAGGGGCCCACGCGCTCAGGAACACGGCCAGGCGCAGCGTGCGCCTGCGTGCGCGTTGCCAGGCTTCACCCTTCGCCACCCCGGCGTCGCCCGCGCTCGCGAGCGTTGGCTTCACGCCCACGCCACAACCCAATTCGTGAACCAGACCACCGCCAAGACGGCGAACGCGGTGGTGATGGGAACCGTCAGAGTGTCGGTGCCGTTGCGCGAGTACAGCTCCACCAGGGCAGCGACCGCCGCCGCCACCGCGGCCGCGAGGATCCCGACCCACCACGGCAAGCCGCCGTAGATCAGCAGCGTGCCCACGAGCGCCGCGAACGCGAGCAGGCCCATCGCAAGGGTGCCTTCCTCGGTCTTGTTCTTGTCGACCAACCGGAGACGAACGAGGTGGCGCCCGAGGAACTTGCCGACCAGCGCAGCCGCGGCGTCACCGAACGTCCACGCCATCACGCCCGCAGCCACGAGGTACTTCGCGCCGTCCCCACCAACGCCCCAGAACACCGCCAGCAATACGGCGAACGAGACCTGCACCCACAGCATCGACTTGCGAAGCTCTCCGCCTCGGCGCGCGCGGTCGGGGAAGTAGCGCGTGTAGCTCCGCCACCGTTCCAGCAGCAACAGCGCCGGCAGCGCCACGATCACGAGCACGAACGCGCCAGCCACCGCCTGGTACCAGTTCGGGAACAGCTCGAGCAAGATCCAGATCGACATCCCGTAGCCGACGTGTTGTACCTTGCGCACCACCTCGTCGGGCATGCCGCGCCACGCGCGCAGGCTCATGGGGATGGCAAGGCACGTGACCAGGTAGTACCCGAACAGGATGGCGGTGGCGATCAGTTGCTCGCGCACGGGGCGCTCCGCTCCGACGACCGCCGCGCAGCTCGGTCATCTCCACGCGCCCGGCGCCGTCACGTTATGATACACCGTATCTCATAACGTGACGGTCGACCCCGCCGCTCGTGCGGTGCCGAGGCGCATCCGGGTCCCTCCTTCGGTGACGCTCAGGCGCGGCTCTCGATGCGGTTCCTGCCCGCGTTCTTGGCTCCGTACAGTCTGCGGTCGGCCATCCGGACCAGCGCCAAGGTGTCGCTGCCCACTTCCCGGAGGCATGCCACTCCGACGCTCACGGTCACTTGCAGCCCGGGCACGGCGTCGCTCCAATCGTGCGCGACGATCTCCGTGCGCAGCTTCTCCGCCACTGCACTCGCTCGTTCGATGTCGCAGCCCGGCAACAGCAGGGCGAACTCCTCCCCGCCCCACCTGGCCACCACGTCACTTCGCCGCACGGTTCCGGCGAGCACGGCGGCCATGCGGGCAAGCACCTCGTCGCCCACGAGATGCGAGTGCAGGTCGTTGATGGCCTTGAAGTTGTCGACGTCCAAGAGCACCAGTGCCAGGTCGCCATCGTCCCGCGCCGCTCGGCGCGACTCCTCCTCGAGGCGCCGGGACAGGTATCGGCGGTTGTGCACGCCGGTGAGCTCGTCGGTGGTGCTGAGCCGTTCGAGTTGCTCGGCCTGGTCGCGCAGCGACCGGTTCGCCTCCGCCAGCACCTCTCGCGTCACGACGTGCAGTTGATGATCGCTGGCGAGCCCTGCCTCCAGCTCGACCAGAGACGCACGCACCATCAACGCGCCGCGCTCGCGCTCGATGCTTTCGTGCTGCTCGACGTAGTCGTCGAGCTGCTGGTACGCCTCTTCCAGTCTGCCCAGGCGCCGTAGCGTCTCCGCGCGATGCCGCGTCAGGGCCACCGCGGCCACGTCCGAGCCGCGCCGGCGGTAGCTCTCGATGGCCTCCGTCAACGCTGCCAGTGCCTCCTCGTGCCTGCCGCACGCCAACAAGAACCGTCCCCACGCGGCGCGCACGTCCGCTCCGAAGCCAACCGCCGCCCCCTCGCCATCGAGGCCGTCGAGCGCAACCCGGAACGACGCTTCGGCTGCCGCCTCGTCGCCCATCGTTGCGAACACCTCGCCCACCTTGCCCAGCGTCGCCAGGCGGTACGCCCCTTGCTGCAGCGACGTGAACCACGCCAACGCCTCGCGGAGCGCGGTGAGCGCCTCCTCATGGCGTCCCTGACCCGTCAACGCGCGACCCTCGTTCGAGCGCGCGATGGCGGCACCGAACCGGTCACCATGTTCGAGGTGGTCTTCACACCCGCGGCGGAAGCACGCCAGCGCCTCGTCTACGCGCCCCAGCTCCATGTAGACGTTGCCGAGGTTGTTGGTCAGCGACGGCGCCACCGCCAGGCCCGCGTCATCGAGCATCCGCACGCCGGCGCGAAGATGCTGAAGCGCCCGCTCGGAAAGGCCGCGCGCCCCGTACACGGCGGCCAAGTCGTTGTGCGCGCGGGCCGCGAGGCGGACCAGGTTCTGCCTCGTGGCGAACTCGAGCGCGGCCGCGCCGCTCCGCAACGCCGCCTCCACGTCGTCCAGCAGGAACGCCGCACGCAACGCCAACAGGTGCGTCTCGACCATCTGCTCCGCCGCCCAGCCGGGCGCCGCGCTCGGGTCCCCCAGCGCGTACTCGGCGAGCGCGTCCGCGGCGGCCTCGCGCGCAGCTTCCGCGTCGTCTTTGCCGAGCGCGCGCGCGGCGCGCTCCGTCAGCCTGCGCCCACGTTGCCACGGGTCCAGTCGAGCCCCGTGCTCGTCGTCGTTCAGGGTCACCGGATCACGCGCTTGCGCATGCGCCACACCGCGAACGCCGACAACGCAACGCCCACCGCGAAGAGATAGACGGCGTCGAGCCACAGGTGCTCCCCGGACCCGTTCACGGTTCCCCGCACCAAATGCACGGCGCGGTACAGGGGGGTCACCTGTGCCAGCGCCACGAGCGCGCTCGGGAAGCGCTCCTCCACCGGGAAGAAGATGCCGGAGAACAAGAACGACGGCGTGATGAACAGCGTGAAGTAGTACGAGTAGACGTCGATGATGTCGATGACGCTGGTGAAGGCGAGGCCGATGGCGGAGAAGCAGAACCCCACCAGCGCCAACGCGCCCACCGCCGGCACCAGTCTCCACGTCACCGGCGAGTCGAAGAAGAGGGTGATGAGCAAGAAGATGCCACCGTAGATGACCGAGCGCGTGACGGCCCACAGCAACTCTCCGACCGCGGCGTCTTCCATGTTCACCCGCGTGGTGACGACCGCGTCGTAGTACTTGCCGAAGTGCATCTTGACGAAGACGTTGTAGGTCGTCTCGAACGATGCGCCGTTCATGGCGGACGCCGCTACCAGCCCCGGAGCGATGTACGCCAGGTACCCCTGGCCGAACTCGCCTCCGGTGGTGACGTAGTACCCCAACCCGACGCCCATCCCGAGCAGGTAGAAGACCGGCTCGAAGAAGTTCGGCAACAAGCCGTAGAACCAGCGGTCCCGGTAGACCCACAGGTTGCGCTGCCACACCCGCAGCGCGCTGACGATGTCGATCGGGAAGCGCGCTCCTTCGCGTTGCACGGTCCGCGACTCGACGCTCATTCGCGCAGCGTCCTTCCGGTGAGCTTCAGGAACACGTCCTCGAGGTTGGCAGGCCGAACGAACGCGCGCTCGAGCCGCACGCCCTGGTTCCGCAACTCCGCCATGACGGCCTCGGGGTCCCGCACGAAGATGCTGAAGCGCTCTCCGGAGCGCACGAGTTCCGCATCGAAGCGCGCAGCTACGCGAACGTAGGCCCCTGCGTAGGTGGCTTCTGCGTCGACGGCGCCACCGATGCCGCTCGCGGCAGCAGGCCGGTACGTAGCGGTGGACGGGTCGCCGGTGTCTACGTGCGGCCCCGCCAACGCTTCCGTGCCCCCGCGCGCCTCGACCACGAACGGTGGCAGATGCTCGCGGATCAGCGCCCGCGGTTCGCCCTGCGCGATGATCCGCCCGTGGTCCATGATCACCAAGCGGTCGCACAGGCGCTCGGCCTCGTCCATGTAGTGCGTGCTCATCACCAGCGTGATGCCTTTCGAGCGCAACTCGTCGAGCTTGTTCCACAGGTTCAGGCGCACGTGCGGGTCGAGACCGGTGGTCGGCTCGTCGAGGACCACCGCCTCGGGGTCGTTGAGCAGCCCGCGCGCCAAGGTGAGGCGCCGCTTCATGCCGCCCGAGAGCTGCAGCACCCGCGCCTTGCGCTTCTCCTGCAGCTCGGCGAACGTCAGGAGCTCATCGGCGCGGCGAGCCGCTTCCGGCCCGCGGATCCCGTTGAAGCGCGCGTAGATCAGCAGGTTGTCGAGCACCCGCAGGTCCTCGTCGAGGTTGTCCATCTGCGGCACGACTCCGAGGCGCTGCTTGATCGCCTTCTCCTGTCGTCCGCTATCCAGGCCGAACACGCGGAGCGCCCCCGAGGTGGGCGGCGTGACCTGGTAGATCATGCGCATGGTGGTGGACTTGCCGGCGCCGTTCGGCCCGAGCATGCCGAAGAACTCGCCACGGCGGACCTCGAAGGTCACGCCATCGACGGCGCGCACGTCGCCGTACACCTTCACCAGGTCGCGGACCTCGATGACGGGGGCGCCGTTCGCGGACGCGGACGACGATGACGACGAACTGGACAAGGAACGCTCCCTCCCGCGACCGCTGGGTTGCGTGCGACCGCCATTCTACAGGCTCGTGTTCGCCGCGCCGAGCGCCTCTGCCAGCAGGGCCCGCGGGTCGGCATGCACCCGCAATCGCCGGAACGAAGCCACCAACGTGCGCACGTCCCGCTCGAGCAGGCCTCGGGCGCTGCGGCTCACGGCCAGCTCCATCATCTGCGGCACGTCGATGAGCACCACCTTCCCTTCGTGCCAGAGCAAGTTGTAGGTGGAGAAGTCGCCGTGCACCAGGCCCAACTCGGCCAGGCGCACGAGGAGACGCGCGCTCTGGCGGTAGGCGTCCTCTGCGTCCTCGCGCTCGAGCCGCACGTCGGAGAGGCGGGGAGCCGGTTCGTCGTTCTCCCCTACGAACTCCATCAACACGACGCTCCCGGCGGCGCCGTACACGCTCGGCTCGGGTCCGACCGCAGGGCGCGGCACCGGCACCCCGGCCTCCACGAGTCGCCACAGGTAGGCGTACTCGCGCGCCACCCAGATGGCCTGCTGCGCGCGTCTTCCGGCACGCGTCTTGTTCTTCATGGCCTTGGCCGTGCGCCGGTCGGCGATGAACACGTCGTTCCAGTAGACGGCGTCGTCGCGGAAGGCGCGCGTCTCGATGTCGGCGTAGATCTTGGCTGCAAGCCGCCGCCCCTCACGCGCGACGAGGTAGACGGTGGCTTCCTTCCCTCCCTTGACCTCACCGAGCAAGGTGTCGAAGTAGCCGCGCTCGTAGAGGCCCTGCAGGTCGGGGTCGGCGAAGGTGGCGGTGCTGGTCGCGCGCTCGGCGTTCTGGGGCAGGAGCAGGTCGTGCACGCTGCGCTTGCGTTTCGGCTTGCGCGCAGGGCGGTGGTGGCGGGGTTCGGATCGCTGCGATTCGTCGTGGTCGAAACCGTGATCGAAAGCGAGGTCGTGCCCGTGTTCCTCGTCGTACGAAGACAATGCGTTCCCTCCGGGGGATGGCGAGGCGGTAAGGAGTGGTAGGTGCCAGGCACGTCGCCACCCGCGATTCGACCCGGTGTTCGCCTCGACACCGACACGCGGCGTCGCTCCTATCAGCTCAGAAGGGCGGCGGCGTGCGCTGGGGACGCCATCCTGCGCAGCGGCCCAGGTAGTACGTGGGCCGGGCTGACGCGGAGTCCTTTTGGCGAAACGCGTTCGAGGTAATGGGTCGAGTTCAGCCGCGGAGACGGCGGGGCCGCGCGAGGCACGCGAGCCTGTCGCTGCGTACCGAGTAGATCATCATGAGCACCACCGCCTTCCCGAGAGGTTCCGCACGCTCCGCCGCGCGGCGCGCCCGGGACGGGCGGACCAGCCGGCTGGATCGACGTGGGACGCCTTCGAGTATGGGCGCGGCGCCGGCCTCTGTCAAGCGGCAGCGAGCGATCCACGCACCTGAGGCCCGCTGCCGATGCTGCGCAGCGGGCCCCTTCAGGAGAGTGGGTGCGGGAGCCAGGACCGTCGGGAGCGAAGCCCCTGGTCAGCGGAACTCCTCGCCGAGGTTCTTCGCCACCGCCAACGCGAACGCGAAGACGCGCCGCGTGTCGGGGTCGTTGGCCGAGCGCAGCGCCGCGAAGACGCCGCCGACCGGCGGGACCTTGACGTCCGGGTACTGCGCCTGGCCCGCCTTGAGGGCTCGGGCCAACACCTGGATGGCGTCCAGCACGAACGGATCCAACACCAGTTCGCCCAAGACGGAGACCTTCTTGACCAGTCCCTCGACCATCTCGTCGGTCATCGCGCTCTGCACCAGCGTGAGCGCGCCGGTGAGGCCGCGGATCGCCTCGAGGACCTGCGGGTCGGTCACGCTCTCCAGCGTTGCCGTCACCTCGGGATCCTTGAAGCGTTCGAGCAGCGCCATCATGCCGGGGTCGAGGATCACCTCGGCCAGTCGCGTGACGCGCTGAACCAGGCCCACGACCATCTCGTCGGTCATGCCGGCCATCGCCAAGCGGACGGGTTGCGCCAGCTCGGCACTCAAGCCGGTGTCCTGCGCTTCGAGGCGCGCCTCGATGGCGTCGAGCCGCGTCAGCAGCAGGTCGAGTTTCGCCTCGACCGCGCTCGTGTCGGCGTTCGCGTGCGAGCCCGGGTCGCGGGGGGCGCTCGTGCCGATCGTGTCGTTCTTCATGCCCCCACCCCCTTCAGAGCACGCCCTTGGCGGTGAGCCAGTACGCGTTGTTGTAGGCGAGCTTCGCCCAGTGGATCATCTTGGTCGGCGCCTGTAGCGACGGCGGACGCTTGTAGTCGAACTCGATGAAGGTGGCGCTGTCTAGGCCGGCCTCGATGAAACAGATGGTCTTGCCGCCGTAACGCGCCAACGGCTCCTTGCCATGCGCCCGCGCTGCCACGTTCTTCGCCACCACGCCCGCCTGGTAGTGCGCCACCGAGCCGGCCTTCGAGACCGGCAGGTCGGTGGTGTCCCCCAGCGCCCAGATGCCGTCCTGGCCTTTCACGGCCAGCGTGTCGCGGTCGGTGGGCACCCAGCCGGACAGGGTGAGGCCCGACGCCTCCAGGAACGCCGCGCTGCGGTGCTCGGGGATGGCGATGAGGACGTCGAACGGAAGCTCGGTGCCTTCCATGCTGCTGAGCACCTTCTTCTCCGGGTCGACCGTCTCGGCGTTGAAGAAGGTCTCCAGCACCACGCCGCGCTTGGCCATCTCGGGCGTCGCCCATGCGGCCACCTCGGGGATGGAGTGGGACCGGTTGATCGGGTAGGTGTACACCAGCTCGACGTCGTCGCGCACGCCGCGGCGCCGGAGCCAATCGTCGAGCATGAAGGTGATCTCGAGCGGCGCGACCGGGCACATGTGGGGAACGCCGATCACCGACACCACCACGCGCCCCTTGGTGAGCGCTTCGAGCTTGCCGTGCAGCCGCAGGGCCGACGGTTCGTCGTAGAACCAGTCGCCTGCCTCGGCCAGGCCTGGCGTGGCCTTCGGGTCGACCTGCGCGCCGGTGGCGATGATCAGCTGGTCGTAGGCGTGGCTGCCTCCCTTCTCGACCATGACCTGACGCCGTTCGGTATCGACCTTCTCCACGCGCTCGATGCGCACGTCCACGGTGGGGCTCACCAGGTCGCGCACGGGGCGATGGATCGCTTCCGGCTCTCCGACGCCGAACGCGAGGTAGAGGAACCCGGGCTTGTAGACCTGGTCGGGCTTGTCGGTCAGCAGGGTGACGCTCACGTCGCCCCGACGGATCTCCCCGGCGAGTTCCTCGGCCAGATGGTTGGCGGTGATGGTCCCTCCTGGGCCACCGCCGATGATGACGATCCTATGCATCGCGCCTCCCTGGAGCACGCGCCGGGCTTCTGCCCGGCGCGCACCCTGATCA
Source organism: Trueperaceae bacterium (assembly GCA_046484635.1). Lineage (GTDB taxonomy): Bacteria > Deinococcota > Deinococci > Deinococcales > Trueperaceae > CAZACZ01. The sequence continues at coordinate 21,473 of JAWOIL010000028.1, forward strand.
CCTTCGCGTTACTTGGTCTTGCGCACTACGAAGCGGCTGTACTCGCCCATGTCGGTCGACTCGACCAGCTCGTAGCCGATCTTCTCGACCCACTCGGGGATGTCCTTGTTCGAGCCGGGGTCGCTGGACAGCACGGCCACGACCTCGCCGACCGCGGACGCCTTGATCCCGCGGATCAGTTCCATGAGCGGTCCGGGGCAGGCGCTACCGCGGGCGTCGATCTCTTGACGGATGGTGACTTCTGACATGGTGTCGTGTCGTCCCTTCTTGCTTGCGCCGGTCAGAAGACCAGCACCTCGGCCCCTTCGGAGTCGGCGATGAAGCCGGCGACGCCCTTCTCGCCGTCGACGATGTCTTCTAAGTGCTCCATCTCCATGCCGAACAGGTCCTTGGTCATGCTGCAGGCGTAGACCTTGACCTCGCCCAGCTCCTTGGCGATGCGAAGGGTCTGCATCCACGGCGCGACGCCGTGCTTCTGCATCGCTTCGCCCATCATCGGGGCGAACTCGGCGTACTCGGCCGGCAGCTTCTGCTGCGCCGGATCCTGCCACGCCCCCTTCTTGAACGCCATCAGGCCCCAGAACGTCACGAACAGAGTGACGTCCTTACCCATGGCCACGGCACCGGAGACGATGGTCGCCATCGCGAGCAGTTTGTCGACGGTGCCGTTCATGACGATGATGTTGTACTTCTGGTTCATGCGAAACCCTCCGATGCGTCTCGGCGTGCCCCACCTCGGATGATGCGAGCAGGTGCCTCGTACGGCACGGCAACGATACCCCCGTGGGGTTTCCGAGCAGAACGGACAAATGCCCTTGCGTCCTCATCACACTCGTCTCGTCGCCGTCGGTGTTCTGGCCGACAACGCCGTTCGCGTCACGTCCGTAGCATCGGGGCTGTCACCCGGCGTTGCGCTTCGGCGCACCCGCCGCTCCGCGCGTCGCGTGCGTTCCCGCATCACCGGGCCCCGGGAGGACACATGAAACGCTTCGCCCTGTTCGTAACGCTCGTGGTGGCGGCCCTGGCGGTAGCGCCGCTGGCCGCGGCCCAGCCGCGCCTCACGACCGCCCTCGGCGCCAACCCGCCCACCCTCGATCCGCAGAAGACGTTCAACGGCTTCTCGTTCGCCATCACCAACCAGGTCTACGAGACCCTCTTCCGCGTCACCGCCGACGGTGAGATCGAGGGGCTCCTGGCCGCCGATTGGGACTTCGTCGAACCGACCCGCCTGCGGGTCACGCTGCGCGAGGGCGTCGCGTTCCACGACGGCTCGCCGCTCGATGCCGAAGCGGTCCGCGCCTCGCTGACGCGGCTGCTCGACCCCGCCACCGGCGCTCCCGGCCGGTTCGTCGTGTCTGCCATCACCTCGGTCGAGGTCGTCGACGCGCGCACGCTCGACATCGTCACCGCCGAGCCGTTCGCGCCGCTGCTGGCGCATCTCGCGCATCCGGTCACGGCCGTCGTGCCGGTGTCGTACGGCGACGACCTGGCGCGCGCGCCCATCGGCAGCGGTCCGTACCGCTTCGTGTCGTGGGAACAAGGCAACGAGGTGCAGCTGCACGCCAACGCCGACTACTGGGGTGGCGAGCCCGCTATCACCGAGGTGGTGTATCGCATCATCCCCGAGGTCGCGACCCAGCTGGTCGAGTTGCGCTCCGGTGGGATCGACATCCTCTTCAACGTGCCGCCGGACAACTTCGCTGCTCTCGAAGCCGACGAGAACATCGTCACCGATTCGTTCCTCGGTTGGGGCAGCGTGCACCTCGGCTTCAACATCGCCAACCCGAAGCTGCACGACCCGAAGGTGCGTCAGGCCGTCGCTCACGCCATCGACAAGCAGCTGATCATCGACGAGTTCCTGCGCGGCATGGCCGTCGCGGGCGTCGCGCCGGTACCGCCGACGGTGCGCTTCGCGGCCTCCGACCTCGCCGACCCGTTCCCCTACGACCCCGAAGCGGCCCGCGCGCTGCTGGCCGAAGCCGGCGTCCAGAACCTGACGCTGCGCCTCGACACCTTCCAGAACCCCGACCTCGAGGCCGTGGCGCAGGTGCTGCAGGCGATGCTGGCCGACGTCGGCATCGACCTCGACATCCGCGTCCAGGAGTACGCCGCTTACGCCGAGCAGATCGGGCGCGACGACACCGAGCTGTACGCCACCAGCTGGGGCACGGTGACCCTCGACGCCGACTACACGCTGTTCGCGTTCTTCCATAGCTCCGAGATCCCCACCAACAACGTCTCGCGCTATCAGGTGGCCGAGATCGACGCGCTCTTGGAGCAAGCGCGCGCCACGCCGGACGACGACGTCCGTGCGGCCGCCTACCGTGACGTGCAGGAGGCGGTGCTCGTCGACGTGCCCATGTTGACGCTGTACTACCCGCTCTCGACGGTCGCGAAGCGCTCCGTGCTGCAGGGCGAAGTGGTGCGCTTCTCCTTCATCAACCTCGATCTGCGCAACGCCACCTTGGCGGAGTGAGCGCCACGGCGTAGCCGGCGCGGGGGCGGCCGAGACTCGGGCCGCCCCCGCGCGCTGCACGCGGGCAGCGTCCCCCGACCATGGCGCGCTACATCGTTCGCCGAATCCTCGGCCTCGTGCCCGTCTTGCTCGGCGTCGCTTCGCTGGTCTTCGCCATGCTGTGGATCGCCCCGGGCGACCCGGTGCTGGCGCTCGTGGGCGAGTCTGCGCAGGGCATGAGCCGCGAGGCGCTCGAAGAGCTGCGTCGCGCGTACGGGCTCGACCGTGGCTTCTTCGTCCAGTTCGTCGACTACGTCACCCGGCTCGCCCGCGGGGACCTCGGCACCTCGATCCGCACCGGACAACCGGTGCTCGAGGAAGTGTGGCTGCGCTTCCCCGCCACGCTGCTGTTGGCCGCCAGCGCCATGGCCGTGGCGATCGCGCTCGGCATGGCGCTGGGCGTCGTGGCTGCCATCTACCGCCGCACCTGGGTGGACCACGCCGCGGTGGTGGTGGCGCTGCTCGGCGTGTCGGTGCCCGTGTTCTGGTCCGGCCTCGTCCTGATGCTGGTGTTCGCGCTACGGCTCGGCTGGCTCCCGGCCTCCGGCTACGGCGACTGGCGCCACCTGGTGATGCCCGCCGCCGCCGTGGGGTTCTCGTCCTCGGCGTTCATCGCGCGCATCACCCGCGCCAGCATGATCGAGACGCTGCGCCAGGACTACGTCCGCACCGACCACGCCAAGGGCCTCGCGCCCGCGGTGGTGCACCGTCATGCGCTACGCAACGCGCTGCTGCCCGTGGTCACGGTGGTGGGCCTGCAGTTCGGCGGACTCCTCGGCGGCGCGGTGCTGACCGAGACCGTGTTCGCCTGGCCGGGCGTCGGGCGGATGCTGGTCGACGCCATCCGCGCCCGCGACCTGCCGTTGGTGCAAGGCACGGTGCTCTTCATCGCCACCTTGTTCATCCTCGTCAACCTCGTCGTGGACCTCTCGTACGCGGTGTTGAACCCCAAGGTTCGCTATGACTGACGGGCCGACCGGCGGCGAAGCGCGGATCCCGAAGCCAGGAGGGCCCCTCGTGCGCCCTTCGCGTGGACCGGTCGCGCGCGTTCGGCACGGGTGGGCGCGTGTCCTGCGCGCGCCGGCCGTGCGCCGCTTCCGGCGCAACCGCGCCGCGATGACCGGTTTGGTGCTCGTGCTGCTGCTGGTGGCGCTCGCGACGGCCGCGCCACTGCTGGCGCCGTACGCGCCCGACGCCCAGAACCTGCGTACCCGGTTGCGCCCGCCATCGGCCGCGCATTGGTTCGGCACCGACGAGTTCGGCCGCGACTTGGTGAGCCGCGTGCTGTTCGGTGCGCGCATCAGCCTCCTGACGGGCCTGGTTCCCGTCGTCAGCGGCGCCTTGCTCGGAACCTTCATCGGCCTGGTGGCCGGCTACTACGGCGGGCGCATCGACACCGTGCTGATGCGCGTCATGGACGTGCTGCTCGCCTTCCCCTCGCTGCTGCTGGCACTGGCCGTGGTGGGCGCCCTCGGCCCCGGCCTGACCAACGCCGTCATCGCCGTGGCGGTCGTCGGCGTCCCGCAGTACGCCCGCATCGTGCGCAGCGTGGTGATCGGTACGCGCGAGGAGGAGTTCGTGCATGCGGCGCGAGCGCTGGGGGCGCGCGACGGCCGGCTGCTGCTGCGCCACGTCTTCCCCACCACCTTGGGGCCGCTCACGGTGCAGGCCACGCTCGGCATCGGGTTCGCCATCCTCAGCATGGCCGGGCTCTCGTTCCTCGGCCTCGGCGTGCAACCGCCGACCGCCGACTGGGGCGAGATGCTGGCGCGCGGCCGGAGGTTCCTCCCCGACGCAGCGTGGCTGCTGGCGTTCCCCGGCATCGCCATCTCGCTCACCGTGTTGGCGTTCAACCTCCTGGGCGACGGCCTGCGCGACGCGCTCGACCCACGAGACTGAGCCGAGCGCAGCGGCACGCCGGACGCGAACGGGCCGCAGGCAGCGCGTCCAGCGAGACGGACCCGGGCAGGAACGACCGTCGCGGCGTAGTACCCTTCGTGCCATGATCCCGGTCTTCGACGGACACAACGACACGCTCCTTCTGCACGCCGAGAAACCCGACCGCGACTTCTTCGCGCGCCACGAGGACGGGCACCTCGACTACCAGCGCGGGCGCGAAGCGGCCTTCGCCGGTGGGTTCTTCGCCGTCTTCGCCCCCTCCCACGAAGCCCCGGAACTGGACCGCCTGGTACGGCGCCCCGACGGCACCACCGAGCCGGCACCGACCGGCGCGCTCGACCCGGCCGACGCGATCCGGCACGTGAACGGCATGGTCGCGCGGTTCCTGCGCTGGAGCAAGGACCCCGAGGGCCGCTTCCGGCACGTCACCACCGCAGTGGAGCTGGAGCGCTGCATCGCGGACGGCACCATGGCGGGCATCCTGCACTTCGAGGGCGCCGAGGCGATCGGCCCCGACCTACAGGCGCTGGAGGTCTACCACGCCGCCGGATTGCGCTCCCTCGGTCCCGTCTGGAGCCGGCCCAACCTGTTCGGCCACGGCGTGCCGTTCGTGTTCCCGGCCACTCCCGACCTCGGGCCCGGCCTCACCGCGCACGGGCGCGCGCTGGTGCGGCGGTGCAACGAGTTGCGCATCATGATCGACCTGTCGCACATCACCGAACGCGGCTTCTGGGACGTCGCAGAGATGAGCACGGCGCCGCTGGTGGCCACCCACTCGAACGCACACGCGGTCAGCCCGCACCCCCGCAACCTGACCGACGCGCAACTCGACGCCGTGCGGCGCTCGGACGGGCTGGTGGGGCTGAACTTCGCGACCAAGTTCTTGTCACCTGAAGGAAGCGGCGACCAGGACCTTCCGCTCGAGGTGATGGTGCGACACGTCGACCACCTGGTCGACAAACTCGGGATCGAGCGCGTGGCGTTCGGCTCGGACTTCGACGGCGCCACCATGCCGAACGCCATCGGCGACGTGCGCGGCGTCCAGCGCTTGCTCGATGCCCTGGCGGACGCGGGCTACGACGAAGCGGCGCTGCGCAAGCTGGCCCACGAGAACTGGGTCCGCGTGCTGCGCGCCACTTGGGGGGAGTGAACGGCGTTTGCCTCAACCGGCCCTGGCCAAACCCTGGAGCACCCGTTTCGACGCCACTCCGACGGCCCTCGCGAGCGCATCTGCCGGTTCGGGCCGGCTCAGCAGGAAGCCTTGCGCTGCGTCGCAACCGGCGTCGCGTACCTGGATCAGCTGCTCCGGGGTCTCCACGCCCTCGGCCGTGACCGGCACGCCCAGCGCCCGGCCGAGCGTCGCGACGGCGCGCAGGATGGCGACATCCACGCCGGCACGGCGCTCGGCGGTGCTCTTCGGCGGGTGATCCGGGTGTGGCGCCGGTTGGCCGTTCGGACCGTCGTCGCGGCCGATCCGCTCCAGGAAGCGCCGGTCGAGCTTCAGCGCATCGATGGGCAGCTCACGCAAGTGCGCGAGCGAAGCGTAGCCGGTGCCGAAGTCGTCCAGCGTCACCAGTACGCCGATCGACCGCAGCTCGGTGAGGACCTCCGCACCACGCCCATCCACCAAGGCGGCCGTCTCGGTGACCTCGAGCTCGAGCCGCTGCGGGGCCAGCCGGGCCTCACTGAGCGCCGCCCGCACCTGCTCCACCAGACCACCGCCGGTGCGAAGTTCGACGGTCGAGAGGTTCACTCCCACACGCGGCACCGTCCAACCGGCGTCCTGCCACCGGCGCAACTGCGCGCACGCCTGCTGCAGCACGTCGCGCCCCAGGTCGACGATCATGCCCGTCTCTTCCGCCAGCGGGACGAAAGCGCTCGGCCCCAACAGGCCGCGCTCGGGGTGCTGCCACCGCACCAGCGCCTCCACGCCCGCCAGACGTCCGTCGTGCAGCTGGATCCGCGGCTGGTAATGCAGCACCAGCTGCCCCGACCCTAGCGCGGCGCGCAGGTCGCTTTCGAGAGCCAGACGTTCCCGGGCGCGGGCTTCCATCGCGGGGCGGAAGAACGCGTACGACGGCCCCCGGGCCGACTTCGCGCGGAACTTGGCTTGCGACGCCGCCTTCATCAGGTCCGCCGGACGTTCGGCATGATCCGGGAACACCGCCACTCCCACGCGGGGCCGTAGCGCAACCGGTCTTCCCGCCAGCGTCAACGGTTCGACCAAGGCTCCCACCACGCGCTGTGCGATGCCGGTGGCTTCGACCGCATCCTCGAAGTTCCGCGTCAGCACGGCGAACTCGTCGCCGCCGAACCGCGCTGCCACGGCACCGTCACCCAGCGCACGCAGCCGCCTGGCGACGGCGCGCAGCATGTCGTCGCCGGCGTCTTGCCCCAGACTGTCGTGCACCAGCCGGTACCCGTTCAGTTCCAGGTACAGCACCGCCAGCTTGCGGTCGGCTGCGCGCGCGGCGGCCAACGCAGGCAGCAGTTGAAGTTCGAATGCGGTGCGGTTCGGCAGGTCGGTGACGGGGTCGAAGTGTGCCAGGTAATCGACCCGTTCGGCCAGCGCATGCGTCGCGGTGACGTCCTCGGCCACCTTGATGTAGCGGCGCACCTCGCCGCCAGCGTCACGCACGGCCGAAACGACCGCCGCTTCCCAGTACGAGCCGCCGTCCCTGGTGCGATTCAGCACCTCGCCACGCCACAGTCCGTCTTTCGCCACTGCCGCGCGCACCGCGTCGAACGTCTGCGCGTGCTGCCGCGGATCCGCCAGCCAACCGACCGGTTTGCCGATCACGTCGTCATGCTCGAATCCCGACACCTCGCTGAAGCGCCGGTTGACCCAGGCGATGCGCCCTTCGGTGTCGGTGAGCACGACGATGGTGGGGCCTTGGTCGATGGCCAAGCGAAGGTCGCGCAGTTCCTGGCCCCGCGCGTCGGTGAGCGTGACGTCGGTGATCAGCGCCATGCGCGCGCGCCGGCCGCGGTACGCCACCTCGAACACCGATACGACGGCGTCGAACTCGCTACCGTCCTTACGGCGGTGACGCATCGTGCCCGGCGTCACGAACGGCGGCGTGAAGCGCGCCCGCACCGCATGCAACCGCGCGCGCTCGTCCTCGGGGTGGAGGTCGTCGATGGTCATGGTGCGGAACGTCGTGGCATCGAACCCGTAATGCGAGCGCGCCGCCGGGTTGGCCGCCAGGATCCGCGTCGTGGCCGGGTCGAAGACGAGCACGGGCAACGGGTGCGCTTCGAAGAACGCGCCGGTCGCTCCGCCGTCGACGCTCACGCGCGCTCCCCGCTACGGCCCCATCCACGATGTTCGCCGGTCATCGGCCGAATCATACCGTCGGGAACGAGCACGTCCCGCAGGTATCCGTCACCGGGCCACGCGTTCGCCGTCCTCGCTCGGTCCTACCGTCGCACACGGTCGACGCCTTGCGGCGGCGCGAGCGCTCGCGGGGCATGGAAGCGTCATCCGGTCCGACGCAACGTCTCCGGCACGCGCGCCGCGAACCAGGCGGCTGCCCCAACGCCCACGGCGGCCACCGCGAGCGACGAAGCGCCGAGGCCGGCGGCCTGCGCGACCGCGCCCACCAGCAGCGGCCCTCCCACCATGCCGCTGTCGCCGATCAGGCGCCAGATCGCCAGGAATTCGTACGACACCCGTCTCGGCGACAGGTCGGCGCCAAGGGTCATCATGGTGCCCGAGCTCAGGCCGTTCCCCGCGCCGATCACTACCCCGGCAAGCATCAGACCGACGAAGGTGGACGTGAACGGCACCAGCGCCATGCCGGCGGCTTGCAGCAGGAAACTCGGCACGATCGCCGCCTTGCGGCCGTAGCGGTCCATCAACCAACCGGCCGGGTAGAACAGCGCCATGTCGACGAACGCCGACACGCTCACGACCAAGCCGACCGCGCCGACGTCTAGACCGACGACCTGACTGGCGTACAGGGGGATGAGCACCTTCCTGCCGGCACGCAGCATCTGCGCCATCAGTTGCGCCGTGCCGGCGGAGAACAGCGGGCCGGCGACGCCACGCAGGGCCTCCTTCAGTTCACCGGGTCGTAGGGTCGCGGTCGCGTCCTGCTCGGCGTCGAGTCGCGGTAGGAAGCGCGCCACGATCCCCACCGCCAACAGCACGACGACCGCGTACGCCACGAACGGCGCGCGCAACCCCGCCACCGACGCGAGGACGCCGCCGGCCGCGGGCCCCAAGAAGACGCCGACGCGGTTGATGCCACCGAACGTGGCGATGGCGCGGCCACGGCGGCCGTTCCGCGTCGCGCCCTCGAGGTAGGCGTGGCGTGCCACGTTCCACAGCCCCAGGCCCGCGCCTGCCACGACGCGCAAGGCGAACACCTGCCACAACCGTGGAGCGACCGCGGTGGCGAGGACGGCGGCGCCGACCACGGAGATCCCCAGCACCATCGCGCCTTTCGCCGACATGCGCCGCGCCAGCCAGCCGGCGGGCAGGTCGGCGAGCAAGAGACCGATCGCTTCCCCGGCCAGCACCAACCCCACCACGCCGATCGGGACCTCGAAGGTGGCGACGAACACGGGCAGTGTCGGCACCAACATGCCGTCGCAGAACGAGACCAGGACAGCGGCGAGGTAGATGGCGAGCAGCACGTCGGCATCGAGTGTACGCCTGCGCGGACCGGCGAGGCGCGGACGAAGGGTCGGAGCTTTCCGTATGCTGGGCGGCGGCGCCCAAACGCCCGGGAAGGACGTGCATGCCGCACGGGCACGACCGCAGTGAGCCACACGAGCCGACGCCGGCCGGGGTGGAGGACCTGAGGCACCGCCAGTCGACGGGGCGGCGCAGTCTCCGCGCTCGGCTTGGCCGGACGGCCGCCCGGAGCCTGCCGGGAACGCGTTCCGGCGAGGCGCTGTCGGTCATCGTCACGGCGTCGTTGGTCGGTGCTCTGGCCGGCTTGGCGGCCGTGGCGTTCGACGTCGCCGTGCGCGTGACGGTGCAGTTCCTGCGCGAAGTGCCCCTGCTCCTCGGCCCGTACCTCGGGACGGTCACCACGGTCCTCACACCTGCTCTCGGCGGCCTGTTGGTGGCGCCGATCGTGGCGCGCTGGTCGCCCGACGTGCGCGGCTCCGGTATCCCCGCGGTGATGTACGCGGTGTCGAACCTGGGCGGAAAGGTGCCGAGGCGGCTGGCGTTCTGGCGTCCTCTGGCCAGCATCTTGTCGATCGGCAGCGGTGCGTCGCTGGGAACGGAAGGGCCGGTCGTACAACTGAGCGCGTCGGTGTCGTCCATCCTGGCGCATGCGCTGCGCCTGAACGACGAGCGCCGCCGCACCCTGGTGGCGGTGGCGGCCGCCGGCGGTATCGCCGCGACCTTCAACACCCCCATCGCCGGCGTGCTGTTCGCCGTGGAAGTGATCCTGGGCGAGTTCCAGGCGCGCTTCTTCTCTTCGATCGTGATCGGTGCCGTCACCGCCACGGCCGTGTCGCGCAGCATCCTCGGCGACGCCCCCGCCTTCGCGGTGCCCGACTACGGCTTGGCGTCGCCGGCGGAGTTGCCGCTCTACCTGGTGTTGGGCCTCGTGGCTGCCGTCGCTTCGGTGCTGTTCACGCGCACCTTCGTCGGCTCGGAGAACGTATTCAACCGCCTTCGGTTGCCACCGATGCTGCGGCCGGCCGTCGGTGGGTTGATCGTCGGCCTGCTGGCGCTGGCGGTGCCGCAGGTGCTGGGGCGCGGGTACGAGACGGTCGAGCTGCTACTGCAAGGCAGCGCCGCGTCCACCGGCATGCTGCTGATCTGGCTCGCCGCCAAGCTTCTCGCGAGCGGCGCTTCGTTCGGTTCTTGGGGCGCAGGCGGCATCTTCGCGCCGGTCTTGTTCATCGGGACGGCCGTCGGAGCCGCCTTCGGTCAGGGGATGCAGGAACTGTGGCCCGGCCTCGGCATCGCGCCGGGCGCGTTCGCGCTGGTGGGCATGGCGGCAGTGCTGTCCGGCGTGACCGCCGCGCCCATGAGCAGCATCGTGATGGTGTTCGAGCTCTCGGGCAGCTACGACCTCATCCTGCCGCTGCTGCTGGCCGCCGTCATCTCCACGCTCGTCAGCGACGTGTTCCGGCAGGAGTCGATCTACCACGTGATGCTGTCGCGGCGCGGGCAGACGCTGTTCCGGCTGCGCGAGATCGACCTCCTGCAGACCGTGCGCGTTCGCGAGGTGATGGACGAGGTGCCGCAGTTGTTCGCCGAGCAGACGCTCGCCGACTTGGCCGAGCGCGCGACGTCGAGCCACCACCACGGCTTCCTCGTCAGCCCGCGCGCCGCGCCCGGCAAGGTCTTCGGCATCGTCACGCTGTCGGACTTGGAGCGCGCCCGAACCGGCGGCCTGGTGGGCACGACTCCGCTGTCGGCGATCGCCACGCGCGACGTCTCCACGGCGCGGCCGGACGAAACGGCCGGCGAGGTGCTGGAGCGCATGGCGCGCATCGGCATCGGCCGCATGCCGGTCGTCGACCCGGCGAAGCCGGACGTCGCCATCGGCTTCGTGCGGCAGTCGGACTTGGCGCGCGCGTACTACAAGGCGGTGCAACGCGAGCGCGTGCGCGAACAGGCTTCGGAGGAACTCCGCCTGCGCGACCTGACGGGCCAGGAGATCGTCGAGGTACGGGTGCCACGCGGCTCGCCGTTGGCGCACCGCACCTTGCGCGACGCGCGACTGCCGCCGCAGAGCATCGTGGTGGCGATCCGCCGCGGCAACCGCACCCTGTTCCCGCACGGCGACACCACCATCGAGCCCGGCGACACCGTCGTCGCCAGCGTGGCGGTCGGCTTCTCGCCGACGTTCCGGTCGCTCTTCCAGGGGGGCGCCTAGACCGGGCGCCCTGGCAAGGCGCGGCTCGATCGGGCCGCCCTCCGCGGCTGGCCCGCGGGGGCGGCTGGCCCGCGGGGGCGGCTGGCCCCGCTTCCGGCGGCACCGGTTCCCGCGCTAGCCCGTTCGCGCCCGCCGTGCCCGCGCCAGGCCGTGCACGCGCCCCGCCTGGCGGTAGCGCTGCACCAGGTCGCGCGTGGCCGCGTCCCAGGACCAGCGCTCGGCTTCGCGGCGACCGGCTTCGGCCAAGCGGCGGCGCAGGCTCGCGTCGCTCGTCAGCCGCCGGATCGCGTCGGCCAGGGCAGTCGCGTCGCCTGGTGGCACCAGCAAGCCGTTCGCTTCGTGATGCACGATGTGCGGGATCCCGCCCGCGTCGGCTGCGACCACCGCCACGCCCGACGCCATGGCCTCGATGGCGGCGAAGCCGAGCGTCTCGGAGTCGGAGGGGAACGCGAAAACGTCACCGCTGGCGTACGCAGCGGCCAGCGCTTCGCCATCGAGGAAGCCGGTGAACACGACCGGCGCGTCGGCCAGTCGCTCCTTCAACCACGGCAAGGCGGGCCCGTCACCGACGATCGCCAGCCGCGTGCCGGCATCCAGCAGCGGCGTCGCCTCGGCCAGCACGTCCACGCGCTTCTCGAACGACACCCTGCCGGCGTACACCGCCAAGGGTGCGTCGGGGTGGCCGCCGCTGAGCCGGGCGCGCATCTCGGCGGTGGCGGCGCGCGGGTGGAAGCGCTCGGCATCGACCGCCTTGGGCCAGAGGCGCACGCGACGGATGCCCAGGTCGCGGGCGAGTTCCACCATCTGTGGGCTGGTGCAAAGGTTGACGTGCGCGAGGTTGTGCACCTCGCGATCGAGGATCTCGAGCGGGCGCCTTACCCAGCCGAGCTTCAGGTCTTCGACCACCTTCGGGTCGGTGTGGAAGCTCGCCAACAGCGGTAGCCGCAGGCGCCTCGCCAGCAGCGCGCCCCAGGTCCCGAAGAAGACCGGGTTCACCACGTGCACCACGTCGGGGGCGAAGTGGTCGAGTTCGCGCGCCAACCGCTGCGACGGCACCGCGACTCGGTGCTCGGGGTACCACGGGAACGGTACCCCGGGGGCCGCCACCACGCGGTGGCCATGCAGCGATGCAGGGGCGCGCGGCGTCGCTAGCACCAACACCTCGTGGCCTTGTCGCTCGAGCGCGGCCAGCGTCGCGACGAGGCGCGTGACCACGCCGTCGACCTTCGGCAGGAACGTCTCGCTGACGAGCCCGATGCGCAGCGGGCGGCGCGCGTGTGCTGTGTCGCCTGCTGGTTCCCGATCGTCCGCGGGCGCGGTCTCGTGAGGAACGTTCAGGCGTACCCCGCGAGCAGGTCCGCCAGCGCCTCGGCCGAGGGCCGCAGTTGCTCCACGGGGAGCATCGACAACGGCGTGTCGGGCAGGTGGCTGATCTCCGCCAGCGACGGGCGGCTGTCGTCGTAGTAGACGAGGCCGGTGAGGACCTCGCCGGCGTCCTCGGCGCGCTGCAGCCGCGACATGGCGAGGATGCGGTCGCTGGGGTCGTAGTCCGCCTCGAGTTTGCGCAGCGTGAGGTGCGAGCCGTCGTGCATCTCCACCACACGCGTGTCACCCGCTGCGTAGTCCTCGATGAAGATCTCGGCCTGGGCCGGGAAGAAGCCGATCTCTTGCAGGGCGCGCTGGTGCTCGCGTCCGTAGCCGTAGCTCTTGCGCGAGTCGTCCTCGTTGTTGAACGCCACGCAAGGGCTGACGATGTCGACCACCGCGGTGCCGCGGAACGACATGGCGGCCTTGATCAACTCGCGCACCTGCTTGGCGTCGCCGGCGAAGGATCGCGCCACGAAGCCTGCCCCTGCCGCGAGCGCCTCGACGCAGATGTCGATGGGCGGGAAGTCGTTCGTGCCCGCGTACTTCAGCTCCTGCTGGTAGTCGGCGGTGGCAGAGAACTGGCCCTTGGTGAGGCCGTAGACGCCGTTGTTCTCGACGATGTACACCATGCGCACGTTGCGCCGCACCAGATGCTTGAACTGGCCGAGGCCGATCGAGCCGGTATCGCCGTCGCCGCTGACGCCGAGCGCGTGCACGGTGTGGTTCGCCTGTGTGGCGCCGGTGGTGAGCGACGGCATGCGCCCGTGCAGGCTGTTGAAGCCGTGCGACTGGCCTAGGAAGTACGCAGGCGACTTGCTGGAACAGCCGATGCCGGAGACCTTGATGACCTCGTGCGGGCGGATGTTCAACTCGTATGCCACCTGGATGATCTGGTTCGCGATGGAGTTGTGCCCGCAGCCCTTGCACAGTGTCGAAGGGCTGCCTGCGTAATCGGCCTTGGCCAGACCGATCTCGTTGACCTTGAGGGCCGGAGCGCGGTCCATGTTCAGTTCCCTTCCTTCGCCAGGTGCGGCAGCAGGCGTTCGCGCACCCACTCGGCCGTCAATGGCATGCCGTCGAGGTACGCGATGGGCGTGAGCTTCGCGGCGAACTCGGGGAGTTCGTCCCGCAGGATGGCGGTGAGCTGACCGTCACGATTCATCTCGATCACCACGTGGCGTGGGTGTCGCCCGAGGAACGCCTCGACCTCGGGGCCGATCGGCAGCGCCTTCAAGCGCAAGAAGCTGGTGGGATGACCGAGCGCGGCGAGCTGGTCGCGCGCCTCGTCGATGGCGTACCGGGTGGTGCCGTAGGCGATGATGGCGAGCTCGCTGCCGGGAACCTCGTCGATCTCCGCAGACGGCACGAGGGTGCGCGCGGTCTCGAACTTGCGCGCGATGCGCGTCATGTTCTGCTCCCAGTGCTCGGGGCGTTCGGAGTAGCGGGCGTTCTCGTTGTGGCCGGTACCGCGCGCGAACCACGCGGCCATCGGGTTCTCGTTGCCCGGCAGGGTGCGGTACGGGATGCCGTCACCGTCGACGTCCTGGTAGCGCGCGAAGCTGCCGCGCGCCGCCACTTCCTCCGCGCCGAGGATCTTGCCGCGCTGGATGGGCGTGTCGGGGTAGGCGAACGGCTCGCCCATCCAGTTGTTCATGCCGAGGTCGAGGTCGGACAGCACGAAGACCGGCGTCTGCAGCACGTCGGCGAGGTCGTGCGCCTTGATACCGAACTCGAAGCATTCCTCGATGGAGGAGGGGAACAGCACCACGTGCTTGGTGTCGCCGTGGCCGATGTGGTAGGCGAACGCCACGTCACCTTGGCTGGTGCGTGTGGGCAGGCCGGTGCTCGGCCCGACGCGCTGGATGTCCCACACCACCGCCGGCACCTCGGCGAAGTACGCGAGCCCGAGGAACTCGGCCATGAGCGAGAGGCCGGGGCCGCTGGTGGCGGTCACGGAGCGCGCGCCGGCCCAACCGGCGCCGACCACCATGCCGATGGCCGCCAGCTCGTCCTCGGCCTGCACGACGGTGAACGTCGGCTTGCCATCGGGGCCCATGCGGAGGCGCGGCAGGTGGTCTCGCAGCGCGTCGATGAAGCTGGTGGAGGGGGTGATGGGATACCAGGCGGCCACCGTCGCGCCGCCGAACACCGCGCCGAGCGCGCCCGCCTCGTTACCGGTCATCAGGATCAAGCCGTCGGTGGCGTTCATGGGCGCCACGCGGTACGGATCGCGCTTCTCGAGGTTGGCCTGGGCCCAAGTGTGGGCAGTGCGCACGACCGCGAAGTTGCTGTCGACGAGCTTCTGCCTACGGCCGAAATGATGCCCTAGGGAGTCCTCGACGACGTCGAGCGGCACGCCGAGGAGGTACGCCACCACGCCCACGTAGGTCATGTTGGCGATGTACTCCTTGATCTTGCCCTTGACATCGTGGTCCGAAAGAAGCTCCTTGACCGGCACCGGGTAGTAGGTCAGGTCGTCGCGCTGCGTACTGAGACGCAAGTCGGCGTTGTAGATGCAGACGCCGCCGGTGGGCAGCGTCTCGACGTCCTCTTCGAGCGTGGCGGCGTTGAACGCCACCAGCAACTCGGAGGGGCGCCTGGCGATGTAGCCTTGGTGGCTGACGCGGATGTGATACCAGGTCGGTAGGCCCTGGATGTTCGACGGGAAGATGTTCTTCCCGTGAACGGGGATGCCCATCTTGAAGAACGACCGGAGCAACGTGAGGTTGGCGGTCTGGCTCCCGGTTCCGTTGGCGGTGGCGACGGCGATCGAGAAGTCGTTGACGATCGCCTCGGCACCCCGCGCGTCGGTGGGGCGACTCAGCGGTTCAGTGACACCCATGCGGCTCACGCACCTCCAGCCGAGGGTCCGGGGGGCGCGTCGAGCGCGGCGCTACGTCCCGACCTCGTGCCTCGTATTGGCGCCGGTTTCGGAAGAAGCCCGCGCATGCGTGCATCGTACCGCGAGGGACCCACGCGTTGGTCCCGTGGGGAACCGTGTCGAACACGACGATGCCGCGGAACCGTACAACGGCTCCGCGGCGAGCGTGTTCCTACTGCTGCCTCGCTCAGGCTTCCAGCGCTGCTGCCTCGTCGTCGGTGTCGTCGCCGGATCCATCGACGACGTCCCCGTCGGTGTTGGGTCGTGCGTGCCGTGGCGCTCCGCCGATGGCGAGGCTTTCCATCACGCGCGCGCGCACCTCGGCCTCCACCTCCGGATTCGCGCCCAAGAACTCCACCGCCCGCTCCTTCCCCTGACCCAACCGCGCCTCCCCGAACGAGAACCACGAACCCGACTTCTCCACCACCCCCAGATCCGACGCGATCGACACCAGATCCCCCAA
>JAWOIL010000035.1:0-12687 GCA_046484635.1 Trueperaceae bacterium
TCTTGCGCCGTAGGAAGCCGATGGTCACGGCAGCGAACGCGATCGTCCCGAGGATCGCGGCTACCCACGAGCTGATGACGTGGCCGTCGATGGGCTGTCCGAGCTCCAGCAGGATGGGGGTGTACGCGAACAGCAGGGGCATCACGTAGAGCAACTTGGCGTACTTGAAGGCGTTCCAGCCGGTCTTCCAGGGGTCGGCCTGGGCTATGGCCGCGCCCGCGTAGGCTGCGATGCACACCGGTGGTGTGATGTTCGAGTCCTGACTGAGCCAGTAGACGATCATGTGGGCCGCCAGCAGGGACACACCCAGGTCGTTGAGCGCCGGCACCGCGAGCACGGCAGTGACCAGGTACGCGGCGGTGACGGGCATACCCATGCCCAGGACCAGCGAGGCGACGGCGATCAGAAGGATGGCAAGGAGCAGCGAGCCGCCCGAGAGCGTCAGGAAGATGGTGGTGAACTTCTGCGCCAAGCCGGTGAGGTTGACGACACCCAGCAAGATGCCGATGACGCCGACGGTGGCGCCGATGACGAGGGTGTTCCGGCCGCCCTCGACGAGCGCTTCCCAGATCTGCCGCGGGCCCATCCGGTGATCGCGGCCGAGCCAGGAGACGGGGATCGTGGCGACGGTGCCCCAGAAGGCGGCGTACCCGGGAGAGCGCCCCATCATGAGCAGGCCGATGACGATCACCAAGGGGATCGCCAAGAACCAGCCCTCTCGCAGCGTGTCGCGCAGGCGCGGGATGTCGGCAGCGGGTAGTCCCTTGAGCCCCAGGCGCTTGGCTTCGAAGTGGACGTTCATCCAGATCGACAACACGTAGATGAGGGCAGGCACGATCGAGGCGAGCATGATGTGCGTGTACGGGATGCCCGTCAACTCGACCATCACGAACGCCCCCGCCCCCATCACGGGCGGTAGGAACATGCCGCTGATCGAGGCGGACGCCTCGATCGCGCCGGCCGTGTGGCCCTTGAAGCCGGTCTTCTTCATGAGCGGGATGGTGAGCGCGCCGGTCGACACCGTGTTCGCGATGGCCGATCCGGAGATCGAGCCCATCAGCGCGGAGGCGAGCACCGAGACCTTCGCGGGCCCGCCCGTGCTCCTGCCTGCGACGGCGGTAGCGAGGTCGATGAAGAACTGACCGACGCCCGAGCGGTTCAGGAACGCGCCGAAGAAGATGAACAGGATGACGAAGTTGACGAGGACCTGCGACATGGTGCCCCAGAGCCCGCGCTCGTCGAGATACACCGCCTCGCTGATGCGCGTGAGACTGTAGCCGCGGTGCGCGACGATGTCGGGCATGTAGGAGCCGAAGTAGGCGTACGCCATCAACACCATGCCGACGATGGCCATGGTCCAGCCCAACGCGCGGCGGCCCACCTCCAGGCCCAGCACGATGACCAGGAGGCCCATGACGTGATCGGTCGAGTTGGCGGCGCCCGCGCGGTAGGTGATGGCCTGGTAGTTGAGCACCCAGTACACCACGGTGACGACGGAAAGGAGCGCCAGGATCACGTCGGGCACCGACGGCCGTTTCTTCAACGTGCCCCGCACCAGCGGGTAGACCAGGAAGATGAGCACGAAGGTCAGTCCGACGTAGACGCCCAGGTAGGTCTCCAGGCGCCGTGCGCCGAAAAGCGCCGTGTACAGGTAGTAGAAGCTCATGCCCGCGGCGAGGACGTTGACGATGCGCTCCCAGATTCCCTCGAGCGGCTTGGTTCCGGAGATGGCCGCCTCGAGCGCCTCTACGTTACTGACGTGGAGGGGGCCCGGCGGCGGCGCAGCATCGTCGGCCTGCGGTGGCATCTCCACATCGTCGTGGGGAGGGGTCGCGGCGTCGCGATCACGTTCGGACATGTCTCGCTCCCGTGCGCATGTCACTTACGACGACGGGCAGCCGGCGATTCGTGCCGCCGGCTACCCGCCGCGTTCGAGGAGGAATCCTTGCGACCCGCTCAGCGGGGCTGGGCGACCTCCGGGATGGTGACGCCGCGCTCCTGCCAATACCGGGCGGCCCCGGGATGCAGCGGAACGGCGATGCCGACGAGGGCGTTGTCGACACCCATCTCGCCGGCCACGGCGGTCACCTGCAGCATGTTCGCCAGCCCCGCGTCGTCGTAGATGGCTTTGGTCATCTGGTAGACGAGCTCCTCGTCGACGTCCGCGGAGACGACCCACAGGCCGGCGTCACGGAAGGTGCGCACGTCTTCGTCGACCCCGGCGTAGGCGCCGGCGGGGATCACGAACTCGCTGTAGTACGGGTGGTCCTCGAAGAAGCCCGCCGCTTCCGCCTCGGGGTACGACGAGAGGAGCACGACGTTGGCGGTGCTGGCGGTGTCGACCACGCTGGCGTTCGGCACGCCGAAGAGCGCGTGGTAGGCATCGACCTGCCGGTTCTTGAGCTGGTCGGAGGCGTTCTGGCCGGCCACGAACACGGGCGTGATGCTGTCCCACAGGCCGGCGCTGGTGAGCAGCCGCTCCAGCGACAGGTGCGTGCCGGAACCGGCCCCACCCACGGCGAGCGTCTTGCCTTCGAGGTCCGCGAGCGTGCGGATGCCGGTCTCGTCGAGGGTGACGAGCTGCGAGATGGCGCTGTAGAGGAAGCCGATGGCACGGAGCTTGTCGTACTGCCCGTCCGAGAAGACGTCGAGTCCGTTGTACGCGAGGTAGGAGTCGCCGGCGAAGGCGATTCCCATCTCGAGGTCGCCGCCTTGGATGCGACGGATGTTCTCCCCCGAGCCGGCCGAGCCCTCGACCGTGATGTTCACGCCGTCGATGCTCCTGCCTACGATGTCGCCGATGGCGCTGGAGAACACGTTGAACGTACCGCCGGTCGAGCCGCCACCGATGGCGAGGAACTGGCGCTGGGCGAGGGCCCAGCTCGAGACCAGACCGAGTGCCACTACGACGATCGCGAACAGGGTACTCCGTACCCGTGACTTCCGATGCTTCGTTTGCATCCAAGAGCCTCCATCCTCTTCGAGTTTCCCCTGACGGGTAGCCCGATGATACTGCCCAACGCCGCGGCGACGCAGAAACGTGAAGGCGCCGAGCGACACAACGGCCGTTCGGCGCCGGAACCTGCCAGCTAGGCTCTAGGCCAGTTGGCCGGTGGTGTCGGGCCGCCAGGAGGCCAGGACACGCATGTAGTTCGCGCGTTCGAACGCTTCGGGGTCGGCCGCACGCGCCTGACTCAGGCTGCCCTGCATCTGGGCGATGGAGTCGTACTCGTGGTCGATCATCCAGGCGCGCATATCCTCGACGATGTGCCCGATCCGCCCGACGCCGTTGCGCAACAACTCGGACGCCACCATGGTGACGCGAGCGCCCGCCATCATCCCCTTGAGGACGTCGATGTGGCCATGCACGCCACTGGTGATCGCGAGGTCGGCCTGGACGCGACCGAACATGATCGCCACCCACCGAAGCGGCAGCCGCAGTTCGTCGGAGTCGGACAGCACCAGGTGGGGTACGACCTCGAGCGTCTCGAGGTCGAGATCGGGCTGATAGAAGCGGTTGAACAGCACCAAGCCGTCGGCGCCGGCACCGACGAGTTGCGCTGCGACGTTGGCGGGGGCGCTCAGGTTCGAGCCGAGCTTGACCGCCAACGGCACTTGCACTTGGGCGCGCACGCTCTTGACCACCTCGAGGTACCGGCGTTCGATCTCCGCTCCCGTGACCCCCGGGTCGGTGGGAACGTGATAGAGGTTCAACTCCAGCGCGTCGGCGCCGGCTTCTTCCAACGCGTGGGCGTAGCGCGTCCAGCCGCCGGGGGTGGCGCCGTTGAGACTGGCGATGATCGGCACGTCGACGGCGGCCTTGGCGCGGCGGATGAGATCGACGTAGGCTTCCGGTCCGGGACCATATTCGACGACCTCTGGGGTGTAGCGGATCGCCTCTGGGTTGCTCTCGGCGCCGAACTCCATGTAGTGGGCGAGTGCGCGGGCTTCGCGTTCGATCTCCTCTTCGAAGAGCGAGAACATCACGATCGCGCTGGCGCCGGCGTCCTCGAGTTGACGGATGCCGTCGAGCGTCTTGGAGAGCGGCGAGGCCGACGCCACCAACGGGTGGGCGAGCGGGATCCCCAACCAGGACGTGCGCACATCGACCATGGTCGCGGCGACGGCCGTGGCGGCACCTTCGGGTTCGTACGAGCTCATCGCGCGGCTCCCTTCTCGTCCGTCGCGGGTTCGGCCGGCGCGGCGGCCGGGGGCGGGGTCGCTGGAGCGATCGTCGCGGCGGCACCTTTGCCCGCGCGCTTCTCGTACTCCTGCCAGCGTTCGGTCACGGCGGCTTGCGCTTCGTCGAACAGGCGCTCTGCCTCATCCGGCGCGGCCTGCGTGAGCATGCGGTAGCGATTCTCGTTCAACGCGTAGTCGCGGAAGCTCACGCGCGGTGCCCGGCTGTCGAGTTGGAACGGGTTCTCACCGCGCTCAGCGCGACGCGGGTCGTAGCGGAACAGCGGCCAGTAGCCCGATTGCGCCGCCAACTTCTGCTGCTCCATCCCCTTGGCCATATCGATGCCGTGGGCGATGCAGTGGCTGTACGCGATGATCAGCGAGGGACCGTCGTAGCTCTCGGCCTCCAGGAAGGCGCGCACCGTGTGGGCGTCGTCGGCTCCCATGGCCACCTGAGCGACGTAGACGTAGCCGTATTGCGCCGCGATCATGCCGAGGTCTTTCTTCGGCGTGCGCTTCCCACCCGCGGCGAACTTCGCCACCGCCCCGAGCGAGGTTGCCTTGGAGGCTTGGCCGCCGGTGTTGGAGTACACCTCGGTGTCGAGCACCAGCACGTTGACGTTCTTGCCGCTGGCGAGGACGTGGTCGAGGCCGCCGTAGCCGATGTCGTAGGCCCAACCGTCACCGCCGACGATCCAGACGCTCTTCTCGACCAGCACGTCGGCCAGGGCCAGCAAGTCGCGTAGCTCGCCCGCCTGACCGTCCCGGCTCGCGACGCGTTCCTTCAGCTCCGCCACCCGGGCGCGTTGCGCTTCGATGCCGGCGTGGTCACTCTGGTCGGCGTTCAGGACGGCGTCGGCGAGCTCGTCACCCAGCAGCGGCCGCTGCCGCTCGACCAACTGCCGGGCGTAGGCGGTCTGCTGGTCGAGCGTCAGGCGCATGCCCAATCCGAATTCGGCATTGTCCTCGAACAGCGAGTTGCTCCAAGCGGGGCCGCGGCCGCTCTTGCCGATGCTCCACGGGGTGGTGGGCAGGTTGCCGCCGTAGATCGACGAGCAACCGGTGGCGTTCGCGACCAACGCGCGCTCACCGAACAGCTGCGTGAGGAGCTTCAGGTACGGCGTTTCGCCGCAGCCGGCGCAGGCGCCGGAGAACTCGAACATCGGCTCGAGCAGCTGGACGTCGCGCACGGTGTTGAAGCGAAGTCCGGCGCTGCGGTCGATCTCGGGCAATTCCAGGAAGAAG
This sequence comes from Trueperaceae bacterium, assembly GCA_046484635.1. Classification (GTDB taxonomy): domain Bacteria; phylum Deinococcota; class Deinococci; order Deinococcales; family Trueperaceae; genus CAZACZ01. Next base: position 5,425 of record JAWOIL010000035.1, read on the forward strand.
TCCCAGTACTTGCGGCCCTGCTCCAGCACCTGGCGTTGCGGCGTCATGTTGATGGCCTTGCGCGCGGCGTGCGACTTGTCCTTGGCAGGGCAGGCCTCGACGCAGAGCGTGCAGCCGGTGCAATCCTCGACCGCGACCTGGAGCGTGTAGCGCTGGCCCTCGAGCTCGCGGAACTTCGCGGGCACCGAGGCGAAGCCTTCGGGCGCGCCCTCCAGCGCGGGCTCGGTTACGATCTTCGCGCGGATGGCGGCATGTGGGCAGACCAGCACGCACTTGCCGCATTGGATGCAGATGTCCGGTTCCCAAACAGGGACTTCGAGCGCGAGGTTGCGCTTCTCCCAGCGTGCGGTCGACGTGGGGAAGGTGCCATCGGCGGGCATGGCGCTGACGGGAAGCTGGTCCCCGAGGCCCGCCAAGATCGGGCCGGTGACGTCCTGTACGAAGGCAGGCGCGTGTTCCGGCACGGGTGCCGGCCGTGGAGCGCCGCCGACGGTGCGACCGACGGTATCCATGTGGTGCAAGTGCGAGAGCGCTGCGTCGATGGCCGCGAAGTTGCGGCGCACGACGACCTCTCCGCGCTTGCCGTAGGTGTCACGCACCGCCTGCTTCATGCGCTCGACGGCTTCCTCCGCGGGCAGCACGCCGCTGAGGTTGAAGAAGCAGGCCTGCATCAAGGTGTTGATGCGGTTGCCGAGGCCGAGTTCGGCGGCCAGGGCATGCGCGTCGATGATCCAGACGTCGAGTTCGCGGTCGATGATGGTGCGCTGCGCCTCTTGCGGCAGCTCCGCCCAGGTCTCGTCCGGACCGAAGGGCGAGTTGATCAACAGCGTGGCGCCATGGGACGCCTCGGCCAGCACGTCGCTGCGCTCGAAGAAGCCGAACTGGTGCACGGCGACGAAGTGGGCGTCGCGGATGAGGTACGGGTAGGGCAAGGGTTCGGGGCCGAAGCGCAGGTGGCTCACCGTGCGCGCCCCTGACTTCTTGCTGTCGTAGACGAAGTACCCCTGCGCGAACAAGTCGGTGCCTTCGCCGATGATGGAGATGCTGTTCTTGTTCGCGCCGACGGTGCCGTCGGAACCGAGACCGTAGAAGACCGCGCGGCGCGTGCCTGCGGCCTCGATGTCCAGGGGCTCGCCGACGGCGAGGCTCAGGTGCGTCACGTCATCGTGGATGCCGACGCTGAAGTTCGGCTTGGGGTCGTCCTTGGCCAGTTCGGAGAACACCGCCGCGACCATGGCCGGGGTGAACTCCTTCGACGACAGGCCGTACCTTCCGCCGATCATGCGCGGCTGGCGCTGGAACGGCGCGACACCTTCCGAGACGGCCAGGCTCACGGCCGTGACGACGTCCTGGAAGAGCGGCTCGCCTGCGCTACCGGGCTCCTTCGTCCGGTCCAGCACGGCGATGCTGCGCGTGGTGGGGGGCAGTGCCGCCAGCAGCTGGCGGGCCGAGAACGGCCGGTAGAGATGCACGGTGACGACGCCGACCTTCTCGCCGCGTTCGCTTTGCAGGTGGCGGGCCGTGGCGGCGGCGGTCTCGGCGCCCGAACCCATCACGACGATGACGCGTTCCGCATCGGGGGCGCCTTCGTACTCGAAGAGCTGGTAGGCGCGACCGGTGAGCGCTTCGAAGCGGCGCAACACCGCTTCCACCACGTCCGGCAGCGCGTCGTAGTACGGGTTGGATGCCTCGCGGGCCTGGAAGAACACGTCCGGGTTCTGGGCGGTGCCGCGCATGACGGGCGCGTCCGGCGTCAGCTTGCGGCCGCGGTGACGCGCGATCGCGTCCTCGTCGAGGATCGCGCGCATGTCGTCGTCGTCGAGCGGTTGGATCTTGGCGATCTCGTGCGAGGTCCGGAAGCCGTCCATCACATGCAGGAAGGGCACGCGTCCTTCCAGCGTGGCGGCTTGGGCGATGAGCGCGAAGTCGTGCGCTTCCTGCACGCTGCGAGCGAACAACTGCGCCCAACCGGTGCCGCGCGCCGCCATCACGTCCGAGTGGTCACCGAAGATGGACAACGCTTGCGTGGCTACGCTGCGGGCCGCGATGTGGAACACCGTGCTGGTGAGCTCGCCCGCGATCTTGAACATGTTGGGGAGCATCAGCAAGAGCCCTTGGCTGGCGGTGAAGGTGGTGGTCAGCGCGCCGGCCTGCAACGCGCCGTGCACGGCGCCGGCCGCCCCGCCTTCGGACTGCAGTTCCTGCACCAGCGGGGCAGCGCCCCACAGGTTCGCTTCGCCTTTGGCGCTCCATGCGTCGGCGTACTCGCCCATCGCCGAGGCGGGCGTGATCGGGTAGATCGCCACCACCTCGTTGACGCGGTACGCCACGCGCGCGGTGGCTTCGTTCCCGTCGATCATGACCCAGGGCCGCGACATCGTGCCTCCTCGCGCCCCGACGGCCGGAACGGCGCCATATCGTGCACCCTGATCGCTCGCCGTTCACGAGCGCGGAAGTCGCACGCCGGAACCGTGCCGACAGGCACGGGGCATGCCCCACGCTATCCGGGTGGCGAGCTCGCGCCGGTCGGCCGTTCTCCGACAAGAGGGTGGGGTCTGCCCCTACGGTCGTCGGCGCGGTGCTCAGGCCTCGTCGGCCTCGTCGAGGCGCAGGCCGTTGGCTTGGTTCATGGCCGCGTCGAGCCCCTCGCGCAGGAACGTCTCGACCGCGTCGGCAGCGGCGCGGACGACGCCGTCGACCAGGGTGCGCTCGTCCTCACGGAAGCGCGACAGCACCCACGCTTCGGTGGTCCACCCATCGGGCGGTCGACCGATGCCGACCTTGAGGCGAAGGAACGCCGGGCCGATCGCATGGATCACGTCCTGCACCCCCCGCTGCCCGCCGGCTCCGCCGCCGGTCTTGAACCGGAGGCGTCCCAACGGCAGGTCGAGGTCATCGTGGATCACGAGCAGGTCGGACGGCTTGGCACGCGAACGCGCCAGCACTGCCTGCGCTACCTTGCCGGACAGGTTCATGAAGCTCCGGGGCTTGACGAGGATCAGGTCCTGGACGCGTCGTTCGGCCGGCCGCTCGGCGGCGGCACCTCCGCCGTCGGCATCGAAGACCGCCGGAGCGGTGGGAGCGTCGAAGACGTAGCGGACCCGCACCGTGTCGGCATCGCGCCCGCGTTGGAAGGACGCGCCCGTTCGCGCAGCGACCTCGTCCAAGACGAGGAACCCGGCGTTGTGCCGGGTTCCGGAGTAGCGTGGCCCGGGGTTCCCCAGGCCCACCAGGATGCGCACGGATCAGTCCTCGGCCGATTCCTCGCCCTCGTCCTCGTCCTCTTCGCCACCACGACCGACGACCTCGGGCTCGACGGCTTCTTCCTCTGCGACCTCGAGTTCCTCTTCCGCGACGCGCGGCGGCACCACGGCGACGATCGTCAGGTTCTCTTCGTCGAGGATGCGGGCCTCCGGCGGGAGGACGGAGAGGACGTCGGCGACGTGCAGGCTGTCACCGATGGCGAGCCCGGAGATGTCGAGCTCGACATGGTTGGGGATCAGGCGCGGGAGGATCGAGATGTGCACCTCGCGGCGCTGCACGTCGAGCTGGCCACCTTCGCGCACGCCCGCGGGCGTGCCGACGAGCTCGATGGGCACGTGGACGTCGACGACTTGGCCCTCGGTGATGGCGTAGAAATCGACGTGCATCGGCTCGCGCCGACGCTTGTCCATCTGCACCTGCTTCACGAGCACCGCGGTCGGCTCGCCGTCGAGTTCGAGGGTGATCAGGCTCGAGGTGCCCTGGGCGCGGAACGCCTTGTCGAAGTCGCGCGTGTCGACGCTGAGCAGCTCGTTGGTCTCACGGTTGTAGACGACCGCCGGCAGTCGACCCGCGCGCCTGAGGGCGGCGGACGAACCCGGGGTACGTTTCTCGGCTTGCAGGATCATGGCTCCTCCACGGCGGTGCCGGCCGGAGGGCCGACGGACCGACAACGCATGAGCATACTCGCTGGGGCCGGGGTCTGTAAAGCCGCGCGCGCGCCGGGAACCGCACGCTGCCGACACCCGAGCTCCGCGTGCGGAGGGTGTCACAGCGCGACGCAGGCGGCCGCCGCGCGCGGCGTCAGCTGGTGAACAGCGAGCTCACCGAAGCGTGGTCGTGGACGTTGCGGATGGCCTTCGCCAACAACGGCGCGACGCTCAGCACGGTGATGCGGTCGCTGGACTCGGCCAAGGGGATTGTGTCGGTGACGAAGATCCCGGTGACGGCAGGGTGGCGCAACCGCTCCATCGCGGGTGGGGTGAACACCGCATGCGTCGCCGTGACGCGCACGTCCGGCTCGGCGCCGAGGTGCAGGAGTGCCTCGATGCCGCGGCTCATGGTGCCGGCGGTGGAGATCATGTCGTCGATGATGATGGGCCGCTTGCCCTCGACCTCCCCGATGACGTGCGTGACCTCGGTCTCGGTCGGGCTGGTGCGGCGCTTGTAGAGCATCGCCAGCGGCAGGTTGAGGTAGTTCGCGAGGCGACGCGCTTCGGTCGCGCGGCCGACGTCGGGGGAGACCACGATCGAGTTCTCCAGGTCCAAGGTGCGCAGATGGTCGCCGAGGATGTTGAGCGCCGTGAGGTGATCCACGGGCACGTCGAAGAAGCCCTGGATCTGGCCCGCATGAAGGTCGATGGTGAGCACGCGATCGGCGCCGGCAGTCTCCAGCAGGTTCGCGACCAGTTTCGCCGTGATGGGTTCGCGCGCTTGCACCTTCTTGTCCTGCCGGGCGTACCCGAAGTACGGGATGGCCACGTTGATGCGCCAGGCCGAGGCGCGCCTGAGCGCGTCGATCAGCACCAAGAGTTCCATCAGGCTCTGGTTCACCGGCGCACAGGTCGACTGGATGATGTAGCAGTCGTAGCCGCGAACGCTCTCGTCGATCCGGATGCGGGTCTCTCCGTCGGGGAACTGCGACACGGTGCCGTGCGCCAACTCGAGCCCGAGATGATGCGCGACCGACGCTGCCAATTCCGGCGTGGCGGTGCCGGTGAACAGCTTGACGTCTTCACCGATCCTCATCGTGCGCCACCGTCACGTCCTGCGCCCTGGCTCGGGTGGTCGAAGCCTGCACTCGCCATGGGCACGCGCCGGCGTGCAGTGTCACGCGAGCGAGCCGGCGCCTGTCGGAACGGTCGGGAACGCTCCCGGCGTTCTGGTTCGGGAACGGTGGGTCGATGAGCGCGCTGCGTCACGGGGCACCTCGCAAGCTCGAAGAGGCAGGCTCGAAGAGCGTGGGCGGGAATCGACCGCCGAGGGCGGCCACCGGGGAGTATACCCGCCCCGTTCCGACCCGCGTTCCCGTCCGGGGCACGCCGGGTACTCGGGCGCGCTCGGAGCGAGCGCGCGGAGCCTAGCGCGCGTACTCGACGGCGCGGGACTCCCGCACCACCGTGACCTGCACCTGCCCTGGGTACTCCATGTCCTGCTCGATGCGGTTGGCGATGTCACGAGCGAGCAGCACCGCAGACGCGTCGTCGACCCTGTCCGGTTGCACGATGATGCGGATCTCGCGCCCGGCCTGGATGGCGAAGGCGTTCTCGACCCCCGGGAAGCTCGTGGCGATGTTCTCCAGGCCCTCGAGACGCTTGATGTAGCTCTCGAGCGTCTCGCGCCTCGCGCCCGGACGCGCCGCGGAGATGGCGTCGGCGGCGTTGATGATGATGGGGTAGAGCGTCTCGGCACGCTCGAGGTCGTGGTGGTTGGCGATCGCGTCGATCACCTCGCGCGGTTCACCGAAGCGCCTGCCGAGGTTGGCGCCGATCTCGGTGTGGGTTCCCTCGATCTCGCGGTCGATCGACTTGCCGATGTCGTGCAGCAGGCCGGCGCGACGTGCCATGGCTTCGTCGATCCCCAACTCGGCGGCGATGATGCCCGAGAGGTGCGCCACCTGCACCGAGTGCTTGAGGATGTTCTGGCCGTAGCTCGTCCGGAACTGCATGCGCCCGAGCAACTGCACCAGGCCCGGCTTGAGGCCGACCACGTTCGCTTCGAGCGCTGCCTCGTCGCCGCGTTCCCGGATGTAGCCTTGCATGTCGTGCTGCGCCTTCTGCACGACCTCCTCGATGCGTGCCGGGTGGATGCGCCCGTCGGTGACCAGCTCGGACAGGGCGAGCTGCGCGACCTCGCGACGGATCGGGTTGAAGCTCGACAGCAGCACCGCTTCGGGCGTGTCGTCGATGATCAGGTCGACGCCCGTGAGCGCCTCGAAGGCGCGGATGTTTCGGCCCTCACGGCCGATGATGCGCCCCTTCATGGCGTCGTTGGGGATCGGCACCACCGACACGGAGATGGCGGCCGACACCTCGGAAGCGCTTCGCTGGATGGCCTGCGCCACGATGTCGTGCGCCTTCTTCCTGGCTTCGGCGTCAGCCTTCTCCAGCGCGGCCCGGACCCTGACCGCCTTCTCCCGCTCGAGCTCGCGGTCGAGCCGTTCGAGCAGCAGGAGTTCCGCTTGTTCGCGGCTGAGTTGCGCGATCTCGTGCAGTTGCGCGTCGACCCGGGCCTCGCGCGCGGTGAGGGCATCCTCACGGGTCGTGAGCTCGGTGGCGCGCGCGTTCAAACGCTCCTCGGCCTCGTCGAGCCGTAACGCGCGGGCGTCCTGCTGCTCGCCGCGGCGGTTGAGGCGTTCGTCTTGTTGGTCGAGCTTCTCCCGGTCGCGGCGGATCTCGTCGCGAGCCTCGCGGATCTCGTTCCGTTCGCGCTCGAGCTCTTCGCGGGTGCGTGCGATGTCCTGAAGGCCGGCACTGCGCCCCCGCTCCAACTCCTCCTCGAGCCGCGCGCGCTCGCGTCGCTCCTCTTCCTCCCAGCGCCGTCGTGCCTGAACGACCTCCGCCTCGACGGTGGCGGACGCTTGGCCGACGATGCGGTTCGCTTCCTGCTCCGCCTGCGCCAGCCGCTCGCGGGCGCGTCGCTCGGCGATCTCGGCGGCGTCGGACTCGGCCCGCCGGCGCATGACGTACATGGCGGCGGCGCCGATGGCGATACCGAGGAGAAGGAACAGGATGACCTGCAGGGCGTTCATGCGTCACCGTCCTCTTGCGCTTCGTCCGTGCCCGCGTCGGTGTTGGGTGTGGCGGGTCGGCGTGGCGCTCCGCCGATGGCGAGGCTTTCCATCACGCGCGCGCGCACCTCGGCCTCCACCTCCGGATTCGCGCCCAAGAACTCCACCGCCCGCTCCTTCCCCTGACCCAACCGCGCCTCCCCGAACGAGAACCACGAACCCGACTTCTCCACCACCCCCAGATCCGACGCGATCGACACCAGATCCCCCAA
>JAWOIL010000164.1:0-10646 GCA_046484635.1 Trueperaceae bacterium
CGTACACGCACCGCATCGGCCGCACCGGCCGCGCCGAACGCACCGGCGAGGCGCTCACCTTCGTGACCCCGAACGACTTCGACAACGTGCGCGCGCTCGAGCGCAAGCTCGGCATGCGCGTCGAGCGCAAGCGCTTCGAAGGTTTCGCCGGCCCGGCCGAAGAGCTCGACGAGCTGCGACCCGGCACGAGCGGCGGCCGCAACGGCGCCTCTCCGCGACGTGGTGGGAACGGCAACCGCAACCCCGGCCGTAACGGCAGTCGCAACGGCGGCGGCAGTGGCGAGCGCGATGGACAACGCAGCGGACAACCCGGCGGGCATCACGGCGGGCATCCCGGCGGACAACGCGGCGGCCGCCCCACCGGCATGGGCACGCATACCGGCGGGCACGCCAGCAGCCCGTCCGACGGCACGCCGGCCCGACCGGCCGCCGGCCGCCCGAGCGGTGAACGTCCCGCGTCCGACCGTCCGGCCGGTGGCAACGCGTCCAGCAACCCGCGCCGCCGGCGCGGCCAAGGTCGACCGCGGCACGCGCGTCAAGACTGAGCGTCGGTTGCCAGTGCTTTGCCCGGTAGCGCTTCGACCAGCCGGTTGGCAGAGCATCACCTAGCGAAGCTAGGCGCTCCTCCGTAGCGCCGAGATGCGGCCCTCCCCCACCCTGGGGCGAGGGCCATTTCTCGTGCAACGAACCAGTGTCGACCCCGCCCGGCGAACGTCATCCGACCGCATCGCTCCCACCTTCGCGCCCAGCCCGCACCAAGCGCGCGTGTTCGAGTTCGTACGCGAAGGCCGCGGGCACGCGGTCGTTCAAGCCACGGCGGGTAGTGGCAAGACCAGCACCTTGGTGCAGGTGGCGGGCATGCTGCCACCCGAGGGCCGCCCGTGCTTCCTGGCGTTCAACCGTTCCACCGCCGCCGAGCTGCGCCAGCGCCTGCCGGCATACGTCGAGGCAACGACGGTGCACGCCCTCGGAAGACGGATCCTCCTGGACGCATTCCCGGGCCTCCGGACGCAACTCCCGCAGCGTCCGGGCGAACCCTACGCAGGCAAGTACTTCGAGTTGGCCGCCGAACTGGTGCGGCGGCGAAGCGCCGAACTCGGTGTCGCGGAACATGACGGCGCCAAAGACGCCATCGCCCGCTACCTCGCCCGCCTGGCGCACTTCGCCCGCCTCGACCTGACGCCGCCCCGGAGCCCCACCGCGATCGACCGACTCGTACGCGCGTACGGCCTGGACCCCGTGGTGGCCGGACGACGACGGCAAGACACCCACGCTCTCCTGTCGGAACTCCTGCGTGAGGGAGCGGCCGCGGGGGCGGCCGGCATCGTGGACTTCACCGACATGCTCTACCTGCCCCACGTGCTCGACCTGCCCGCGCCACGCTTCGACGTCGTTTGCGTGGACGAGGCCCAAGACCTCAGTCGCGCAGCATTGGCACTCGTGATGCGGTTGCTTTCGCGTGGCGCCCGCGGCATCTTCGTTGGCGACGCACGTCAGGCCATCTACGGCTTCGCGGGGGCGGACGAGCGTTCGCTGCAACGGATCGTGCACCGCACCTCCGCCACCGTGCTGCCGCTAAGCCGCAGCTTCCGCTGCCCGCAGCGCCATGTCACGCTGGCACGGCGCTTCGCGCCCGAGATGGAGGCGGCGCCCGGGGCGGCGCTCGGGGTGGTACGGCGTGTCGCCGAGGCGCGCCTGCACCGGCACGTGCGACCGGGCGACTTGGTGCTCAGCCGCACTAACGCGCCTCTCGTGCGAACCTGCTTTCGCCTGGCGCGTGCCGGGGTGCCTGCGCGCGTCCTGGGTACCGAACTGGTGGATTCGGTGCGGGCGTTGGCCGATCGACTGCTGCCGCCTCACGATCTCCGCTTCGCGCGACGGACCGTCCGGATGGCGGCGCGAGAGGAGGCGCGGCGCATCGAATCTCGCCTCCTGACGAGCCCGGCGCTGGCTGCCTCGCTGCGCAGCATCGCCGAAGACCACGAAGCGCTCGACATCCTGCTCGCCGCGCTGGAGGCCCGTCATCTGCGTCCCACCCGTCGCCAGTTCGACCAGGTCGTCGCCTCGCTGTTCGGTGGGAACTCCGGCGTGCTACTCAGCACGATCCACAAGGCCAAAGGACGCGAAGCCCAGCGCGTGTTCCTGCTGCGGCCGGAGGAACTGGCCATGGCCGGTGAGGCGAGCCAGGACGCCCAGACCGGGGCCGGCGGCCAGGGCGCCACCGGCGGAACCGACGCTACCGGCGGAACCGGCGCTACCGGCGGAACCGGCGCTACCGGCGGAACCGGCGGAACCGGCGCCACCGGCGCTCCCGAGTCCTCGGAGCGCAACGTCCTATTCGTGGCTCTGACGCGTGCGCGCGCCGAGTTGGTGCTGGTAGAGCGGCAACCGGGAGCGATCGAACGGCGTCTACGGCTTGCCGCCACCACTTCACAGGAAGGCGCGCGGGCCGGTGCGCCGGCAGTGCGGCTCGCCGTCGACCCGCTCGTTCGCGATTGGAACGCCGTGCTTCGCATGGCTTCGGTGATGGCGCGAACGCGGTCCTCGCCGCCGGGCCGTTGACCAGGCGAATCGCGGGGCGATCGTAGGTGGTGAAGACGACGCTGGTCGACGCGACACGGCGCCAACCGGCGGTATCATCCGCGCCATGGCAGTGCACGGCGAATACAAGACGCCCGGCGGCAAGCTCGTCGTGGTCGACCTGGACATCGATGGCGGCGCGTTGCGCAACGTCGAGGTGAGCGGTGACTTCTTCCTCGAACCGGCAGAAGCGCTCGACGACATCGTCGGCGCGCTCGAAGGGGCACCAGCCGCCGCCGACGAACGAGAACTCGCGCGTCGCATCACCGCGAACCTGTGCGAGGGGGCCGAGTTGATGGGGTTCACGCCCGAAGCGGTCGCCATCGCCGTACGGCGCGCGGTGGAGGACGGCAGCCCGAGGGAACGGGCATGAGCCGCAACACCGTGGCCGACGACTCCCGCTTCGCGCACCGCTGGCACGAGCACGACTGGCAACTGATTCGCGCGGGCCCGCAGCCCCCGGTGATGCACATGGCGCTCGACGAGGTACTCACCTACGAGGTCGGCGCCGGTCGCAGGCCGCCCACGTTGCGGATCTGGGAGTGGAGCACCAACGCCGTCATCCTCGGCCGCTTCCAGTCGGTGCGCAACGAGGTCGACCCCGCGGGCGCGGAGAAGCACGGCATGACGGTGGTGCGTCGCATCACGGGTGGCGGCGCGATGTTCGTCGAGCCGCAGAACGCCGTGACGTACTCGCTCTACGCTCCCGAATCGTTGGTCAAGGGCATGTCCTTCGTCGACTCCTACGCGTTCCTTGACGGCTGGGTCATCGAGGGCTTGCGCTCGCTCGGGGTGGACGCCGAGTACAAGCCGATCAACGACATCTCCTCGAGCGAAGGGAAGATCGGTGGTGCGGCCCAGACGCGTCGAGGCGGAGCGGTGTTGCACCACGTCACCATGGCGTACGACATGGACCCCGCGAAGATGCTCGAGGTGCTGCGCATCGGCCGCGAGAAGCTGTCGGACAAGGGCAGCGTCAGCGCCAACAAGCGCGTCACCCCGCTCCGGCAGCAGACGCACCTGCCGCGCCAGACCGTCATCGATCGCCTGGTGGACACCTTCGACCGGCGTTACGGACTGACGGCGGCGGCGTTGACCGAGGATGAGACCGCCAGGGCCGAGGCGCTCATCCGCGAGAAGTTCTCCACCGACGACTGGCTGTACTTGTTGCCCTGATCCCTTCCCACGGGGCCATCGACCCGATTCGCGGCCGCGCGGCTTCAGTTCTTGCGGCCACGTTCGCGTCCCCGACTCGCCTCCGGCCGCGTACGCCTCTCGCCGCGACCCTGTTGACAACGACTGTTGCAAGCACGTATGTTCTTACAACAGAACGTGTACAGATTGCGTCGACCCGGTCCACCTAGGCGGACCTGCGTAGTGCCCCCGTGGCAGCCCTCGTGGCAGAAGGAGGAACGGCATGCAACGTATTCGCTGGCTCATGGTCGTGGTCCTGGTGGCCGTCCTAGGGGCGGTTCACGCCGAACCGTTGTCGTTCGTGCTCGACACGGTCGACAACCGTGCGGACGAAGTGCAGGCGATCGCGGCGCAACTCCAGGAACTCGGCATCGACGTGCAGGTTCGGGTGTGGCAGTCGAGCGTCCTGCGCGAGGAGATGGTGGCGGGCAACCGCGCCGCCTCCACCAGCGACTGGGGTAGTGCCTACTTCGACCCGTTCGACCTTGCCGTTCCGAAGTTCGGCACCGCGGCCCGCGGCAACTACTCCTTCTACTCCAGCCCCGACGTCGACGCAGCGTTCGTGATCGCCTCGACCACCATCGACGACGCCAGCCGCGACGCCGCCTACAAGGATGCGCAGCGCCTGATCTTCGAGGACGCGCCGTGGATCTTCGCCTACGTGCTGCAGAACATCGAGGCGGCCAGCACCTCCGTCCAGGGCTGGGCACCGGCGGCCGACAACAGCGAGAGCATGCACGACGTCTGGGTCGAGGGCTCGGACAGCCTGGTGCTGGCGATGCGCACCAACGCGCTGATCACGTTCGACCCGGCCATGTACCGCGACCGTGAAACGGAAGCCGTGCTGCGCAACATCTTCGACTCGTTGACTTTCCCCACCCGCGAGGGACAGGTCCAACCGCACCTCGCGACCGCCTGGCGCGTGATCGACGACGTGACGTTCGAGTTCGACCTGGTCGAAGGTGTGACCTTCTCCAACGGCGAGCCGCTGACGGCGGACGACGTGGTGTTCACCTTCGAGCGCATCCTCACCGAGGGCGCCGTCGGCGGCGCCACCAGCCCGCGCTCCGGCCTGCTCGGCCCGCTCGACCACGTCGAGAAAGTCGACGATGCCACCGTCCGCTTCGTGTACGAGACGACGTTCCCGCAGGAACTCCTGCTGCAGGCGCTGACGCACTTCCAGATCGTCCCGCAGGATTACGTCGCCGAGGTCGGCGACGCCGGCTTCGCCGAGGCACCCATCGGTTCGGGTCCGTTCACCTTCGTGCGCGGCACGCTCGACTCGCAAGTGGTGCTGGAAGCGAACGGTAGCTACTGGAAGGGCGCGCCGCGGCTCCAGACGCTGGTGTTCCGCATGATGCCGGAAGCCTCCACGCGCATCGCCGCCTTGCTCTCCGGTGAGGTCCATATCATCCAGGCCGTTCCGCCGGACCTCGTCGACCGCCTGTCGGGCGTTCCCGGCGTGCAGGTCTACACCGCCCCCGGCACGCGCTCGTACCAGATCGAGCTGAACAACGCCAAGGCGCCGTTCGACGACGCGCGCGTGCGCCAGGCGATCAACTACGCCATCGACTGGGATTCCATCCTCACGAACATCTACCGCGGCTACGCCGACCGCCTCGCCACCGGCTTCTTGCCGAGCGGCTTCGGGTACGACGAGAGCCTGGCGCCTTACCCCTACGACCCAGAGAAGGCCAAGGAGCTCCTGCGCGAGGCAGGCTACGACGTCCGCTAGGATGGGACGACCGGCCACCTGAGCGAAGCTAGGAACCGAGACCTAGGAACCCATGCGCCTCGCCAAGCTCTTCGAACGAGTGATGTCCGCCATCCCGGTTGCGATCGGGGTGGCGGTCATCGCCTTCCTGTTCCTGCGCTTCTTGCCGGGAGACCCGGTCGAGATCATGCTGGGCGACACGCAGGTGAGCCAAGCGCAGGTCGAGAACCTACGCAGTGACCTCCACCTCGACAAGCCGCTAGTGACGCAACTCGGGCTGTTCTTATCCGACCTGCTGCGCGGCGACCTCGGCACCAGCTACGTCAAGAACCAGCCGGTGGCGAAACTGGTGGCCGACACTCTGCCCGCCACCATCGAACTCACCTTCGCCACGATCGTCATCGCCATCCTCATCGCCGTGCCCGTGGGGATCGTCAGCTCCCTTCGGGCCGGTTCGTGGCTCGACCGGTCGGTGTTGTCCGGCGCGCTGCTCGGGGTGAGCATGCCGGCGTTCTGGTTCGGCTTGCTCTTGATCCTGCTGTTCTCCGTGCAACTGCACCTGTTGCCCACCTCGGGCCGTATCCCCGCGACCCTGGCGATCGAGGCGCGCACCGGCTTCATGCTCATCGACACCCTGCTGGAGGGCGACGTGCGGGCGTTCGGCGCCGCGCTGCGCCACCTGGTGCTGCCGGCACTGACGCTCGGCGTCGTGTTCTCCGCGGTGCTGGCCCGCGTCGTGCGCGCCTCCATGATCGAGGTGCTGCAACGCGAGTACGTCACGACCGCGCGCGCGAAGGGCCTGCGCGAGTGGTCGGTGGTGATGAAGCACGCGCTTCGCAACGCCCTCATCCCCGCCCTGACCGTGGCCGGACTACAGATCGGCGAGCTGCTGGGCGGGAACATGATCGTCGAGACGATCTTCGCCTGGCCCGGCGTCGGCCGGCTGGTGGTCAGCTCGATCTTCGCCCGCGACTACGTCGTGGTGCAGGCTGCCGTGATGCTCTACGCCCTCACGTACGTCGCCGTGAACCTGGTGGTGGATGCTCTCTACACCCTCCTCAACCCCCGCATCGCCCTCTGACGCCGTGGCCCGGGTTGCCGTTCCTCCCCTCACGCCCGCGCTCGGCCGCTTGGGTCCGCTCGGCGCCGCCATCGGCCTCGGTCGCAAGGTGGTTCGCACACCCATGGGCGCCTTCAGCAGCGCCATCGTGCTGGCCTACCTGGCGATCGCCGTCTTCGCGCCGTGGATCGCACCCTACGCCCCCGAAACGACCTCGCTCGGCGCCCGGTTGTCGCCGCCTTCGTCCGAGCATTGGTTCGGCACCGACACGCTCGGCCGCGACATCCTCTCCCGCACCATCTACGGCGCCCGCGTCAGCCTGATGGTGGGCCTGCTTACCGTCGGCATCACCGCCACCTTCGGCACCGCGCTGGGCGCCCTCGGCGGCTTCTACCGCGGCGCCTTCGATGCCATCACCGGCCGCGTCACCGAGCTGCTGCTGGCGTTCCCGTACCTGATCTTCGCCATCGGCATGATGGCCTTCCTCGGCCCCGGCTTCGCCAACTTGGTGTGGGCCTTGTCGTTCAAGGGCTGGGTCGAGTTCTACCGCCTGGCGCGCGGCCAGACGCTCGACCAGGCCCAGAAGGAGTACGTCGAAGCGTCGCGCGCCATCGGCCAGCGCACCTTCCGCACGTTGTTCCGCGAGCTGGTGCCGAACATCCTTCCCGCCACCGTCGTGCTCGGCACCCTGCGCGTCGGCTACTTCATGGTGCTGGAAGCCTCGCTCAGCTTCCTCGGCGTCGGCATCCCCCCGAACATCCCCGCTTGGGGCTCGATGATCGCCGAGGGGCGCAACGTGCTCTTCATCGCCTGGTGGGTAAGCACCATCCCGGGCATCGCGCTCTTGATCCTCGTGCTCGCCATCAACCTGCTGGGCGAACGATTGCAGGAGATCTACGACCCGAAGCGGGCGCGCAGGAGATGAGCGACACGGCCAGCCCTACCCCCACCCGCGCGCCGCGACCGCGCATCGGCATCACCGTCCACGCCGCCGAGCAAGAGGCGAAGGAGGGCCATCTCGAGGTCCGCTTCCAGCTCACGGCCCGGTACGCCGCCGCGGTGACCGGCGCCGGGGGTCTTCCCCTCATGCTCCCCAGCCACCCCGAAGCCGCCGCCCCGACCGACGACGTGCTCGACGCCATCGACGGTCTGCTCCTCAGCGGCGGAGGCAGTCTGCCCTCGACCTACTTCGTGGAGCATCCCGAACCGAGCCTGCGCCAGACCAACCCGCCGCGGTACGACCTAGAGGTGGAACTGGTAAGCGCTGCGCTGGCCCGCGGCATGCCGGTGGTCGGCATCTGCCGCGGCATGCAGACGATGGTCGAAGCCGTCGGCGGCGAGCTCGTGCGCGACCTTCGCACTCTGCCGGGCGTGCACGAGCATTACCAGACGCAGCAGCCCTCGTACCCAACGCACGCCCTGAGCGTCGCGCACGACTCGCGCCTGGCCGGCTGGATCGGCACGACGTGCCAGGTGAACAGCTTCCACCGCCAGGTGGTGCGCAGCGTGCCGGAAGGGTGGCGCGTCACGGCCTGGTCCGACGACGACCTGCCGGAAGCGGTGGAGCATGCGGCCGCGTTCGCCGTCGGCCTGCAGTTCCACCCGGAGTGGCTGGCGGGCGTGCATCCCGGCTTCGCCACGCTCTTCCGTGACTTCGTGGCCGCGGCCGAAGCCTACCGCCGCGCGCGCGGCACGGGCCGTTCTGGTTGAGCGTTCGCCCGCACTCGTCGGGGGCTCAACCGTCCTTGTTGAACTTCTGCCACGCCCGTTCCGCCGCCGCCAAGCGCCCCGCTGCAGCCGGCAGGGCCGCCTCGACCAGCGTCAGCAAGGCGTGGCTCACGCTGACCAGCGCGGTATAGGAGTCCAGCACCCCGGTGCTGCCCACGTGCGCGCGAAGCACGTTCGTTCCGGCGGGCACGTCGTTGCCCGGGCTGGCGTCGGTAAGCACCGTGCGCGGGACCTTGGCGTCGGCTAGGTGACGCAACGTGCGTTGCACCTCGGGCGAGTGCCGGCGAAGCGACACGACCACCACGAAGTCCTCCGGCCCCAGGTCGAACAGCTGATCCACCGAGGAACCACCAGGCGCCGGCGAGGCGTCGACGCGCTCGCGCATGGTGCGAAGCACCAGGCTCATGTGCAGGGCGATCGGGTAGGAGAAGCGCCGCCCGAACACCAGCACCCGCCGCGCTCCGGCGACACCGCGGGCGGTGGCGTCGAGCGCGTCGAGGTCGAGGTGAGTGTAGCTGCGCCGCAGGTTCTGCAGTTCACGTTGGTACACCGCCTGCACGGCACTGGTGCCCGCCTCGCCGACGTCCCCGACGTCGGTCAGCACGAGGTCGCGCGAGGCCGTGACGGTTCGGACGTACGCCTCGCGCGCGTCCTGCTGCAGCTCCGGGTAGCCGGCGAAACCGAGGTGCTGCGCGAAGCGCACGATGGTGCTGCGGTGCACGTCTAGCTCGGCGGCCAACTCGCTGCTGGAGAGGTAGCCCCAGCGTTCCAGGTGCTCCACCAGGTGCGCCGCCAATCGCCGCTCCTGCGGCGTCAACGCGTTCGCGCTCGCGTCGACGCGCTCGACCAGGTCGGCCGAGGGCAGGTCGGTCGAGGGCACTTCGTTCGCTGCGCTGTCGTGCTCGTCGCGCGCCATCTCGCCTAGCGTACGGGAATCTTTACCGGGATCTCCACGTCGAGCAGCGGCGCGTACTGCTGCGCGCCGAAGATGTCGGCGTCGCCGGCGGAGCCGCTGGGCACGCGGCGCAGGATGGTGAACTTGATGGCGTACGCCGGGTCGTAGGTCACGAAGTCGGTGATGCGGCCCTCGTCGATGCCGTACAGGCGCGCCACGAACGCCTTGCTCAACACGCCGGAGTCCTTGACCAGCTCGTAATTCTCGCGCGACTGGAAGATGATGTCGAAGGTGATCTTGTCGACGCCGGCGTTCTTGCTGCGCACGGTCTTGGCGAGCTCCGTCAGGCGCTTCGTGGCGCCGGGGGCGGCGTCCGGGGTGGCGCCGGGGGCGGCGTCCGGGGTGGCGCCGGGGGTGGTGCCGGGGGCGGTGCCCGGGGTGGCCGCTCCGGGAGCGCCGCCACGGGCCATGCCTTCGCGCTCTGGGGCGCTCATCGCGCCGCCCCCGCACCGACCGGCAACGCATCCACGCCGTCTACAACCTCGAGCGTGTGCAGCGGGAATAGCTCGAGTGGGTCGTCCACGCGCATGGTGTGGTTGAGCGTCCAACGGTAGGCCGGGCTCACGCGCACCACCTCGTCGAGCGGGAACGCCACCCCGCCTGCGGTGCCCTTCACGTCGGGTAGCCGGGCGTAGAACATCTGCCGCGTGCCCGTCAGCGCCACCTCTTCCGCCATCTCGGCGGTAGGCGCGACGCCGAAGACCATGATGCCGAGCTCGTGCCCAGGCTGGTGGCGCAGCGGCTCGAGTTCGCCCATCACGCCGTCCCGCCCGTACACCTGATAGTGCAGCTCGTAACCGCCTTCCTCGGGCGTTCCGAAGCGCGCCTCGACCTGCTGCCGCGCCCAGGCGATGACCTCGTCGATGCGGGCGATGGTGTACGGGTCGCGGACACCGGCGAAGCCCATGTACCGCTCGCCGACCTTGCCGGAACCCTCGAGCTTGACGCGCATCTCGCCGGGCGCTGCCGCTTCGAAGCGCGGCCCGGTGACGCGCGTGGTCTTCTCGGAGAACTGCTCGTAGTGGCAGTCCGTCATGTCGAGCATGCCGCCGGCCACGTACTCGAAGTACGGGTTGGAGCGTTCGTACATGGCGTGCCCCGACACCGACGCCACGGTGCAGCGTTGGTTCGGGTGCATGGCCGTGACCTTGACGTCCTCGTGCGAGATCTCGCCGATGACGGTCTCCTTGCCGGCGTACGGCTCGGCGTTGAACGAGGCGCACTCGAGTACCTTGCCAAGGTAGTACGAGAGCGCCTTCGGGTAGCCGGCCCGGATGGCGGGAGCGGCGAAGATCACTGCGTCGGACGAGCGGCCACCGAGGATCACGTCAGCGCCCCGGTGCAACAACTCGATGTACGGATGCACGCACGCCACCGCCACGATGCGTTCGGTGGCGTCCAGCTCGGATTCGCTC
>JAWOIL010000151.1:0-19364 GCA_046484635.1 Trueperaceae bacterium
GCCTTGTTGTTGAGCAGCACCGCCAAGAACACTCCGACGGTGGTGTTGAGCAGCACCGTCAGGACGGCGAAGGCGACGTTCCACAAGAACACGGGGATCAGCGCCCGCGGCGCCGAAGCCAGGATCTGCCGGAAGTGACGCCAGCCGATGAAGCCGAAGTCGTTGTAGCGCGCGATGGCGGTGGGCTCCGCCCCCGGCGGCAACGGCTCTGCCAGCAGCAGTTGGTCGCCGTCCTCGGAGGCGATGGTCGTTTGGATCTCCTGCCGGTCCAGGCGGACGGTGATGGATTCGAGATCGGGAGGGAACGGCGGCGCCCGTTCGAGCACCAGCTCGCCATCGCGCGTCTCCAGCACGCGCGTCTCGAACGAGAACCCGAGTTCCGGCAGGAACATCTCGACCGACGTGACGTCGCGGCCCTCGGGCGGCGCTTCTGCCAACACCAAGGTCGCGTCCTCGAAGGACGCCGCCGCCACCGCGTACTCGGCCGAGGCGTACACGATCGCCCTGACGCCGTCGCAACCGTTGCGCAGGTCGGCGCAGTCGAGTACGCCGGGATCGGCGATGCGGAGCTCTGCGCCGTCGTAGGCGACGATGGGCGTCTCGCTGGACACGTTCAGCTCGCCGTTGCGGATGCCGGCGTAGTCGGTGAACGCCAGGCCGATGGTGAGGACGACGGGGAAGAAGGTGAACGTCAGTAGGAAGATGATCGCGGGCAGCAGGTAGTACCACGGCATGATCCACTCGTAGCGGCGCGCGATGTAGCGCAGGACCAGTACCAGCACGATCGAACCGACGGGGATGCCGATGAAGGCAGGTACGTCTTGGCCCAGCAGGCGCAAGAGCATCACCGCACCCAGCCCCGCAGCCAAGGCGATGAGGAGCGCCACGCTCAGCAGACCGAGCGACTTCAGCAGGCCGCCCGTGGTGCTGCGGCTCTTCGGAAGATAGTCCTTGGGCGAGCGAGAGATATCGATGGTCGGCACCCCCTACGTTCGCGGCCAGGGGCGCGAGTGCCCCTGGCCGCTATGGTACGTGATGTCGGCGCTAGGCCGTTACTCCCCCTTGATCTGACGAACGGCCTGCTCGAGCAGATCCGTGACGTTGGTGTTGGGATCGTCACTGAGGACGGCGAGGGCGTTGCCCATCGGGGTCCAGACGGCGCCCATCTCGGGGATGTTCGGCATCGGCTCGGAGGTCAGCAGCGCTTCACCGAAGCCGGCGATGATCGGGTCGTCGACCACGACTTCGAGGGCCGACACGGAGGCCGGGATGCGGCCGGAGAGGCGCGCCATCGAGATCTGCGCGTCACGCCGCGAGAGCCACTTGGCGAAGTTCGCCGCTTCGACCTTCATGGTGCTGAACTGGTTGACGAGCACGCCCTGCACGCCCATGAAGCCGGAGAACGGGGTGCCGTCGGCCAGCGGCGGGATGGGATACACGCTGACGTCGAGGCCGGCGTCCTGGTACTGACTGATCGACCACGGGCCGGTGTAGATCATGGCCAACGCGCCGTCGACGAAGAGGCCGTTCGCCACGTCGAAGTTGGTGCCGGACGGGATCAACTCGTAGTCGAAGCGCAGCGCCTTGAGCGCCTCCCCGCCGGCGATGGCGCCCTCGTTCGCGAGGCCGATATCGCTCGGGTCGAGCGAGCCGGAGGCGTCGCGACCGAAGACGTATCCACCGAACGTGTGGATCCAGCCGTAGGAGTAGTAGAAGTTGTTGATGTCGTGCATGAAGCCGAAGGTGTCGGCCGTGGTCAGGTCTTGCGCCAGCGACATCATCTCTTCGTACGTGGCGGGCAGCTGGTCGACGAGGTCGTTGTTGACGACCAACGCCGGTCCTTCGACGTACATCGGCAGGCCGAAGAGCTTGCCCGCGAAGGTGTAGCCGAGGCGCGCCTGCTCGCTGAGGTCGGCCAGGTAGTTCGCCGTGGCGTAACTGCTCATGTCGGCCAGGATGCCGCCGATGGCCATCTCGCCGATCTGGTCGTGCGGCACGCCCGCGAAGACGTCGCCTGCTTGACCCTGCGGCGCCGCCAGCAGCGCCTGCTGCTTGAGCTCGTTCACGTCGAGGCGAACGATGTCGACGTCGACGCCGAAGGCGCTACTGAACGAGGCGGCTTCGCTCCGCAGCCAGTCGAGCGTCTGATCCTGCCACGTGGTCCACACGGTGAGATTCTGTCCGAACGCCATGCCGAAGGAGGCCACCAGGATGGCCAGGGGTATGAGGAACTTCCTCAAGATCAACATCTCCTTTCGCAGTTGCCACCGACCGCGGCTTCTCTCGGATCGGACGGCGATGCCGCCCCACGCGGTACTAGGCCTACACGCATCTTCCAGGATACCGGTAAGCGCAATGTGGGTCCAAGCGACGTTCGTCCCGAGAAGCTGGGTGCCGTGTGGTAGTGAGGCCGCTTCGATGGCATCCGCGCTCGGCCCCTCCCGATCGGGACCGTCGGCGTTTCGATTAGCTTGCGCGTGTCCGTCGACGGTAGCGGCCGTTGGGTCCGCGCATCGCCTCACCCGCTATCTCCAGGCGCGTCAATGCACCGAGCACCTCGGCTGCCGCCAGCCCCGAGCGCGCGATCAGTTCGTCGATGGCGAGTTCCGGACGTTCCTCCAGGAGCCGGCGCACCATCACGGTGGCGGCCGCTGGCGACGGCCGGCGGTGGGCCGACGCGCCCCGGGCACCGTCCGCGGCCGGCTCGTCGTCGGGTTCCACACCGCTCGGCGAAGGCGCTGCCGGACGGGGCGCGGCGTGCAGTTCGGAGAAGTGATGAAGGACGTCGCTCTCGTCGACGACCGGCGGGGCGCCCTCCCGGAGCAGCGCGAGGCTGCCCGCGAACTTCTCGTAGCCAGGGAACGCGGGCACGACCAACACGGTCCGCCCTTGTTCGGCGGCGTGAGTGGCGGTGCTGAGCGCTCCCGAGCTTTCCCCGGCCTGCACCACCACGACCACGCGAGCGAGGGCGCTGATGACGCGGTTGCGCTGCAAGAAGTGATGAGGACGGGCGCGGACGTGCGGCGGCCACTCGCTCACGATCGCGCCACCGCCGCGCACGATCGCTTCCGCCAAGCTCCGATGGGCAGCGGGGTAGAGCACGTGGTGCCCGCCACCCAGGACGGCGACGGTGGCTCCTGGCCACGGCCCTTCCGCGCGAGCGTCGGTTCGGTACTGGTGGCCGACGGTCCCACGCGCCGCGTCTTCGAGGGACTCCGCGCCGCCTTCCAAGGCCCCGCGGTGCGCCGCAGCATCGATGCCGTACGCCAGCCCCGACACCACCACCAGACCTTCGCGTGCGAGGTTGCGCCCCAGGTCGCGCGCGAGCCCCTCGGCCACCGAGGACGGCCTGCGCGTGCCAACGACCGCTACCGACCGTACGCGCGGGTAGGGGAGCGTGATGGCAGGGGGGAGCGCACCCTCGACGAACAACACGGGGGCGCAGCCGGACGGATCGGCGCGCAGCGGCGCAGGGTAGTCGGCGTCGGACCAGCACAGCACCGTCAGCCCAGCGGCGCGGGCATCGGCCACCACCCGCTCGGCGCCGGCGAGGGCGGCGCGAGCGTGACGGCCGAACGCCGCCCACACCTGAGGCGGCGCGCCGTCCACTGCAGCCAGGCGCCCCGGCGGAGCGTGCAGCGCGTCGTCGACCGAACCGAACGCCTCCAGCAGGCGCCGGAGGCGTGCCGGGCCGACCTCGGGTACGGCGAGCGCGGCCAGGTAGTGCGCGGGGGTGTCGTCGGCCACGCCCTAGCTTCGCGGAGGTTCGCTCCCGTCCTGCCGCCGCGGTGGGCCGATGACGAGAAGGACTCAGCGAACGCGGAATAGGTCTGGGCGGACCTGCGTCAGGCGCGCTTCCAGCGGCTTCCATCTGGCGTGTCCTCGACCTGCACGCCGAGCTCGACGAGGCGGTCGCGGATGGCGTCTGCTTGGGCGAAATCACGGCGGTCCCGGGCCCGTTGGCGCTCCGCCAGCAGTAGGGCCACGACCCCGGCGAGCAGGTCGCCCGGCGCGCCGGCGCGGTCGTCGGCCGCGGGGATGCCGAGCACGCCGTCGAGGAGCTCGTCGAACAAGGCGACGGCGCCCGCGCGGTACCCGTCGGAGGCGCCGTCGTCGACGGCCTTGTGGACTTCGCGCGCGGCGTCGAACAACACCGCGATGGCTTGCGGCGTGTTGACGTCGTCGTTCATCGCGGCGGCGAACCGCGCCCGCAGCGGCTGGAACACCGCGTCGTCGCGCGTGGCGTCGTTCGGCAGCCCGTCGACGGCGGCGCGGTACGCGTCTCGCAGGCGCTTCAGGCCTTGCGCCGAGGCGACGAGACCGTCCTCGCTGAAGTCGGACACGCTGCGGTAGTGCGAGCGCAGCATGTGGAAGCGCACCACGATGGGGTCGAAGCGCTCGAACAACGCGTTCAAGGTGACGAAGTGCTCCTTCGACTTCGCCATCTTCTCGCCCTGGAGCGTGATCATGTTCCAGTGCATCCACACCCGGGCGAACGGCTTGCCCGCTGCCTGCGCCTGCGCGATCTCGCACTCGTGGTGCGGGAAGATCAGGTCCAGACCGCCACCGTGGATGTCGAACTCGTCTCCGAGGTACTTCGTGCTCATCACCGAGCATTCCAGGTGCCAACCGGGAAAGCCGTCGCCCCACGGGCTGGGCCAGCGCATGATGTGCCCGCCCTCGGCGCTCTTCCAGAGCGCGAAGTCGCGCGGGTCGTCCTTCTCGGAACGCACCTCGACGCGGGTGCCCTCCATCAGCTCCTCGGGATCGCGCCCCGACAAGGCGCCGTACGGCTCCCACGCCGAGACGTCGAAGTAGACGTTGCCGTCCTTCTCGTAGGCCATCTTTCGAACGATCAGCTCTCTGGCCAGCTCGATCTGCTCGACGATGTGGCCAGAAGCGCGAGGCGTGATGCTGGGGCGTCGCACGTTGAGCGCCGCCAGCGCGTCGAAGTACGACCAGAAGTACTTCTCCGCCACCTCCATCGGCTCGAGGCGCTCGAGCTTGGCCCGTTTCTCGAGCTTGTCTTCGCCGTCGTCGGCATCGTCGGTCAGGTGCCCGACGTCGGTGACGTTGGTGACGAAGCGCACCTCGAAGCCTTCGTGCTCGAACCAGCGCCGCAGCACGTCGAACACGATCGGACCCCGCGCGTGCCCGAGGTGCGGCTCCGAGTAGACGGTCGGGCCACACATGTAGATCCCCACGCGGCCAGGCACGACGGGGCGGAACGGTTCCTTGCTGCGGGTCATGGTGTTGTACAGCTCGAGCGGCATCGACTCCTCCGAGCGCGGGCGCGGAACGCCCGTACGCATGCGTGTCACGTTCTGGCTGGGGTTGGCTTGCCGGTACGACGTGGTGCGATCTGGGCCGCGATGGGCGGGCGTCTCAACGACGCAGGCAACGACATCGCGTCATGGTGAACGCGTCCATGCCCCGCGCCGGCCCGTAAGGCGGCAGAGAGCGAGCGGTACCTCCAGGGCTCCGGCGTTGCGCCATGGGCGGAGTGTAGCACGCAAGCAGCGCGGTTCCGCGCACGGCCGGGCGCGGATCGTGGCGCGCGGGAAGGGGTAGAGTTTTCGCGTGGGACACACCACCGTTAAGGCACGAGCGGAGCATCTGGACGAGGTTCAGGGTTCGCGCTTCCTGGCCGTCGCTACACCGGTGGCTTCCGTGGAAGAGGCGGCGGCGTTGCTCGACGAGCAGCGCGCCGCGCACCCCGACGCTTCGCACCACGTCTGGGCGTACCGGGTGGGAACGGCGCAGCGGTTCTCCGACGACGGGGAGCCAGGCGGAACGGCGGGCCGGCCCGTCCTGGAGGTCATCCTGAAGCGCGAGCTCGATTTCGTCGCGGTGGTGGTGGTGCGCTACTTCGGAGGGCGCAAGCTGGGTGCCGGCGGCCTGGCCCGCGCCTACGGCGCCGCGGCCGCGCGGGCGCTCGACGCCGCGGGCGAGCAGGTGGTGGTGGACCTGACACGCCTACGCATCACGGCATCGTTCGCCGACGCCGACGTGGTGCTGCGCACGCTCGACGCCGTGGCGGGTCTGGACCGAGGCGAAGCCGGGTACGATGCCGCCGGGCTCGTGCTCGAGGTGACGCTACCCGAGACGGACGCCACGGCGTTGGCCGACCGGCTTCGAGAAGTGACGCGCGGGGCGGTCCGCATCGAACCGCATCGTCCGTGACGTTCCTCGCTCAGCGTCCGATGAAGCCCCGCTCTTCGCTCAGCGTCCGATGAAGCCCCGCTCTTCGCTCAGGGTCCGATGAAGCCCCGCTCACCGGACGGATGGCACCGAAGTGGAAGGATGAAGGTATGAAGAGACCCCGTGTCCGCGCAATGGTCGGTTTGGTCACCCTCCTGTTCGCCGCCGCTGCCTGCGTGCCGACGCGCGAATCCTCCGAGCTGCCGCTGGTCGCTCTCCTCAACGGCCCGGCGCAAGCGGCGCTCACGGGAAGCGCCGAAGGTGTGCAGTCCGAGTTGGAGCGCGACACCGGAAAGCCGTTCGAACTGGCCAGCGCCTTCTCGATGCGGTTCCTCGAATCGCACACCGACCTGTTCCACAGCCGGGCGGCGCCGGGAGCGGCCCGCATCGCGCGCTCGCAAGGCGCGGATCTTGCGATCATGGTGGGCGCGCCGGTGCTGGTTCGTGACGTGGCGGTGTCGCGCGACAGCGCCTCACGCCGCATCGACGTGCAGGTCGCACTGGAAGCGCAGGTCGTGGACCCGCGAACGGACGCCGTCGTGCAGGTCCTTCGGACCCGCACGTTCAGCGGTTCGCGCGTAGAGGCCAACGATGCGCCCGTGGTCGACGTCGAAGACGACACCACCGTACAGGCGCTGAGGGACGCGGCCGTTCCCGAACTGGCCGCAGCCATTCGCGCGGAGTTGCCCTACCTCGTTCGCGAGTTGCTCATCGGAAGTAGCGGCGGATGATCTCCTGATACGACAACGGGATGTCGCCCTCCGTGAGCGCGTCCTCGGCGGCCGTGCGGTACGGCGCGTACGACGTTCCTGGTGGGAGTTCGACCTCGTCTTCGCCCGGTAGCCGCACGGTGCCTGCCGGCGACTCCGGTCCTTCTTCCAGAACTCCCTGAAGCAGGTCGGGGGAGGCGGCCGGTCCTTGATCGAGGACGCCTGCTTCGGTCGCGGCGCCGGGCGCGCCACCCGCGTCCCCGAGGCCTTCACCGCCTTCGTCGCCGCCGGCGGAGTCGGTCAGTCCTTCGCCGCGTTCGCCCCCGTTCTCACCACCGCCTTCTTCGCTCGATGGCGCGCCCTGCGCTTCTTCGGAGCCGGGCTGCTGCGCTCCGGAGTCGCCTCCGGCGCCGTCGTCGCCGCCGGCCTCGGCGGCCGCGTCACCTTCGCCGCCGCCGTCGGCGCCGTTACGGTCGCCGGACGCCCGTGCCGCTTCGCCGCCTTCGGACGAAGCTTCGTCGCCGGCACCGGGTTCACCCGCGTTCTGCGGGGCACCCTGCGGCGCGGACTGCTGGCTCGGAGGCGGTACGCTCGGCTGCGGCTGTCCGCCTTGCGGTTGCGGACTGCCTCCCTCGCCCGACGCGTCTTGCGGACGCTCGCGCAAGGAGTCGAGGAAGCGGGAAAGCGGAGCTTGGGACGGGGCGTCGCCGCTCGGTGGGGCCGCCCCCGCGCCCTCGGCATCGTCCTCTTCGTCGGCCGCGTTCGAACCGTCCGGTTCGTCGGCGCGGCCGGGCGCTTCTTCCGGAGGTACGAGTTCGTCCCCGCCGTCTCCGCCGGCGCCGCCTTCGTCGCCCGCACGCGAATCGCCGCTCACGATGTCGCCGTTCGCGGCGTCCGCACGCGTGAGGGGTGTCGCCGCCGGAAGCAGGAGTAGCCCGAGCGCGATCGCCACGGGCGGCAACCACCACGCGGGCAACTCGGGTAGGCGCACGTCCCGGATGCCGCTCCTGGCGCGACGCACCACGGCGGTGCGTAGACCGTACGGGTCGTTCTCGGTCGGCACGTCCCGGTCGCCGAGCGACGCTTCGCGAACACCGGAGGCATCGTCGCCGGAGGCCAAGATCTCGAGGGCCGTCTCGTAGCCGAGGCCGGTCTGATCACGGATGCTGTGCAACGCCCGCTCCCGTTGCCGCCGCACGGGCAGCGCCGCACCCAGCAAGAAGGCCGCGGCCAGCAACGCAGCACGCTGCGCGATCGTGAGGGGGAGCACGAGACCGATCACGGACGCGGCGAGAGAGGCCAGCGCCCCGCGCAGCAAGCGACGGTCCCACGTCGTTCTGCGCGCGATCCGTTGGTGCAGACGGAACGCCTCGTCGAACGACAACTCGCCGCGGGTCCGCCGCCGGCTTGCGCTGATCATGGTGTGGCGCCCCTCGCTCCGGCGCCCTTCCTCGCGGCGCGCGCCAATGCGGCCACCGTGGCCAACGACGCCGTCAGCGTGACCGCAAGGTAGGGAAGCGCGACGCCGATGGCCGCGGACCACGGATTGAAGACGGTTCGCCCGATGCCGATGTCGACCCACGCCGCCAGCGCCAGAGCGCCGAGGACCAACACGGGGATCAGCATGCTCACGTGAAGCACGCGACCGACCCACCCGAGCGCCATCCCCAGGCCGTAGAAGGCGGTCACCGTCAGCAGCGGCGACGCGAGCGACCACACTACGTTCACGCTGGGGAAGCTCGCGGCATGGGTGGCGGTCTCGAAGGGCGTGGTGATCAACGCCAGCGCCATGATGGCGCCGAGCGTGGCGATCGCCTCGGCGCTCCACTCGGGCCTGGGCTCGTCGGTGTCCCGCGAGGGCCGCGGGCGCGACGCGGCGCCCATCATGGCCCCGAAACCGGCGGCAATCACAGCGAGAAGCGCGGAGCGCGCCGGCGCCAACGAGAACCACGCTTCGTTCACCGTGCTGCCTCCGCTGGGCCACCGCACCGCCAACACGAACGCGAGGGCGGCGAACACGGCCACCAGGACTTGGATCATGTCGGGCCGCCGAAGCCGCTCGGCCACCGAAGCCATGAGGTTCACAGCGACCGCCTTCCCGCGCCGCCGTCGACGGGGCTCACGATCCACGTCGTGCAGACCGTGTCACAGCCAGAACGGGCCACCGCCGTGCCCTCCGTCAGGTGCGGCATCAGGTGCGCGAGCACGGGCGTGAGCGGCGCGTCCTCCGTCGGCAGCGCCGTGCGTGTCGCGCCGGGGGCGAGGTCGGGCTGTGGACCGAGCCCGACCACGTGAACGTCGTGCAGGACGAGGCCACCGGCGTTTCGTAGGACACCGGCTTCGTACCGCAGCGGAGCGTCCTCGAGCGTTGGCGGCAAGGCCACCAGCACCGACCGCCAGCGCTCGACCGAGAAGTGGGCGCCGCTATCGTCGACGCGGTACGCCCGCGTCGTGAGCGGCCTCGCGTTCGGCGTGAAGTCGATCGTCGCGAACGGCAGCGTGTACACCTCGCGTGCCTCCGTCACCAGGGCGAGCGGTCCTCCCGCGACGCCGAGGCGCTCGGCCCCCGTCAACTGCGGCGCGTCCGGGCGAAGGACGCGCCAACCGGCCAACGAGAGAAGGGCGGACAACGCGATGGCGGCCACGAGACCAGGGGCCCCGATCCAGCGCACGAGGGCCACCACGGCCAGCGCGAACAGGAACGTGACCGCGAGGACCGTCTGCTGGGACAACGGCGTCGCTAGTTCGATCAGCGGCTCGATCATCACCGCCGCGAGCATGGTCTCGCGTTCCGGCACCTCGGAGCTGCCTACTGCGAGCGCCACCGCGTCGGGCGTGCCTTCGGTGTGAACCACGAGGCCGGCCCCGAGGCCGGATGCACCGTCGCCCACGAGGAGGAGCAGGTCTTGATGGCTGGTTGGGAGCACCCCGTGCAGCACGACCACCGCGCCCCCCGATGCCGCCGCCGCGACGGCCTCGAGGCGTGGCGCGGCCACGGACCCGTCGATGACGAGGCTCCTGACGCCGTCGAACGCCGACACGCGCTGTGGCAGGTCGGCCGCCGCGACGTCGACCAGGCGTGCCGTCTCGCCGAACTCGGCGCGGTAGCGACCGGGGTCGGCGCTGAGAAGCAGGTCAAGAGGACGCTCGTCCTGCTCGCGCGCGCCCAGCGAACCGCTCCCGAGCACGCGATCGGCGGTCGTCAGGCTCCACGTCAGCGTGCGGAACGTCGGCAGGTAGAAGTCGGCTTCGAACACGCTGACCCCGGCGCCGCCGCGAACGTTGCGCTCGACGACGATGGGGATCTCCCCGCTCCGCAGCGTGCCTTGGTCGACCCGGATGGTAAGGACGGCGTCGGGCTGATCGCGCACCGAGAGCCGTATCGGGTTCCACGCGTTGGCGACGGCATGACCGCCGATCCCCAACTCGAAGCGGACCGCGTCGCTGCTTTGCGCGAGCGCCGCCGACAGGAACGAGACCACGACGAGCGCGAGAACGCGCGCGCGGAACGGCGCCAGCTGTGGGCGAACGGTCGACGGACACGGGCCATACGACGGGCACCGCGACGCCGTCTGGCAGCGGCGCGACGGGGGTGCCGAACGGGAAGGTGGCAGCGCAGTACGCATCGTCGGGTGGAGTATACGCACACGCAGCGCCGTCGCGCACGGCTTCTTGGGCATGCGCCGCGAAGGCGGCGTGACGGGAGCCCACGATGGCGCTCGCCACCCCCATCGTCTAGTCGCCGACAGCGGTGTCCGGTGCATCGAGGACGTAGACGATGGCGCTCGCCATCCAAGGCGCTCAGTCGCCGACAGCGGTGTCCGGTGCATCGAGGACGTAGACGATGGCGCTCGCCACCCTCCGCTCGGTCGCCCGGTTCACGACCTCGCCGTTCACCACCAGCGTCGTGCTGCTACCGCTGTCGAGGCGCATCGCGTCCTTCGCGCCCAACCACAGGAACAGCTTCACGAGGTCCTCTGCACGCATGGTCTCTGCGACGACCAGGATCACCGCACCGTCGTCCATCACGCCGATGGCCGCTTGCTGCGTCAGGCCGTCCAAGATGCGCTGGCCGGAGGCGAACCCCTCGACGGCAGGTTCGTACGCGACGAGCCCGTCCTTGAGGAGCAGCGGCCCGGCCTCGACGGCGTACCGGGCCGATTCGAACACGGTGGGCTCGAGACGCGTGTCCAAGATGACCGCGTCACCGTGATCCAGCAGCGCCAGCTCTCGCAGGTCGGGTGGGTACACCAGGGCGTACCCGCCGGCGGGAACCCGCCTCGGGCCGACCTTGTTCTCCAAGACCCTGCCGTCCTGAACGACGAGCACGCCGCGATTCGGCGGCCCAGCCAGCGCCCCAGCAGCTGTGACGACGGAGACACCGCCGTCGCCGAGCGCGCCCACCTCGATCCGTCCGTAGGAGGTGTGCAAACGAACGTCGGCGCGAAGCCGGTCGATGATGGGGCCGTTCGGACCGAAGGCGATGCTGGCGCGGTTCCTGCTCGGTAAGGAGACCAGGCCGTGATCGACGAGCAGGTACCCGATGGCCGCGAAGGTGGTGGTGTCGAAGTACCCCGCGTTGATCGCGACCACCCCACCGGAGGCCAGGTCCCGCACGGTGCGAGGCGTCCGGTCGCCTCCGACGACACGGAACTCCCCGCTGCCCCCGGAGATGCGGACCAGATGCACGACACTGCCACCTTCTGCGGTCGGGGCGAGCATGCGCTGGTAGCGCACGCCGGGAGCGATCTCCTCGTCCACCTCGGCCACCTCGAGGTCGCGTCGCGGCAGCACGTCGAGCACCAGGCGCGTGGGAAACGCGAGCGGGAAGACGTCGTAGCTGAATGCGGGGCCGGAGAGGCGCAGCCGTGTCCCCGCTTCCACTGCCACGACGTCGACGGCGACCCCGCCGACGTCCTCCGGGACGCCGGCGGGAAGCAGCAAGGGCGGGAGCGTGAACTCGAGCACCTCTCCGGCCTGCACCGCACCCTGCTTCCGCAACCCCTCGAGCGTGGCGGCGTCGAGGTCGGGGACGTCGAGCACGATGCGCACTTCCACGTCTCCCGCCACGCGCACGCGCTCGAGGCGCGGCGCCCACACCCCGAGCGCGTCGAGCACCGCTGCGCCGACGTACACGACGCCGTCGGTCACGACCGGAGGCGGGGCGTCGAGGTGCGGCTGCCAACCGATGCCCGGCACGTAGACGTGTTCGCGGCCCTCGACACGGAGCGTGATGGCGTCCGAACCGGTGTCGACCAGGGCGCCCGGCAACGCGTACAGGGGAGCCTCTTGTGCCCGGGCGGAAGAAGGCGCCATGGCGAAGAGCGTGGCCAACGTGAGCAGCGCGAATGGCGTTGCGCGCATGGAGCGCGCGAAGCGGCCCACGGCCGCGAAGCGGCTCTTAAGAGCAGCGACGATCAGGCGTCGACGTCCACCGGCCGTGACTCGCCTCCCTACCGCGCCCGCGTCGCGGAGGTGGTTCGAAGTCGGCTGGTGGGCGATCGGTCCGGAGCCTTCGGGTGCGCCAAGCATCGTCTCGAGTGTCCCAGGTCGAGGACTGAAATCGATGAGACCAGGCGACGTCGGGCGCGACCTCTGGCGCGAAGTCGGGCCCGAAGTCGGGCTCGATGCCTGCGAGCGAAGCAAGTCGGCGAAGACCGTGGGCGAAGCCGGCGGGTGAGGTCAGAGGGTATGGAAGAGCGCCAGGATCGGCTCCACGCCGACGGGGCCACCCAGCACCTGGCTGAGCCCGAGTTCGAGGCGGTACGCCTCGACGTCGCGGCGGTTGAACGTGAGGGCACCGAGCGCCATGGCGCGCTTGCGCAGGCCGGAGACGGCCACCGGCGCGAGGTCCACGAGCGTCAGGTGCGGCCCCAGCAACTCGTCGGGCACGGCCACGTCGTCGTCGATCCGAACGACCAGATCGGCCCTCTCCAGGAGTGCGGTGCCGAGCGGGTCGGCGCTGGCGCGCGCCAGCACCTCCGTGCCGGCCGCGGTGCGGGGCAGCGCACGCTCTGCAGCCACACGGTCGGATGCCAGGATCGCGATGGAGGCCGCTCCGAGGCTGGCGGCCTCGCGGGCCACCGCAGCCGCGGACGTGCCGGCACCGAGGACGACCACGCTGGCGCCGGCGGCGTCCCACCGCTGTCCGGCCAACATCGCCGCCACGGCGCGCCCGAAGGCGAGGTCGGCCATGATGCCGCCGGGGGTGACCGTCAAGGTGTCCGCCGCGGCAAGCTCTTGGGCGTCGAGCGAGCTGCGGTCGGCCAGGCGCTGTGCCTCTGCTTGACGCGACTCGTCGATCACCAGCGCCCCGGCGAAGTCGAGGCGTGCCATGCCACGCAGCAGCTCGGCCATGCCGCCTGCTGGCACGGGGTGGAGTAGGAAGCGCTCGGCTCCGTCACGGAACCCGCGGAGCGCGTGTTGCAGATCGGCATCGTCGCTGACGAGCGCCACCAAGTGCATGGCGCACAGCTTACCAGGCAGGCGCGGGTTCGGACGCGTGGGCGTCGCGCTTCCGACGGGCCGAGCGAGGCGGCGCTATGGTATCGTCCGCCCATGGAACGGCGGCGCGATCGCGAAGCACGGGCCCCGAGCGAAGGATTCGCTCGTGCCCTTCGGTCGCTCGCGCGGGTACGGCGAACGCGTCGCTGACGCGACCGTCCATCGTTTTCCGCCGATCCGGCTCGCTTTGAGCCGTACCGTACCCACCCGCCGCTACCCCACAACCCTACGAGGTGCCCTCATGCAAGTACTGTTGCCCGACGGCAAGCGCTTGGACGTCCCCGAGCGCGCCACCGGCGCCGACGTCGCGGCCGCCATCGGCCCCGGCCTGGCGCGCGCTGCACTCGGCGTGCGCGTCGACGGCGAGCTGTCCGACCTCCAGAGTCAGGTTCCGGACGGCGCCCGCGTCGAAGTCGTCACCAAGAAGGATGCCGACGCCATCCGGCTGATGCGCCACACGCTGGCGCACGTCATGGCGCAATCCGTGCGCGAACTGTTCGCGGCGCAGGGCCACGACCCGAGCCAGGTGCGTATGGGCATCGGTCCCGTGATCGAGAACGGCTTCTACTACGACTTCGACCTGCCCCGCAGCCTCACGCCCGACGATCTGGAGGCGATCGAAACGCGGATGCGCGCGCTGATCTCCGCCGACATGGAACTGCAGAAGTACGCGTTGCCGCGGGAAGAAGCGCTGGCGCGCTACCGCACCAAGGGCGACCCGTACAAGGTCGAGCTCATCGAGGACCTCCCGCAGGAAGCGCCGATCACCTTCTACGAGCAGGGCGGGGAAGAGGGCTTCACCGACCTGTGCCGCGGCCCGCACGTGCCCCGCACCGGCGTCATCCCGCCCCACTTCAAGTTGATGAGCGTGGCCGGGGCGTACTGGCGCGGCGACGAGTCGCGCCCGATGCTGCAACGGATCTACGGCGTGGCGTTCGCCACCAAGGAGGAACTCGAACACCACCTTTGGCAGCTCGAGGAGGCGAAGAAGCGCGACCACCGCAAGCTCGGCGCCGAGCTCGACATCTACGTCCTCGACGAGGACGTCGGGCCGGGCCTACCGTTGTGGCTGCCACGCGGCACGGTCATGGTCGAGGAGATCGAGCGCTTGGCCAAGGAGATGGAGGCGAGCCAGGGCTACAAGCAGGTGCGCAGTCCGCACCTCTCCAAGGAGGACCTGTTCCTCAAGTCGGGCCACCTGCCGTACTACGAAGATTCGATGTACCCCGCGATGGAACTCGACAACGTGCGTTACTTCGTCAAGCCCATGAACTGCCCCTTCCACCACAAGATCTTCGCGGCCAGGCCGCGCTCGTACCGCGACCTGCCGTTGCGGTTGTCGGAGTATGGAACCTGCTACCGCTACGAAGACTCCGGTGCGCTGATGGGCTTGATGCGCGTGCGCAGTATGCAGATGAACGACGCGCACATCTACTGCACCGAGGAGCAGTTCGAGGCCGAATTCATGAAGGTCATGGACCTCTACCTCGAGTA
This sequence comes from Trueperaceae bacterium, assembly GCA_046484635.1. Lineage (GTDB taxonomy): Bacteria > Deinococcota > Deinococci > Deinococcales > Trueperaceae > CAZACZ01. The sequence continues at coordinate 14,910 of JAWOIL010000151.1, forward strand.
CTTCCGCCTCTTCGGCATCGACGACTACGAGATGCGCCTGTCCAAGCACGGCAAGGACGGTCTGGGCAAGAAGTACGTCGACGACGAAGCGCTTTGGATCAAGACCGAGGCGATGGTGCGCGACGTGATGACCAAGGCGGGCATCCCGTTCGTCGAGGCCGACGACGAGGCCGCCTTCTACGGCCCCAAGATCGACGTGCAGATCACCAGCGCCATCGGCCGCGAGTTCACCCTCGCCACCAACCAGGTCGATTTCGCGCAGCCGGCGCGGCTGGGCCTCTCGTACATCGACGAGCACAACGAGAAACGCGTGCCGCTCTGCCTACACCGTGCGCCGCTGTCGACCCATGAGCGCCTGATCGGCTTCTTGATCGAGCACTTCGCGGGCGATTTCCCGGTCTGGCTTGCGCCGGAGCAGGTCCGGATCGTCCCCATCGCGGACCGACACTTAGGCTACGCCGAGCGTCTCCGTGGACGCTTCGTCGAGGCCGGCCTACGGGCCGAGGTCGACGCCAGCGGCGAGCGCATGAACTCCAAGGTGCGCGACGCCGAACTCTACAAGGTGCCGTACATCGTCATCGTCGGTGACCGCGAGGAGCAGGAGAACACCGTGAGCTACCGCAGTCGCAAGGAACCGGACCGCAACGGCGTCGCCGTCGAGGCGTTCACCCAACACGTGGCCGACGCCGCGCGGCAGCGTCTGCTGGACGTCGCGGCGTTCGAGGCGAACTGAACCTGGCGTCCCGCCCGTCGGTTCGCGCGGCTCAGCGGGCGTAGATCTCGACGCGCTCGATGACGTCGGGTTCGGCGGACGAGCGGTGCTGCGGATCGATCCGCTGCAGCGCGTCCAACACCTCGACGCCTTCCGTCACCTGCCCGAACACGGCGTGCTTGCCGTCCAGCCAGGGGGTGTCGACGAAGGTGATGAAGAACTGCGAGCCGTTCGTGCCCGGGCCCGCGTTCGCCATGCTCAGCACGCCGGCGCCACGATGGCCCAGCTCGGGATGGAACTCGTCGGCGAAGGTGTACCCGGGGCCGCCCGTTCCGGTGCCGGTCGGGTCGCCCGTCTGCGCCATGAAGTCCTCCAGCACGCGGTGGAACACGATGCCGTCGTAGTACCGGTGGAGCGCCAGGAACACGAAGTTGTTCACCGTCCTCGGCGCGCGGTCGGCGAACAGCGTCGCGACCATGCGGCCCTTGGTGGTGTCGATGACGGCGAGGTACTCGCGGCCTTCTTCGAGCAGGTTCTCGGCGTGGGCGAAGCGGGTCTGGCGCTCGTCGCCGAGCGGCGGCACGAGCGTGTAGTCGGACGGAACGGAAGAGGGCATGAAGAACCTTTCTGCCGGTGTCGGCCGGCGTGAGACCGAAGGGCGTGAAACCCAAAGGAACGGGGAGGGCGCGCGTCTAGGGTCGCGGTGCCGTGGCGATGACCACGCTCTCGAGCACGTCGGGGTGCGGGAAGAACCCGAACGCCGGTTCGCCACCGAGCTGTCCGACGGCACCGCGGTACCCGGCGACGGTGAACGACTGCCCCGCCAACGGCACGGTGCCGAGCATCTCCTCGAGGGTGTCTGCGACGGTACGGCTCGGGTCGCCGGGCAACACCACGCCCTGTTCGGCCAGAGCCGCGATCGTGTCGTCGAACGCCGCGACGGCACTGGGCGTCTGCGGGTCGACACGGGTGATGGCGTCCAAGATCTCTTCACCTTCCGTGACTTGCCCGAAGATGGTGTGGTTCCCATCGAGCCACGGAGTCGCCGCGAAGGTGACGAAGAACTGCGACCCGTTCGTCCCCGGGCCCGAGTTCGCCATCGCCACGAGACCGGCGCGGTCGAACGACAGGGAAGGGACGATCTCGTCTTCGAAGGCGTACCCCGGGCCACCGCGTCCGCTACCGGTCGGGTCGCCCGTCTGCGCCATGAAGTCTTCCAGCACGCGGTGGAACGGCACGCCCTCGTAGTAGCGCTGCAGCGCCAGGAACACGAAGTTGTTGACCGTCACGGGCGTGCGGTCTTCGTAGAGGTCGATCACCATGTCACCGCGGTTGGTGCGAAGCAGCGCGATGTAGTCGAGACCGGGCTGCAACACTTGCTTGGCCACGTCGAAGACCTGCTGCGGTTCGCCGGACTGGAAGGGAACGGCCGTGTAGCCGTCCGGCAGGAGGAACGCTTCGTCGTCCGCGCCTTCCTCGTCCGCGCTATCTTCGTCCAACCCGGCGTCCTCGTCGGTCGTCGAAGCGTCGGCCGCAGGACCGGGCGCGTCGGCGTCTTGCGCCACGTCATCGCCCTCCTCAGACCTACCTGCTTGCGCATCCGCCGCTTGGTCGCCGCTCGCGTCGTCGTCCGTCGACTCGGGCGCGGCAGCCGAACCGGAACCTGCAGGCGGATCGGAGGCGCCGTTCGCGGTCTCGCTCGCGGGGGCGTTCTCAGCGGCGGGCGACGCGCCGTTCGTGGCGGCTTCCGTCGCGTCAGCCGGCTCACCAGCTACGTCAGCGACGTCCGCAGCGCCGCCGGCATCACCAACGTCCGTGACCGCGGAGCCCGTGTCTGCGCCGCTTCGCGCCGTACCGGACGCGCCGTCGCGGTCGCGAACCAACCAGAACCCGGTGGCCACCAACAGGGCCACCAACAGCACCAGCGCGACGATGCGCGTCACGCGAACACCCACCGATGGTCAGCACGTCGATCGTCTCGGCTCATGACCAGCCAGTCTACCGGCTCGGGCGTGGGGTGTCCGTAAGAACTGCGTAAGAAGGCTGAAAGGACGCCGTCAGAGCGCACCGATATGGTGGCCTCATGCACTTCAACGAGCTCCTTCAGCGCATCGTGGAACGTGGCGCGTCCGACGTCCACTTGCACGTCGGCCTTCCACCCATGGCTCGTGTCAACGGCCGCCTCGCGCCGGCTACCGACGCCAAGGTCACGCCCCGGTTCACCGAGGCGTTGATCGAACTCATGTGCGACGAGCGCCAGCGTCTGACGTTCGAGGCCAAGCACCAGGTCGACCTGGCGTACAGCGTGTCCGGTCTCGGCCGCTTCCGCGTCAACCTCTTCCGCCAACGCGGCAGCGTGAGCGCCGTGCTGCGCATCATCAACTCCGACGAGACGGCGCTGCAAATCGTCAACCTCCCGCAGGAAACCATCGACTACTTGCGTGACCAGGAGAAGGGCCTGGTGCTCGTCACGGGACCGACCGGGTCGGGCAAGTCCACCACCCTGGCGCGCATCATCGACGAGGTCAACACGAACCACGCCAAGATGATCGTCACCGTCGAGGACCCGATCGAGTACCTGCATCGCGCCAAGCAGTCGATCGTGGTGCAACGCGAACTCGGCGTCGACGCGCCGTCGTTCTCCGAGGCGTTGGTGGCCGCCATGCGCCAGGACCCCGACGTGATCATGATCGGCGAGATCCGTGACCACGCCACCGCCGCCGCCGCGCTTTCCGCCGCGCAAACGGGTCACCTCGTGTTATGCACGCTGCACACGCAAGACTCGGTGCGCACCATCAACCGCATGATCGAGCTCTTCCCGCCCCACGAGCGCGACACGGCGCGGATCCTCTTCGCCGAGTCGCTGGTCGGCATCGTGTCGCAGCGCCTGCTGCCGCGCGCCGGCGGCAAGGGTCGCGTAGCCGCCACCGAGATCCTCAAGGGAACCTTGCGCGTCAAGGACCTCATCCGCGACGAGGAGCGCACGCCGGAGCTCTACGACGTGCTGCGCGAAGCGCGCCTCGACGGCATGCGCGCCTTCGACGACCATCTGGCCGAGCTCTACGCGGAAGGCATCATCGAGTTCGACACCGGCATGGCGGCCGCGACGAGCAGCCAGGCGTTCAAGATGGCGGCGACGCAGGTCGACGTCGGCCGGCACGTCCAAGCCGCCAACTGACGCGACGCACCAGCGAGGCGCGCCACGGGCCGACGGGCCCTCGTGGCGCGCTTCTCGATTGCGGTGATTCCAGCCTAGAACGGCACTTGGGCAGCGGGAGCCGCGGCGTGATGCCCGAACCCGTTGCTCCGCTCGGCCAGCAACGCCTTTCGGTCGACCGTCACGCGGGTCCGTAACCACGGGCAGGAGGACTCTAGCGTGGCGAGCGACTCGGCGTCGACACCGACCCCCTCGACCTGGTAGAGCACGCGGCCCTGGGGCGCAGCGACCTCCAGCCGCACCGGCGTGCGGCCGGCGTGCTCGTCGAGCAACGATCGCAACTCGAGAAGCTGGTTGGGCGCAACCTCGTGGAGGTCGAACGACAGCAGCGCCACCTCGGGGGCGGCGTGGCCGTCCTCACCGCGGCGGTCCCAGCGGATGAGGCGGTTGGCGATCAGCCGCACCGACTCGCCGTCCTCGGAGACGTCGACCACCGCGACGGCCGGGGCGTCTTCCTCCAACAACGGGGCGACGTCGTCGTAGGTGCGGCCGAAGGCGAGCACCTCTCGACTGCCGGACTCGTCGG
>JAWOIL010000176.1:0-7099 GCA_046484635.1 Trueperaceae bacterium
GGGTGCCGCGTCGTCCAACTTCAGGTGAACCGGCACGTCGCCCGAAGCCATCGGGCTCGGCGGCGCGATCTCCTCCGCGGCCAGCCCGGCCTTCGCCCGGACGTCTCGCAGCAGCGCAGCACGCGCGCGGGCGGCGTTGGAAGAAGCAGGAGCGACTTGCGGGAACGGTTTCGAAGGCTTCTCGTGCAAGGACTTCTCGGTCCCCTGCGGCACCAGCACGACGCGTACGTTCCCCTCGAGGAGTCCCAGGAGCTCATCTGCACTGCGCCCCGCCACGGCGTCGCGGATCGCGGAACTGCCGAACCCCTCCGCCAGCAGCTTGCGCACCACCAGCAGATGCACCAGGTGCTCGAACAGGTAGCGCGCCTCGCGCCCTTCCTTGCCGGGCTCGGGCAGCAGCCCGATCGTGGCGTAGTGGCGCGCCAGCCGCGGGTTCACGTCGTCCGCGAGCCGACCGCTGGCGTCCTTCGGGAGGTAATCGGGAAGCAACGCGTTGGCGGCGTCGACGAACTCCGTCAGGTTCCAAACGGAGTCGCGGTACGCGTCGAGAGAGCCGGGAGCCATGGCACCATCATGGCACTAACAGGTAACGTTGTCAAGAACAACGTCAACTGTCAGTTACCGCGCCGACCGAGGGTTCGACCCCTCCTCGGCGCGGCTGCCACGAACTTCCGGGCCAACGCCAGCGGGTCCGTGATGGACGTTCCGATCACGACCGCGTGCGCTCCTGCGGCGAACGCAGCGCGCACGTGCTCGGTGGTCGAGAAGCGGCCCTCGGCGATCACCGGCCGGTCTTGCGCTGCCACCAAGGCCGCGATCAACTCCAGGTCCGGGCCCTCCATGGCGGCGGAATCGGCGGTGTACCCCGACAGCGTCGTCGCCACGATGTCGGCGCCCGCTTCGGCCGCGGCCAAGCCCTCGTCCAGCCTCGCCACGTCGGCCATCACCGGCAGGTCCGGATGCGCCTCGCGGATCTGGGCGATCAGCACGGCCGCACTCGGCGCCGCACTCGGCGCCGCACTCGGCGCGGCACTCGACGCTGCACTCGACGCGGCACTCCGCCCGCCGCGCGGGCGCAAGGTGGCGTCGATCGCCACCAGGTCGGCGCCTGCCGCCACCAACGCTGACACCGAAGCGAGGTTCGGCGTGATGTACGCCACCGGGTCGATGTCGGGCCGCTTGTCGATCCCGATGATCGGCAGCGTCACGGCCGCACGGATGGCGGCCACGTCGGCCGGGCCGTTGGCGCGGATGCCCACCGCGCCCGCCAACTCACCCGCGCGCGCCATGGCCGCCATGAACACGGGCTCTTTCAAGGGCGAGTCGTCGGTGGCCTGGCACGACACCACGATGCCGCCGCGTAGCGCATCCAGCAGGCGCGTCACACGATCGCCCAGCGCACCAGTGGCGGCACCCGACGCCCCCCTCATGGCACCGCCTCGTGCTTCTCCTGCACCCGCTCGAGCTCGTAGCCGATCTCGAATACACGGCGCCAAGGTAGGGTCAGCGACGCCACCCGGTACGGCATGGCGCGCTCGCGCAGCTCCTCGTTCAGCCACTCGCGCGCCATCGCCTCGATCTCGGGCAGTCGCTCGTCGGGCAAGAACCCACCCAGGCCCAGCGGCCGGATGTCGGGTTGCAGCAAGAGCCGCGAGCGAACCCGCGCCTGGTACAGCCAGTCGTCGAGGTAGCGCGCGGCCGTGGCCAGTTCGCGGGCACCTGCGTCGCCGCCGAAGCTCGCGATCGAGCCCAGCGCGACCGCCGAGCCCAGGGCGTTGCCTGCGGTGTTCCAACCGCCGTACCCGGCCAGCCGCGGTAGCGCTCCGGCGGCGTGCAGTGCGCTCATCAGCTCGTCGTCACCGCCGTTGACGTGCGCCACGTCGGCCACGCTCACGCGGTGGCCCTCGTCGATCAGCATCGCGATGGTGTCGACGAACGCTTCGATCGAGCGGTCGAGCCCGTGCACCTGCGCCTCGGCGCGCTCGATCCAGGTACGCTCGTCCGCCGTCAAGAGGTCGTGCTCGTCGTGCTCCAACCAGTAGGCCATACCGCCCTGACCCTGGGCACGACTCGGGCCGTTCACGGCGAGGAACCAGTCAGGCACGATCTGCGGCGGCGCCACCACGGCACCTGCCGCCCGCAGGTAGGTCGTCACCACGTCACCCAGCGGCCGGTCCTCGTATGCCGTCTGCACAGACGCGCCCTCGCGCGCCGAGAACGTCGCGGCCACCTTCCAGCGGCGGCGGTGCACCCGCGACGCCAGCCGCGCCATCAACACCTGGGCCACCTCGTCCGCGCCGGGGTAGACCAGCACGCGCGCGCCCAGTCGGCGCCGCCGCACCTCGCGCTCGAGCCGCGCCCGGTCCTGCACGTTGAGTCCCCAGGTGGTGGTGTCGTCCTGGTTCAGCACCAGCGTGTCCAGCACGCCCTCCTCCACCAGGTCGAGGGCGGCCAGGTTCACCGCGTGGGTGCGCGCGCGGATCGCCAGCACGTCGTCCCAAACGTCCTCGGGGATGTCTCGCTCGAGCCGGGCCAGTTCGTCGGCTTCGCCGTCCGCCAACGACTTCTCGGCAGCGCGATGCTGCAGCACCGAGCGCCGGAAGATGCGCTTGCCGAACGTCTTGAAGTACGAGGGCTCCTCGCCGTCGTCGTCGTCGCGGCTCACGCGTTGGATGCTGGAGTACGCCAGCAACGGCATGTGGGGATGTTGCCGCTTCAGCTCGCGCAGGGTCTCGACGCGCACCAGCGCCGCGCGCAGGTCGTTGCCGCTCTGGCGCGACGGGATCAGCCCACCCCACGCCAGCGTGTCGAGCGCCAGCACCGCACCGACGGCGCCACCGCTACCGTAGGGCGCATCCGCCTCGTGCAGCAACCAGTCGGCGATGGCGCGGGTGTCGCCGGGGCGCTTGCGGCTTCCGAGCAGCGCCTCGGGCGCGTGCAACCGCCATCCGAGCGCCGCGGCCAGCAGCCGCGGGTACTGCGCGTTGATGGGGCGCTCGTCCAGGGGAAGGAACAGCAGCGTGTCGATGGTCGTCCTCCAGGGCCCTCCCGGCCCAAGGTGCGTTCTTCAGCCCTTCAGGCCGCCGGTGGACACGCCTTCGATGAAGGTCTTCTGGGCGAAGAAGAACAGCAGGATGATCGGCAGGCTCATCAGCAGCGACCCGCCCATCAGCAGCGGCCACGCCGCCGCGCGCGTGCTGGAGAGCTGCTGCAGGCCGACGGCCAGGGTGTAGGTGCGGTCGTCGGTGAGGTAGATCAAGGGGTTGAGGAAGTCGGTCCAGGTCCAGATGAAGATGAACAGCGCCGCGGTGGCCAGCGCGGGCCGCGCGAGCGGAAGGATGATGCGCGTGAAGATCTGCCACTCGCTGGCGCCGTCGATGCGCGCCGAGTCGCTGATCTCGCTCGGGATGGCGCCGTAGAACTGCCGCAGCAGGAACACCGCGAAGGCGCTGCCCGTCAGCGGCGGGACGATCAGGGGAAGGAACGTTCCCACCCAGCCGAGCTTCTGGAACATCACGAACTGCGGGATCAGCGTCACTTGCGGCGGCAGCACCATGGTGGCGAGCAGCGCGTAGAAGAACGTCTCCCGCCCAGGCCAGCGCAGCTTGGCGAAGCCGTACGCCACCACCGCCGACGACGCCAGGTAGAACGTCACGCTCAGCACCGTCACGAACACGGTGTTGCCCAGGTAGCGCAGGAACGGGATCTCCGTCATCAGCCGGACGTAGTTCGACCACATCGGCGGGTCGGGGATCCACGTCGGTGGGATCAGGAACACCTGGTCGTCGGGTTTGAGCGACGTCGACACCATCCACGCGAACGGGGTCAAGAAGAAGAGCGCCCCCACCACCAGCACGAGGTAGAGCAGAACTCGCGCCGAGGTGCGCCGCGTTCTCACGATCGGCCCTCGTAGTACACCCAACCGGAGGTGCGGAAGATCAGCACCAACGCGCCGGCGGTGATCAGCATCAGCACCCACGCCATGGCGGAAGCGAAGCCCATGCGGAAGAACTGGAAGGCGTTCTGGTACAGGTACAGCGCGTACACCAGCGTCGAGTTCGACGGTCCGCCGCCGGTCATGACGTAGATGTTCGTGAACGCTTGGAACGAGGTGATGATGCCCATGATCAGGTTGAAGAGGATCACGGGCGAGAGCATCGGCAACGTCACGTACCGCAGCCGCTGCCAGGCGTTGGCGCCGTCGAGGTCGGCGGCCTCGTAGAGCTGCACCGGCACGTTCTGCAGGCCGGCCAAGTAGATCACCATCGAACCGCCCACGCCCCACAGGCCCACGAGGATGAGTGCCGGCTTCGACCACGCCGGGTCGGCCAGCCAACCGGGGCCGGCGATGCCGATCGCCTCCAGCATCTGGTTGACGGGCCCGAAGTCGGGGTTCAGGAACCAGCGCCAAAGCAGCGCGACGGCCACGGCGGGCACCACGCTGGGCAGGAAGTAGATGGTGCGGAACACGCCTTGGAAGCGCATCTTCCGGTTCAGCAACATGGCGATCACGAGGCTCAGGAAGAGCGACGTCGGGATGCCGATGGCCGCCAGGTAGAGCGTGTTGTAGAGCGACTTCGCGAACAGCGGGTCGTTCCACAGGTCGACGTAGTTCCGCAGGCCGATCCAGCGCGGGGCGGACACCACGTTGTAGTCGGTGAACGAGAAGTAGAACGAGGCGATGACCGGGTACAGCGTGAACACGACGAACCCGATCAGCCAAGGCGACACGAACGCGAGCCCCAGCCACAGCTCCCGGCGTTGCTTGGCGCTCATCTTCGGGCGCCGTTCGGGAGCGGTGGCGGGGCCGCGGGCCATCAGCGGTACTTCTCGAGCTCGCGCAGCACGTTGCGTTGCGCCGTCTCGAGCGCCTCTTGCGGGCTCGCCGTCCCGTCCTGAACGGCGGCCAGCGCCTGGTTCAGCTGCTCACTGAGGTAGAGGCCCACCGGCAGCGGTGGCGGCGTGTAGACGTAGCCGGTGAGGAGCATGTCGATGTAGGTCTGCAACTCGGGCGTGATCGTCTCGCGGTAGACGGGCATGTCGAGCGCCGCCTGCCGCGGTGGGATGTTCGCCAATGCGGCCGCGAAGCGCGCCGACTGTTCGGGCGCGGTGAGCCACGTCAGGAAGTCGAGCGCGGCATCTTGGCTCTTCGCCCGCGCGGGCACCACCCAGAACGACCCCTGCACCGGCGCCACGTCCGGCCGGCCCCCCTCGGGGGCGGGGAAGGTGGTGACGCCCCAGTTCAGGTCGGGCGCGTACTGGCGGGTGAACGCCACCTCCCACTGACCGCCTTCCTGCATCGCGAGTTGACCGCGGTAGAAGGGGTTGTACGGGCTGGCCAGGTCGCCCCAGCCGGCTTGGAAGCGGCGGATCTTGTTGATGTCGTACGTCTCGTAGTAGCGGGCGAGCCACGCCATCGCCGCGACGTTGCCGGGGTGGTCGATGGTCACTTCGAGCGTCTCGGGGTCGTAGAGCTGGCCGCCGAAGGCATAGAAGTAGATCGAGGAGACGTTCGGGAAGAAGCCGAGCCGGCGCAGGTTGCCCCGCGCGTCGGTGACGGTGAGTTGCGCGGCGATGGCGTCGAGTTCCTCGATGGTGCGCGGCGGAGCCTCGGGGTCGAGGCCCGCTTCGGCGAACACGTCCTTGTTCCACATGAAGCCGTAGACGTTGAGGGTGGTGGGCAGGCCGTACTTCACGCCCTGGTAGCTGCCGTAGGTCCAGATGCCGGGTAGGTAGTCTTCCTCGGTGACGCCGGCCTCTGCCAGGGGCTCGTCCAGCGCCGTCAACGCCCCGCTGGCGCCGAGCGGCACGACCATCCAGTCCCACACGGTGATCAGGTCGGGCGGAGCGCCACCTGCGAGGGTGGCGAGGATGCGCTCGCCGTCGCCGATGGGCACGAACGAGCTACGCACCTGGACCTCCGCTTGGCCCTGGTTGTACTCGTCGACCAGTGCCTGCAACGCTTGGCCCTCGCTGCCGCCCCAGGCGTACCAGAACGTGATCTCGGTCTGCGCGAAAGCGGCCGTGGGGAGCGCCAGCACCAGACCGAGCACGGCCGACCAGGTCGTCAGCCACATGCGAAGGCTGCGGCGGTGCCGGATGGTGGCGCGCGTGTCTAGACCGTCCGCACGAACGTCGGCTTCGCGGCCACGTCGAGCAGATGCCGACGGGTCCGTGGGGGCTCCGGAGGTCGCGGTCCGCGTTTCGATCTGCTTCACGGTGCCGCCCTCCCTTCCAAGTGCGCCCGGTAAGCGTGGTAGAGCGCCTCGGCCGGGCCGCCCAGGCGCGGGCTCATGTAGTGGGCGAAGTCGAACGCCACGAACTTCGCGACGTGGGGCGCTTCCAGCTCGAGTTGATGCAGCACGCGCTCGATGTCGGCCGGCCGGGCCTGCCAGGCTCCTTCGTCGACGGGCCAACCGTGGACTTGCTCGAAGATCTCGAGGTCGGACCACAGCGCCACGTCGTGCTTGGCGGCGACCTCGGCCAAGGCCGCGAACACCGGTATGCCCTCTTCGGTGGTGGTGCGGCGCGTGCCCACGCCGTCTTGCATGGCGATGACGTCGATGTCGGCGCGCCCGAGCGTGGTGTCCCACCAGGAGGCGTAGGCGGCGGCGTCGGGGGTCATGCCGAAGTACGGCGCCACCATCACGGGCTTGCCGGTCTGCGCGTGGGCGGCGTCGGCCACGGCCGCGAGGTACTGGATCATCGCCTCGTGGATCTCGGCTCCGACGAAGGTGCGGTCGTTGATCTCTTCGGGCAGGTACCAACCGGCCAGTGCCGGCGAAGTGCCGTAGAGCTCGTGCAACCGGAGCATGATGCCGATGTTCTGGGCGGCGGCCTGCTCGGCGTCGAACTGGCCTTGCCAGAAGCTCGGGTCGAGGCCGAGGCCCAGCCAGATCCGCATGTCGAGTTGCTCGGCCGCCGCCAGCATGTGCCGGATCGGTTCCCAGCTCGGCGCCGCCTGGACCGCGCCCCACGTCACCGGCTCGCCGAGCGGCGCGTAGTTGGCGCCGTCACTTGAGACGTGCACGACAACGCCACTCGGAAGCTCGACGCCGGAGATGTCGGAGCGCATGAAGTCGACCTCGACGCGCTCGAG
>JAWOIL010000182.1:0-3061 GCA_046484635.1 Trueperaceae bacterium
CGGTGCCGCGCGGTGATCAGCGGTCCCACCTGCGTGCCCTCCTCGAGCCCGTGCCCGACGCGCAGCTGGGCGGTCTCGGCGACCAGGGCCTCGGTGAACGCGTCGGCGACGTCCTCGTGCAGCAGCAAGCGCTGCGGCGCCACGCACACCTGGCCGGCGTTGCGCTGCTTCCAGCTGGCGAACTGCCGGGCGACCTCGCCGACGTCGACGTCGGGGAACACCAGCACCGGGGCGTTGCCGCCGAGTTCGAGCGTCAGGCGCGTCAGGGTGCTGGTGTTCCCCGACGTCGACGTCGGCGAGATCGCCAGGCAGTTCGCCAGCTGGAAGCAGCGCCTGCTGCTGCACGAGGACGTCGCCGACGCGTTCACCGAGGCCCTGGTCGCCGAGACCGCCCAGCTGCGCGTCGGGCACGGGCTCGAGGAGGGCACGCAGGTGGGACCGCTGATCACCGACCGGCACCGCGAGCGCGTCGCCGACCTGGTGACGCGCAGCGTCGCCGCCGGCGCCCGCGTGCTCGCCGGTGGCCAACCGCTCGAGCGACCCGGTTTCTTCTACGCGCCGACCGTGCTCGATGGTGCGCCCGACGGCGCACCCGTGCTGACCGACGAGATCTTCGGGCCGGTGGTGCCGATCCAGCGGTTCCGCACCCTGGATGAGGCCTTGGCGCGGGCGAACGACACCGAGTATGGCCTGACCGCCTTCGTCATGACGCACGACCTCAACACGTCGATCAAGGCGAGCGAGCGGCTCGAGTTCGGCATGGTCTGCGTGAACGACTGGCTGCCGGCGACGCCGGAGGCGCCGTTCGGCGGCGTCAAGGGCTCGGGCCTGGGTCGCGAGACGGGGGCCGAGGGGCTGCTGGAGTACATGGAGCGGAAGACGGTGTTCACGGGCAACGTGCGCTGACGCCGGGAACCGGTCACTCGGATCGCGGTGGCGCTGCCGGCGATGGTGCCCTGGACCGGCAGTACGTTGAGTGCTAAACTATCTCGGAAGCGCATGGAGTCCTAGGCCGCTCTCTAGCCGCCGGGACGATCACACGTCGCCTTCGGCGGGTTCTTGGACCGTGGGAGGTGAAGGTCGTGTCACGGTCGTGGATCGTGGTTCGGCAGTTGGCTTCCGCAAGCCTAGCGATCGGGTTGGGATGCGCGCTGTTGGTGGCCTGTAGCGAGGGTCCAGCAGCGACGGTGGAGAGCGTGGAGATTGGTGGCGCTGCAATGCGTTACGTGCTGGAGGGCGGCTCGCTTGCCCTCGAGGTCACGGTCACGGTGACGCCCACTGCCGACGACGGTGTGCTCTGGGGCAGCAGCGATGAGGGCGTCGCGACCGTGAGCGCTGCGGGGGTCGTCTCGGGCGTGAGTGTGGGCGAGACGACGATCACGGCCACCAGCAGGTACGACGCAACCAAGAAGGACGACGTCGTGGTCCGTGTGACTCCCGAGGTCGGGGTGTCAGGATCGACCGACGGCACCTACCTGACGATGGAGAACGTCGCCGTGGGGGCGCCCGAGGAGAGCGGTAGTGGGTCGCGATCGATCACGCTCGACCTCGCATGGGACGAGTCGTGGCGCGGCCCGGACCGCCCCAGCTATGTCGCCGCCGATGACAACTGGGACGCCGTGTGGCTGTTCGTCAAGTACCGGGTCGAGGGCGAGCCGTGGCGGCATGCGACGTTGGCGAGCGCTGGTCACGCTGCCCCTGATGGCGCGGTGTTCGTCGTCGTCGCCGACGGTATGGGGGCGTTCGTGTACCGCGGTGCCACCGGTTACGGGGACTTCAGGGTCGACGATTTGAGCCTGGCGTGGTCGTTTCAGGCCGACGGGGTGACGCCTGAGGCGGTGCTGGAGGTGCGCGTCTTCGGGATCGAGATGGTGTACGTGCCGGAGGGGAGCTTCTTCCTGGGCTCGGGCGGCACCGGCCAGGGCGAGTTCCGCGCTGGCGGGACGGTCGACGAACCCTTCGAGGTGACCGCGCAGGTCGCCATCGCGCTGGGCGACGAGGCCGGTAGTCTCCATTGGGCCGAGGAGGAGTTCACCGGCATCCCGAGCGGTGCTACCAACATCGACTTCCCGACGGGCTTCACCGCCTTCTACGCGATGAAGCACGAGATCACGCAGGGTCAGTACGTGGCATTCCTCAACACGCTGACCCAGACGCAGGCGGATGCGCGGCACATCAGCGACGGGGATCAGATCGCGGGCGACACGGTGGGCGCGTACACAGCGACGCTGCCCCACATCTCGATGGGCAGCCTCGCCTGGGCTGACGGAAGCGCCTATGCGGCGTGGTCCGGACTGCGCCCGATGACCGAACTCGAGTTCGAGAAGGCCGCACGGGGGCCCGCGACGCCCGTGCCCGACGAGTACGCCTGGGGCAGCACCGGCCTGGTCCAGGCGACGGGCCTCGTGTTCGAGGGGACGGTGGACGAGGCGCCGACCCCCGCATCCGCGAACGCCAACTATGGTTTCGGTATCGGCCGGCCGGTCCGTGTCGGTAGCTTCGCCGCACCCGGAAGGACGCGGGAGAACGCCGGCGCGGGCTACTACGGCGTCCTCGAGCTGTCCGGGAACCTTTGGGAGAACGTCGTGACCGTGGGGAAGGTCGAGGGACGGGCGTTCACGGGCGAACACGGCGCTGGCTCGCTGGATGCGTCTGGGGCGGCCTCGGTCAGTGGCTGGCCGGCGAGCGACGCGGTCGGCGCTGGCTTCCGCGGCGGCGACATCTTCGACAGCGAGACGCGGCTGCGCGTCTCCGATCGCGTCGACGTGGCGCAGGACAAGACGATCCGCGATCCGCACCACGGCTGGCGGGGTGTCCGTACGGCGCCTTGACACTTGCCGAGCGTGTGGCTGGGGGCGTCTGGGCCCCGGAGGCGCAGGCGCCCCCGTACGGTGGTCGACCTGGTCGCGCTGCCCAATCCCACCCAGCGCGTGCTCACCTGGTCGATCCTCCTGAGTCGTCAGCGGTCGGCGGCGGTCGGCCGCCACGGCGTCGGACCGTCCGTGCCGTTCCGGAAGCCGAGCCGGACCGTGCCGTCGATCAGGTCGACGCCGAGGTCGAG
>JAWOIL010000136.1:0-7257 GCA_046484635.1 Trueperaceae bacterium
AGCATGTTCATCGGCGACAAGGAGCTGTGGGGCCAGGGCTACGGCACCGAGGCGCTGAACGCCCTCGTCGACTTCGGCTTCGGCGAGCTGCCCCTCGAGCGCATCTGGCTCGCGGTGTACGCGCACAACCCGCGTGCTCAGAAGACCTACGTCAGGGCGGGCTTCGTGCAGGAGGGCGTGATGCGGCACGCGCGCCGGCATCGAGGAGGCTTCTCGGACTCGATCCTGATGTCGCAGTTGCGGGACGAGTGGGCGGCCTCGCCGCGGCCGAAGGGTGGAAGCTGAGGTCGGATCGGCAGGCCAGGGGATCGCATCCTCTCGGGCGCACCACGCAAGAAGCCGTCCAACGCGGCGGAGTTGGCGAAGGCGGTCCTCCTCGGAGGGCCGCCTTCTTCCTCGTGGCTCGTGGCCACACCCACGGGGCGCACGTGGCTCCGGCGCGTGAGGCGCGGCCACCGCGGGCGAGATCTACCCCAGGTTCACCGGGGTCCGCGGTGGTTCGCCCGCAAGGACGCGCACGACCTCCTCGCTCGCGAAGGTGCGGGCGACCTCGATCGCCGCCTCGGAGTAGTACGCCACGTGCGGCGTCACGATGACCTTCGGGTGGCCTACGAGCGGGCTCTCGGCCGGCGTCCAATCGCGCCGCTTGGCCGGCTCCTCCTCCAGATCGTCCAGCCCTGCGCCCGCGAGCCGCCCCTCGTCGAGCGCCTCGCGGAGCGCCTGGTTGTCCACGGTGGGACCGCGGCCGGTGTTGATCAGGTAGGCGGTGGGCTTCATGACCCGCAGTTCGTCGGCGCCGATCAGGCCGCGCGTTGCGTCCGTGAGCGGCACCTGGTTCATCAGGACGTCCGAGCGGCGCAGCAGTTCGTCGAACGAGACGCGCTCGACGCCCATCGTCGCGAACACGGCGTCCTCCACGTACGGGTCGTGGGCGACGACGTCGAACCCGAACGCCCGGCCGCGGGCCGCGATCGCGCGGCCGATGTTGCCGAACGACAAGATGCCCATCACGCTGCCGCGCAGCCGGAACAGCGGCCGACCGCTCTGCCAGCGCCAGACGCCGTCCTGGACGGCGCGATCGTACACGCGGAGCTTGCGGGTCAGCGCGAGCATGAGCGCCATGGCGTGATCGGCGACCTCGTCGAGGCAGTAGTCATGCGGGACGTTGGTCACGAGAACGCCGCGCTCGGTCGCCGCGGCGACGTCCACGATGTCGACGCCGACCCCGTAGCGGGCGATGTGCCGCAAAGAAGGGACCGCCTGGATGGTCTTCGGGCCGACCCGGCAGTACTGACAGACGATGGCGGCCGCGCCCTCGGCCTCCCTGGCGAGCTCCTCGTCGGTACGGCACTGGAGGGCGACCAGTTCGTGGCCGGCACCCTCGATGATCGCGCGCTCGACGTCCACGTCGCCATAGTCGTAATCGCTGATGACGACCCTGGCTCGGTGAGCGTTCATGGCGTCACCTCACTCCTCGAGTTGATGCTGGTAGGCGCCGGGCGAGTAGGTGAGTTCGTAGCTGTGCGAGTACAGCTCGAGGATGTTGCCGTCGGGATCCTCGCAGTAGACCATCCGATACGGCTTCTCGCCGGGGTAGTACTCGCTGACCGGCATGCGCTGCTTGCCACCGGCCTCCACGATCTTCTTGGCCAGCCCCTCGATGTCCGGGTCCTGGATGCAGAAGTGGAAGATGCCGAGCTTGCGGTACTCGAGGTTGTCGTCGGGCGGGTAGTTGCCAGGGAACTCGAAGAGCTCGATGCCCACCTTGTCGGCGGTCGACAGGTGCGCGATCTTGAACCGCCCCCAGCCGGGGCCGAACACGCGGTCGCACATGATGCCGATCGCGCTGTCGTCCTGCTCGACCTCGGTGGGCGGCATGATGGTGTAGAAGCCGAGGACCTCGGTGTAGAACTTGTACGAACGCTCGATGTCACGTACCGACAGGCCGATGTGCGAGAACGCGCGGGGATATGGCTTGCTCATCCTGATCCTTTCTGCCCCTGCCGGTGGAACAGCCGGCGGAGGGCGTCGCCCAGGTCCTTGCGCCACATGTCGAGCCCGACCGCCATGAGGATGATCGTGCCGAGCGTGATCTGCTGCCACGACGCCGGGACCGCGTTGAGGTTGAGGCCGTTCTGGACCACGGCGACGATCAGGGCCCCGAACAGCGTGGCGATGATGTTGCCGGAGCCGCCGGCCAGGCTCGCGCCGCCGATCACGGCGGCGGCGATCGCCTGCAGCTCCAGGCCGACGCCGTAGTTGGGCGAGCCGGAGTCCAGGCGCGCGGTGGTGAGGACACCCGCCGCGCCCGCCATCAGCCCGGCGATCACGAAGGTGAGCAGGCGCGTCCGGTTCACCTTGATGCCGGTGAAGCGTGCGGCGGACTCGTTGCCGCCCACGGCGTAGATGGCGCGACCCGGCACGGTGTACCGGAGGAAAAGGGCGGCGAGCACGAACGCCGCCAACACGTAGTACAGGGGAAGCGGAACACCCAGGAACGACCCGTAGAAGATGGGCCGGAGCTTGGGCGAGATCGAGAAGATGGGCGTCCCGCCCGTGATCAGGAACGCCATGCCGCGGTAGATCGTGAGCGTCGCGAGGGTCGTGACGAAGGCCGGGATGCGCAGGTACGCGCTCAGCACGCCGTTGAAGAGGCCCAGCAGCGCGCCCAGCAAGAGCGTGGCGGGGATCGCCACCTCCACCGGCCAGCCCCAGTTCTTGACCAGGATCGCCAGCGTGCAGCTGGTGAGCGCGAGCACCGACCCGGGACTCAGGTCGATGCCACCGGCGAGGATCACCAGCGTCGCGCCGATCGCCGCCAGGGCCACGATGCTCACCTGGAGCGTGATGTTCGACAGGTTCTGCGGCAGCAGGAACCGGTCCGTGGTGAGGCTCACCACGATCACGACCAGGATCAGCGCCACGAAGGGGCCGATCACGGCGGAGCTCAGTAGCCGCTGCCTCATGCGGTGGCCCTCCTGTTGCTGGTGCGGTGTGGCTCGGCAAGCGCCTCGGCACCCGAGGCGATCGCGATGAGGCGGTGCTCGGTCATGTCCTCGGCCGGCAGGACGGTCAGCACCGCGCCCTCGCGGATGACCGCGATCCGGTCGCTCATCGCGATGAGCTCGGGGTAGTCCGAGCTGATCAGGACGATCGCCACGCCGTGCGCGGCCAGGTCGTTGATCACGCCGTACACGTCGAGCTTGGCGCCCACGTCGATGCCCTGGGTGGGCTCGTCGAGGATCAGCACCTTGGCCTCGGCGTAGAGCCAGCGGGCGATGACCACCTTCTGCTGGTTCCCGCCTGAGAGGAAGCGTACGGTCGTGTCCATCGCGGTCGGGGTGATCTTGAGCATGTCGACGAAACGCCGGCCCACGTCCCGCTCGCGCGACAGGTCGAAGATCGGCCCACGCATGACACGGGACCACTTCGACGTCGTGATGTTGCGCGGGCCCTCGAAGTTGAAGAAGAGGCCGTCCGCCTTGCGGTTCTCGGGCACCAGCCCGATCCCGGCGGCGATGGCCTCGTCGGGGCGACGGAAGGTGACGGGCGTGCCGTCGAGCTCGATGCTGCCCGACGTGATGCGGTCGAGACCGAACAGGGCGCGGGCGATCTCGGTGCGACCCGCGCCCACCATGCCGCCCAGCCCGAAGACCTCGCCGGCCCGCACCTCGAAGCTCACACCGTCCACGCCTTGCTCCGTCGTCACATCACGGACGGCCAGGCGGACGCGGCCGGTCTTGGCGGGCTCCTTCGTGTAGTGCTGCTCGATGTCGCGGCCCACCATCATGTGCACGACCGTGTCCATGTCGAGGTCCCGAATCGGCTTGGTCGCCACCAGGCGGCCGTCCTTGAGGACGGTGATGCGGTCGGCCACGCGGAACACCTCGTCGAGGCGGTGCGAGATGTACAGGATCGCCTTGCCCCTGCCCGCCAAGTCGCGGACGAGGTCGAGCAGCCGGTCGGTCTCCTGCAGCCCCAGGGCCGCGGTGGGCTCGTCGAGGATGAGGAGCGTGGAGTTGAGGGCGATCGCCTTGGCGATCTCGACGAGCTGCTGATCGGCCACCGACAGCTGGCGGACGATCGCGTCCGGATCGGTGGACGAACCCAGTTCGCCCAGCGCGCGCTTCGTCTCTGCGCGCATGCGATCCCAGTCGATCCACGGGCCGCGCATGAGGGGTTGGCGGCCCAAGAATACGTTCTCCGCCACGCTGAGTGTCGGCACCAGTGAGAACTCCTGGAAGATGGTCGCCACCCCGTGGGCCCGCGCGACCAGCGGGTTGCCCAGGGTGACCGGGGATCCGTCGTGAAAGAACGCGCCCTCGTCCGGCTGATGGACGCCGGCCAGGCACTTCACCAGCGTGGATTTGCCGCTGCCGTTCTCACCGATGAGGGCGTGCACCTCGCCGCGGCGGAAGTCCACGTCGATGCCGGTCAAGGCGCGCACGGCGAGGAACCGCTTGCTGACGCCATCGAGGCGCCACAGCGGGGGGGAGAGGGCCGAGTCCGTCATCCGGGCCCCGGTGAAGCGGGGTGGGGCGCCGAGTGGCGCCCCACCGTCGTGGCCTCGTGGATCACTGACCCACGTACTCGCCGACGTTGGACTGGTCGACGATCACGGTGGGCGTTTCGGTCCAGCCGCCGGGGTACACGCCGCCCAAGCAGTCCACGGCGACCTGCAGCGCGACCTTGCCCATCTCGATGGGCTGGGTGTTGACGGTCGACGTGATGCGGCCCTCCGCGATGGCCTCCAGGCCCGCGGGGTCGCCGTCGTTGCCGGCGATGATCACGTCGGTGCGGCCGAGCGCCGCGGCGGCCGCAGCGGCGCCGAGCGCGATGTAATCGTTGGCGGTCACGACCATGTTGACCTCGGGGCGGGCCTGCAGGAGGTCCATCATCGCCGTGTTGCCGGTCTCGACGTTCCAGGCGGTCGGCAGCGAGGTGACGATCTCCATGCCGGGCTGGTCGGCGAAGGCGTCGAGGAAGCCGCCGATCCGCTCCGTGGAGTGGTAGCCGGGCAGGCCCTCGAGCACGCCGACCTTCGCCGTGCCGTCGACGAGGTCGATCAGGTACAGACCCTGCGCGAACGTCCCGCCCCGCTGGTGGTAGCCGACGACGCCGTGCACGGCGGTCGGGAAGTCGGCGATGTCGGAGTTCACGATGATGATGACGATGCCCTGCTCGACGGCGCTCCGGACGAGGGGGGCCGCGGCGCCCTCGTCGTGCGTGGAGAGGATGATCGCGTCGACGCCCTGGATGAGCGCGTCTTGGATCATCCCCATCTGTCCGGCGATGTCGGAGCCGCTCTGCGGCGCCAGCATGAACGTGGTGACACCGAGCGCCTCGGCCTGCGCCACGATGCCCCTGCCGATGTCCATGTAGTAGGGGAACTCGGTGGCCGGCGGCATGTAGGCGATGCGGATGTCGGGTCCTGGCGTGAAGCCTTCGCACATGGCCTGGGCGCCTTCGGCCAGGGGCACCGGGGCGAACGCACCGGCGGGGGGCGTGTACGACTGGGTCAGAGCGAAACCCAGCACGAGCATGACTTTGAGTGCGAGCGCGAATCCCTTCATCGGTTCATCCTTCCAACGCAATTGCACAAGGGTGACGGGGTCGACGGACACGAGCCGCGTCGAGCGGGGGACGGCAGGGTCTTCGCTTCCCAGGGGCCTCCTTTCGGATCAACGGATGGTGCCCGGCGCGTGGCCGGCCTCGTCGGCGTCGAGCAGGGCCCGGACGTCTTCCGTCCGGAGCACCGCAAGATCGAACATCAGCGTCTGGGCGAGACGCGTCGCTGCGTCGGCGAAGGCGATGGCGCTGTCGAGCGCATTCGCGCTGCCGTCGCCCTGCAGGAGGCTCGCGTAGAATCCAGCGGTCCACGCGTCGCCACCTCCCAGCCGGTCCAGGACGTGGATCGGCCGAGGCATCTTCGATCGCGCGAAGGTCCCATCCGCTCGCATGGCGCAGGACTCCCACAGGTGTTCGTCGAACGACCGGGAGTGCCGGAGCGTGACGGCGACCGTCTCCAGGTCGAAACGCCCGAGGACGCGCGCGCAGAAGTCGCGCAGCTCGTCGTCTGCCGGCGTCGTGATCCCCTGCTCGAGCACGTCCTCGGGCGACTTGCTGCCGAAGCCGATGCCGAAGTGCTGCGCCATGTCGTACGGCGACGCCATCAGGATGTCGGTGTGCTCCACGAGAACGCCCTCGAGGACGGCGCGGCACTCCTCCTCGCTCCACAGCGTCGAGCGGTAGTTGAAGTCGAGTCCGACCGCGCACCCCTCTGGGCGTGCGGAAACGGCCTCCTCGAACGCGCCGAGGAGCGGATTGCCTGCCATCCCGGCGTGCGCCGCGAGGCCGAACGTGATCCCCGTCGTGTGCAGGATTCGGGCGCCCGACAGCAGCTCCGCCCAGGCGACCTCGCCCGGCCCGAGACGCGCAGCGGCCGAGCCGGCGCGTTGGTACCAGCCGTAGCTCGGTCGAGGCTCGCGGCCGAGCTCGTAGAGGTAGCGCCCGATCGGCTCCCATGCCGGCGCCCAGACGAAGCCCGAGGTGTCGACGTCGTGCGCGCGGGCGATGTCACGGACCATCCAGCCGTAGGGGTTGTCCGGCAGACGCGTGACGAAGGCGCTCGGCAAGCCCAGGCGTCGGGCGAGGAGCACCAGGGTGTACTCGCTCCCCGCCGGCGAGACATACACCTCGCGGGTGCGTTCGAGCCGCTGCAGGTCGCGCGGCGTGTCACGGATCATGACCTCGCCCAATGCGACGATCTGGGGCACCGTCGGGGCCGCGGGCGTCATCACCAGGGCTCCCGCGGCGTCGACAGGAAGTCCGGACCGTCGGCGCCCACCGCCACGATGTCCTCGATCCGGATGCCGCCGAAGCCGGGACGGTAAACACCGGGCTCCACGCTGCTGACCATGCCTTCCTCGAGCGCCTGGTCGGCGCCGGGGGCCAGCAGCGGCTCGAACTCGTGGTAGCGGAAGCCGATCCCGTGCCCGGTGATGTGCGGAAAGCGGTCGAGCAGACCAGCCTCCCCGATGACCCGGCGAGCCGCCTCGTCCGGCGCCGACCAGGGGCGGCCCGGGCGCATCTGATCGGCCGCTTCCTGCTGAGCGCGGAGCACGACGTTGTGGAGTTCTCGCTGTTCGGCGCTCGGCTCCCGTCCGGCCACGGCCATGTACGTGAGATCGGCCCAGTAGCCGTCGACGACCACCCCGAGCTCGACCATGACGAGGTCGCCCTCTCGGATCCGGTACG
>JAWOIL010000173.1:0-13889 GCA_046484635.1 Trueperaceae bacterium
TGCGGATCGGCTGCGGCGGTTGGTGCACCTCGCGATGCTGTGTCGTGATGTCGTACGGCGCCAGGAACTGCGAGAACAGGGCCGTGAGGTAGAGCAGCACCAGGATGACGGCGCCGAGCACGCCGGTGCGCGAACGGGTGAAGCGACGCCACGCCAGCGCGCCGGGCGAGTACCCGCCTTCCGGCGGACGCCTGGCGCCCCGCGCGCGCCGGAGGGCGCCGTTCGCAGGTGTCGTCATGCGCACCCTCCGGCACGAGGAGAAGGCACGTGTCGCAGACCCGCCGTGTCAGTCATAGCGGATCCTCGGGTCGACCCAAGCGAGCGCCAAGTCGGCCAACAGGTTGCCGATCATCAGCAGCATGCTGGCGATGAGTAGCAGCGACATGGCCACGTATTGGTCCTTCGCCAGCAGCGAGTCGTAGAGCAGCGGCCCGATGGTGGGGAGGTTGAGCACGATACTGGCGATGATGGTGCCGTTGATCAGCTCGGGAAGGCTCAGACCCGCCATCGAGATGAGCGGGTTGACGGCGTTGCGCACGGCGTGCCGCAGGATGACGCGTCGTTCGGCCAGGCCTTTGGAGCGGGCGGTGCGAACGTAGTCGGCGTTCAGTACGTCGAGCAAGTTCGCCCGCATCTGCCGCATGACCACGGCGATGCCGCTGGTGCCGATGGCCAGCAGCGGGATCCACATGTGGTTCAGGAAGTCGACGAACTTCGGCCATGTCCACTCCACACCGATGTAGCGCGGGCTGAACAAACCGCCGACCTGCGTGCCGCCGGTCTGGAGCACCAGCGCCATCAGCAACAGCGCCACCAAGAAGTCGGGCACGGCAAGGCCGACGTAGCCGATGAAACTGGCGATCGCGTCGGTGAAGCCGTTGCGCTTGAGCGCCGTGACGATGCCGAGTGGAACCGCCACCAACCACGAGAAGAGCATCGTGCTGCCCGCCACCACCAGCGTCCACCACAGGCGCTCGCCGATGACCGTGGAGACGGGTCGGTTCGCGAAGAAGCTGTACCCGAAGTCACCGCGAGTCGCGATACCGACGACCCAGCGGACGTACTGCTCGGAGAGGGGCCGGTCCAGCCCGAGTTGCGTGTTGATCCGCGCGACCGTCTCGGGACTCATGCGCGGGTCCTCGAGGTACCGGTCGGTGAACGACCCCGGCGCCAGCTGGATCACGAAGAAGCACACGATCGAGACCAGCACCAGAGTCGGGAGGATGACCGCCACGCGGCGAATGGCATAGATCAGCACGTCAGGTCACGCTCACCTTGCTTCACGCTACCAGCCCGGACATCCGGCTACCACGTGGGGGCCGGGTCGGGGGCGTTCCCGCCCGGCCGACCCGGCCCCTGTCCGTCGTTGCCTACCCGTCGCCGGTTACTGCAGGGTGTACAGCGGCACCGGGTTGTAGCCGGGGATGACGCCCAGGCTGTAGACGAAGTTGCCGATACGGTCCCAGACCGCCGCGATGTTGGCGGGCTTGGCGATCATGATCACCGGCACGTTCGCGGCGTTGATCTCCTGCCACTCCTTGTAGAGCGCCGCGCGCTGCTCGACGTCGACCATCGTGGTGCCCTGGTCGAAGATGTCGTAGATGCGGCGTTCCCAGTCTTCCATCACGTCGAAGTTCGGGGTTCCGCCTGGCTGCGCCGGTTGCGTTGCGCGGTGCCAGTAGTACAGCGATCCGCCGGGCTGCCAGATCGGCTTCCGGAGTTCCGGATCGGGCTGGTTGCCGAGCGCGACGATGATCGCCTGGTAGTCGCCCGCCAGGCCGGTCGAGAGCAGCGCCGATCCCTGGATGCCCTGCAGGTTCGCCTTCACACCGATCTTGGCGAAGTCGTTCTGCAGGATGGTGGCGATGTCGGTGAAGGTGGTCAAGTCGACGTTGTAGCCGAGCGAGAACTCGAGGTCCTTGCCGGGCGCGACGTTGCGCACGCCGTTGCCGTCGGTGTCCACGATGTCCAGTTCGTCCAGGGCGGCGGCGGCCGCTTCGAGATCGAACATGTTCATCAGGTGGGTGGTGTCCTGGTAGAAGGTGCCGTCGGCGGGCGCGGTGGGCGTGCCGGGGATCTCGGCCAGGCCGTTGTAAACGTCGTCGATGACGCGCTGCCGGTCGACGGCGTACTCGATCGCGCGGCGGAACCGCACGTCCGAGAACACACGCGCCAGGTCGGGATCCGGATCGTCGAAGTTGAACGCCAGGTGCGGCGGCGAGCCGAACAGGGCCGGACTGGAGGCGACGATGAAGCCGGCGCCGGCGAGCTCGCGGCTCTTGAAGTCGGGGAACTGCGCGCCGGAGATGTTCAGCTGGTCGATGTTGCCGGCCAGGAACTGCGCGACCTGCGCTTCGGTGCCTCGTACCACGAGGTAGTCGAGACGCTCGGCGTACGGCAGTTGCGTGCCGTTGGTGTCGACCTTCCAGTAGTCCGGGTTGCGCACCAAGCCGACCTTCTGGCCGGCCACGTAGGAGTCGTACATGAACGGGCCGGTGCCGACGACGTCGGTCAACGGGCCGTCGGTGGGAAAAGCGTTGTTGATCTCACCTGCGGTCGAGCCGCCCTCTACGGTGTACGGCAGCAGCTTGTGCTTCGGCAGGATGAAGAAGCGCTGCTGCAGCAGGAACGCCGCCGACGGAGCGGGCAGCGTCATCGTCACGGTGTGCTCGTCGACGACCTCGAAGGACACGTAGCGCGTCTCGCCTTCCACCGTGTAGGTGAACTGCGCGGCGTCACCGGCGCGGGCCTCCGGGTTGGTGATGATCTGCTCGTAGGTGAACACGACGTCTTCGGCCGTGAACGGCACGCCGTCGTGCCACGTCACACCTTGGCGCAGGTGGAACGTGTATACGGTGCCGTCCTCACTGACCTCCCAGCTCTCGGCCAAGGCCGGCTCGAGGGCGTACGTCTCGAGGTTGAACTCGACCAACGAGTCGAACACCTGCTGCGTGAGCGTCTGCGTATTGTTGTCGATCTGGGCGTAGTACAGGAACGTGGGCGGCGAGTCGCCGAGCGGAAGCGTGATGGTGCCGCCGATCTGGCCCGGCTGGATGCCCAGACCGGACAGGTCGACCACCTTCTTCTGCGCGAAGGCCATGCCGGCCACTGCCAACGTCGCCGCCAGGATCAGCGTGATGGATCGTCTTCGAACCATTCTCTTCCTCCTTGCGAGGCGTGAAGCGTGCCCCTCACGATAGACCACTTCAAGACCACCGGCAAGGGGCCGGCCGACGGTGAGGGCCGGGGATGAAGATCCCACCGAACCACTTGCGGCCTGGCGAACCGCGCTCACGTGCTGGCACCACGCGTGCTGCGGCGCCCTCGGACGAAGTGGCACACCGTTTGACCGACTGGTATAGCAGTGGTACACTCCTTGCAGCGAACGGAGAACGTCCGCCCGGCGGGGCGTACCCCCGCCCCGCATCCTCCGCGGCGTCTACCACGCATGGCGCCCGGAGGGGCACATCCCGGGAGCGGCGGTTCGCGAGCGGCTGTCCACGAATGGCGATACGCCAGCGGCGGTACGTCGCCGCCCTCGACGAGGGAACGAGCATCGGCCATGACATCGCTGGACCTCAACATCGACAAGCGCCTTCCCACCCCCGCGTACCTGCAACTGAAGGACCAGCTCGCCCACGCCATCGACGTGGGCGCACTCGCGCCAGGATCGGCGTTGCCATCGGAGCGTGGCTTGGCCACGAGCCTCGGCCTTTCGCGCATGACGGTACGGCGCGCCTTCGAGGAGCTGGTCGAGGACGGGCGGCTCGAGCAGCGTCAGGGGTCCGGCACGTACGTCCGCGGCCGACCGTTGGAACAGGTGATCGACCGCGTATTGGGCTTCACCGACGAGGCGCGCCATCTCGGGTTCCAGCCAGGTTCGCGCGCCTGGAAGGTGCGACCGTGCCCGGCCGACGACGTCGTTGCCGAAGCGTTGGGTCTCGAGATCGGCGCCACGGTGCTGCGCATCACGCGTTTGCGTACCGCCGACGACGAGCCGCTGGCACTCCAGGACGCCTTCCTACCGACGCACCTGGCGAGGTTGTCGGTGGAGGAACTCGAGCGGTCGGGAAGCCTCTACCGAACCCTCGACAAGCAGTTCGGGGTCCGGCCCGTGCGGGCACACCAGTCGATCGGCGCGCGCCTACCCACCAAGCACGAGTGCCAGCTCTTGGGCATCGCCAGGGACGTTCCCGTGCTGGCGTTGGAACGCACGACCTTCGGCGCCGACGACCGCGCGTTCGAGTTCGTGCGCAGCGCTTATCGCGGCGACATGTACCGCATGGCGCTGGACCTGCGGGCCTTCTGAACCCCATCCACGCAGATGCCGCCGTTCGATGACCCCCCGCTGCCCCGCGTCGACCTCGTCGTGCGCCCGCTGAGGCCCACGGAGACGGAACTCGTGCCGAGCCTGTGGAACGCGGCCTGGGAGCCGCACCACGGGGGTTCGGGGTCGCGCTATCCGCTCGAAGACGACGTGTGGCGCGATCGGTTGTCCCTTCACCACGACCCCGAGTTGCTCCTCGGCGCGTTCGATGGCGACCGCTGCGTCGGCGTAGGGTACGGCCGCGCAGCGACGGCACCCTGGCTGGCCCAGGACGCCGGCTGGCTGTCGCTCGTAGCGACGCTGCCCGACCGGCAAGGCCACGGCGTCGGAACGACGCTTGCGCGCACCCTCGCCGACCTCCTTCGCGTCCGCGGCTGTCGCACGCTTCGCTTCGGTGGCGAGGCCAACCACCTCCTTCCTGGCATCCCGCAGGAAGCGCCCGCCGCGGCTTGGCGCCTGGCACGGAGGCTGGGCGCGCGCTTCGGCAACGTCGAGCACGACCTCCACCTGGACCTGCGCGCCGATCTCCCACTCGCACCGCTCGCCAGCGGCTGGCACTTGCGGGACGACGACCCCGAGGCCGCCGTGGCGTTCGTGGAGCGCGCGTTTCCCGGCCGCTGGGCGCACGAGGTGCGGCACTACGTGCACGCGGGCGCCGCCGTGCTCACGCTAGCCCCGGACGGTTCCGACGACGGTCCGGCCTCGGCACGTGCCGAGGGGTTCTGCGTCGTGTTCCAAGGGGACGAGGGAGTGCGCGGGCCGAGCCTCACGTGGGTTCCGCCAGCTTCGCTAGTGTCGCGGAGTGGCGGCCTGGCCGGAATGGGTCCGCTCGGCGTGTCGGATGCGGCGCGCGGACAAGGACTCGGCCTAGGCCTGGTGCGCGCCTCCGCTGCCTGGTTGGCCGAGCGGGGAGCCACCGGCGTGATCATCAACTGGACCACCTTGACCGGCTTCTACGGCCGGCTCGGTGCACGCGTGCATCGCAGCTACCAGCGGGCCGAGGCGCCGTTGTCGTCCGCGTCGCCGGACGAATCACGCGAGAAGGCGGAGGCATCCCGATGATCACCGAAAGCATCCACGAGGCGTACCGAGACCTGGACGCCTGGCCGGCCGCCAAGATCCTCGCGGCCGTGAACGACGCCAACCGGCGCGCCATCGACGCCGTAGCAGAGGCGCTGCCGGACCTCGATCGGGCGGCCATCGGCATCGAGGAGCGGCTGCGCTCCGGTGGTCGCTTGTTCTACGTCGGTGCCGGCACGTCCGGACGCGTGGCGGTGCAGGACGCCGCGGAGTTGCCGCCGACGTTCGGCTTCGAACGGGCACGGGTGTTGCTGGCGGGCGGGCAGGCCGCCCAGGACCGTGCCAAGGAAGGCGCGGAGGACGACGTCGTCGCGGCGGCCGCCGTCGTCGACGAAGCAGGTGTGGGCCGGCAGGACGCGCTGGTGGGCATCGCAGCCAGCGGCGTGACGCCGTACACGATCGCGGCCGTCCGGCGCGCGACGGAGCGCGGGGCGTTCACCGTGGGTATCGCCAACAACCCGGACACGCCGCTGTTGACGGTGGGTGAGGTCGGGATCCTGCTCGCCACCGGCCCAGAGGTGCTCGCCGGAAGCACGAGGCTAGCAGCCGGAACGGCGCAGAAGGCGGCGTTGAACGCGCTCTCCACGGCCGTGCTGGTGCGCCTGGGCGGCGCGTACGGCAACCTGATGGTGGGCATGCGGCCGGTGAACGCCAAGCTCGAGAAGCGCGCCGCCGCCATCGTGGCGGAGGCCGCCGAGGTGCCGCTGGACGCAGCCGCCGAGGTGCTCGCGCGCGCCGACGACGACATCCGCACCGCCATCGTGATGGCGCGAACAGGCGTCGATGCAGACCAAGCCCGGGAGGCAGTCCGTCAGCACGGTGGTCGGGTGCGCGACGCGCTGCGCGAATTCGAGCAGGGTCGAGCCAGGCAGAACTGATCCGAGCAGGGCGGAGCCGAGCACGGTCAATCCGAGCAGTGCGGATGCGAGCAGAGTGGATGCGCGAATCGGGCCTAGCTGTCTGCCCTAGGGGATGCGCGCCTCTACTTTCGTAGCCGCGTCGTTCTCGACCTGTGCCGGGGTAGCGGCGCCATCGAGGACGTCCGCGACCGCCTTCGGAAGAGCGGCGCCCAGTCACCGCCCTCCACCAGAACCATCGCCGGGTCGTGCGGCTCCGCGGCCGCGGGCCCGGCGGGGTCCTCTTCGCCTTGCGCGGTAGCTACACGCGCGAAGGCGAGGAGGCTGGTGAAGAGGAGGGTGGCGAACCGGGTCATGGTCGACTCCCGGGCTACGCGCCCGCGGTCAGTTCTGGCCCTGCGCGACCTCGGGCCGGTACGGCACGATGCCGGAGTTCTCGCGGAACACGGTGTGGTTCTCGGGCCCGGTGGCGACGATCTGCCCGACGGCGCCCTTGTTGAACGCGCGGAAGATGGCGTGGTCGACCATGTTGTAGGTACCGGGCACGTCGACGGTGAACTCGACCACGGTGGCGCCACCTGCTGGCACGGCGGTGGTCTGCACGTCGTGGTTCACGATGGTGCCGCCTTCGAGCCAGACCTCGTCGAAAATCTCGCCGATGACGTGGAAGTTGCTGGAGAGGTTGGGGCCGCCGTTGCCGAAGAAGATGCGTACGGTGTCGCCGACGTCGACCTGGAGCGCGTCGTCGCCGACCATCGATCCGACGGAGCCGTTGAACACCACGTAGGCGGCGTCCTCGTCGATGGCGCGCTGCATGTCGAAATCCTGCAGGCCCTGTTGGCCGAAGTCGCCCTTGGTGTAGAAGTCACCTTGCACGACGTAGAACTCCTCGTCGACGGGCGCGAAGCCTTCCTTCGGCTCGACCACGATCAGGCCGTACATGCCGTTCGCGATGTGCATCCCGACCGGGGCGGTGGCGCAGTGGTAGACGTACACGCCGGGATTCAAGGCGGTGAAGCCGAAGGTGGTCTGTTGGCCGGGGGAGAGCAGCGTCGTCTCGGCGCCGCCGCCCTGGCCGGACACGGCGTGTAGGTCGATGTTGTGCGGCATCATGCTGTCGGGGTGGTTCTGGAGCGTGAAGCTTACGTAGTCGCCGTGGCGCACGCGGATCATCGGGCCCGGCACGCTGCCGCCGAACGTCCAGAAGCGGTACTCGACGCCGTCGGCCAGGCGCATGACCTGTTCGACGACTTCGAGTTCGACCTGCACGTGCGCGCGGTAGTTGCGGTTCAACGCAGGCACGACGTTCGGGGCGTATCCGAGTTCGCCCTTCACGACGGGCAGGTCGTCGACGGGAACGAGGTCCTCGGGGTCCTGCTTGGCGATGCGTTGCATGTCGGGTTGGTTGATCGTGATGTCGGGTGGGCCGGCGGCATGCTCGGTGCTGGCGGCCGCGCCAGCCTCGGCGGCGCCAACGTTCGGACCCGCGAAGAGGGCGATGGCTACGGCCATCGCGACGAAGGCCGCGGCGGCGGCCACGATCGATCCGAGGGAGAGGTTCCCACGTTGGGTGCGCATCTTGCGTCCTCCTTCGTCCTCGTTCGGCCGGCCGCGGTCGGACTGATTGGCGGAGATCGCCGGGCGGCGCGTAAACGTGGACATCTGGCTCCAAGTTACGGGTGGGTCTGGCGCGGTTCAAGGACGGATGTCCCCACGTCCGCGCGGACGAGCCCAGGATGATGCGCCGCTACCGGGACGAAAAACCCGATACGCAAGTCCAGGTTGTTGCTACCATGCCCCTAGAGGAGCGGCCATGGACGACGTCTACCGCACGCTGCTACGACGCGAAGAGAGCTACGCGATCCACGCCTTGATCTACGCGGCCGAGAACCCCGGTGCTCCCGCCGGCCGCATGGCAGAAGACCTGAAGATGCCCCCTGCGTTCCTCGCCAAGGTGCTACGCCGCCTGGCCGAGGCCGGCTACGTGGAGAGTCG
The DNA here is from genome assembly GCA_046484635.1 of Trueperaceae bacterium. Lineage (GTDB taxonomy): Bacteria > Deinococcota > Deinococci > Deinococcales > Trueperaceae > CAZACZ01. The sequence continues at coordinate 8,260 of JAWOIL010000173.1, forward strand.
CCAAGGACGCAGCGGCGGCGTATCCCTGACCGTCGACCCCACGCGCATCACGCTGTTGGACGTCATCGAGACGGTATCGGGTCCGCTCGTGTTGGACAACTGCCAGACCAAGCCGCGCTGCGCCACGGTGGAACGCAAAGGATACTGCCGCCTCAACGTGGCATGGATCAACGCCACCTTGGCGATCCGCGACGTGCTCGCGGGGATCCGCCTGGTCCAGTTGATCGACCGACCGCACGCCGCCTGACGGCAGCGCGTTCGCCCGCGCTCCACCGCGCTACGCCCGCGGCGCTCGGGGTCTCGTGGTCCCACGCCGTACAATGAGAGACCCGACTGCGTTCGCCGGGGACGCGCTTGGCGCCGCGCCCAGCCTGGAGGCCAGTGATGTCTGCAGCCGAACCCTCCCCCGAACCGACGCGAACCGAACGAGATCACCGCTCCGAACCCATCGTCGGCTACCGCCGCACCGGCCGTAGCGGCCTGATGCTACCGACCATCTCCCTCGGCCTGTGGCAGAACTTCGGCGAGGACCGCCCGCTCGAGACGATGCGCGCCATCCTGATGCGCGCCTTCGAGCTCGGTATCACCCACTTCGACCTAGCGAACAACTACGGCCCCCCACCCGGTTCGGCCGAGCGGCACTTCGGCGAGATCCTGCGCACCGACTTCGCCGGTTTGCGCAACCGCCTGGTCATCTCCACCAAGGCCGGGTACCTCATGTGGGACGGTCCGTACGGGGAGTGGGGCTCGCGCAAGTACCTGCTTTCGAGCCTGGACGAGAGCCTCGAGCGGATGGGGCTCGGCTATGTCGACATCTTCTACTCCCACCGCTTCGATCCGCACACGCCGCTGGAAGAGACCATGGGCGCGCTCGCCAGCGCCGTGCAGCAGGGCAAGGCGCTCTACGCCGGCGTGTCGTCGTACTCCAGCACCGCCACCCGTGAAGCCGCCCGGTTGCTGCGCAAGATGGGCACGTCGTGCCTCATCCACCAACCGTCGTACTCGATGTTGAACCGCTGGATCGAGGGCTCGCTGCTGAGCGTGTTGGAGGACGAGGGCATCGGATGCATCGCGTTCTCACCGTTGGCACAGGGCTTGCTGACGTCGAAGTACCTGAACGTCACGCCGAGCGACCTCGAAACGACGCTGCCGGAGGACGCACGGGCGGCCAAAGACGGGTCGTTCCGGCGCGGGTTCCTGAACGAGGAGACGCTCGCGAAAGTGCACGGCCTCGCCCAGATCGCCGAGCGGCGCGGTCAGACGCTGGCACAGATGGCTCTGTCCTGGTGCCTGCGCGATCCGCGCGTGACGTCGGTGCTGATCGGGGCAAGCAGCGTGCGCCAACTCGAGGAGAACGTCGCGGCGCTGGAGAACCTCGCGTTCACGCCGGACGAGCTGGCCGAGATCGACCGCTTCGCCACCGACGCCGGCATCAACATCTGGCGCGCCTCGAGCGACGCGGGCGGCGAGCCCCACGAAGACCGCGCGTACGCGTCCGAACGGGACGATCGATGACGACCCCCCGCGACCCGCACGCCGCGCACGCCGCCGCATGGCGCGCGCTGGAGGCCCACCACCGGCACGTCGCCGACCAGCACCTGCGCGACCTGCTCGAAGGGGACGACGGCCGCTTCGAGCGCTACGCGTTCGAGCTCGAGGACCTGCTCGTCGACTTCAGCAAGCATCGCGTCACCGACGACACCATGCGGCACCTCTTCGATCTCGCTCGGGCCGCGGAGGTGGAAGAAGCGCGCGCCGCCATGTTCGCCGGGGAACCGATCAACCGCACCGAAGACCGCGCCGTGTTCCACGTGGCGCTCCGTCATCGCGGCAGCGAACCGATGCGCCTGGCGACGGGCGAGGACGTGATGCCCGCCGTGCGCGCCGTGCTCGACCAGATGCGCGCCTTCACGGCGGCAGTGCACGAAGGTACCTTCCGCGGCTTCACCGGAGAGCGCATCACCGACGTGGTGAACATCGGCATCGGCGGCTCGCACCTGGGGCCGCAGATGGCGGTGCGCGCGCTCGCGCCCTACCACCGCGCGGGGATCCGCGTGCACTTCGTGTCCAACGTCGACGGCGCCGAGCTCTTCTCGACGCTGGCGCGATTGGTGCCGGAACGCACGCTCTTCTTGGTGGCGTCGAAGACGTTCACCACGCAAGAGACGATGACGAACGCCCACACCGCGCGCACGTGGCTGCTGGACGCCCTGGGTGACGAGGCGGCGGTAGCGCATCACTTCGTGGCCCTCTCCACCCACGAGGACAAGGTGCGTGCGTTCGGCATCGACCCGGCGAACATGTTCGCGTTCTGGGACTGGGTCGGCGGCCGCTACTCGCTGTGGTCGGCGATCGGCCTTTCGATCGCGCTGGCGATCGGGTTCGCGCGCTTCGAAGAGCTCCTGGACGGGGCGTACTTGACGGACCGCCACTTCGTCGAAGCGCCGCTGGAGCGGAACGTACCGGTGTGGATGGCGCTTCTCGGCGTGTGGTACACCAACTTCTTCGGCGCGGAGACGCACGCCATCCTGCCCTACGACGCGTCGCTCGAATACCTGCCGTCGTTCCTGCAGCAGGCCGACATGGAATCGAACGGGAAGAGCGTGACGCGCGCGGGCGAAGCGGTACGTTGGCAGACCGGCCCCGTGGTCTGGGGTCAGGTGGGAACCAACGGCCAGCACGCGTTCTTCCAGCTGCTCCACCAAGGCACGAAGCTGGTGCCGGCCGACTTCCTCGCTGCCGCCACGCCGCAGCACCCGCTCGATCGCCACCACGCCATCCTGCTCGCGAACTTCGTGGCGCAGACCGAGGCGTTGGCCATGGGCCGGACGTCGGACGAGACCCGTTCGGGCCTGCGCGAGGCGGGCGTGCCCGACGACGAACTCGCGCTGCTCACGGCCGCGAAGTCGTTCCCGGGGAACCGCCCGAGCACGTCGATCGTGTTCGACCAGCTCACGCCCAGGGCACTAGGCAGTCTGATCGCCCTGTACGAGCACAAGATCTTCGTACAAGGCGTGATCTGGGACGTGAACAGCTTCGACCAGATGGGCGTCGAGCTGGGCAAGGAGTTGGCCGGGCACGTGTTGGGCGAGCTTCGCGACGGACGCAGAGGGGGTGGAGCGCACGACCCGTCCACCGCCGCGCTAATCGCGCGGTTGAAGCGCGCAAGGCGCTGATCGAGCCCGCTCTCAGCCGTTCCTCAGTGCCTCGAGCGCGTTCGACAGGCGTTCGCGCGCCTCGGCGGGCAGGTCGGGCACCTTGGCGCGCGCGCTCGCCGGCGCCGACGCGAACATCATCTCGGGATCGACGAAACTGACCTCGATGCTGCCCGGTTCGGCCTGACGCAGCACCACGTTGCACGGCAGCAACAGACCGATGGAGCGATCGGCCTCGAGCGCGCGGTGCGCCAGGTGCGGGTTGCACGCGCCGAGGATGCGGTAGGGCTCGATGGCGGCCCCGATCTTCGTCTGCAGCGTCGCCTGCACGTCGATCTCGCTCAGGATGCCGAAACCCTGCTCCTTCAACGCGGCAACGACGCGCGCCTGCACGGCGTCGATTTCGCCGGCGACGACGGTGGTCATGCCGAGCGGGCGATCGGTGGGGTTCAGGTCGGTGGCGGTGCTCATCATGGCTCTCCTCGCATCGATGGGCGCGGGGTCACATACCCCCACGGGATATCCGAGAGCGTAGCACGCCAGCCGGCGGGCCGTGTGGCCCCGTGCTCACTCCGCCTCGCGCGCCAGTAGTGCCCGCTTGCGCGCGATGCCCCAACGGTAGCCCGTGAGCGTGCCGTCACTTCCGACCACCCGATGGCACGGTGTCAGCACGGCGATGCGGTTCGTCGCGCACGCCCGCGCCACCGCCCGGACCGCCGTGGGTCGACCGATCCGCCGCGCCAGTTCGGCGTACGTCGTGGTCGTTCCCGGCGCGATGCGCCGCAGCTCGCGCCACACGGTTCGTTGGAACGGCGTGCCGCGTTCGTCGAGCGGGATGTGCAGCGCTCGCTCGAGCGGCACCGACCCCACACGACCGGGGTTCGCGACGAGACGCCCCACGTCGGCGACGACCGGTTCCATCGCCGCGTCGTCGCGGCGCAGAACGGCGTTCGGGAAGCTCGCCGACAACGCCCGTTCCAGCTCGAGCACGTCGTCACCGAGCGCGACGCTGCACAGGCCCAGGGCGCTTCGCGCCACCAGAGCAGTACCGAACGGCGTGGCTACACTGGCGTGCACGATCTCGTCCGCGTCCGTTTCCACCTTCCGTTCCACGGCCTCGTTCCCGTCGGGTGAACTGTGGCCCCGTCCTGTACGGCCGCCGGCCAGGTGATCGCCTCGTGTTCGTGGCATGCGGACCTCCTCTCGCTGTCGATGGTAGGGGACACTCCGGCGCGCGGCTCGCCGGAACCGGACATGGTGCTGGCGCAGCCGTCCGCGCCGGTCCGCGTCACTCCCGTGTCCGAAGATGGCTGGAAGCTCGTGGCGTGGTGGCTCTAGACTGCCTTCGTGATGTCGCTTGCAGCTCGTTCCCCGACGCGCGCCGACCGCGAGGACGCCGCGCACGACGACGCGACGTACTACGACGCGGCGTTCTACAGCGCCTTGACGGCACGCGACCCGAGGTTCGACGGATTGTTCTTCGTTGGCGTCACGTCGACGGGCATCTACTGCCGGCCGATCTGCCCGGCCCGCACGCCGAAGCCCGAGCACTGCCGTTTCTTCCCGACCGCCGCGGCGGCGGAGCGGGCCTCGTTCCGGCCCTGCCTGCGCTGCCGCCCCGAGCTGGCGCCGGGCAACGCCCCCATCGACGGAGCGCACCGGATCGCTCTGCGGGTCATGGACCGGTTGGCGGAAGAAGCGCCGGAGGGCGCGCCCAGCCTCACACGCCTGGCCGAAGAGATCGGCTTGAGCGAGCGCCAGCTTCGCCGCATCGTGCAGCGCGAGCTCGGCGCCTCCCCCAGCGGGTTGGTGCGCACGCACCGCCTGCTGTTGGCGAAGCAACTACTGACGGAGACGGACCTCCCGGTCATCGACGTGGCGTACGCCAGCGGGTTCCGCAGCCTACGTCGCTTCAACGACGCGTTCCGCACCCACTACGCCATGCCACCCACGCGCCTTCGGCGCCGAGCGCGCGAGGTTCCGGGCGACGGCGCCGTCCCCCTGTCGGAGTCGGAGACCTTCACCCTGCGACTGGCGTACCGCCCGCCGTACGACTGGGATGGAACGTTGGCATTCTTGGCCGCGCGGGCGATGGCAGGCGTGGAAGCGGTGACGGCCGACGCCTACCTGCGCACGGTTCGGCTGAACGATCGCCACGGTTGGATCCGCGTGCGACACGCACCCGAAGCGGCGGCGCTCGAGGTGGACGTCGAGCGCGGCTTGACCACCGTACTGCTCGCGCTCCTGCCGCGCTTACGACGCCTCTTCGACGTGGCGGCGCGTCCCGACGTGATCGCGCAACACCTGGCGACCGACCCTCTGCTCGCGAAGGCGGTTCGGACGAATCCCGGGCTGCGCCTGCCCGGCGCGTTCGACCCGTTCGAGCTCGCCGTGCGCGCCGTGCTCGGCCAGCAGGTGAGCGTGAAGGCGGCCACGACACTGGCGGGGCGGTTCGTACGGGCGTTCGGCGAACCG
>JAWOIL010000184.1:0-22288 GCA_046484635.1 Trueperaceae bacterium
CAACTTCCGGCGCGGCATGGCGCACCTGATGGACAAGGAAGCCATCATCGAGCTCGTCTACTCGGGTGCCGGCTTGCCCATGTACTCGAACGTCTACCCGATCAACGACTACTGGGTGAACCACGACCTGGCCGACCGGTACCCGTACGACCCGGAGCGCGCCGCGCAGTTGCTGGCCGAGATCGGCTACGGCCGTCGCAACGCCGACGGCGTCCTTACCAACGCCGAGGGCAACACGGTGTCGTTCACGCTGGCGACCAACGCCGGCAACACCGCGCGTGAGCAGATCGCACAGATCTTCGCCGACGCCGCGCGCGAGATCGGTGTCGACGTCCAGGTGCAGGCCATCGACTTCAACCTGCTCGTCGAGCAGCTGCTGTCCGAAGGCGACGACCGTCCGTTCGACTCGATCCTGATCGGCCTCACCGGCGGTTCGCGCGACTGGCCGTACGGCGTGAACGTCATCCCGTGCGGGACCAACCTGCACATGTACAACACCAGCGGCTCGTGCATCTCGCCGCTCGAGACGCTGATGGGTCAGCTCTTCAGCGAAGGCCGCGAGACCCTCGACACCGAGGCCGCTCGCGACATCGGCTTCGAGATCCAGGCCACCGAAGCCGAGCTCATGCCGATCCTCTACGCCGTCAGCCCGATGGCGCACTACTCCTGGACGAGCAGCCTGAGCGGCTACCACCAGGAGGGCCAGATCAACCCGCTTCTCGGCGCCTACGAGCTCCCGCTCCTCTTCATGGCGCAGTAACGACCAAGGGACCTTCGGGCTGGACGGTTTCGGCCGTCCAGCCCATCTCCCTGCCAGGCACCCTATCTCGCCATGACAACGCTATCTTCCGAGACGACGTTCTCTGCCGTGGACCTACGCGGGCCTGACCGCGAGGAGGCCGCGCGGTGATCGTCTACATCATCAAGCGCTTCTTCCAGCTCATCCCCACCTTCATCGGCGCGACGATGCTGGCGTTCCTGATCAGCCAGTTGGTACCCGGCGACTTCCTCAACGCCAAACGCCTCGAGCCGAACGTCCGACCCGAGACCATCGAGCGGATGGCCTCGCAGTTCGGCCTCGACAAGCCGGTGCACATCCAGTACGTCAACTGGATGAAGAACATCGCGCAGGGCAACTTGGGGCAATCGTTCGTGTCGAACCAACCGGTGCTCGACCGAATCGCGCGGCCGATGCGCAACTCCATGTACCTCGCCCTCATGTCGATCGTGATGCTGTGGCTGGTGAGCGTGCCGGCGGGCGTTTTCTCGGCGGTGAGACAGTATTCGCTAGGCGATCAGGTCGTGAGCGTGTTCGCCTACTTCGGACTGGCGATCCCGAATTTCTTCTTCGCCCAGGTGTTGATCCTCACGTTGTTCCTCGTCCGCGGCTTCACGCGTGACAACCTTGGATTCAACGAGCTGCTCTTCCCCGTGGCGGGCATGACGAGCAGCAACCACCTGGAGATGTCGCCGTTCCACCAGTTGGTCGACATCTTCTGGCACATGCTCATCCCGGCGTTCGTGGTGGCGACCTCGGGCATGGCGGGGTTCACCCGCGTGCTCCGCGGCCAGATGATCGAGTATCTCGGCTCCGACTTCATCCGCACCGCGCGCGCCAAGGGCCTGGCGCAGAACCGCGTGACCTACAAGCATGCGCTCAGGCCCGCCATCATCCCGTTCGTGGCGGGCATCGGTAGCCTACTGCCCAACCTGGTCGGGGGCGCCGGCCTGGTCGAGGTCGTCATGTCGTGGCCGGGCATCACGCCGACCTTCCTGGGCGCACTTCAGTCGCAGGACATCTACATCGTGCTGGGTCTCCTGGTCATCACCACCATCCTGTTGATGATCGGCAACCTGTTGTCCGATCTCCTCCTCGCCGCGGTCGACCCGCGCATCCGGTACGGCTGACGCCATGAGCGACTTCCATCCCAAGAACCACGGCACCGACCAGAAGGCGCTCGAAGCCTCCGAGGGGGTAGCCAGCGGCTACGAGACCCCCTCGGCCGATGCCATGGCCGCGCGCGGAGACGCCGACGCGCATCACGCCGGAGCCCCCACGCAGCGCATCAGCATGAGCCAAGGCCAGATCGTCTGGGCCCAGTTCCGCAAGCACAAGGCCGCCATGGTCGGCGGAACGATCCTCGTGTTCATGTACCTGACCGCGATCTTCGCGGGGTTCCTGGCGCCGTACGGCATCAACGAGTACCGCCGCACGCCGGTGGCCGCCTTCCGGCCGCCGACTCCGGTGCACTGGACCGACCCGGAGACGGGTCGGCTGACACGCCCGTTCGTGTTCGACGTCGCGGCCGAGCGCGATGCCGTCACGCGCCAGCGCGTCTACGTCGAGGACACCAGCCTTCGCTACCCCATCAAGTTCTTCGTGCACCGGCCGGACCATCCGTACAAGATCCTGTTCCTGTTCAAGTCGGACGTGCGGCTGTTCGGCGTAGACGATCCCGCTCGCGTGTTCCTGTGGGGCACCAACAACCTGGGCAAGGACCTCTTCTCCAGGGTCCTCTACGGCGGACAGGTGAGCCTCACCATCGGCATCCTGGCGGTGTGGGTGGCGCTCGTGCTGGGCCTCCTGATGGGCGGCCTGGCCGGCTTCTACGGCGGCTGGGTCGACGACGTCATCATGCGCTTGGTCGAGATCTTCGCCGCCATCCCCGGGCTCTTCCTGCTCATCGTGTTGGCGTCCTTGTTGCGTGACCCGCGCAACCCGGTGGCGCAGGCCATCGGTCTGCAGATGACTTCCGCCGAGACGTTCCTGCTGACGGTGATCGTGCTCGGCTTCGTCGGCTGGGGCGGTCTGGCGCGCATCATCCGCGGCCTGATCCTGTCTGCGCGCGAGATGGAGTACGCGGCGGCGGCGAAAGCGCTCGGCGCCGGCGAGGCGCGCATCCTGGCCCGGCACCTGCTGCCGTCCACGGCGAGCTACGTCATCGTCGACCTGACACTGTCGATTCCCGGGTTCATCCTGGCGGAGACGGGCCTGTCGTTCCTCGGCCTGGGGCCGAGCGAGATCGACACGGCCAGTTGGGGTCTGCTGTTGCGCGACGCGACCGCGCGCGGCATCAGCATCCAGTTCGTGCCGTGGCTGCTGATACCTGGGATCCCCATCTTCCTGGCAGTGTTATGCTGGAACCTGCTAGGCGACGGTCTCCGTGACGCCTTCGACCCCAAGAAGCGACGCTGACGGGGGTTGCGAAGGCGGCCGAGCGTATTTCCCGAACCCGCTGGTATCTCGCTGGGCGCGCTGCGCTGTCTTAGGCGCGCTGCCCGCCCGGTATGCCGGTTCGCCTTGTTCGAACATGGCGATTGGGGGAATCCCTCGTGAGGAGTGTACGCGCTGATGCCCAACAACGATCGGCTCCTTGAGGTCAAGAGCCTCAAGACCTACTTCGACACCGACGAAGGCACGGTGAAAGCCGTCGACGGGGTGAGTTTCCACCTCGACAAGGGCGAGACACTGGCCGTCGTCGGCGAGTCGGGCTCCGGCAAATCCGTCATGAGCCTGTCCGTGATGCGTCTCATCCCGATCCCTCCGGGCCGCATCGCCGAGGGTCAGATCCTGTTCGAAGGACAGGACCTGGTCAAGAAGAGCGAGCGGGAGATGCGCCGCATCCGCGGGAACGACATCTCGATGATCTTCCAAGAGCCGATGACCAGCCTCAACCCGGTCTACACCGTCGGCGACCAGATCGCCGAGGCGATCGTGCTCCACCAAGGCAAGAGCTACCGCGAGGCGATGAAGCTCGCGGCCGACATGCTCGACTTGGTGGGCATCCCGGAGCCGGGCAAGCGCGTGAAGAACTACCCGCACCAGATGTCGGGTGGCATGCGGCAACGCGTGATGATCGCGATGGCGCTGTCGTGCGGTCCGAAGCTGTTGATCGCCGACGAGCCCACCACCGCCCTCGATGTGACCATCCAGGCGCAGATCCTCGACCTGATGCGCAAGCTGCAGAGCGAGATCGGCATGTCGATCCTCTTCATCACCCACGACCTTGGCGTGGTGGCCGAGATGGCCGACCGCGCTGTCGTGATGTACGCCGGCCGCGCCGTCGAAGAGGCGCAGATCAACGACATCTACGCCGACCCGCAGATGCCGTACACGCTCGGCCTGCTCAACTCCATCCCGCGCGTCGACCGTGCGGCGGAGCACCAGGAGCGCCTGCAGGCCATCCCCGGCAACGTCCCCAACCCGCTCTACCTTCCCGAAGGATGCGCCTTCCACCCGCGCTGCCGCTTCGTGCAAGACCAGTGCAAGACTGCCGTCCCCGCCCTCGAAGACACCGGCAACGGGCACATGGTCCGCTGCATCCGGTGGAAGGAACTCGACCTGAAGTCGGAGATCCAGGCATGACCAGCCCGGCTCGGCAAACGGTAGGCGCGCCAGGCTCGGCGGCCGACAGCGAGAACCTGCTCGAAGTCCGCAACCTGCGCAAGTACTTCCCGATCCGCGGCGGCGTGTTCTCCCGCGTGGTCGCGAACGTCAAGGCCGTCGAGGACGTCAGCTTCAACGTCAAACGAGGTGAAGTCGTCGGCCTGGTGGGCGAGTCCGGCTCGGGCAAGACCACCGTCGGCCGGAGCATCCTACGCCTGATCGAACCGACCGCCGGTGAGGTGCTGTTCGACGGCGTCGACGTGGTGAAGCTGCCGAAGTCGACCATGCGCGAGTACCGCAAGAAGATGCAGATCATCTTCCAAGACCCGTTCGCGAGCCTGAACCCGCGCATGTCGGTCGGCGACATCATCGGCGAAGCGATGACGATCCACAACCTCGCACGCGGCAAGGAACGCGAGCAGCGCGTCGCGGAGCTGCTCGAGCGCGTGGGCCTCGCCCCCGGCCACATGCGGCGCTACCCGCACGAGTTCTCGGGCGGTCAGCGGCAGCGCATCGGCATCGCCCGCGCTCTCGCCGTCGACCCGCAGTTCATCGTTGCCGACGAACCGGTGTCGGCGCTCGACGTGTCGATCCAGGCGCAGGTCGTGAACCTGCTGCAGGACCTGAAGGCAGAGCTCGGTCTGACGCTCCTGTTCATCGCCCACGACCTCGGCGTAGTCGAGTACATCAGCGATCACGTGATCGTCATGTACCTCGGCCGCATCATGGAGATCGCGCCCTCGAAAGAACTGTACGCGAACCCGATCCACCCGTATACCGAGGCGCTGTTGTCGGCCGTTCCCATCCCCGATCCAACCATCAAGCGCGACCGGGTCATCCTGCAAGGGGACATCCCCAGCCCCATCAACCCACCGTCCGGTTGCGTGTTCCGCACCCGCTGCCCCATCGCCATCAAGGAGTGCGCCGAAGCCGTCCCGCCGCTGGAGGAAGTCAGCCCGGGACACTTCAAGGCGTGCATCCGCCGGTAGACTGACAGGCGGAGGACGCGAAACATGACCGACCGACAGCGTGAAGACAAGCGCCGCAAGTTCAGCAACCGCGACATCTTCGTGCTGGTGCTGCGCACCTACGGCGCCTCGCTGCCATACGTGCTGGGGTTCGTGGTGGTGATGCTGGCGCTGACCTGGTTCGTCACCGAGGTCGTCTTCCGCTGACTCCGCCGCGCCCCTACTCCGGCCGTTCCGGCGGTCCGAGTCACGGGTCATGATCGACCACACGGATCGTCCGGGCCGCTGCCGTTCGAGCAGCGGCCCGTTCTCGTTGCGGACGCAGCATCGGTAGGGTCGTATACTCGCGCACGTGACCCCTCCGGCCGAACGGGAACCTGATGGCGTCGAACCGCAAGCGACGCCGGGGTCCGTCGCCAAGAGCGGCCCCACCGACCTGGCCGAGCGTATCCGCCGGCGCGTCCTCGCGGCGTTGCCGAGCGAAGACGACGTCGCCCGCGGCCCGGACCACGACGACTTGGTCGGCTTCACGCGGCTGATGCGCGACTACCCCAACCGTTCCGGCAAGACGCTGCGCGGGCAGTTCGTCGTGTTGTCGGCGCGCGCGCACGGCGCCCCTTCGGACGAGCACGCCTTGACGTTGGCGGCCGCCTTGGAGCTGTTCCAGAACTGGGTGCTAGTGCACGACGACGTCGAGGACGACTCGGACGAACGGCGCGGACTCCCCGCGCTGCACCACGTGTCCGGTGCGCCGGTCGCGATCAACGTGGGCGACGCCATGCACGTGTACATGTGGAGCCTCTTGCTGTCGTTACCCGATCGCCCGCCGCTCGCTCGCGCCGCCGCATGGCACGAGTTCCGCGACATGATCTTGCGCACCGCCGAGGGGCAGCACCTCGATCTCACCTGGGTCGAAGGTCAACGGTTCGACGTGGGCGAAGCCGCCTACCTTCGCATGGTCACGCGCAAGACGGCGTACTACACGGTGGTGGCGCCACTACGGCTGGGCGCGGCGTGTGCCGGGACGACGCCCGACCCGGCGCTCGAGTTCGCCGGCATCGACCTCGGCATCGCGTTCCAGATCCGCGACGACGTGCTCAACCTCATGCCGAGCGAAGACCGGCCCGACGATGGCGGAGCGGGGTACGGAAAGGAGTTCGCGGGCGACCTGTACGAGGGGAAGCGGACGCTCGTCTTGGCGCACCTGCTTGACCAGGCCGACGCCACCGAACGGGCGCGCATCGAGCGCGTCCTGCTCAAGCCCCGCGCGGAGAAGACGCGCTCGGACGTCGACGAGCTACTGGCCGCGATCGCCCGGCACGGCTCCCTGGCGTACGCCCAGGGGGTGGCCGAGAACCGTGCCCGGAACGGACTCTCGTCGCTTCGCGGCGTCCTGGGTTCGTTGCCGGGTCGTGGGGCGGCAGACGAGCTCATGCGCCTGTTCGAGACGTTGGCGCAGCGCGGGAGGTGAGGTCTGCCTGGGTCTTCGTGGGGCTGCGTAGGCCCGCCTAGGTCTGCCTAGGTCCGCCCGGCAAGCGCCCGGCCGCGCGGCCCCGAACCGACCCGCGCCCCGTAGCCTGGCTACATGGCCCGTCGGCGCGCCCGCTCGTCTCGCGCCGCGCGGGCCGTTCTCTCTGCCGCCGTCTCCTTGGGCATGGCGCTGCGCGCCGCCGGTCGAAGTTGGATGCGGTGCCCTGCTTGTCTGCGGCGTGCAGCGGGCCCGGACGGCGTTTGCCGTCCATGCCGGTACGAGCTCGCGGCGGCCGTCGCCGCCCTACCGCCACCGACGGGCGAGGTCGTGCGCCTCGGGCCCCACGCAGGGCCGTGGCGACGCTTGGTTCATGCGCTGAAGTTCCGGGGCGCTCGCCAGCTCGCGGAACTGCTCGGCGCATTGCTCGCCACGCGCTTGTGCAGCGGGCCATGGCTCCCCGACGTCGTCACGCACCTGCCAACCGACCCGGCGCGGCGCGCCGCGCGCGGCTACGACCAAGCCGAGACGTTGGCGCGAGCCCTGACGAACGCTGCGGTTCTGCCCTATCGGGCACTCTTGTTGCGCACCCGTTCCACCCGGCGCCAGGCGGGGCTCGGGCGGGCGGCCCGCGCCGCGAACGTCCGAGGCGCCTTCCGTGCCGTTCCGGGTGCCCTGCCCGCCGGGCGCCGGCGCGTGCTGGTGGTCGACGACGTCCTCACCACGGGAGCCAGCCTAGAGGAGTGCCGCAGGACCCTCATGGCCGTCGGCGCCCACGAGGTGCGCTTCGCCGTGGTGGCGCGGACGGCCAGCGCGAAGGACGACGAAGGCACCCGGTCGGGCGCCGACCGCGAGCGGGGCCCCTACCGCGAGATGCACCGCGGCGCGCGGGTCGAGGACGATGATCAGGTCAGGGGACGATAGCCAGGTCAGAAGACGAAGGATCAGGTCAGGGGACGATAGCCAGGTCAAAGGACGATGATCAGGGCCGTACCGATGCCGAGCACCGCTCCGACGAACACTTGTGGGTAGGTGTGCCCCAAGAGGGTCTTGAGCACCTGCGGTTGGTACCCCTCCTGGAACAGGTGCCCCAGCTCGCCTGCGAGCTCGTTGATGAGTTCTGCTTGCATTCCTGCCGCCCGGCGGATGCCGGTGGCGTCATACATCACGATGGACCCGAACACGGCCGCCAACGCGAAGTGCGGGCTCGCCCAACCGAACTCGAAGCCTATCGCGGTGCCCAAGGCCGTCACGGCGGCCGAGTGCGATGACGGCATGCCGCCCGTCTCGAGCAAGCGCTCGAACACCCAGCGACGCTCCGTGAGCGCCACCAACAACACCTTCACGACCTGGGCGACGACCGTTGCCACGAGCGCCACGACCAGCGGCGTGTTGGTCCACAGCGGGTTCATGCCCGATGGCGTCGGCGCCGCGCGGCCGTCACGGTCGTAGCGATGACCATGGCCACCGTCATCAGGCCGGTGCCGCCGGGCATGGGCGTCAAGTAGCCTGCCGTCTGCGCAACGTCCGGGTGCACGTCTCCGGCGATACCACCGCCTTCGCGCGTGATGCCCACGTCCAACACGGCCGCGCCGCGCTTCACCATGTCCGGGGTGATGAGTCGCGGGCGACCCACCGCCGCCACCAGCACGTCGGCGCGCCGTGTCACCTCCGCCAAGTCTCGCGTGCGCGAGTGCGCCAGCGTGACCGTTGCGTGACGCCGCAGCATCAGCGCGGCCAACGGCTTGCCGACGAGGTTCGAGCGACCCACCACGACCGCCTGGCGGCCCTCCAACTCGATGCCGTAATGGTCGAGCAGGGCCATCACGCCGAGCGGGGTGGCAGGAACCAAGGCGTCGCGTCCTGACCACATGCGCCCGACGTTCACCGGATGCAGCCCGTCGACGTCCTTCGCGGGGTCGATCGCGTCGATGACGCGGTCGGCATCGAGGCCAGGGATCGGCAACTGCACCAGGATGCCGTCGACTTCGTCGTCGGCGTTGAGGGCCGCGATCAAGTCGAGGACCTCGCCCTCGGCCGTGCCCTCCGGCAGCACGTGCGTCAGCGACGTGATCCCGACGCGCTCCGCCATGCGTTCCTTCGAGCGCACGTAGTACGCGCTGGCGGGGTCTTCACCCACTCGCACGAAGACCAGCTTCGGCTGGAACGAGAGCCCGGCGACCTCGGCCTTCACCCGCTCGACCACCGCTGCTGACACCACCTTGCCATCGAGACGCTCAGCGACCACCGCTACCCTCCTCGGCCAGCGGGCGCGGGCCGGCGCGCAGCACCTTCGCGAGCACGCCGTTCACGAACCTGCCGGACTCGTCTCCTCCGAACTTCTTCGCCAACCGCACGGCCATCTCGATCGGGACCTGCGGGGGCCCTTCGACGTAGCGCATCTCGGTGACCGCCAGGCGCAGCACGTTGAGATCGGTCTGCGACATCTGTCCGAACGTCCAACCGCTGATGGCCTCTACCAGGACCCCGTCGACCTCGGTGCGATGGGCGTCGTAGGAGCGCAGCAGGCTGTCGGCGAACGCGATCGCCTCGGCGTCGAGCGCTTCCCCGTAGGCATTGTCCTCGTCTTCCTCGCCGGATTCCGCCAGTTCGGCGCGAACCGAGTGCCAGACCTCCAGCAGCGGCTCGGCGCCCCGTTCGGACTGGAACAACGTGCGGAATGCCAACTCGCGCGCCAGCCGCCTACTCACGCCTAGCCACCCTGCTCGTCCTCGTCCAAGTCCACGCTCTCCACGGACACGTTGACGCTCACCACGTTCAAACCCGCCATGGAGGCCACCGCCTCCCGCACGGCGCGCTGCGCCGCCGCCGCCACCTTCGGGATCTCGACGCCGTAGGTGACGGCAACGGTGAGGTCGACCCAGACGTCTGCGCCCTCGCGCTCGATGGCGATGCCGCGCGCTCTGCGCCCGCTAAGGATCTCGCCTACGCGGGGCGCAGGTTGGATGGGGCGAACGCCGTCGACACGCTCTAGCGCCAACTGCGCGATGCCGTACAGAACGTCCGGGGAGATCTCCAGGTCTCGTCCTTCGGTCACGAGCTCATCCTCCGAGCGATGAAGTTGGTGTACACGGCCCCGCGCCGGAAGAAGGCGTTGTCGAGCACCTTCATGTGGAACGGGATGGTCGTCTTCACGCCTTCGATGACCGTCTCTCGCAAGGCGCGTTCCATGCGCGCGATGGCGGCCTCCCGCGTCGGCGCCCACGCGATGATCTTCGCCACCAGGCTGTCGTAGTTGGGCGGGATGCGGTAGCCGGCGTACACGTGCGAGTCGACCCGGATGCCGGGCCCGCCCGGCCAGTGGACGTCGGTGATGACACCCGCGGAGGGGCGAAAGTCGTGATCGGGGTCCTCTGCGTTGACGCGCACCTCGATGGCGTGCCCTTGCACCCGGACGTCGTCTTGCCCGAACGACATCGGTTCGCCGGCCGCCACCCGGATCTGCTCCTGCACCAGATCGATGCGGGTGATCATCTCGGTGACGGGGTGCTCGACCTGGATGCGAGTGTTCATCTCGGAGAAGAAGTAGTTGCCTTCCCGGTCGACCAGGAACTCGCAGGTGCCGGCCCCACGGTAGTCGATGTGCTGCGCCAGACGCACGGCGGCCTCTGCGATGTCGGCGCGAAGCCCTTCGTCCAGGCTGCTCGGGCCCTCTTCGAGCACCTTCTGGTAACGGCGCTGGATCGAGCAGTCGCGCTCGTACAGATGCACCACCTTGCCGTTTCCGTCACCGAAGACCTGGATCTCGATGTGCTTCGGCTCCTCGATGTACTTCTCCATGTACAACTCGGGGTTGCCGAAGGCAGCACGGGCTTCCTCCTGGGCGTTCACGAACTGCCGCTCCAGGTCGTGGTGACTGTGCACCACGCGCATGCCTCGCCCGCCACCGCCGGCCGAGGCCTTCAGGATCGCCGGGAAGCCGATCTGGTCGACGAACGCCCCGGCCTCGTCGAGGTTCTTGAGCGGCACGCTGCCGGGAGTGACGGGCACGCCGGCCTCGGCCGCGAGCGCCCGGGCGGCCGACTTGTCGCCGATGCGGCGGATGTTCTCGGGGCGCGGCCCGATGAATGCCAGGTTGTGCTCCTCGCACATGGCGGCGAACTCGGCATTCTCGGCCAGGAACCCGTAACCCGGGTGGATGGCTTCCGCGCCCGTTACCAGTGCGGCGGCCATCAGGTTCCTGACGTTCAGATAGCTCGCCGAAGCCGGCGCGGGACCGATGCAGATCGCCTCGTCGGCGAGCAACACCGGCAGTGAGTTCTCGTCGGCTTGGGAGTAGACCACGACGGTCTGCACGCCCAGCTCTCGCGCCGCGCGAAGCACGCGCAACGCGATCTCGCCGCGGTTGGCGATGAGGATCTTCCGGAACACGAGACGCTCCGCCGCCTCAGTCCGGTTCGATCCGGAACAGCACCTGCCCGTATTCGACCGGCTCTTCGTTGCTCACGAGGACCTCGCGCACCACGCCGCCGGCCTCCGCTTCGATCTCGTTCATGAGCTTCATCGCCTCGATGATGCACAGCACCGCGCCCGCCTTGACGCGATCGCCCACCTTCACGTACTGCGGGGCGTCGGGAGAGGGCGCGGAGTAGAAGGTGCCGACGATGGGCGCGGTGACCTCGACGAAACGCTCGTCGCGCCGGGGCGCGGCCTCCGGTTCCTGCGGCCGCTGGGGGGGCTCCGCCGGTGCCGACTGCGACGCGCCGGAATCCAGCGCGCTCCCGGCGGCCGAGCTTCCTGCAGCCGCAGCGGAAGCGGCCGGTTCTTGGCCGCGGCGCAGCGTCAGCTTGTAGTCGCCCGTCTCGTAGCTGAACTCGCGCACGTCGGAAGCCGCCAACGCGTCGAGCAGACGCTTGATGTCCTTGACTTCCATCAGGCTCGTCCCAGGTAGTCGCCCGTGCGGGTGTCGACGCGGATCGTCTCACCTTGATCGATGAACAGCGGCACGGCGACGGTGGCGCCCGATTCGAGCTCGGCCGGTTTCGAACCGCCCGAGACGGTGTCACCGCGCACGCCGGGATCGGTGCGCCTGATGGTCAGTGCGACGACGTTCGGCAACGTCACCTTCAGCGGGCGATTCTGGTAGTAGTCCACCGTCACCTCCACGTTCTCCTTGAGGAAGCGTGCACCGTCGCCGATCTGCGCGCGCGACAGCGTCGGCTGTTCGAACGTCTCGAGGTCCATGAAGGTGTACTGGTCGCCGTCGGCGTACAGGAACGACATCTGGCGGTACTCGATGAAGATGTCCTGCAGCTTCTCCGTGGCGTTGAACGAGCGCTCCACGATGCCGCCTGACTCGAGGCTGCGGAACTTCGCCACGACCTTCGCGCCGCCTCTGCCGATCTTCTGGTGCTGGTAGTCGACGCACTCCCACAGGCCGCCGTCCATCTCGACCTTCGTGCCGTTCCGCAGGTCCGTCACACTGATCATCCACTAGCCTCCGACGTTCCATGCCGCGCTGCCAAGTTCGCTGGGGCCCCACCGTTTCGACCTTCTCGTCGGGCCCCATCAGCGCGCGGCAGCAGGGTTCAAGACGTTCCAGTGTACCATCCGCGCCGACGCCGGAATTGCCATGCTGGTGAACGCAAACGCGCTTCCCGGGGTACCTGGCCGCGCCGGCGCGCTCAGGCGTCCGCCAACTCCATGACGGTCGGCACGATGCCGGCCTGGTCGACCAACTCGCCGTATCGCGCAGCCGGCAGTTCGCCGCGCGCTCCCTCGAGGGCAACGAACGCGGCCTCGAGCAGGTTCGTGCCGACGCTCCTGCCGGCGAAGCGAGGCGTGGTGGTGACGAGGCGCGCAGCGCCTCGGTCGCGCAGGAACGCGACGTCGTCCGCGGTGGTGGTGTTGGTCAGGATGGTCTTGCCGCCCAAGCTTGCAGGGGCGTAGCGCTTGATGTAGTGCCAGTCGCCGGCGACGACCTCCGCCCAGCGGTAGTAGCGATCGAACCGTCCTCCGGTAGGGGTGCGATCCTGGGCGGCGCCCACGGGGTAGATCCATCGAAACGGCAGGCGTACCAAGAGCGGCAGCAGGGTCCGCGCCAACGCATCGAGGGTGCGAACGCTTCGCACCGCAACGGGCAGGCCGAGCGCGAACGCCAAGTCGCCGAAAAGCAGATCGGCGCCTCGCAGCGACAACTCCTCGGCCATTCCGAACCGGTCCACGGCCGAGACCATCAACACCCGCCGCCCCTGCCACGCCAACGCCGGGTCGAGGGCCCGCACCGCCATCCGCTCCAGGCTGTTCTTCAAACCGGACCCGCAGACGACCGGTGTGTTCGGTGCCATGTTCGCAAGGCGCCGCGCGTCCCGGAAGGTGTACCGACGTTCCCGCACCTGCACGTACAGGTCGATCCCGCCCAGGCCGATGGCGTCGACGCGACCGTCGAGCTCCGCCATGATGGCGGCGGCCGCGCGCAGGTCGCCGCCCGTGCCACGGCGTTCGATACGGACTTGACGGCCAAGCAGCTCCACCACCTGGTCCGTGTCCCGGGTGGTCGAACCGAGCGAGACGCTGACGACGTGCAGCATGGCAGGAGAGTACCGCAGCCGAGCGCTTCGGTGGGTGGTCAGTCGAGTTGCTTGGCGTACCAGTCGAGGATCGGTCGAGCGTCGATGGCGAAGACGTAGCCCAGGTTCTCCCAGAACCGGCGCGCGCGCGGGTTCTCTCCGTAGATGCTGGCCAGGAGGCGCCTCGCGCGACCCCGCAGACGCGACTCGAGATCGAGCGCGCAGGCACCGCCGATGCCACGGCTCTGGAGTCCACCGCGAACCAACAACAAGTTCACGGTTGCGTCACCAGGATCGGGGTAGTCCAGTTTGTAGTCGAGGTACCCGGCGATGGGCAGGCCGGTAGCGGGATCGAACGAGGCAGCGGGATCGAAGGAGGCAGCGGGACCGAAGGAGCTGCCGGTTGCGCCGGTCGTCGGCTGCGGGCCCCGCTTCACCTCGCCGTTGGAAGACGGCGAGGCCCGCTCGAGCAACACCAGTTCGATGCGGCGCCGCGGGTCCGCTGCGGCGGTCTCGAGGTCGGTGCGGACCTCGGCCACGGTGGGTACCGGGATCGAGATGATGTCGAAGTACTCGGGCGTCGCCGCGTAGAGCCCGTGTACCAACTCGGCGTCGTCGGAGCCCGCCGGTCGCGTGCGAACGGATACGGGCTGGGTCTTGCTCGTCACCATCGTCGACTCCCCGAGCTGAGCGCCGGAAACGTGTGGGAATGACGTGCGGGTCCGTGACTGCACGCCTGAGTCTACCAAGGAGCGTGAGAGCTTTCCGTGCCGGAACCGGCATGGCCGTGCGAACCTGGGCAGGAGTCCGTGGCCTCGGTGCCTTGCGGAACGCCTTGCCGATGGCATAGGGTGACGCATGCTGACGGAGGTGCGGCAGCAAGGCACCAGGGCGCTGCCACGCCCGGGCGCCGTCGGCGCCCCCCCAGGAGGAGCTCTTGTCTGACGTCGCGCAATCCGGACCGGAGGGCGTGCCGGCTGTCCGACCGGCCACCGACGCCTTCGCCAAGGCATACCAGTTCCGCAGGGCCGACGAGGCCGCGGCAGCGGGCATGCATCCCTACTTCAAGCCCATCGCCGCACAGCACGGGGGCACCGTGCGCGTCAACGGCAACGAGATGGTCATCACGGGCTCGAACGACTACCTCGGGCTCACCCAGGACCCACGCTTGAAGGAAGCGGCAACGGCGGCGCTCGGCGACTTCGGCACGAGTTGCACCGGATCGCGCTTCCTGACCGGCACGTTGACCCTGCACGAGGAACTCGAGCTGCGACTCGCGAAGTTCTTCCGCAAAGAAGCGTCCCTCACCTTCAGCGCGGGCTTCCTCGGCTGCCTCTCGGTGGTGGCGGCGCTCGCGGGCCGTCATGACATCCTCTACTACGACCGGGAGAACCACGCCTCGCTGTACGACGCGGCGCGCCTCTCCTTCGCCACGCTGCGCAAGTACGAGCACAACGATCTGGATCACCTCGAGCGCCTACTGCGCGCCGACGAAGGCAAGCCCGGCGGGCGCATCATCGTGACCGACGGTGTCTTCTCCATGAGCGGTCATATCGCGAACCTGCCTGGCCTGGTCGAGCTCAAGCGCCGCTACGGCGCACGCCTGATCGTCGACGAGGCCCACGCCACTGGTGTGCTGGGCGAGAACGGCCGCGGCACCGGCGAGCACTTCGGGCTCGAGGACGAGGTCGACGTCATCGTCGGGACGTTCTCGAAATCGTTCGCCAGCGTCGGTGGCTTCATGGCGGCCGATCGCGCGGTGGTGCAGTACGTCAAGCACCATGCCCGCCCGTTCATCTTCACCGCTGCGCTGCCCGCCATGCAGATGGCGGCGGCGTTGAAGGCGCTCGACATCATGGAGACCGAGCCGCAGCACCGCGAGCAGTTATGGCGCAACGTCGCCAAGCTTCGTAGCGGAATGGACTCCCTCGGCTTCGACACCATGGGATCGGAGACGCCGATCGTTCCCGTCCTCGTCGGACCGGACGAGTTGGCGATGGCGTTCTGGCGCGGTCTGTGGGACGAGGGCGTGTTCACCACGCCTGCGCTCCCGCCCGGGGTGCCGAACGGCCAGGCGATCATCCGGACGAGCGTGAACGCGAACCACACCAACGAGCAGCTCGACAAGCTCTTGGCCGCGTTCGAAGTGGTCGGCCGCCGCCTCGGCGTCATCTGAGGCCGGCTTCGTGACACTCACCGTGTCGAAGGTCGCATCGCGCAGCGACCTGCGCGCGTTCGTGCTCTACCCGTACCGCAAGTACCGCGACGACCCCAACTGGGTCGCGCCGCTGCGCATGGCCCAGTACGAGTTGCTCGATCCCGCCAAGAACCCGTTCTGGCAACACGCGCGTCGCACGCTCTACCTGGCGCGCGACGACGGTGCCGTGGTCGGACGCATCGCCCTCATCGACGACGACCTCCACAACCGGACGCACGACGAGAACCTCGCGTTCTTCGGGTTCTTCGAGGCCGCCGACGAGGAGGTCGCGAAGGCGCTGTTCACGGCGGTGGAGCGAGACGCGAAGACCCTCGGCCGCGTCGCCATGCGCGGGCCGGCCAACCCGACCATGAACGACGGCGCCGGGTTCCAACTCGACGCCTTCGACGAGCGGCCCTTCGTCATGATGCCGCAGAGCCCGCCCGAGTACCCGGCCTGGGCGGCCGCAGCAGGTTACGAGAAGGTCAAGGACCTTTACACCTTCTACCTCGTCAATCACGGCACCGTCCCGGAGCGCGTGCGGCGGCTCACTGAGCGTTCGCGGCAGCGCTACGAGCCGGTGATCCGGGCCGCCGACTTGAAGCAGTTCAAGGACGAGGTCAAGATCCTCAAACGGATTCACGACGCCGCCTGGGAGAAGAACTGGGGCAACGTCGCCTTCACCGACGCCGAGATGGCGCACTTGGCGGATGAGCTCAAGATGATCATCGACCCCGACCTGGCGCTCTTCCTGGAGTACAAGGGCGAGCCGGTGGGCGTGTGCGTGGCCGTGCCCGACGTGAACCAGGTGTTCGCGCGCTTCGACGGTCGGCTGCTTCCGTTCGGCATCTTCCACCTGCTGCGGCGTAAGCGCATCATCGACCGTGCACGCCTGGTCATGTTGGGCGTGCTGCCGGAGCACCGCAACAAGGGCTTCGACCTGGTGCTGATCGAGGAGGTCGTGAAGCGCGCCCACGCGAACGGCATCGTCGGTGGCGAGTGCGGCTGGACGCTCGAGGACAACCGCGCCATCAACCGTGCCATCGAAGCGATCGGAGGCGTTCGCTCGAAGACGTATCGCCTGGTGCAGAAGGACCTATGACGCCCGTGCGGGCGCTTCGCGGCGTCCTCGCGGACGTGGCGGCGCTGGCACCACGCGGCGACACGACCTGGTTCCTCTTGCTCGCCGCCGTCGTGCTGCAGGCGGCCTTCTGGTACCTGGCGACACCCGGGCCCAGCGTCCTCGGAGGCGCCGGGCGAGAACCGCTGTCCGCGTTCTCGACCGTCGCGTGGACCGCCGTGACGTTGCTGTTGGTTCCGATGCTGCTGTTGCGGTGGGTCGGCGTGCGCCCCGCCGAAGCTGGTCTTCGCGTCGGAGACGCGCGCTTCGGGCTTTCGGCCGTCGCGGCTC
Organism: Trueperaceae bacterium; assembly: GCA_046484635.1. Classification (GTDB taxonomy): domain Bacteria; phylum Deinococcota; class Deinococci; order Deinococcales; family Trueperaceae; genus CAZACZ01. Next base: position 16,962 of record JAWOIL010000184.1, read on the forward strand.
TGGCGCTGGTAGCCGTTCCCCTCCTGGTCCTCGCGAGCGGCGACGCCTCGCTCCAAGCCGCCTACCCGTGGGCGGGCGCGTGGCCCGGCGAGCGCTGGGCGACGCTGGCGACGTGGGCGGCCGTCTACGCGCTCTACTACGTGTCCTTCGAGTTCTTCTACCGCGGGTTCGTGCTGAACTTGGTCGGTGCCCCCTGGGGCGCCGCCGCCGCCATGTGGCTGCAGGTCGTGATGGCGACGCTGGTTCACCTGGGCAAGCCGCTGCCCGAGATGATCGCCGCGGCGCCCGCCAGCCTGGTGTTCGGCGTGATCGCGGTGCGCAGCCGCTCGGTGCTCTACCCGGCACTGCTGCACTGGATCATCGGGCTGACCCTGGACGTGGCCGTACTCGCTCGACAGGGGCATCTCCTGTCATGAAGGTGCTGGTCACCGGAGCGCACGGCTTCCTCGGGAGCCACGTCAGCGAGCGCCTGCTCGAGGCCGGTGACGAGGTTCGGGCGCTCGCGACGCCTTGGGGAGACGTGGGGAACCTGCGGGCGGTGCTCGAACGTCCCGGTCTCGAGCTCGTCCGCGCCGACCTCACCGACGAGGGCAGCATCGCCGGTCTGTGTGACGGCGTCGACGCGGTGGTCCACGCCGCAGCGAGGGTCGCCGACTGGGGGCCGTGGGACGCCTTCTACCGCACCAACGTGCTCGGCACGCGAAGCTTGCTCCAGGAAGCCGTCGCGGCCGGCAGCGGCCGCTTCGTGTTCATCTCGAGCGTCGCGGTGCACCGATACCGCGGCTTCCGCGACGCGGACCCGCGTACGATGCCGCGCGACAACCTGCGCAACCCGTACGCCTACTCGAAGATCCTGGCAGAGGACCTCGTCATGGCGCAGCGCGGCCTCGAGCCGGTGGTCGTGCGCCCCGGGCTGTGGCCCTTCGGCGCCCGCGACGCCACCTTCCAGCGCGTTCTGCGCGCCATCGAGCGCGGGATGCTGCCGGTCATGAAGCGCGGCGACCGGGTCCTCAACACCGCCTACGCCGAGAACTTCGCCGAAGGGATCTTCCTGGCACTGCACGTCGAACGGGCCGCCGGCCACGTCTACCTCATCGCGGACGACGGCATGCCGCGCTGGCGCGAGCTGTTCGACACCTTGGCGGACCTGGCCGGCGGCACGCCGCCGCGCCTGAACCTCCCCGGGCGTCCCGCCAGGGCGCTCGCGACGGGCGTGGAGGCGACCTGGGGCGCGCTGTTCCCGCGTGTGGAGCCGCCCGTGACACGCTACCGGGCCGGCCTGATGGCGCACGACGTGCACTTCCACATCCGGCACGCGCGCGAGGAGCTCGGCTACGAGCCGCCGCTGACGTGGCAGGACGGCTTGCGACGCAGCCTCGTCGCGCTGGAACGGAAGCGGCCATGGGAGGCGTGACCGGACGGCGCACGGTCCTGTTCGCCACCATCGCGGCCGGCGGAGGGCATGTCGCCACCGCCGAGGCGATGGCGGAAGCCCTCGCGCGCTTCCATGGTGACGCCTTCGAGGCGCGCGTGAGCGACGTGATGGCCGAGGTCGGGCCGGCGTGGCTCGATCGCAGTCACAAGAGGTCCTGGAAGCGCATGCTGGGGCGGCCGCGCTGGATCCGCGCGAGTCAACGCGTGATGGACCGCATGCCACGACCCACGCACGCATGGCAAAGCGTCCTGCTCGACCGGTTCGCGCGCAGGGCGGCCGCGGCCGTCAACGCCATCGAGCCGGCGCTGGTCGTCGCGAACCATGGTTGGCTCGCGACCGGGTTCTCGCGCGCGCGCCGCCGCTACGGTCTGCGTGCCCCCGTGGTCGTGTACGAGACCGAGCCGTTCGACGCTTCTGCGCTATGGTTCGCGCCGGACGCGGAGCGCTACGTCGCGCCGTCCATCGCGGCCAAGGCGGCGCTGACGAGGTTGGGCGTCCCGGCCAGCCGCATCGACGTGCTGGGGTACCCCGTGCGCGAGAGCTTCCTCACCGCGCCCGGCCGTGACGAAGCGCGCCGGGACCTGGACCTCGACGGCCGCTTCACCTGCCTCCTGAGCCTCGGCGCGGAAGGCGTGTCCGGCCGCGCTCTCGCCATCGCGCGCGCCATCGCGGAGGCGGGTCATGCGGTCATCGCGGTGGCCGGACGCAACCTCGAACTCGAGCGGGCGTTCCGAGAGCTCGCGGGCACGTTCCCCAGCGTGCGTCCGATCGGGTTCAGTCGAGACATGCCAAGGTTGTTGGCCGCCTGCGACATCGTGGTCGGCAAAGCCGGCCCCGCCAGCGTCATGGAGGCGCTCGCGGTGGGGCGGCCGGTGGTGGTGACGGGGTACGCGGGGTTGAACGAGGAGGCGGTGCTTCGCTTCCTCCTGCGGCGCGGTGTGGGCACCTACGCGCCCGATGACGAGGGCTTGCGCGCGGCGTTGGCCGCCTGGTCGTCGTCCCCCGGGCGTCGACTCGACGCCGCGCGCGTCTGCCGGGGACTCGCCTTCCCCGAGATGCGCCGCGCGATCGCCGCTGCGCTGGTGGGCTACGCGAAGCTGGGCACCGGGGCCGCCTCGACCGAGCCCGCCCCCGGCGGCATCGCTGCCGTGACGCCCGAAGACCTGTCGGGGCAGGACGTGCGGTTCGGAGCAGCTCGAGGAGCGACGGCGTGAAGCGGCTCGTCGCGCTCTTCCTGCTGAGCCTGGGGTTGGGCCTCGCCGGGCTGTACCTGGCCACGCGCGAGGCGGTCTTCTCCCCCGCCATCTACACCCCTTCCAACGCGAGCGCCGGGTTGGTCGCCCTGGCGGTGGCCAGCACGTTGCTGCTATGGACGGCGCCGGTCGCGAAGCTGATGCTGCTGGTGAACGCCCAGAAGCTCCGCATCCGGCCCGGACACGCCTTCCTCGCGCACGTCGCTCAGGTGTTCGGCACCGCCATGACGCCGAGCGGCACGGGCGGGGGTCCTGCCTTGGTGATGGCGCTCGAGCGCGTCGGGGTCCCGGTCGGTACGGGACTCGGCATCGCCGTGCAGCTCTTCGTGCTCGACTTGGCGGCGCTCGGCATCCTCATCCCCGTGGGGCTGGGGTACCTGATCGTGTTCTCACCGCTGCGCATGCCCCTCGCGCTCACCATCCTGGCCGCAGTGGCGGCGGCGGTGGCGCTGGTCGTTTCCATCTTGCTGGTGCGCTTCCCGCGGCCGGTGTACGGCCTGTTCCGAGCGGTTTCGCGCTGGCGGGTCCTGCGACGCTTCGAGGACCGGCTCCAGCGCGTGGCGCGCGAGTTCTACGTCAGTGCCGTGGCGTTCCGCGACATGCGGCTCTCGACGTGGTCCGGGCTGCACGTCGCCAACTTCGTCGCTTGGCTGGCGAACTTCACCCTGTTCTGGGCCGTCCTCGCCCTCTACGGCACCCAAGCGCGTTTGCTGGACGTGCTGGCGGTGCTCTCCATCATCACGTTGTTCGCGTTCTTCGTCCCGACGCCCGGCGCGTCGGGCTTCATGGAGTTGTTGTTGGGCTTGAGCGTGGGAGCGCGTGGCGTGGCCGACGGGATCGCCGCACCGGTCGTGGTGTGGCGCGCCGCGACGTTCTACGTAGCCTACTTGCTAGGGCCACTGAGCGCATGGCTGCTTCTCGCCCACAGGCCACCGTCGTGGCTTCGCCGTCGCCTGCAGCGCCGGCGCGAAGCACCCCACGCGATCGACGTCAGCGACGGCGGCGCCGAGGTCGCCCCAGACCCAACGGACGGGCGAAGTACGCGTCCTTGAGCCGGTCCGGCATGCCCGCGAAAAGCTTCACGAATGGCACGTCCCCGGTGGCGCGCTTGCGCGCGGGCGCCCGCGGCGACATCACCGCCGTCGCCACAACGCGAGCCACGGCGGCGGGCTCCGCCGCGTTCCGTTCACCCCACAGGTCCGACCCGTGCAGGCGCATGAGGTACGGCGCCCACGGTTCGCCCACGCGCTCGGCCTCGCGTCGCAGACCCTCCTTGGCGGCGTCCGCGAAGCCGGTCCGCATGGCCCCCGGCTGAACCAACACCACCTCGACGCCGAACGGCGCCAACTCCTGTCGCAGCGCGTCGCTGAACCCCTCCAGCGCGTACTTTCCCGCCGAGTACGCCCCCATGAACGGGGTGACGAGGAACCCGTTGGTCGAACCCACCTGCACCAACCGGCCGCGGCCTCGGCGACGCATTCCCGGGGCGGCAGCGCGCGCGACGCGCACCGGGCCGAGCGCGTTGAGCTCGAGTTGCAGCTCGAGGTCGCCTGCTGCCTGCGTCTCCAACGCACCGGGCCGAAGCAATCCCACGGTCGTGACGACCGCGTCGAGGTCGTCACCCAGCGCTTCCGCTTCCGCGACGGCACGGGCCAGGCTCGCTTCGTCCCGCACGTCGGCACGCACGGTCGTGAAGCCTTCCTCGCGCAGCGCCGCCAGCGCCCCGTCGTCGACGTCCGCGGCGACGACGCGCACGTACCTGCGCCGAAGCTCGCGCGCCACCTCGAGGCCCAGACCGCGCCCCGCCCCGACCACCATGGCCGTGCGCGGCCCGGGCGCGTGCCCGTGAGACCGCAACCAGCTCGCGGTGCGCAGCATGCCGCTCTCGAGGTCGACCTCGGGCCGGTACCCCAACACCTCGCGCGCTGCGGAGCCATCGAACGTCGCCGTGCTCGTCATCACACCGATCATCTCCGGCACGACGCCGGGAACCCCCGGCAACGCACGCGTGACCGCGGCGGCGGCGTTCGCGCCGAAGCGCACCAGCCCCAGCGGGAGCCGCCGGAGGCGCGTTCCGAGCATGGCGGTGTACCCCCCGAAGAACGTGTTCCAGCTCGTGGACGTACCCGTCACGTTGAAGGCGCGCCCGGCGACGCCGTCGGCATCCCCGGCCGCCACGAACGCGCGCGCGACGTCGTCGACGTACACCGCGTCGAGCAACGCCTCGCCGTCGCCGAACACCATCGGAAGCCCGCGCGCCAGCGCCCGTACCGGCGTCAGCGTCCACGAACCCGTGCCCGGGCCGTACACCATGGTGGGACGCAGGATCACGACCTCCACCGTCGTGGCGGCGTCACGCGCCGCGCGTTCGGCGGCGATCTTCGAGTCGCCGTACGGGTCACCCACCGACCAGGTCTCGCGCGTCTCGCCGACGTCCCCCGACCGGACCGGACCGTAGACCGCCACGCTGCTGGCGACCACCACCCGCCGCGCGCCGGCCTCCTCGGCCGCGCGCACGACCCGGCGTGTGCCTTCGACGTTGACGGCGTTGGCGCGCGCGCTGCCACCCGCGCCACCCATCCACGCCGCCAGGTGGTACACGACCTCTGCCTCGCGGCAAAGCGCGTCCAACGCAGCAG
>JAWOIL010000203.1:0-9158 GCA_046484635.1 Trueperaceae bacterium
GTTCCGCTACCGATACGTCCTCTCACCGGAGGCGGCGGGGAGGACCGTCCTGCAACTCGAGGGTGAGATCAGTGGCGAGGGGCTCCCCGGCCCCGCGGCCGTACTCGCGCCGCTCGCGGAAAGGCTCTTCGCCAACGGCATGCGTGCCAACTTGGCGAACCTGAAGCGGATCCTCGAGAACGATTGACCTCGGGCGAGATGCCGGGGGTCGAGAGCAACTTGCGCTCGATCGTCGTGGGCGGCACAAGAGTTGAACTCTTGAGGACATGTGTCGACGGGCAGGTCGATGTCGACCTGCGCTGGGACACGCTCGAGCGCGCCGTCGCTGACTAGGAGGGATGAGCCTCCTCGCGCCTAATCTTCCGCAACCCGGTTCCACGGCATCAGCAGCCGCTCGGCCAGCGTGACGAGCCCGAAGAGGCCGACACCGAGGGCCGAGACGACGATGAAGTGCGTCATCGTCAAGGCCAGGTAGGTGTCGATCAGGCCTAGCGCGCGGAAGGCGATGTACCTCGGCACCAGGTAGGTGATGTAGGGCGTCAGGCGCGCCACCAGGATCGCCAGCGCCAGGCCGTTCTGCTTGTAGCGCGCGATCGAGTAGGCGGCGGGCAGGCCCAGCACCAGGCCGATCCCAGTGGAGAGGGCGGCGATGACGAACGAGTTCCAGGTGAACTTCAGGAAGTTGTTCTCGGCGACGACGTTCCGATAGTTCTCGAGCGTGGGCTCGAAGAACCAAATCGGCACGGGGCTGGTGTTGGCGACCTGGTTGCGGAGGCTGGTGAGGATCATCCAGTAGAACGGGAACAGCATGATCACCAGCACCAGGACGATCAGCACGAACACGCCGATGCGCTTGGCGATCCGGGAGCGTCGTGCGCGCGCCGCGGGTCCTGCACCGATCACGAGCAGGTGCTCCGGCAGGGCTTCGGCCTCGAGCGCCTCGACGTAGGTCCAAGTCTGGGCCTCACGTAAGCCGGCGATGGGTGGCAGCGCGGCCTCGGCGCCGGTAGCGAGAACGATGCGACGCGTCTCGACCGGTTCCCCGTCGAGCGTGAGGCGGCCGTCCGGGGCGAACCGCGCCGCCCACCGACCGCATAATCCCATCCCACCTGGGGTGGGACATTCGTACCTGGAGACCGTGACCACGGCTGCGTAGGCTAGGCCATCTCGTCCCCTCGGGTGGGGCCGCCTGCGGCCGTGCCGGCAGCAGCATCCCACGGAGGCAAGCGACGTTCGTCGCTGGTTCGCCCACGTCAGCTCGACCTCGAGCGCTCAGGATACGGAGCTGGACATGCAGACGACGAAGAAGACAGCCGACGCCACCGTCGTCGCCGGTCATCTCCCCGACCTCCAGCCGAGTCACACTACCGACGGGAACTCCGTGCGAGTGCTCGTCGCCAAGGGTATCGCCAAGAGCTACAAGCGGGGCATCTGGCCGCGTAGGCGCCAATTGCCCGTCCTCAAGGGTGCGGACCTGTCGCTCCGTCGAGGCGAGATCGTGGGCCTGGTCGGTGAGAACGGATCGGGCAAGTCGACCCTGATGAAGATCCTGGTGGGGAGTCTCGACCGCGACGCCGGCACCGTGCAGAGGACGGGCTCGCTCGGCTACTGCCCTCAGGAGCCGATCCTCTATGAGCGGCTCACCTGCGACGAGCACTTCGACCTGTTCGGCAGAGCCTACGGGATGGCCGGCATCGAAGTGGACGAAGCCCGCGCCGACGTCTATCGGACGCTCGGCTTCGGCGACTGGCGCGACAGCAGGGTGGAGGAGCTGTCGGGGGGGACCCGGGCCAAGCTCAACCTGGGGCTCGCCCTGCTTCCCGACCCCGACCTGCTGCTGCTGGACGAACCGTACGCCGGATTCGACTGGGACACCTACCAGCGGTTCTGGGGACTCACCGAGAACCGCAGGGACGCCGGACGGAGTCTGCTCATCATCAGCCACTTCATCACCGACGCCGAGCGGTTCGACCGGATCTACGACCTGGTCGACGGGAGGACGGTCCTGCGATGACCGGCGTCCTCACCTGGCGCTACTTGGTGGAGTACGCCCGCCGGCCGCTCAACCTGGTGCTCCTGGCTGCGGTGCCGGTGGTGTTCGTTGCCCTGTCGGCCGGTGCCATCGCCGATTTCGCCCGGATACTCGGTGGAGACGGCAGCCTTGGTCAGCTGGAGGCCGCCACCGCAGGTTGGGCGGCCGCCTTCCTCGCCGGAGTCGCCGGGTTCTTCCACGTCACCGGCTCCCGCGAGCCCGACCGTCGCCTGGCCGGCGCCGGCTCCGCCACGGTCAACGTGGTGACCGCCCGCGTAGCTTCCTCGCTTCTACTTGCTGCGGTCGCCGCGCTAGGAGCGTTGATCGCACTGGCCGTCCGCACCGACGTTGCCGATCCGGTCCGAGCTATCGGCGCCACGTTCATGTTCGCCGTGATCTACCTGGCGATCGGGGCGACGGTGGGAGCGTTGGTCCGCTCCGAGGTCAACGGCTCATTGCTAATCATCTTCATCTGGATGTTCGACGTGTTCCTCGGACCGGCCATGGCGCAGACCGGCACGCCGATCACCAGGTTCTTCCCTGCGCACTTCCCTACCTTGGTCATGCTCGACGCCGCCACCAGCCACGCTGGTCCACTCGGGGACGTGGGCGCCTCCCTGGCCTGGAGTCTGGGCGGGCTCGCCATCACCATGATGGTGCTCCTGGTCACTACCCGCCCCCACCGCAACGACCGCGCCGAACGACGCAACGGAGGATGGGCGAGGACGTGGACCGGGCTCCGCTTCGCCTGGAAGGAGTATCGCCGCAACGCGGCGCTTTGGGTGCTCCTCGCTGGTCTGCCCGTGTTGTTCATCACCCTGTCCATCGCGGTCACCCCAGACGACCCGGCGCCGGTCGAACTGGTCGAAGGGGGGCAAAGCCGTATCTCGATCCTGTCCATGGCCGACGTCCACGGCGCCATCATGGTTCCCATCACCGTCGCCTTCCTGGCCGGCCTCGCCGGGCTCTTCGTCGTCCTCGGCTCCGCCCAGGGGGACCGGCGTCTCGTCATCGCCGGGTTCAAACCCCGCGAGGTACTCGCTTCACGGCTCGGGGTGATCGTGCTGGCCGCCTTGCTGGTCAGTGCGGTGTCACTAGCGGTAACGGCCGCCAGCTTCGCCCCCCACACCTGGGTGACGTTCGCCGGGGCGACCGTCGCGGTGGCCATCACCTACGCCATGATTGGGGTGGTCATCGGACCACTTGTCGGCCGACTCGGTGGTCTCTACCTCATGTTCCTGCTTCCGTTCCTTGACGTCGGGCTCGCCTCGAACATCATGTTCGACGCCGCGCCTCCGTCCTGGGCAGCATGGATGCCCGCCTACGGAGCGGTCAGAGTCCTCGTCGACGGCGCCTTCACCCCCAGCTTCGACGAGACCGGCGGGCTGCTCCTCGCCCTGGCCTGGCTGGCTGGGCTCACGCTGATCGCCGCTGCCGTCTTCCAGCGGACCTCGGCTCGCCGCAATGTTTGAGGGGCGCCCGACACGAGAGCACGGGTCCCCCTGGCCATGCCCGCCACCTACGCGCGAACCAACGGCTGCGTCCGCCACCGAGGTTCGATTCTTCGAGGCCTAGCTCGCGGCGCTGACACGGTTCGTGCTCGGTGTCGACACGGTACGTAGGTGATCGGTGCGGCTACGATCTTGCGCGCCCTGCCGATGCGACCCGTGCGACGGTGAGGCCCGCACGCGGTGGATCAGGCTCTCTGACTCGCGCTCGACTACGGACCGGTCGAGGTGCTCGGTCAGGTTGCGGCCTGGGTAGCTAGCCTCAGGCGTTGACCAGGAAGGCCGTGCCGTACATGACCGCGAGGCCGAGCGCGAAGCCGGCGAGGTTGGGCGCGGACGCCCAGCTCCCGCCGTCGCTCTTCGCGCCACGGGCGAGGTAGCCCCCGACCTCGACCATCACCTGGAGGATGGCGCCCGCGCCGAGCCCCAACGCCAGTGCCGCCCAGTGCGGTTCGAAGGCGAACGCTCCGAGCCACGTCCCGAACACGGCAGGCAGGCCCGCAAGTGCCGCCAAGCCTACGAACGTGCCGAGCCCGACCGCGCTCCTCACCAGCGGCGCCGCGATGCCAATGCCCTCGGTGATGTTGTGCAGCGTGAAGCCGACGACTAGGGACGACCCCAACGCTGCCTCGCCGACGGCGTAGGCCGCGCCGATCGCCAGGCCCTCGCCTAGGTTGTGCAGACCGATGCCCAGAGCCAGGAAGGAGGCGAGCGCCTTGCCCTCCGGGCGACCGCGCCGCCTCCCGATCGCCAGCAGTCCGAGGAAGGAGAGCGCGGCGGCCAACCACACCAGGGCCGGGGCCTGGAAGGCGGCCGCCGCCGCGGTGGCGAGCTCGAGACCTTCCTGGAGCGTGTCTACCAGCAGGAACGCGAGCAGGCCGAGCGTCAGGGCCAGCAGGAAGTTCAGCCCGCGCCTACCCAAGGTGCGTAGGTAGGGGTAGAACATCAGCCCGAGTGTGACGGGCACGACGCCGACGTAGATGCCGAGCAGGGCGAACGCGAGGAGCCGCTCCCAGCCGAACACGGGCGAGGCCGTCGCCACGTCGATGGTGTGCCCGAACGCCACGCCGTTGCGCGTCAGGACGGTGACGTGGTGGGTATCGCCCTCCACCCAGGGGTAGGGGACGTCGATGCGCGCGCGCTGGAGGCGCGCCAACGGCCCCGGCGGGTCCTGGCTGAAGTTCCAGTAGGCGCCGTCGACCTGGACCTGCGCGACCCGCAGCGGCTCGCTGCCGTCGGCGCGGATGGCCAGGTGGATGCCGGCCTCGTCGAGGGTGACCCTCTCGACGGTGATCACCTCGATCGGTGGAGTGGCCGCATTCAGAGGCGCCAGCGGGTCTGTCGCCAGGTACCACCACACGAGCAACGCCACCAGGGCCAAAGGCAACACCGCCCACGCCGCTGCCAAGCGCCGACGCAAGCTCTTGATGGTCGCGTTCACGCGATTACTTCGAAGATGCTCATCCACCCGAGCTCGGCGAACTCCGATTGGTGTGCGTGGAACATGTATTGTCCCGGCTCGAACCCTGCGAACGAGATCTCGAGGATGCCGCGCTGCGCCTGGCACTGCATGACGGTGTCCACGGTGCGCAGGGTCGGGGTCAGGGTCGTGCCGTGGTCGAAGTAGTCGAAGAAGTTCGCGTGAAGGTGGAAGGAGTTGACCGGGTCGAACTCGGTGCAGTTGACCAGGTAGACGCGGACTGGCCGGTCCCGCTCTACCCGTATCGGCCGTTTCATGTACGCGTGCGCGATGGAGTTGACGGCGTACACTTCGTTCTCGTCGTCGAAGTTCGTGTCGAAGGCGTTCATCACCATGACGAACTCTTGGACCCGCGCGTTCTCCGCGCTCCCCTGGAGCCGGCTCATGGCGACGTCGGCCTGTTCGGGGTGGCGCTCCGGGTCGGGGTCCACGATGAACGCGCCGTATAGCCCCTTGTGGATGTGCCGCTTCAGGGGGATTGCGTGGCAGTGGTAGAGGTGGCAGCCGAACGGCGCGGCGTCGAACTCATACGTGAAGGTCTCGCCCGGGAGGATCACGCCCCGCCCGAGCCCGGCGACCCCGTCCATGTAGGCGCTGTGGATGCCGTGGAAGTGGATCGTATGGGGGTGCGAGCCGCCGTTGGCGAAGTGGACGCGGACGCGGTCGCCCTCGGTGGCGCGTAGGGTCGGGCCGGGGACGCGGCCGTTGTAGGTCCAGGCAGGGAAGAACAGGCCCGGGGCGATCTCGATCTCCTTGTCGACCGCCGTAAGGCGGAACTCGCGCAGGCGCTGGCCCGTCCCGAGGACGCTCACCTCGCCCGCGTCCCAGTCGATCAGCAGGTCGGCCGGGTCGAACCCGTTACGCGCGTGGTCGACATCGCCCACGGTCGTCATACCAGCGTCATGCGCCATGCTCGCGCGGTCTTCGCCGGAACCGGCCGCACGGCCGCCCATGCCGGCTGGGTGATCGGCGTGACCGACGCCCGCCCCGGCCGCTGCGCCGAGGCCGAGGTCGCTGCCTACGGCCACCCGGACGAAGGTAGCAACGAGCTGGCTGAGCAGGAGCCCGGCCCCGCCCAGGAGGCCTCCGCGTAGCAGGCTGCGCCGCAGGGCGTCGGGTTGGGGAGCGAAGTCCTCCTGCCCAGTGCGCCGACTTCGAGCCCGGGCGACTGCTGCAGTGCCGTCGACGATCCTGGGTCTAGTCATGCCTAAATCTAGAGCACGTCCGCCCCTTTGTATAGAGCGAAAGGCTCACTAAAGCCAGCAGGAACCGACGAGCGCATCGACCGGCGACGCGAGCGCGAGCTGACGGTCACTTCCCGTCGGTCACCGACGCTGTGTCCGTCATGGGCGCTTGACGTTGGTGTCGTAGGGTTCCCTCCGACGTGTTCGTCCCACCGATCGCTTCGCTGACGCCCGAGGCAACGACGGGCGACGTGCCTGAACTGCTGGCGACCCGCGCGGTACGGTGGTGCGCCGCTTCGCTCGCGGAGCGCGCGCCGGACACCTGTAACCCAAGACAGCAGCGGGACATTTGTCTCATAGTCCCACCCCAGGTGGGGTGGATAATCATCCATATAGACCTGTGACTTGCACTTGCCGCTCGGGTCAGGAGGCCCACCATGAGCTACACGTACCTCGAATACGCTCACCTACCCGCCGGAAGGCGCTCTCGACTGGCCAACCTCACCCAACGTTCGGGGGGGCGTCTGGCGATCCTGGAACTCGCGGCGACCCCTCTGACGGGCCCTGACGCGTTCGCCAACGGCGAGGTTTCCCACCGCGTGTTCCGCCTTGCCGCCGACGCCTCCCTCTCGGGTGTCGCCACCAGCCTGGGTATCGCCCACACCTACTTCCCCGACTACGCTGAGCTACTGCCACTCGTTCTCGATCTCAACGGCTCGTACGGCGCCGCGAACGGCGCCCCGGGGGACTACGCCTTGCAGGCGACGGTGGAGGACGCGCTGCGTCTCAACGCGCAGGCGGTACGCTTCACGGTCGATCTCGATGGGGAACACGCGCGCTCCGAGCTGGACGACTTCCGAACTTTCCGTGCCGAGGCCCACCACTTCAACCTTCCCGTCGTCTTGCGTGCACCAAGCGCAACCGCGCGGCGCCTTGACGCTGCCGCGGCCGAGCAGGCGATGAGCCTGGTGCATGCGGCTCTCCACCTCGGGGCCGACATGGTCGAGATCCCCGCGGCGGACATCGCAGCCGGCCGCGAGGGACGCGCCGGAGCGAACGACCCGGCACGCCGCGTCGTCGCGATGCTGCCCGTGTTGGCACGCCTCGAAGCGGCGGGCGACTCGCAAGCGGCGGTCGGCGAGGCCCGCGCGGCGTTGGATCTCGGCTGTGTCGGCCTGGTAGCAGGCGCCCCGTTGTACGTCGACCGCACCTACCCGGAGGCGCTCGCTCTCGTTTGTAGCCTCCACGAGCAACTGGCCGTATGAAACGCGCCCGCACTCCCACCGTGCTGTCTCGAGACAGAGGATCGGTCGCCCCGTGATCGTCCGTCACCTGCAAGACGACACACCACGCAGACCCCATCGAGTGAGCCCGGACGAGCGCGTCGAGCTCGTGGTGGCCACCGATCCGGTAGGTCCGCATCAGTGGGTATGGATCGACTACCGCGAGTGGGATCCGGATCGCGAGTGTTCGCTCCCCTCCGAACCCACCAACGAGGGCTGCTCGCCGGCACGGTGGCTGCGCAACGGTGGCGGGTCGAGTTACTGGCAGGCGTTCGTGGGGCCCTTCCGTGCGGGCACGCGGGTCACTTACAACGCGTGGGCCACGTCACCCGAAGGGGACGCAACCTCGCCCGAAGCTTCGTTCCGCGTCGCCACCCGCCTTCACGTCGCGCTCATGTGGCATCAGCACCAGCCGTTCTACCGCGACCCTGACGTGCCCGTCGGGCGCGGCAGCTTCCGGCAACCGTGGGTCCGCCTGCACGGCATCCGTGACTACTACGCCATGGCGGCGCTCGTCGCACAGCACCCCGACGTGCACCTCACCATCAACCTCACGCCGGTGCTGTTGATGCAGGTCGAGGACTACCTCGAGCGTGGCGCCACCGACCGGGCACTGGAGCTCACGCTGACGCCGGCCGAGGAGCTCACCGGCGAGCAGCGCGAGGAACTCCTCGGAACCTTCTTCGACGCAGATTGGCACCACCAGGTCTACCCCCACCGGCGCTACTCCGACCTCCTCGAACGGCGCCTTGCCGGCAGGCGCTTCGCCGTGCAGGACCTGCGAGACCTGCAGATGTGGTTCAACCTCGCCTGGTTCGCGCCGGAGTTCCGAGGCGACGACGTCGCCCTCGCCACCGGTGAGTCCGCCAGTGTGCGTCGCTACGTCGAACAGGGTCACGGGTTCGACGCGGACGACGTGCGAGGCATGGTGGCCGAGCAGTACAAGATCCTGCGGGCCATCGTGCCGCTCCACCGCGAGCTGCAGGACCGTGGTCAGATCGAGGTCGCCACCAGCGCGTACTACCACCCCATCCTGCCGTTGTTGATGGACACCGACCAGGCCACCCTCGATCGGCCGGGCACGACCCTCCCACCGCGTTTCACGCACCCCGAGGACGCGCGCGCACACATCGCACACGCTGTCGACCACTACCGCCGGCTCTTTGGCCGCATCCCCCGTGGCATGTGGCCGGCCGAAGGAGCGATTAGCCAAGACGCCGCCGCGCTATTCGCCGAGGCCGGGGTGCGCTGGATCGCGTCCGACGCCGGCGTGCTGCAGCGCAGCGGCCGCTGGGGGTACCGTATCGACGACCCGAACGTGCTGTGCCAGCCCTACCGAGTCGAGACCCCCAACGGCGATGTCAGTATCTTCTTCCGCGACCCCGGTCTATCGGACGACATCGGCTTCCATTACCAGCACTACGGCGACGCCGAGGCCGCGGCGCAGGACTTCATCCGCCAGATCCGGGAGCGCTTCGCCCGCCGCCTCGGCGGCGATCATGAGCGCGTTCTCACCGTCATCCTCGACGGCGAGAACGCCTGGAGCGCCTATCCGAACGACGCGCGGCCCTTCCTGCACGCGCTGTACCGCGAGCTCGAGCAGGCGCGCGATCTCGCCACCGTCACCTTCGGAGAGTGCCTCGACGGCAACCCGGACCGGTCGCTCGACGG
>JAWOIL010000205.1:0-2869 GCA_046484635.1 Trueperaceae bacterium
GCCCGGCGCGCTCGCCGCGGTGACGTTCGAGCAAGGCGACCTGACCGACGGGCAGGCGGTGCGGGCCGTGATGGAGCGCAACGACGTCGAGCGGATCGTTCACCTTGCGGCGTTGCAGGTGCCGTTCTGCCGCGCCGATCCGGTGGCGGGCGCGCGCGTCAACGTCGAGGGCACGGTGCACATCTTCGAGGCGGCGCGGGCGCTGGGCATCCCGCACCTGGCGTTCGCCTCGTCCATCGCGGTGTACGGGCCGGCGTCGGACTACGCCACCGACGTCGTCGACGACACGGCGCCGAAGCGGCCCCGTACGCTCTACGGCGTCACGAAGATCGCGAACGAAGGAACCGCGCGGGTGTACTGGCACGATCACGGGATCTCGAGCGTCGCCCTGCGTCCCTACACGGTGTACGGCGTCGGTCGCGACCAAGGCGTCACCAGCGAGCCGACCGTGGCGATGGCGGCGGCGGCCCGCGGCGAGGACGCGCATATCTCCTTCGGCGGCACGATGCAACTGCAGTGGGCGTCGGACGTGGCGCGGCAGTTCATCGACGCGGCGCTGGTCTCGGACGGTGCCCTTGACGGTGGAACGGGCAGCGAGCGGTCGCAAGGGCAGTCCGCGGACCGCGGCGCGTTCGTCTACGACCTGGGCGGGCCGCTGGTGAGCATCGACGAGGTCGCGCGCATCATCGAGCGGGTGCGGCCCGACGTGCGGGTGACGGTGGGGGAAGCGCGCCTGCCGTTCCCGCAGGGGTTCGACGACGGTCCGTTGCGGGCCGCGGTGGCGAAGGTGTACGAGACGCCGCTGGAAGATGGGGTGCGGCGCACCATCGAGCGGTTCGAGGAGCTGGCGGAGGCCTGAGACAGCGCGTGGGGTCGGCGGAGCCCGGTCGTCAGCCGTCGGTTCGCCCGTTCGCCGGGAACCAAGCGCCGCCGGGGAACATCTCCGCGCCTACCGGCCGCCCGTACAGGAACCCCTGCATGTAGCTGCAGCCGGCTGCCCGCGCGGAGCCGGCTTGCGACTCGCGCTCGACGCCTTCCGCCACCACGCTGGCGCCGAGGCCGCGCGCCAGTTCGACGGCGGCGCGCACCACCAGGCGCGCGCGCTCGTCGTCGCCGTCGAGTTCGCGCACGAACGAGCGGTCGAGCTTGACGAGGTCGAGCGGGAGCATGCGCAAGCGGCCGAGCGACGAGTAGCCGGCGCCGAAATCGTCGATGGCGACGCGCACGCCCAGCGCACGCAGGCGGGTGAGTCGCTGGGCGACGGCGGGCTGGTCGGCGATCGTCTCCGTGACCTCCACGACGAGGCGCTTCGCCGGTAGCCCCGAGTCGGCCAAGGCGCGCTCGACGGTGGCCACCAGGCCCGGCTCGGTGAACTGCCGCGGTGAGACGTTCACCGACATCGTCCACGCGCCGCGACCTTCGCGTTCCCACGCCACCGCTTGGCGGCACGCCTCGTCGAGCACCCAGGCGCCGATCGGCACGATCAGCCCGCTACGCTCGGCCATCGGCACGAAGTCGAGCGGCGGCACCAGGCCGCGTTCGGGATGCGCCCAGCGCAGTAGCGCCTCGGCGCCGATCACGCGGGGCGGCGCGTCGTCGAAGAGTTCGACGACCGGTTGGTAGTGCAGCACGAACTGACCGCGACCGAGTGCCTGGCGCAGGTCGCGGGCCAGAGCAGACTTGGCGGCCTCCTGGGCGTCTTGAACCGCCAGGCGGTAGCTCCCGCCGCCGGCTTCCTTGGCGCTGGTGACGGCGTTCTCGGCTTGCGCGAACTGCTCGCTGGCGAGAACGGCGTCGCGAGGGAAGCGGCTGATGCCGACGCTGGCGGTGGCGAGCAGCGGTCCGGTGGGCGTGTCGAACGGGGCCTTGAACGCGTCCAGTAGGTGCAGCGCGAGGGCGCGCGCCTGGGCGTCGTCGCGGTCACCGCGCATCACGAGAGCGAACTCGTCGGCGCCGAGGTGCGCCAGGAGTTCGGCTCCGGGGTTGCCGGCGGCGGTAGCGAGACGCAAGCCGACGGCGCGCAGCAGGTCGTCGGCCGACATGATGCCGATCGATTCGTTCACGACGCGGAAGTCGTCGAGGTCGACGAGGGCAAGGGTGAACGGTTCGCTGCCCTCCGGCCCGGTCAGTTGCTCGAGACGTTCGTGCAGGACGCCGCGGTTGGGCAGGTTCGTAACCGGGTCGGTGGTAAGGAGGCGGGCGGTGGCTTCGTCGGCGGCGAGGGACGCGGTGCGGCGCTCGATGCTGAACGTGAGTGCGTAGAGCAGCATCAGGTAAGCGCCGCTCACCACGGCGAGGTCGGCGAGGGCGGCGTACTCGGGGTCGAGCCGGTCTCCGGCGGGCGCGCCGAGCACGTGCGCGGTTCCCACGCCGATGCCTGCCACCAGGAGCGCGGTCGAGGAGAAGAGGCCGCGCTTGCTCCCGAAGGCGAGGAACGCCCACACGAAGAAGAGCGGAACCCATGCGGCGAACGAGCGCATCGATTCGGCGTGGGCGTCTTCTGGGCCGCGGAGGTCGACCGCCAACAGGCCGATCGCAACCAGGCTCCCGATGCCGAACACGGCCACTTCGACGAGCCTCAGCGCATCTTTGCGAAGCCACACGACGAGCGTGGCGAGCACGAGGGCACCGGCGGTGACGACTCGCGCCCACGTCTGGAGTTCGCCGGTGACGAACAGCAGAGACACGGCCACGTCGATCGCTGCGAAGGCGAGCAGCAGCGCGTAGATGAGGCGTTTGTAGTTGCGAAGGCGCCGCTCGGTATCCGCGAGCGACGCCCCCAGTCGCGAGGTCACTTGTGCTCCCTATGCCGTGGCGCACGGGCTTTCGGCCTGTTCGCCCGGCATTGGCGTCAGTTTGCCATGAGGCG
>JAWOIL010000013.1:0-4558 GCA_046484635.1 Trueperaceae bacterium
TCGCAATTTATTGGAGACGGAGCGCCTGACACCGGATGGACATTCTATGCCCCATATAGTTTTAAAACTACCACCAACATGCTTCCGGCAGTAGTTGGCGCATTTATACTGGGATTTTCATCCATTCTCACCGGTTTAAATTTCATTGTGACCATTCACCGCCTGAGAGCACCCGGAATGACCTGGTTCAAAATGCCTCTTTTCCCATGGACACTTTATGCCACGGGATGGATACAGATAATTGCTACCCCTATTGTTGGTGTTACCCTTTTAATGATTGTTGCAGAACGCATGTTTCAGATAGGATTTTTCGATCCCGCACTGGGTGGAGACCCCATTCTTTATCAGCACCTGTTCTGGATCTATTCCCACCCTGCAGTCTATATTATGATTCTTCCTGCCCACGCACGACCGTATCGCCGAGGTGACGCTCGACGGTGCACCGTTCGACGGCGCGTTCGGAGACGGGGTGGTCGGCGCGGAACCGCTGCTGTTGCTGTTCGGCTTCGAGGACGTGGCGGGCGGTCCGTTCCGCATCGTGCTGACCGACGCGACCGGCGCGGAGCACGGCCTGGCGAGCTTCGGCCCGGGCACGACGATGGGCGTGGCCAGCAGCCGGCCGCGGCTGGAGCTGCCGGCGGGCCCCTGGTCGCTGCGGCTGATCGCCAACGACACCGCCGGGCGGTTCCGCGTGTGGATCGACGCCGCCGAAGACGCGCCCGGCCCCTGACGGGACCAGGCGCGGGGATGCTGGATCGCTAGGGGCGCGCCCTCGTAGGCGCACCCTCGTAGGCGCGCCCCGGCCTCACATGCGCGGGTCGAGCGCGTCGCGCAGGGCGTCCCCCAGCAGGTTGAAGCCGAGGACGACCATGACGATCGCAAGCCCGGGGAAGGTGGCAACGTGCGGCGCCACAGCCAGGTACTCCCGGCCGCGCGCGAGCATCAGGCCCCACTCGGGCTGCGGCGGGCGCGCGCCCAGGCCGAGAAAGCCGAGGCCGGCAGCGAACAGGATGGCGGTCGCCATCTGCAGGCTGGACTGCACGATGATCGGCGCCATCACGTTAGGGATCACGTGGTGGAACAGGGTTGGTAGCCGCCTGCGGCCGAGGGCGGCGGCCGCCTCGACGTACTCGCGGTTCTTGACCTGCAGCACCGACCCGCGAACCAGGCGGGCATAGATGGGCACGGACGCCACGCCGACGGCGATCATCACGTTGCCGAGGCCCGTCCCGAAGGTCGCCACCAACACGATGGCCAGGAGGATCCCAGGAAACGCCAGCAGGGTGTCGATGACACGCTGCACGATCATGTCGGTCGTTCCCCCGAGGAAGCCGGAGATGGCGCCGGCGGGGACGCCGATACCGATCCCGATCGCGATGGAGATCAAGCCGATGAACAGCGAGATCCAGGCGCCGTGGATGAGCCGGGAAAGCAGGTCGCGGCCCTGCTCGTCCGTGCCGAGTGCGTAGAAGCGAACCGGTCCGTCGACGCCGAACAGCCGAAGGTCGCTTCGGATCAGGCCGAACATCCAGGTCCACGGGTCACCGCGAACGAGCATGCGAACGGGGTACGCCACGCTGTCGTCCACGCGGACGCCACCGACGGGGCTGCGCGTGACCGGGTTGACCCAGATGCCCAGCTGGCCCTCGGGTCCACGGAGCGACACGCCGACACCGGGCGGGATGTAGGTGGAGCGCAGGCTCTGCTGGGTGGGCGGGTACGGCGCGAGAAAAGGCGCGAGCGTGACCACGACGAGGAAGAAGCCGATCACGGTGACGCCGAAGACGGCGAGCGGGTTGCGGAACAGTCGCCGGCGCCACCGCGGTGCGCGCTTCGCCTCTTCCTGGACGTTCACGGTCGCGGGCGCATCAGTCATAGCGGATCCTCGGATCGATGAAGCCATACACGAGATCGACGATCAGGTTCACCGCGATGAACGACACGGCAATCAGCAGAACGGCGCCCTGCACAACGGGGTAATCGCGCGCCAGGATCGAGACGACCAGCAGGCTGCCGATGCCGGGCCAGGTGAAGACGGTCTCGGTGATGACCGCGCCCGCGAGTAGGGCGCCAAACTGCAGACCGATCACGGTGACGACGGGGACCAGGGCGTTGCGAAGGGCGTGCTTGAGCACGACGGCTCGCCAGAAGAGCCCCTTGGCCCGCGCCGTGCGGACGAAGTCCTGGTTGAGCACCTCGAGCATCGATGAGCGCGTCATGCGGGCGATGATCGCCATGCTCGAGAGACCGAGCGTCAGAGCCGGAAGCACGAGATGTCGAAGCGTTCCGCGTCCGGCGACGGGGAACCAGCCGAGTTGCACCGAGAAGATCAGGATCGCGAGGAGCCCGAACCAGAACACCGGCATCGAGACACCGATCAGGGCGCCGAGCATCACCGCGAGATCGACAGGGCTGTTGGGTCGCAGAGCCGCGAGGATGCCCGCCGGTATGCCGAACACCAGCGCCACGGCGATCGCGCCGAGCGCCAGCTCGAGGGTGTTCGGGAAGTACGTCGTGAGGTCCGAGGTGACGAGGCGCTTGGTCCTCGTCGACTCACCCAGGTCGCCCCGGAATACACCCGTCACGAAACGGGTGAACTGTCGTGGCATCGAGTCGTTGAGGCCGAACCGCTCACGGATGAGCTCGATGGTCTCGGCGTCGGCGAACTCACCCGCCAGCAACTGCGCAGGATCGCCGGGGGCGAGCCGAACCATCGCGAACACGATGATCATGACCCCGAGGATCGAGGGAATCGCGATGAGCACGCGCCGGAGCGTGTATTGGAGCAACTCGTTACCTCGTTCGTCCTTGGATGTCCCCGCGCGCCGCCCACCCGGCACGTTCGGCGCGCGTCGTGGAGATACGTTGGGTTAGATATGGGGGGCTGGCGCGCCCCAAGAGGGGCGCGCCAGCGGACCGGTCAGCGGAGGCTGGCCTTGTGCGCAAGGTAGCGCTCGGTCGGGTGGATGACCAGACCTTCGACGTTGTCGCGGACGGCGACGAGCTGCGTCTCGCTGTGGAGGAACAGCCAGGCGGCCTCGTCCCAGATGATCTGCATCGCGTCGGCGTACAGCTGCTCACGCAGGGCAGGATCGGGGTTCGAGCGCGCCTCGTCGAGCAGGGCGTCGACGATGCTGTTGCTGTAGAACGAGCGGTTCGAGCCGTTCGGCACGTGCTGGGTGGTGTGGAACAGCGCGAAGAGGCCGTAGTCGGCGTCGCCGGTCACGGTGCCCCAACCGAGCATGGCAAAGGGCACTTCGTTCTCAGCGGCGGGCACGTTGGTCTTGGCCAGGTACGCAGCCCATTCGAGCGTCTCGATGGTGGCGTCGATGCCAACCTCGGCGAGCTGGCTCTGGATGGCCTCGGAGATCTGGATGTCCTGGAGGTAGCGACCGTTGGGGCTGTACAGCGTGGTGCTGAAGCCATCCGGGTAGCCGGCTTCGGCCAGAAGGGCCTTCGCCTTCTCGGGGTCGTAGTCGTAGTTGCCGACCGGGGTGTAACCGAAGACGCCGGGCGAGACCGGGGCGTCAGAGACGCGCACGGCGCCACCGAGCACGAACTCGGCGATGTCTTCCTTGTTGACGGCGTAGTTGATCGCCTGGCGGACGCGCGGATCGTTCATCGGCTCCATCGTGTTGTTGAAGTAGATGTAGATCGTGCGGACGCTCGAGACGTTCTCGACGGTCACGTTCGGGTTGGCGTTCAGGCGGGCGATGTCCTGCGGGGGCACGCGAACGGACACGTGGGCCTCGCCGGTCTCCACGAGCGCCATGCGCGTGGTGCTCTCCGGAACGGCCAGGAAGCGCAGGCCCTCGATGCCCGGCTTCTCGCCCCAGTAGCCCTCATAGCGCTTGAGGTCGACGCGCTGGCCGCGCTCCCACGAGACGAACTCGAAGGGGCCGGTGCCGACCGGGGTCTCGTCGAGATCGAGACCGGTCATGACGATGGCCGTCGAGCTGTGGGTGAGGTGCGCGAGCAGCGGCGCGAACTGCGAGGCGAGCTTGACCTCGACCTTGTGGGTATCGAGGACGTTGACCTCGGAGATCCGAGTGAGGAGGAAACGGAAGGTGTAGGCGTTGTCGGGATCGATGAAGCGCTCCAGGCTCGCCTTGACTTCGTTGGCCGTCAGGGGCGTGCCGTCGTGGAAAGTGACGCCCTGACGGACGTCGAACGTCCACGTGAGGCCGTCGGTCGACACGGTGTACCCGCTGGCGAGCATCGGCTCGATCGTTCCCTCGGGGGTGAGCTCGAAGAGCGTCTCGAAGATGTGGCTGGAGACGCTGGCCGACGGGGAGTCGGTCGAGAGCGACGGGTCGAGGTTCGTGGGATCGGTGCCCTGGGCGATGATCAACGTGCCCTGAGCGAAGGACCAGGACAGGACCCCGGCGACCAGCAACAGGGACAACGTGCGGAAGCTACCTCTAAGCATGCATTCTCCTCTCGAACGGGTAGAGCGAGCTGCGGTCCCCCCCTATGGGCGGCCGGCCCGATGCCGGCTCAGGGGGTAGACGATCGCGGACTCGCCGCTCAGCCTAATGAAGGCGCGCCCCAGCCGTCA
>JAWOIL010000030.1:0-2735 GCA_046484635.1 Trueperaceae bacterium
CAGGAGCCGACGATCGACCCCATCTCGCCGGACGGCCGGATCGTTCGCGTCCACCTGCGGCCGTACCTCGCGGGGGGTGGCGACGCGACCGACCTGCTCGACGCCTTCGTGCGCACCGCCAACGGGTTCCGTGGGTCCCCCGAGCGGCTGAGGTCGTCGTGGGCGACCGTGGAGGCCTTGGCCGCGGACGGCTCGTTGCCGTTCTCGCGGGCCGACGCCGAGGTCTTCGGGCGCCGCATGGAAGACGCGGGGTTCCCCGCCGTCCACCATTCCGCCGCGTACGGGGCGGCGTACCGCCCGGCTTACCGCGTGGTGGCGCGCGCGTTCCTGCCGCAGGCGCCGTGGGTGGCGGCGCCATGATGGGTGGTCCCGGAGAACACCGCGCCTACCCTTGGCCACCCGCGGCGAGGCGAGCGCTTTGGCGGCTGCTGGGCGCCGTCGTCGTTGCACTGGGCATCGCCTCCGCGCCGGCCATCGGAACGCTCTTCGGGCTGGCGTTCCCGCCCGACGCGATGCAGGCGTGGCTGGCGCTGTGGGTCCCGCTCGCGGTCGCCGGCCTCGGCGGCGCCTTCGGGATCATGGCGTGGGGGATCCTCGCCGTGAACCAGGGTCGAGGCGGCGGGGGCGACCCGTACCTGCTGCCCGCGCGGGCGGCCGTCATCGAGACGCGATTCCGAGCGATCTTCGTCGTCTACGTCGTCGCCGCGGCCGCGCTCGCGGTGGCGTTGGGCGGGCTGGGCGCGCTCTTGGTGGCGCGTGCCTTGGGGGTTCTCTGAGGGTTCAGCGTGCTCGCGGCGCGGCACGTGCCGTTGCTTAGGGCGGGCATCACGCGTCTGGAGGCGGACTGGGGGTTCCGAGAGCCTGCGGGGGGCACCTACCGCTGGGGCCCGATGGATGCGTGCATTGGACTTCTTGCAGGAGCTCGGCGTGCGCGCGGTCGCGACCTTCTGGCCGACGCGCACCTCTACGGCCCGTGGCTCGGCGGCTTGTGGTGCTCGGGACGCGCGGCCACCGAGGCCGCAGGCGGTGGATCCAGCGTCATCGACCGCTTGGGTGGGCAAGAACGCGGCGCCTGATCGTGGTAACTTGCACCCACTTTCATCTCTGGAGGCTGCTTATGGATGTGCGTGGCACCGATCCGCCGGCATCCGGTGTGACCGCCGTGACGGAACCGTTCGATCCCTTCGTCCCCGGCTTCACGGCTGACCCCTACCCGTACTACCAGCGTTACCGGAGCATCGATCCCGTGCACTTCGGTCGCCCAGCGGCGCCGGGGGCCGAGGGCACCTGGTTCCTGTTCCGGCACGACGACGTCGCCGCGGCGCTCCGGGATGCGCGCTTCGTGCGTGAGGTGAGGACCGCGCTCCCCGATCTGCCGCGTCCGGAGCTGCCGGATCCGTACCGCCCCTTCTGGCAGATGGCATCGAAGTGGATCTTGTTCCGAGACCCGCCCGACCACACGCGACTCCGCGCGCTCGTGACGAAGGCGTTCACGCCGCGGATCGTGCAGGCGTTGGCCCCTCGCATCGCCGAGATCGCCGAGCAGCTCATCGACGAGGTGGAGCCGAACGGCTCGATCGATCTCATCCGCGACTACGCGTACCCGTTGCCCGTCATCGTCATCGCCGAGCTCCTCGGGGTGCCCCACCAGGACCGCATCCGTTTCCGCGACTGGAGCGTCGCGCTCGCAGCGGCGATCGATCTCCGCACTTCGCCCGACGTCTACGGTCGCGCCAGCGAAGCGACGCGCGAGATGACGGCGCTCCTGCGCGACATCGTCGCGGAACGGCGCGTGGAGCCGCGGGACGATCTCGTCAGCGCCCTGATCGCCGCCGAGAGCGGGGACGGCGCGCTCGACGAAGAGGAACTCATCGCGATGTGCGTCCTGCTGCTGGTGGCAGGGCACGAGACCACGGTGAACCTGATCGGCAATGGCGTCCTCGCGCTGCTGCGGCATCCCGAGCAGCTCGAGCTCCTTCGTTCGCGCCCCGACCTCTACGACCCGGCGGTCGAGGAGCTCCTGCGGTTCGACTCGTCGGTGCAGTTCACGTTTCGGTTCGCGCGTGAGGAGATCGAGCTGCGAGGCCGCACGATCCCCCGCGGCCACCAGGTCGGCCTGGTCATCGGCTCGGCGAACCGCGACCCAGAGCACTTCCCGGAGCCCGACCGGCTCGACGTGACCCGAACGCAACTCCGCCACCTGGCGTTCGGGATGGGGATCCACTTCTGCCTCGGGGCGCCGCTGGCTCGACTCGAGGCCCGGCTGGCGCTCGAGACGCTCCTCAGGAGACTGCCGGGGCTGCGGCTCGTCGACGAACCGCTGCGGTGGCGTAAGGGGATCGGATTCCGCGGGCTCGAGGCGTTGGAGCTGCGCTGGTAACGGCAGCCCCCTGCGCTGGCCATCCTTCCCGATGGGACGGGTGAGCATCGTCTGGACAGCGGGGGCCTGTGCCACAGGTTGGCGCGGGTGTGCGCGTCCGGGCACGACGAGCCGTTCGCGGAGCACGGTCGATGAGCATGTCGAGCGACACGGAGTCGTCGCCGCCGCCGCGCGGGGTCGCGACCCGTGAACGACGGACGCGATCTGGGCCGATGCCGGGGGCGAGACGTTCGCGCTCGAGCGAACACGTATAGTACACGTATAGGGGGCGACATGCGCCGCAAGCTGACGATCACCGTGGACGAGCAGGTCTACGCGGGGCTCCACCGGGTCATCGGGCGGCGCCGCATCAGCG
>JAWOIL010000098.1:0-59166 GCA_046484635.1 Trueperaceae bacterium
AGCGGATCCGCAGCCCCCAGCTGAGGATCGGCAGCGCGCTGGCGCAGGCCGGCACGGACGAGGTCGACGACGACGACGGCAACGGCCCCGAGGTGGCGTACCTCAAGGACGACGCCATCGTGATCCGGCCGTGGCACAGCAGCTGACGAACGACGCGCGGGCGCCGGCTCGACCCGCCCGTGCCGCCCGGCCGGCGGCCGGGCGAGACCGGCCGGCGGCCGGGAGAGGAGCAACGGCGTGCATGACGTCGTGATCACCACCGCGATCCGTACTCCGGTCGGCCGGGCCCACAAGGGCAAGCTGAAGGACACGCGCCCCGACGACTTGGCAGGGCTCGTCATCCGCGAGGCGCTCGCGCGCACCCCCGGGCTCGACCCGAACCATGTCGACGACGTGCTGCTCGGCAACGCCCATCCGGAGGGCGAGGCGGGCTACAACATGGCGCGCATCGCCACGCAGATCGCCGGGCTGCCCGATCACGTGGCGGGCGCCACCATCAACCGCTTCTGCGCTTCGGGCCTGCAGGTCATCGTGCAGGGCGTGCACGCCGTCGGAACGGGCATGGCCGACGTGGTGCTGGCCGGCGGCAGCGACTGCACCAGCCGCGTGCCGATGGGTGGTCACCATCTCGCGATCAACCGGGAACTCGCGCGGCGCAAGCCGGGCGCGTACCACACCATGGGGCAGACGGCCGAGGAGGTGGCGCGCCGCTACGGGATCACGCGCGAGGAGCAGGACCGCTTCGCGTTGGCGAGCCATCGCAAGGCGCTGGATGCGCGCGCCGCCGGCCACTTCGCCGAGCAGGTCGTGCCGGTGCCGACCCGCGTGCAGGACGAAGAGGGCGTGTGGCACGAGGTGGTGCTGACGGAGGACGAAGGTCCGCGCGCCGGCACCAGTCTCGAGAAGCTTGCCACCTTGCCGACCGTGTTCGCCGACGACGAGGCCGCGACCGTCACGGCCGGGAACTCCAGCCCCCTCAACGACGGCGCCGCCATGACGGTCGTGATGCGGGCGGACGAGGCGGCCGCAATCGGCGCGAAGCCGCTGGCGCGCTTCGTCCAGGCCGCCGTCGTGGGCGTGCCGCCCGAGATCATGGGGGTCGGTCCGGTGCCCGCCATCCGCAAATTGCTCGCCAAGACCGGCATGACGCTCGACGACGTCGACCTGATCGAGATCAACGAGGCGTTCGCGAGCCAAGTGTGCTACAGCCAGCAGCAGCTCGGCATCCCCGACGAGAAGCTCAACGTGAACGGCGGCGCGATCGCCATCGGCCACCCCTTGGGCGCCACCGGCGCGCGCATCGCAGCCGACCTGTTCGCCGAGATGCGCCGCCGGGACGCGGAGTTCGGCATCATCGCCATGTGCGTCGGTGGCGGCCAGGGGATGGCGGGCCTGTTCCAGTTGGCGCGATAGACCGCGCGGCTCAGCCGTCTTCGGTCGACCATCCTCCGTTCGCGCCGCCACGCCAGCGCGCGCGTTCGGGGTCGACGCCTTCGGGTAGCGCCGCCAGCGCGGCCAGCACGCCTTCCAGAGGGACGCGGTAGGCGAAGCGGGTCTTGAGGTACCAGGGCTCGAGCCCGAGGCGCACCACGTCGACGTCCGCGCCGCGGCGCTCCAGGAGCCCCAGGCGGGCCGCGTATTGCGCGGCCCGCCGGACCGCCAGGTCGAACAGCGCGTCACGCGCCCCATGCGCGTCTCGACCGTCTCCGCCCGACATCGCCTCCACTCCCTAGTCTGCCGACGAGCCGTGCGCGCCGTTGCGCCCCCGGACCTCGTACCCGGCAGCTGCCAGCACGCTCTTGCCGCGCTCGAGCGCGTCCTCGTCCTCGAACGCCAGGCGGATGGCGCCGCCCGACTCTCGCACGCCGAGGACCTCCAGGTCCTTGATGTTCACCCCCTCGGCCCCCAGAGCCTGGGTGATGCGGGCGAACTCGCCCGGACGGTCGGGGACGGCGATGACCACCTCGTGGCGAGCCGGCAGCAGGTTGCGGCGCACGATGGGGATGGAGTCGCGCACGCGTTTCGCGTCCGCGGCGCGCTCCTCGAGCGCTTCGGGGTCGTCGAGCAAGCGCTCGAGCGCTTCCAGCTCTTCGCGGAAGGCGCGGAGGGCGGCCGTCACGGCGGTGCGGTTGCCGCTCACCATGTCGCGGCTCATGCGCGGGTCGCCGCTCGCGACCCGCGTGAGGTCGCGCAGGCCGCCGGCCGCCAGCAACATCTTCAGGCCTCGCTCGTCGCCGCGGTCCACCAGTGCCGTGAGCGCCACGGCGGCCAAGTACGGCAGGTGGCTGACCACCGCGACCAGTCGGTCGTGTTGCTCCGGGGTCGCCTCGATGGTACGAGCGCCGAGCGCCTCCACGAACGCGCGCACCCGTTCGAGCGCGCGCACCGAGGTGGCGGCGACGGCTTCGCCCACGGAGGCGTTGCCGGCCTCCCGGTCGGGCGTGAGCACCCAGACGGCGTTCTCCAGCAAGGCGGCGTCGGCGTGGAGCACGCCGGCGCGTTCGCTGCCCGCCATCGGGTGGCCACCCACGAAGCGCCCCATCGCCAGGTCGCGCAGACCCCGAACGACCGGCTCCTTGACGCTGCCGACGTCGGTGACGACGGCGTGCCCAGACAGGTACGGGAAGATCTCGCGCCCGAGCGGCACCAGGCTGCGAGCCGGCGTGGCCAGCACCACCAGGTCGGCGCCCTCGAGCCACGGTCCTGGTGCGAGACGCGCCTCGTCGATGATGCCGAGACCGCGCGCGGCGTCCAGCACGGTGGGGTCTCGGTCGAGTCCGATGACGCGCTCTGCCAGGAACCGCTGCCGGGCACCCAACGCCAACGAACCGCCGATGAGTCCGACCCCCGCCACGACCACCGTGGACAGCAACGGCGCGGGGCGCATCCTCAGAGCTGCTTCCCGAGGGCTTCTGCGACGCCCCGCAGACGCGTCATGAGGGCGCCGAACTCGGCGTCGTCGAGTTGTTGCGCGGCGTCCGAGCGG
Source organism: Trueperaceae bacterium (assembly GCA_046484635.1). GTDB lineage: Bacteria > Deinococcota > Deinococci > Deinococcales > Trueperaceae > CAZACZ01. The sequence goes on from JAWOIL010000098.1 coordinate 2,987, forward strand.
GCCTGCTCGGGGTTCGGGTGGACCTCGACGATGAGGCCGTCGGCGCCGGCCGCTGCACCCGCCAACGCCAAGGCGGCAACCAGCGTGCGCCGGCCCGCCGCGTGGCTCGGGTCGACCCACACCGGCAAGTGGCTGAGTTCTTTCAGCACCGGCACGGCGCTCACGTCGAGGGTGAAGCGGGTGGCCGTCTCGAAGGTGCGGATGCCACGCTCGCACAGCACCACGTTGGGGTTGCCCTGGCTGAGGATGTACTCGGCGGCTTGCAGGAACTCGCTGATCGAGGTCGACATGCCGCGTTTGAACAGCACCGGCTTGCCGGCCTTGCCCACCTCGGCGAGGAGGGCGAAGTTCTGCGTGTTGCGCGCACCGATCTGGAGCATGTCGGCAGTGGCGGCCACGGTCTCGACCAGTTCCGGAGCGGTCACCTCGGTGACGATCGGCATTCCGGTCGTCTCGCGCGCCTCTTCCAACAAGCGCAGCCCCTCGGCGCCGAGGCCCTGGAACGCGTACGGGCTGGTGCGCGGCTTGAACGCCCCGCCCCGCAGCAGCTGCGCGCCGTGACGACGGGCGATGTCGGCTGCGCCGGCGAGCTGCTCGCGGCTCTCCACCCCGCACGGCCCGGCGGCCACCACGAAGCGCCCGTTGCCGGTCTTGACGCCTCCGATCATCACGTACGAGTCGTCGTGCCGAAACTCACGGGAGGCCAGTTTGTACGGCTTGGTGATGCGCACCACCGTGTCCACGCCGGGAAGCGCGCGCAGGTGCTCGCGCACTTCCTCGGTCGGCGCAGGGCCGATCGCGCCGATCAAGGTGCGCGACTCGCCGTCGCTGATGTGGGGAGTGAAGCCGAGGTTCTCGAGTTCGTCGACCACGCGCGCGGCCTGCTCGCGCGGGGCGTCTTTCGTCATGACTACGACCATGGTGGCACTCCAAACGGCGCGCGGACGCGTCGTTGGAGGCCCCCGAGGTTCAGGGGTACCTGGTCAACCGGCGCTCACGCGGGGGTACGGGGGTCCGTCACGCAGGACGGCACGAAGGATGCGAACGTGCGGATGGCGATGTAGCCATAGCCGTCTTCCACGGCACCACCTCCCGCCCCGACACGCGTCATGGGCGAGAGTCTACCAGAAGGCGGCCCGATGTCAACGGCTCCGGCACTCCGGTCGCCCGGCTTCCGGATCGCCCCTGGACGCTCCCTGAGGCGCGCACGGGGCCGCCCCTCGGACGCGCACGGAAGCGCCTCGGACGCGCACGGGGGCGCGCGTTCGCGCCGCCTCGTGTCGGGCGCGTGACGGGATCAGGCGCCCCGGCGCGCGGCGTCGATCAGGAGTTGGAACGGCACACGGTGCTCGGGATGGGTGTTCCAGCACATCTCCGGGTGCCACTGCACCCCCAACACGAACGCTCCTTGGGTGCCCTCGATGGCTTCGATCACGCCGTCACCGGCGCGCGCCGTCACCCGCAAGTTCGCCCCCAGGCCGTCGACGGCCTGGTGATGGTAGGTGTTCGCGCGGATGTCGGTGACGCCGAACGCTTCGGCCAGCATGCTGCCCGGTTCGATGCGCACGGGGTGGAACGGGACGCCCCGTAGGTCGCGCTGGTCGTGCTGCCACGTGCCGTCGACCGCAGGCAGGTGCTGGACGAGCGTCCCGCCTTCTGCGACGTTGATGACCTGATGCCCCCTGCACACGCCCAGCACGGGCTTCCCGGCCGCGCGGAAGGCGTGGTACAGCGCGATCTCGAACGCGTCGCGGCGCTCGTCGACGCTACCGAGGTCGCGCTCCGGGACCGCCCCGAAGAGCACCGGGTCGACGTCGGCCCCACCCGTGAGCAACAAGGCGTCGGCCTCCTCCGCGTATGCGTGGGCCAGGCCCGGCTCGAGCACCGCCGCCATGAACGGCAAGCCACCGACGGCAGCCACGGCTTCGGAGTAGTTGCGGCCGGTCAGGGCGTCCTCGCGCCATAGGCCGGTCGTGCGATGGCTGGTGGAGGTGCTGAGCAGCACGCGCGGACGGGAGATGGGTCGCGATCCTGGCACGCCACAGACTACCGTCCGAACAGCGCGGCGGTGGCGGGAGTCCCGTGGTGCACCGTGACGACGTCGGCCGGGCCCGCTCCATGGCACCGACTTGGTAGGCTCGCGTTCGGACGTCGCCACGTGCCGGCCCTCGAACATGGGGCGCGCGCCTCGGCCCAGCACGGGGCTCGAGCATGGCGCGGGCGACGCAGGAGGAAGCATGCCGGGGATCGCGATTCTTGGCGCCCAGTGGGGCGACGAGGGCAAGGGCAAGGTGGTGGACGCGCTCGCCGACCAGGCGGACCTAGTGGTGCGCTACTCGGGTGGCGCCAATGCCGGACACACGGTCGTCGTCGGAGACGACGTCTTCAAACTGCATCACTTGCCGGTCGGCACGCTGCACGACCGCCCCGTGTCGGTGCTCGGCGGCGGCATGGTGATCGACCCGTGGACGTTCTTCGACGAACTGGACGCGATGCGGGCCCGTCGCGATCCAGGGCCGGTGCACGTCTCGCACGAGGCGCACCTGGTGCTGCCACATCACCGCAAGAACGACGAAGGCGGCGGCTTCGTCGGCACCACCGGTCGAGGCATCGGGCCGGCGTACTCCGACAAGGCACGGCGCGTCGGCGTCCGCGCCGGCGACCTGCTGGACGAGGACGTCCTGCGCGAGCGTTTGGGTCGACTCATCGACGCCAAGCCGAACTCGACCGCGCGCGTGGGTTGGACCAGCGTCGGCGCCGCCATGTCCGACATGGCGGCGGTGCGGGAACGCATGGCGCCGCTGGTGCGCGACACCGGCGCGCTGGTGCGGGAAGCGCTGCAAGGCGGCAAGAGGGTGATGTTCGAGGGCGGCCAGGGCACCATGCTCGACCTCGCCTACGGCACCTACCCGTACGTCACCAGCAGCCACCCTACGGTGGGCGGCATCCTCGTCGGTGCCGGCGTCAGCCATCGCGCGCTCGACGGGGTGTACGCCGTCGTGAAGGCGTTCACCACGCGGGTCGGACACGGTCCGTTCGTGACCGAGGTCCACGACGAAGCGTTGGCACTGCGCCTTCGCGGCAGCGGAGCCAACCAGTGGGACGAGTACGGCACCACCACGGGCCGGCCGCGGCGCGTCGGCTGGCTCGACCTGGTGCAGGTCCGCTACGCCTGCGACATCAACGGTGTCGACGGCCTGGTCGTCACCAAGCTCGACGTCCTCTCGGGGCTCGACACGCTCAAGGTGTGCGTGGAGTACCAGGGCGGCGCCCCGGTCTACCGCGACGTGCCGGGTTGGGGCGAGTTGCGCGGCTTGGGCGATCGGGCAGCGTTGCCGCGCGAGGTACTGTCGTACCTCGAGCTCATCGAGGAACACGCAGGCGCTCCGGTGGCGATGTTCTCGACCAGCCCCGACCGCGAAGACACCTACGGCGAGGTGCGCTGGTAGCGCCATGAACGCCGTGCGCGGTCTACTCCTGCCGCGAAGCCCTGCCGCGCTGATCGGCATGGCCGCCGCGGTGGCGAACGCCGCTCTGCGCGTAGCCGTGGTGCCCGTCTTCGTGACGCCGCTCTTCGATCGCGTGCTGGCGAACGGGGACGTCGAGGCGCTGCCCGGCGTCCTGACCGTCGCCGCCGCGGTCGTGGTGGCGGGCTCGCTGGCGTTGCTTTTGCAGGACGCTGCACTCGGCCGCGCGGCGGCGAACGTCACCGCGACCTGGCGCGAGCGCGCGTACCGCTCGTTGTTGGCGCGCACACCGGGACGCCTGCCCGGCAGCAGCGGTGGTCTCGCGAGCCGCATCGTCGCCGACCTCAAGGAGATCGAGATCTACTACCAGTACGGGCTGGGCTCGCTGGTGGCGGAGACGTGCACGCTGCTCGGGGTTGGCGCGGTCTTGTTCGCCGCCAACGCCACGGCAACGGTGTACCTGGTGGCAATGGCGGTGCCGCTGGTGGTGATCTTGGGCTGGGTCGGTCGCGCCATCGGAGGCGTCAGCGGCCGCGCGCAGGAGCGCACCGAAGCCATCGGCGGCCACCTTCAGGAGGGCTTGAAGCATCACGACGTGGTGCGCGCATTCCGGGCGGAGGGCTTCATGGTGCGGAGGTTCGACCAGGCGAACCGGCACGCCGCCCGGGCCGTGGCGCGCCGCAACCTGTTGGCCGCCATCCCCGTGCCGCTCTCGCAGACGTTGTTGTTCGCCGCCCTGGGCGTGCTGGTGACCGTGCTCGCCCGGTCCGCCGCCGACGGGCGGATGACCGTGGGCGAGGTCGTGGGGTACGTCACCCTGGTCGCGCTGTTGGCCACGCCCAGCCAGTTGTTGCCGCGCGCCTTCGCGCTGCTGCGACAGGCGGGCGCGGCGAGCAAGCGCTTGGCCGCGCTGGTGGCGGTCGAGGAAGCGCCGGTGGGCGCGACGGCCACCGGAACGGTGAGCGCGTTGACCGCCGACACCGTGAGCGCGACGCCGGTCGCACCGGCAGCAGGCACCGGCCCCAGCGGGCACGGTGGGTTGGCGCTCGACCGCGTGGTCTTCGGCTACGACGAGCAAGATCCGGTGTTGGCCGACACCAGCGCCACGCTTCCGGCGCGCGGCCTGGTCGCCGTCACGGGAGAGAGCGGCGCGGGGAAGACGACCCTGTTGCGGCTCTTGTTGCGGTTCCTGCACCCGACGCATGGCACCGTGACGCTGGCGGGGCGGTCGCTGGAAGGTTGGAGCGAAGCGGAGCTGCGAGGGCGCGTGGCGTACGTGCCGCAAGACGCCGCCATGCTCAGCGGGTCCGTGCGGGACAACCTCACCCTCGGCCGCGACTTCGATGACGAGGCGTTGTGGGTCGTGCTGGAGCGCGCGGACTTGGCCGAGGTCGTTCGGGCGTTACCGGGCGACTTGTCGTACCCGTTGCGGGAGGACGGTGCCGGGCTCTCCGGCGGGCAGCGGCAGCGGCTCGCCTTGGCGCGCGCGCTCCTGAGCGCCCCAAACGTGCTGCTGCTCGACGAACCGAGCGCGAACCTCGACGAGGCGAGCGAGGCGGTGCTGGTGCGGACCATACGGCGCGAGGCGCAGGACCGCTTGGTGGTGGTGGTGGCGCACCGCCCCGCCTTGGTCGCCGCGGCGGACCAGGTGTGGCGCCTGGAAGCAGGGACGCTGCGCCCCGAAACGGCGGGCGCGTGAACACGGCCCTGGTGTGGTGGCTGGCGGGCGCGCTGGCGGCCGCGCTGGCGGTCGCCGCCGGTGGCGCGCTGGTGGTGCTCGTTCGCCGGATGGCGAACCGGTTCGTGGTGCCGCGGCCGTACGCGCTGATGCCGGAGTTCGAGATCGTCGCGGTGCGAGGGGGCCGGTCCGGTGCTGCCGCGGGCGACGCTCCCGGCACGTTGACCGTGGTGGTGCCCGCGCCGGCGATCGATGCCCCGCAGCACGCCAAGACGCGCGCCGTCGGCGCCTACGGGCTGGTGTGGGAGGGCGGCCACGGCGTCCTGGGTGAGGTTCTGGCCGACGACGGCACGCGTGTCGAGCGGCCGTTGACGGTGATCGAGGGCTCGCCGCCGCGACCCGGCGCCGCGGCGCGCATGGACGCCTTCTACTACCGCCGAGACCCTCTGCGCGACCACGAGATCGGGTTCGAGGACCTGCGCTTGCAGGGGCCGGTGGGAGCGCTGGCCGCGTGGTTCGTGCCGGCCGCTGGTAGCACCGGCGTGCTACTGCTGCACGGACGCCGCCGCGGCGAACGCAGCGAAACGCTACGCGCCATGCCCACGTTGCACGCCTTGGACATGCCCGTGCTGGCGCTGTCGTACCGAAACCACGACGCCAGCGACCCGTCACCCGACGGCCTGTACCACTACGGAGCGAGCGAGTGGCAGGACGCGCTGGTGGGCGCAAGCGCGCTGGCGGAACGTGGCGTGACGCGCATCGTGGCGTTCGGCATGTCGATGGGCGGAGCGGTGGCGTTGGAGGCGTGGAAGCGTTGGCCCTCGGAGCTGCCGCCCCTCGTCGCGCTGGTGCTGGAGGCGCCGCTGGTGGATCCGGCCGCCGCCGTGCGCCTGGCGGTGCGACGCGCGGGGGTTCCGTTCGCTGCATGGGCAGCGCGGGCCGCCACCCGAGCGGCGCGTCTGCGTACCGGTGTCGACTTCGCCTCGCTACTGCAGGCCCGACGTGCGCACGAGATCGACGTACCGATCCTGCTGGTGGCGGGCACGGCCGACACGACGGTTCCCATCGACGCCATCGACCGGTTCGCCGAGCGGATCCGCGCGCCGCTCGTGTACCGGCGTATCGAGGGCGTCGAGCACGTCGAAGCGTGGAACGCGGGGCCGGCCGCCTACGACGCGGCGTTGCGCGCGTTCCTGGCCGGTGTGGCCGAGGGGGCGGACGGCGGAGACGGTGGCGACGCGGGTGGGCACGAGCCCGCCGCAGCCCCCCCGGGCCGGGGCCTCAGCGCTGGTCGATCGGCGTGAAGCGCAGGCCGGTGGAGCCCTCGTAGGCCAAGCGGGGGCGCATCAGGCGGTTGTCCGCGTACTGCTCGTACAGGTGGGCCATCCAGCCGGAGATGCGGGCGACGGCGAAGATGGGTGTGTACATGTCGGCAGGGAAGGCGAGCATGCGGTAGACCGACGCGCTGAAGAAGTCGACGTTGGGCTTGACCTGCTTGCCGCGCTTCGACATCTCGCGCTCCATCACTCGTTCCATCTCGAGGCTCATCTCGAACCACTTGCTGTCGCCGGATTCCTCGGCGAGGTGGCGGCTGACCTCCTTGAGCACGTGCGCGCGCGGATCGAGCACCTTGTAGACCCGGTGGCCGAAGCCCATCACGCGGCCATTCGGATTCGAGAGCACGTCCATGACGTACGGCTCGACCGCCTCGACGCTGCCGATCCCCTCCAGCGCGCGCATGACGCCCATGTTGGCGCCGCCGTGCAGGGGGCCCTTGAGCGCGCCCACGGCTGCCGTGACGGCGCTGTAGACGTCGGTGAGGGTCGACGCGGTGGCGCGCGCGACGAACGTGCTGGCGTTGGAGCCGTGCTCGGCGTGCAGGACCAGCGCGACGTCCATCACGCGGGTGGCGGCCTCGGTGGGTTCTTCGCCCGTGAGCATGTACAGGAAGTTCCCGGCGATGCTCAGGTCCGGATGCGGTGCGACCGGTTCGAGCCCCTTCCTGATGCGCTCGAAGGCCGCGGTCACGGTGGGGAACTGCGCCAATAGGCGACCGCCGATGCGTCGCACGTTGGCGTCGTCGACGCCGTCGGCCTCGGCATCGAAGGAACCGAGCAACGACACCGCGGAACGCAACGCGTGCATCGGAACCGAGTCGCCCGGGAGGCCACGCAGCATGTCGTAGACCGCCTCGGGAGCGGCGAAGCTCGACGCGATCTCGGCGCGGAACGCCTCCAGCTGGGCGCGGGTCGGCAGCGTGCCGTCCCACAGGAGGTAGACGACCTCTTCGAAGCTGGCCTTGTCTGCCAGTTCGGTGATGTCGTACCCGCGGTAGACGAGTTCGCCCTTGGCCCCGTCGATGTGGCACACGGCGCTGGTGTCGATGTACACGCCGTCCAGGCCTCGTTGGATGGTCTGCTCCATGATTCCTCCGCGTCGTTCGCCGCCGTTCGCGTCGGCGATGCCGGGCCGGCGCCCGTGGACGGGGCCGGTCGTGGGTTCCTCGCGAATCGCTCGCTAGAGCGCGGGCACAGGCGCCATGGGCGGCGGTGCGCTACTAGCGCGGGGGCGGGCCGGCCGTGAGCCGGGCCCTCCTTCGTCGTGGGTACCGCGGTGGCCTGTTCCGCGCCGCGGTGGTCGCGCCGGCCGGCGGGTCGCCGCCGGACCGTCTCCTCGACCAGTCTACCGAATGGGTTGTCTGCTTCGGCGTTCTACGGCGAACGCGCGGTGCAACGACCCTTGCCGTCCGTCAGTGTGCCTGCCGTCCGAGCGCCGCGCCGGCGCCGACGATCGCGGCCGCCAACAGCAGTGCGTACAGCCCGTCTCGTCCGGCGTCGGCCATGCCCACGACGGTGCCGAGCACCAGCAAGCCGATGCCGATGGCGAACGCCCACCTGCCCGGTCGCGGCGCGAGCGCTTCGACGGTGATCGCGGCCGCTCCGATGCTCGATAGGAACGCCCCGCTCCACCGCCATGTCACCTCCAGCAACGTGCCGATCCCCGCGCCGGCGAGCAGCGCCCCGACGACCAGGAACGGGTAGGTGTCGAGGCGCGCGTGCAGCACCAGGAAGAAGACCCCAGCGAGCGTCACCCAGAGCCACCCCGCGCTACCCACGACGTACGCCACCAGGATGGCGGCCGCCAGGGCGCCGATGGCGAGGATGACGCGGACGTAGGGCGACAAGGGCCACTCCCTTCGGGCGATGGGCAAGGAACCGGTGCGCTTCGTCCAGTGTACCGTCGGCGGTCCTGCCGGGCCGGAGCCGGTTGTCCGCGTCGTGGGAAGTCCGCTACGGCGCGCCGTGGCAGCGGGTGGTATCGTTCGACCAACGCCGCACGTAAGGACCCGAATGCGTGTTCCTCACGCAGGTACCGGTCCGGCGATGGACATTCGAATGACGAGCGTGTCGACCCGAACCGTAGACCGAAGCCGCCGTTCGATCGAACGGCTAGGGATCTTCCTGGAACTCGGGGATGCCGCGTCGCCGAGCGCCCCGACGGTCCGCCGTCGGGGCGCTCGCAGGTCGCACCCCCCGCGCGTTCCGTGCCCGCGAACAGGACGCCTCAGCGAAGGGAGGCACGAATGATCCGCGAGTCGCAACGCTTCGAACCGTTCAGCGACGAACCGATCTCCGTCCTCGGCGAAGCCGGCGAGTGGATCGCGCCGTTCGAACTGGACCTCGAGCCCGACCGCCTGGTGCGTATGTACCGTGACATGCTCCGCGCGCGCTTGCTCGACGAGCGCATGAGCCGCCTGCAACGTCAAGGGAAGGTCAGCTTCGTGGCGCCCAGCGCCGGTCACGAGGCCGCGCAGGTGGGCGTCGCCCACGCCATGCGCGCCGGAGAGGACTGGCTCTTCCCGTACTACCGTGACGTCGGCCTCCTGCTCGCCCTCGGCTTGCCCGCCAAGGAGTTCATCGGCCAAGCGATGGGAACCCGCGCCGATCCGAACCGCGGCCGGCAGATGCCGTACCACGCCGGTTCCAAGGCGTTGAACGTGTTCACGATCTCGTCGCCGATCGCTTCGCACGTGGCCCCGGCAGTGGGTGGCGCGATCGCCATGAAGATCCGCGCGACCGGCCAGATCGCCGTCACGAGCTTCGGCGACGGCGCCACTAGCGAAGGCGATTGGCACGCCGCGCTCAACTTCGCAGGGGCGCAAGGTGCGCCGATCGTGTTCGTGTGCGAGAACAACCGCTACGCCATCAGCGTCGACTTCCAGAAGCAGACGGGCGCCGAGACGATCCACGCCAAGGCGCACGCGTACGGAATGCCGGGGTACTACGTCGACGGGATGGACGTGTTGGCGTCGTATTACGTGGCGAAGGAAGCGATCGAGCGCGCTCGTGCAGGCATCGGGCCCGCGCTGGTGGAGATGCTGGTCTACCGCTACGGCGCGCACTCCTCTTCCGACGACGACCGCTACTACCGGCCCCAGGCCGAAGTCGAGGCGTGGCGCAAGCGCGATCCGCTGGCGCGGTTCCGACGGTTCCTCGCACGCAAGACGCTGTGGAGCGAAGAAGCCGAGACCGAGACGAAGCAGGAGATCGAAGCCGAGCTCGCCGCCGCCCAGGCGGAAGCCGAGAGCGCCGGTCCGATACCGGTGGAGTGGATGTTCGACGACGTTCTGGAGGCGGTTCCGCCGCACCTGGCGCGCCAGCGCGAGGAGTTGCTGGGATGACGCGCGCACGCGGGTCCTGGCGAGGGAGAACGCCGTGACGATGCTGAACATGGTGCAGACCATCGCGCGTACCCTCGACCAGGAGATGGCGCGCGACGACCGTGTGGTGGTGATGGGAGAGGACGTCGGCAAGCGTGGTGGCGTGTTCCTCGCCACCGAGAAGCTGTTCGAGAAGTACGGTCCGGATCGCGTGATCGACTCGCCACTCTCCGAAGCCGCCATCATCGGCGCCGCGCTAGGGATGGCGGTGCTCGGGTTGCGGCCGGTGGCCGAGATCCAGTTCGCCGATTACGTCTTCCCGGGCTTCGACCAACTGGTGTCGCAGGTGGCGAAGTTGCGCTACCGCTCGGGCGCCCAGTTCACCGCGCCGCTGGTGCTGCGCATGCCGGCCGGGGGCGGCGTCAAAGGAGGGCATCACCACTCGCAGAGCCCGGAGACGCACTTCGTGCACACCGCAGGACTGAAGGTGGTGTTCCCGTCCACCCCGACCGACACGCGCGGCCTCCTGCGAGCGGCCATCCGTGACGCCGACCCGGTGGTGTTCCTCGAGCCGAAGCGGCTCTACCGCGTCGTCAAGGAAGACGTACCGGACGACCCCGACTTCATGGTGCCGATCGGCATCGCCCAGGTGCGGCGCGAAGGGGACGACGTGGTGTTGATCAGCTACGGCGGCAGCATGGCCGAGACCATGCGGGCCGCCGACGCTCTGCTCGAACAGGGCGTCTCGCCGCACGTCATCGACCTCCGCTCGCTCATGCCGTGGGACCAGGACACCGTGCTGCAGGCGGTCGCTCGGATCGGACGGGTGGTGCTCGTGAGCGAGGCGCCGCGAAGCGTCGGCGTGATGAGCGAGGTGGCGGCGACCATCGCGGAAGAGGTCCTCGACGCGCTGTTGGCACCGCCGGCGCGCGTGACGGGTTTCGACACCCCCTACCCGTACGCCCAGGACCGCGCCTACTTGCCCGGACCGAACCGCATCTTGAAGGGCGTCCAGCGCGTCCTGGAGTACTGAACGGCCGGGTCCCCCGGTGCGTCCGCGTGCGTTCGCGCGCGCCGATCCGATCCGAGCGAGGAGTTCGCATGGCGAGAGAGTTGACGTTGCCCGAGTTGGCCGAGTCGGTCGTCGAGGGCGAGATCGTTCGCTGGCTGGTGCAGGAGGGCGAGAGCGTCGCGCTCGACCAACCCGTGGTCGAGGTGATGACCGACAAGGTCACGGTCGAACTGCCCAGCCCGTTCGCTGGGGTGCTGGAGAAACACCTCGTTGCCGAAGGGGACGTCGTCGCGGTCCACGCGCCGATCGCGACCTTCGCGGAGGAAGGCGCGGAAGCGGGTTCGGGCGCCGCCGCGAGCGCACCCGCCCCCGCGGGTGCTGGCGAAACGTCCGCGGCCAAGCCGGTCGGCGTCCAGGCGGCCGAGGAGCGCTCCATCGTGGAGCCCGGTGCGGCGGCGGACGAGGACGACGGCGAGAGCCTGAGCCTGTTCAAGCCCAGCGCCCTGCTCGACGAGGGCGCCGTGGTGCAGGTCCGGCGCCCCGGTGCCGCCGCGGCGACGGCCACCGCTGCCGCCGCTGCCGCCGCGGCCGCCGCTGCAGCCGAAGCAGCTCCGAGCGACGGCCGCACGACCGTGGCCGCGTCGACGGCGGCGACCGCTCAGCGTAGCGGCGCGCCCGCGGCGCGGGGGCCGTTCGGCCGCGTGCTCGCCGTGCCGGCCGCCCGCAAGCTCGCTCGCGAGCTCGGCATCGACGTGGAGCAGGTCCCTGGCAGCGGACCGAACGGCAGGGTCCGGATCGACGACGTGCGCTCCTACGCCGAAGGCGGCGGCGTGGCCGCAGGGGGCGCAGCCGCGCAGACGGCCCCCGGTGGAGCGGTTGCCCGCAGCGTCCCCGCGCCCGCTTCGTACGTCACCCCGGCGGGCTACGAGGAGCGCGAGGAACGCATCCCGGTGCGCGGCCTGCGGCGCGCCATCGCGAACCAGATGGTGGCGTCGCACCTCGCCACCGTCCGGACGCTGCACGTCGACGAGGCCGACGTGACCTCGCTGGTGGCGCTGCGGGAACGCCTCAAGGGCCGCGCCGAAGCGCGCGGCGTTCGGCTCTCCTACTTGCCGTTCATCATGAAGGCGGTGGTGGCGGCGCTGCAGGAGTTCCCGATGCTGAACGCCAGCCTCGACGAAGCCAAGAACGAGATCGTGCGCAAGAAGTACTACAACGTCGGTATGGCGGTCGCCACCGATGCCGGCCTGGTGGTGCCCGTGGTCAAGGCGGTCGAGCAGCGCACCATCCTCGACGTCGCCGCCGACATCCAGCGGCTCGCCGCCGCGGCGAAGGCCGGCAAGCTCGCGCCCGACGACGTCAAAGGCGGCACCTTCTCCATCACCAACATCGGCACGCTTGGCGGTCTCTTCTCGTTCCCGATCATCAACGTCCCGGAAGCGGCGATCTTGGGCGTGCATTCGATCAAGAAGCGCCCCGTCGTGCTGCCGGACGACACCATCGCGGCGCGGCAGATGCTGTACCTCAGTCTCTCGTTCGACCATCGCTTGGTCGATGGCGCCGAGGGCGCGTTGTTCACCAGCCGCGTGATCGACCTGCTCGAGACGCCGGAAGCGATGATGCTGGACCTGTGAACTCGTAGGAGACGCCGGACGCGTGCACGGAAGCGCGGCCGGAGGGTAATTCCCTCCGACCGCGCTTCTTCCTCCGGACCGCAGGCGGCGGCCGTGGGTCCGCTCGTCAGACCAGCACCGGCTCCGGTGCTTCGGTGGGCGGCTCGTTGGTTTCTGGTGGGCGCTGCGCGCCGTTGGTCTGGCGACCGAACTTCAGCGCGGCGTGCGCCGCGGCCAAGCGTGCGATCGGCACGCGGAACGGCGAGCAGCTCACGTAGTCGAGGCCGAGCTGGTGGCAGAGATGGATCGAAGCGGGATCGCCGCCGTGCTCACCGCAGATCCCGACCTCCAGGTCGGGCCGCACCGAGCGACCGAGTTGCGTCCCGATCTCGATCAACCTGCCCACGCCGGCAGGATCGATGGTGGCGAAGGGGTTCTCCTCGAGGATGCCATGCTCGAGGTAGTGCATCAGGAAGCCCTTCTCGGCGTCGTCGCGCGACACCCCGAAGGTGGTCTGGGTCAGGTCGTTCGTGCCGTAGCTGAAGAAGTCGGCGTCTCCGGCGAGCTCGTCGGCGGTCAGGGCGGCACGCGGCACCTCGATCATGGTGCCGAACAGGTACGGGATCTTCACGCCCTGCTCCTCCATGACCTCGTGCGCGACGGTCTCGAGGGAGCGCTTCTGCGCGCGCAGTTCGTTGACGTGCCCGACCAGCGGGATCATCACCTCGGGGTGCACCTCGATGCCTTCGCGCTTCACGCTACACGCCGCTTCGAAGATGGCGCGCACCTGCATCCTGGGGAGGTCGGGGATCAAGATCCCCAGGCGCACGCCGCGCGTGCCGAGCATCGGGTTCATCTCGCGCAGCTCGGACACCCGCGCGAGGTGGTCCTGCTTCTGGCGGATGACGCCGAGCGCAGCGTCCACTTCGGTGAGGGTGTGGAAGTGCTGCAATTGCACCTTCAGGTCGGCCAGGTCATCGACCAGCTCGTCGTGCGACGGCAGGAACTCGTGCAGCGGCGGGTCGATCAGGCGGATGATGACCGGCAGGCCGCTCATGGCGCGGAAGAGCCCCTCGAAGTCGCGTCGTTGCATCGGCAGCAGGGCGGCCAACGCCTCCGCGCGCTCGGTGCTGGTGCGCGCCATGATCATCTTCTGCACGATCGGCAGGCGTTCGGGCTCGAAGAACATGTGCTCGGTCCGCACCAGCCCGAGGCCCTCGGCGCCGTACATGCGTGCGCGTTCGGCGTCGGACGGGTAGTCGGCGTTGGCGCGCACGCCCAGGCTGCGGATATCGTCGGCCCAGGCCAGCACCTTGGTCAGGAACGGATTGCTGATATCGGGGATGACGGTCGGGAGCCGGCCCAGGTAGACGTCGCCGGTGGTGCCGTCGATCGAGATGGCGTCGCCTTCCTTGACCACCAGGTCGCCGATGGTCATCTCGCGCCGGTCGAGGTCGATGGTCAACTCGGCCACGCCCACCACCGCGGGCTTGCCGAACTGACGCGCCACCAACGCGGCGTGGCTGGTGCGTCCGCCGGAGCTGGTGACGATCCCCTTGGCGGCCAGCATGCCGTGCACGTCGTCGGGCTTGGTCTCGGGCCGCACCATGATGACGTCGCGGCCCTCTTCCTTCGCCCAGCGCTCGGCGGTGTCGGCGTCGAACGCGATGACCCCGACGGCGGCGCCGGGCGAGACGTTCAGGCCGCCGGCGATGCGGCGCGCTTCCTTGCGCGCCTGGGCCTCGAGTTGCGGGTGGAGGAAGAAGTCGATCTGTTCGGGCTTGACGCGCGCGACCGCTTCCTTCTCTTCGATGAGGCCCTCGTCGACCATGTCGACGGCGATGCGCACCTCGGCCTGCGCCGTGCGCTTGCCGTCGCGCGTCTGAAGCACCCAGAGCTTGCGGTGCTCGATGGTGAACTCCATGTCCTGCATGTTGCGGTAGTGCTCTTCGAGGCGTTTGGCGATCGCCTGGAACTCCTCGTACGCTTCCGGCATGACGTCCGCCAGATCCTCGAGGGGCTGCGTGACGCGGATGCCTGCCACCACGTCCTCGCCTTGAGCGTTGACGAGGAAGTCGCCCTCGAGGTTCGGCTCGCCGGTGGTGGCGTTGCGGCTCATCGCGACGCCGGTGGCGCAGTCGTCACCCATGTTGCCGAAGACCATCGTCTGGATGTTGACGGCGGTGCCAAGGTCGTGGCGGATGCCGGCGGCGTTGCGGTAGTCGATGGCGCGCTTACCGTTCCAGGAGCGGAAGACCGCCTCGGTGGCGAGGCGTAGTTGGTCGAGCGGCGCTTCCGGGAAGTCGTCGCCGGTGTAGGTCCTGACGATCTCCTTGAACTTCCGGGTGATCTCCTTCCAGTCGGACGCGGCCAGTTGCGCGTCGACCTGCACGCCCGCCATCTTGCGGCGCGCGGTGATGACGGCCTCGAACACCTCGTCCGGCACGCCCAGCACCACGCTGCCGAACATCTGCACCAGGCGCCGGTACGAGTCGTAGACGAAGCGCGGGTCGGCCGTCAACGCGATCAGGCCCTCGGCCACTTCGTCGTTGAGGCCGATGTTGAGGATGGTGTCCATCATCCCCGGCATCGAGAACTTCGCGCCCGAGCGGCACGACACCAACAGCGGCAAGGCCGGCTCGCCGAACGTCTTGCCGGTACGCTCCTCGACGCGCTTCAGCGCCGCCAGCTCCTGCTCCCACATCGCCTCGGGGAAGGTCTGGCCGGCCTCGAGGTAGGCGTTGCAGGCTTCCGTCGTCACCGTGAAACCGGGCGGAACCGGGACGCCCAAGCGCGTCATGTCGCCCAGGTTGGCGCCCTTCCCGCCCAAGAGGGCGCGGGCTTCGTCCCAGCTGCCGGCGAGGCCCTCGGCTTCGCCGACTTCGTCGAACAGGTAGACCCACTTCTTGCTCATCGCGGACCCTTTCCGGACGCTGGCCGCCGCAGAGGAACATCTGAATCGCGCGTCCAGGGCGAGGGTATCGCCGCGTCCGGGAGAGCAGCCAGTGTCGGATGTCCCCGGGGAGCGGGGTCGCGCGCGCTCGCGAACGTACAATCTGGCCGTGAACGCCACCGACTTGCCCGTCCTGCCCACGCAACCCGGCTGCTACCTGTTCGTGGCACCGGACGGCGATGTGGTGTACGTCGGCAAGGCGATCAACCTCCGTAGTCGGGTGCGCAGCTACTTCGGGCGTCATGCCGGGCAGAAGGCGCGCTTGATCACGCTGCGCGCCGCGGCGCTCGAGTTCATCGTGGCGAACGACGAGGTCGACGCGCTGATCCTCGAGTCGAACCTCATCAAGCGCAACAAGCCGCACTTCAACGTCCTGCTCAAGGACGACAAGAGCTACCCCTTCCTCAAGCTCACCAAGGAGCCGTACCCGACGCTGGTGTTCACGCGCCGGGTGGAGAAGGACGGGGCGACGTACTTCGGGCCGTACCCCAGCGCCGGCGCCGTACGGCGGGTCCTCGACCTGGTGTACAGCGTCTTCGCCCTGCGGAAGAACAGCGGCGAGCCGCTGCAAACCCGCAAGCGTCCGTGCTTGCGCTATCACATGGGCCGCTGCATGGCGCCATGTATCGGCGTGGCCGACGAAGCCGCGTACGACGAGGTCGTGAACCAGGTGCGCGCGTTCCTGGAAGGGCGCGTGCACGAGACGGTGGAGCGCATCGCGGGCGATATGCAGGAAGCCGCCGCCCGGCAAGACTTCGAACTCGCGGGCACCTATCGCGACCGGCTCGACTCGCTGCGGCGCGTCACCGGCTACGACTCGAGCGTGATGCACGCGGCCGGCGACGACCTCGACTTCCTCGGCCTGGCCAAGGCGGGCAACCTGGCGATGGTGCAGCTATTCCAGATGCGTTCTGGCCGCGTCGTCGGGCGCGACAAGCGGCTGCTGACGAACGCAGCGGACGCGGGCGACGACGAGATCCTCGAGCGCGTCATGGCCGACTACTACGGCCAGGCCATGCGGTTGCCGCCGCTGGTGCTGGTGCCCGACGCGGGCCTCGACCTCGTCACGTGGGAACGGTTCCTGAGTGACCGTGGCGGGCGTCGGGTGGCGGTGCGCGTCCCGAAGCGCGGCGACAAGGTCGAGCTGCTGGGGTTGGCGCAGCGCAACGCGCGCACGGGCGTCGACGCGGAGATCGCGCTGCTCGAGCGTCGCGGCGAGGCGCCGGGGGTGAAGGAGCTGCACGAGCTGTTAGGACTGATGGACCCACCCTGGCGCATCGAAGGCTTCGACGTCTCGAACCTGATGGGAAGCCACACGGTAGCGAGCATCGTGGTGTTCGAGGGCGGCCGCGCGAAGAAGAGCGAGTATCGCAAGTTGCGGATCCGCGGGCTCGACAAGCCCGACGACTTCTTCGCCATGCACCAGGCGGTGCTGCGGCGTTTCGCGGGGTCGCTGGCCGACAAGTTGCCGCCCCCCGACCTGCTTCTGATCGACGGTGGCAAGGGGCAGATGAGCGCCGCGCGCCGGGCGCTCGACGAAGCGGGCATGACGATCCCGTTGGTGGGTCTGGCGAAGAAGCAGGAGACGCTGCTCACCGAGGACGGGCGCGACCTGCTCGTCCCGCTGACGCACCCCGCGCTCAAGTTGCTGATCCACGTTCGCGACGAGGCGCATCGCACCGCCGTCGGCTACAACCGTCAGCGTCGCGGCAAGGCGCTGACACGCAGCGTGCTCGACGACGTTCCCGGCATCGGGCCGAAGCGGCGCGACGCGCTGTTGACGCACTTCTCGAGCATCGAGCAACTGCGGCAGGCCGACCTGGCGACGCTCGCGTCCGTTCCCGGTGTGGGGCAGAAGGCCGCCGAAGCGGTCAAGGCGCACTTCGACGCCAGCGAGGCGCCAAGCGGCTGAACCGAGCGACCGGCGGCGCGGTCAGGGCCGCGATGCCATCCCTACGCCGGCCGACGCGGCGAGGTGCTCGTGTCGCACCGAAATCCACGTCGCGCGCGCCAGTTCCATGCGCACGTCGGTGCGGCCGCTCGCCTCGGTGCGGCGCTCGACCTCGTGGAAGCCGACCTTGCGAAATGCCGCCTGAGCCCGCAGGTTGTCACCGAAGGTATTGAGCCGCACCAGCTCGAGCCCGAGCGCGTCGAAGGCATAGCCGAGCAGGGCGTGCATCGCCTCGGGGCCGTACCCGCGCGCCCAGTGGCTGCGTTCTCCGATGATGATGCCAAGCGTTCCCTGCGCCCCCCGCACGTCGTAGAGCTCCGTGGTCCCGACGAAGTCGTCGCGCTCGTCGAAGATGCCGAAGGTGGCGCGGTCGCTGCGGCGCGCATCGGACTTGAGCAGGCGCTTGAGCAGCCACAGCGGCACCCGGCTCGGAGGCGTGCCGTTCAAGTGCGCGATCTCGGGATCGCGGAAGTGGCTCTGGAGCCGCCGCCAATCCGCATCCGAGAACTCCTCCAGCGGGCGAAGCGTGACGCGCCCGTAGGCAGGTCTCATGCGGCCCAGTCTACTCTGCTGCCCAGAACGTCCTGGTACGCATGAAGAACGGCTGCGAAACCCAATGACGGGTGACGCTATACTGCGCGGGTGCCGGCCGCCCAGACCGGCGTTCCCTTCGAGGTGCTCATGGCCGAACCATCCTCTCGTACGCCGTCCTCCAGCGAATCGTTCCATACGAAGTTCCGGCTCCTGCGCGACACGATCGGCAACATCATCGTGGGCCAGGAACAGGTGGTGGAGGACCTGCTCATCGCGGCGCTCGCCCGCGGCCACGTCCTGCTCGAGGGCGTCCCCGGGCTCGGCAAGACGCGCTTGGTCCGCGCGTTCGCCGATGCCACCGAGCTGACGTTCTCCCGCATCCAGTTCACGCCCGACTTGATGCCTGCCGACGTCACGGGCACCAACGTGTTCGTGGAGGCGGGGGACGAGCGCCGCTTCGAGTTCCAGCCCGGTCCGGTCTTCACCCACGTGCTGTTGGCGGACGAGATCAACCGCGCCACGCCGAAGACGCAATCGGCGCTGCTCGAAGCGATGCAGGAGCGCGCGGTGACCGTGGCGGGCAAGCAGTACGTTCTCGAAGAGCCGTTCATGGTGTTGGCCACGCAGAACCCACTCGAGATGGAAGGCACGTACCCGCTGCCGGAGGCACAGCTCGACCGCTTCTTGTTCAAGGTCCTCATCCGCCGTCCCGACGCGGCCACGCTGCAGCGGATCCTGCTCGCCACCACGGGTGAGCGCGAGGCCACCGTCACACCGGTGTTCAGCCGCGCGGAACTACTCGAGTTGCAGCGCATGCTGCGCGCCGTGCCGGTGGCGGAGTCGGCGTTGGCGTACGTGGTGCGGTTGGTGGAGGCCACCCACGAGCACCCGTTGGTCCGGCTCGGCGCCAGCCCGCGCGGCGCGCAGGCGGTCACCCTGGCCGCCAAGGGCTACGCGCTCGCTGCCGGCCGCCCGAACGTCGAGCTGGAGGACGTCCGTCGCGCCGTGCCCGCGGCCCTGCGCCACCGTCTGCTGCTCAGCTTCGAGGCGGAGGTCGAGGGCGCCGATCCCGATGCCGTGCTGGAGGAGGTCGTTGCGCAAGCCGACCGCGGCCGGTGACGGCGACGTTCGTCGCGCCCGCCGGGGCCGCGGCGCAGCGCCCCTGACGGCATCGCGCAGCAGCGTTCATGATCAGCAACCGTAGTCGCGCCGTCCTCGACCGGTACGCCCTCGCGTCGCGGGCGCTCAGCCGTCTGACCGGTGAGCGCAGCGCCACCGAGCCGGGTCAGAGCGTCGAGTTCCACGACTTCCGCCCCTACCAGCCCGGCGACGAGTTGCGCTATGTCGACTGGCGCGTCTACGCGCGCACCGGCCGACTCTACACGCGCTTGTACCAGGCCGAGCGTGCCGTAAGGCTCCATCTCGTGCTCGACACCAGCGCCAGCATGGGGTTGGCGAACAAGGCGCGCTTCGCGCGCACGGTGGTGCAACTCCTTAGCTACGTCGCCCAGCGCGACGCGCCCACGCAACTGCACCTGCTCGACGGACGCAGCAGCAGACCATCGCAAGGGCGGGCAGGCGTGCGCGACGCTTGGCGCTTCGTCGAAGACGCGCCGATGCTGGCAGGCGACGCGGCCGCACCGCTGACCGCGTTGAAGCGGTTCGCGTTGAACCTTCCCACGGTGCGCGGGACGTCGTTGGTGCTGGTCGTGTCGGACCTGTTGGAGGACACGCCGATCCAGCCCACGTTGGCCGCCCTGCGGGCGCGGGGTGTCGACGTCGGCTTCCTGCAGGTGTTGTCGGAGGACGACCTGCACCCGGAGGCCGCGATGTTGGAGCTGCATGACGTGGAGAGCGCGGAGCGGCTGTCGGTCGGGCCCGACGAGGTGCGCGTCTATCGAGACGAGGTCCAGGCGTACGTGCGGCGCACCCGCAGCGCCATCCTGCGCGCAGGCTACCGCCACCTCCTGCTTCGTTCGACACCCGACGGCGAGGACGACGCCGAGGTCGAGCGCAAAGCGTTCGCCGCGCTGGTGCGCGAGGGCGTGCTGCTCAAGCGCTGAGGCGACCCGGCGAGGTCGGTTGCGGCTACCATGGGCCCATCGTGGGGGTCCTCGGGTCTCGTTTGCCGGACGGCATGCAGGTGCTGCGCATGCTCGAGCGCGGTGTGTCGGCCCGCGTGTACCTGGCCAGCGACGGCCGCCGGTTGAAAGCCATCAAGCTGTTCCGCCGCGAGAACGCGGCGCGGGCGTCGCGAGAGTATGCCATCGGCCACGGGCTTCGGCACCCGAACCTCAACCCGATCGAGGACGAGGTCGAGCTGGACGGCGCGCCAGGCGTGCGCATGCCGTTCACCGCCGGGGTGCGGTTCGGCTTGTGGCTCCGCTCGGCCCCACCCGTCTCGGAGCGACTGCGCGCCTTGGCCGGCGTCGCGGACGCGCTGGCGTACCTGCACGGCAGAGGCATCGTGCATCGCGACGTCAAGCCCGAGAACATCATGGTCGACGCCCGTGGCCATGCCACGCTGCTCGATTTCGACCTGGCCGCCCGCGTGGGCGAACCGGGTCCACGCGCGGTGGTCGGAACCCCGGCCTACCTGAGCCCGGAACAGGCGCGCGGCGAGCCGCCCGTGCCGTCCACCGATCTCTACGGTTTCGGCGTGTTGCTGTACCGGGCGTTGGCGGGGGAAGTGCCGTTCAGCGGCTCCCTCGACGAGGTCGTGCAGGCACATCAGCGGCGCGAACCGGCGCCGCTCTCGGGGTTCGACGGGGCGCTCGCGCCGCTGGACGAACTGGTGACGCGTCTGTTGGCGAAGGACGCGCATGCGCGTCCGGACGGCGCGACGGAGGTGGCGGTGGCGCTGCGAGCGGCGGCCGATCGGATGGCCGGCACGCCCGATGACGTCGCGGAAGCGCGGTGAGTGGCCTGGTCGCGCGTCCACGTATGATGTGCGCGTGACCGAGCGCATCTCCATGTTCGCGTTGGCGGCCGTGACGGCGCTGGCGCTCTTCGTGGCGCCCTGGGCGGCGCTCAGTCGCGAGACGGGCGCGCGCAGCGCGGTCGTGTTGTTGCCCGACCGCATCGTCGACTTCACCGGTCGGACCGATCCGGTCGACCTCCCGAAGCAGGGAACGGTCCTGCTCCTCACCGCGCTGGGGTTGGCGGCCATCGGGGCAGGCAGCGGCTTCGGCGGCGGCGCCCGCCGCGTGCTGTGGCTGGCCGGCGGCATCACGCTGATCGCCACGACCGTCTGGGGCCTGAACCACTACGGCAAGGTGGTCGATACCGCCCGCATAGGGGCGTTCCAGGCCGAGGTGTCTCGCGCGATCGAGTTGGATCGCCCCAACACCGACCTCGAGATCCTACGCCAGGTCCTCGAAGAGGCACCGAACCTCACGTTGGCGGAGAACGTGGCGGCCGCCGGCCGGGGGGGCCTCATCGTCCGGCGCCTGCCGTACACCAACGCGAGCTTCGGCGCATCGGCGTTCTTGGCCGTCGTCACGGGGGCGTTCGCGCTGCTGTTCGGGTTGCGGATCGTTCCGGGAGCCTCGCGAGTGATCGACCGTGTCATGCGGTCGGCCGCGGTGCCCGCCACCGCCATCTTGCTGGCGCTGTTGGCGGCAGCGGTGGTGATCCTGGCGCTGCAACCCACGCCCACCGGCGCAGCGGCCGACGTGGTCGGCTGGTTCCCGTCCCTGGTGGGGCGCATCGATACCCTCTGGTACGCCTACTTCACGATGTTCCACGACGCGCTCGGCACCGTCAACGGGTTCGCGGAGTCGTTGAAGTTCGCCACGCCGCTCATCTTCACCGGCCTGGCGGTCGGCTTCGGGTTCCAGGCGGGACTGTTCAACATCGGCGCTCCCGGCCAGATGATCATGGGCGCCATCTTCGCCATGCTGGCGGGGCTGTACCTGCCGGGGCCGCGGTTGCTGGTGCTGCCGTTGGCGGTGCTGGCATCGGCGCTCGGGGGCGCCCTTTGGGGCGCCCTGCCCGGCTTCCTCAAGGCGCGCTTCGGCGCCAACGAGGTGATCAACACCATCCTGCTCAACTTCGTCGCGGCCTCGGCACTTCTCTTCATCCTCTCGGCTGGCAACGTCTTCGCGGCCGCCGCCGTGCGGATCCTGGCGGCCGTCGGACTCTTCGTGCTCGCCACCATCGTCGCTCTGCTCCTGCCGCCCGTGCGGCGTGCTTCGCGCCGTGCGCCGCGGCTGAGTTTCGCGCTGGGCGCCGTGATCCTGTTGGGGGCGATGGTGGTGGCCGGACTCCCGCGTCCGGGCGACGCTCCGGTGACCCTGAACATGCCCTTCCGTGTGAGCGGGAACGAGCCGAAGTCGAAGGAACTCAACGAAGCGGCGCGCATGCCGCAACTTCCCGCCATGGTGGGGATCGACCTGAGCAGTTCGCCGGGCACCAACGTGGTGCGCATCGACTACGCGGTGGTCCTTGCCCCGCTGTTCGCGGTCGTCGCCCTGTTCGTGCTGCCTCGCTGGCGGCGCTTGCGCCCGTGGCGCTGGCGCATCCTCGGCGCGCTCGGCGTCGGCGTCGTCGCGTACGGCGTCGGCTGGTTGGTGGGCCTCGCCGAGGTGCCCACCGCCGTCCCACCGACCAAGCTGAACCTGTCGTTCGCGTTGGCGCTGCTGGTGGCGGCGCTGGTGTACGTGTTCTTGTTCCGCACCCGCTGGGGATACGAGCTGCGGGCCGTCGGCTTGGCCCCCCGCGCGGCCGAGTACGGCGGTGCCAGCATCGCTCGCAACACGGTCCTGGCGATGGCGATCAGCGGCGGGCTGGCGGGGTTGACGGCGACGCACTACGTGCTTGGCGGGGCGCTCGAGGACTACGCGCTGCGCCAGTCGATCCCGTCCGGTGACGGCTTCGACGGCATCGCGGTGGCGTTGCTCGGCGCCAACCAGCCGTTCGGCATCGTGTTGGCGGCGTTCCTGTTCGGCGTCCTGAAGTACGGCGGTTCGGTGCTGAACATCACCTTCCCGAACCTCACGCGCGAAGTCGTCAGCATGATCCTGGCGCTGGTGGTACTGTTCATCGCCGCCAAAGGCTTCTTGCCCGAACGCGTCACGAACCCGCTCAAGTGGGCGCGCACCGGTGACGGACCGGGCGAGCCGCCACCGGAAGGGGCTCCTGGCCTGGTGGTTCCCACGACGCCGGGAGCCGACGCACTGATGGATCCGACGCGGTCAGCGCGAGGCGGTGATTGAGCGTGGACACCGTCCTGCTGCTCGCTCTCGCTTCTTCCATGCTGCGTGCCACCACACCGCTGTTGTTCGCCGCGCTCGGCGGGATGTTCTCCGAGCGTTCCGGTGTTGTCAACATCGCCCTGGAGGGCATCATCCTGTTCGGCGCCATGGCCGCCGCCATCACCGCGCAATTGATCGAGGCGCCGCACCTACGCGAGAACCCCGCGGCCGTGGTGCCCCACGCGCCGTGGCTCGGCGTGCTCGCGGCCATGGTGCTCGGCGCCGTCGTGGCCTGGGTGCACGCGGTGGTGTCGATCCGCTACAAGGCCGACCAGATCATCTCCGGCACCGCAATCAACCTCATGGCGATCGGCATCCCGGCCGTGATTCTCTCGGGGCTGTACGACAACACCGCCACCAGCGACCCCATCCGGAACCGCTTGCCGATGTGGAAACTGTTCGGCATCGACGGCTTGGCCTTCAGTCCGCTCGTCTACCTGGCATTCCTGTTGGTGCCGGTGGCGTGGTTCGTGTTGTTCCGCACGCCGTTCGGGTTGCGTCTGCGGTCGGTCGGCGAGCACCCTGCCGCCGCCGACTCGCTCGGCATCGACGTCCAGCGCATGCGGTACGTGGGCGTGATGCTGTCCGGCGTCCTGGCCGGCCTCGGAGGAGCGTACCTGTCGATCGGCAACCTCAACCAGTTCATCAGCGAGATGTCCGGTGGTCGCGGCTTCATCGCCTTGGCCGCGCTCATCTTCGGGAAGTGGCACCCGCTCGGGGTTCTGGGCGCCACGCTCCTGTTCGGGGCGTTCCAGGCCACCGAGGTGCTGCTCGGTGGCGGCAAGCTGTTGCCACCCACGTTGGTGCAGAGCCTCCCGTTCATCCTCACCATGCTCGTGCTCGCCGGGTTCGTGGGCCGGTCGGTGGCGCCCAAGGCGATCGGCAAGCCGTTCGAGAAGTGACCCTGCCCGAGGCGTCGGTGCCGGAGGAAGACATGACGAACGATCGAAGCGCAGGCATCCTGTTGCACCCGACCTCGCTGCCCGGGGGCTACGGCATCGGCGACTTGGGCGCAGAAGCCTACACCTGGATCGACTGGCTGGCGTCGGCCGGACAGCGACTGTGGCAGGTGATGCCGCTTGGCCCCACCGGGTACGGCGACAGCCCCTACCAGTGCTTCAGCGCTTTCGCGGGCAACCCGTACCTGCTGAGCGTCGAAGCACTGCGAGACGCCGGTTGGCTGACCGACGACGAACTCGCGCCCCTGCGTGCCCTGCCGACGGACCGGGTGGCGTACGGCGATCTCATCACGCAGAAGCTGCAGCTGTTGACGACGGCATCGACGCGGTTCTTGGAAGGCGCGGGCGCCGACGACCGGGCCGACCTGGACGCCTTCCGCCGGCGAAGCGCTGCGTGGCTGCCCGACTTCACCCTGTTCATGGCGCTCAAGGAAGCGCATGGCGGCAGCGCGTGGAACGACTGGGTGCCGGAACTCCGGCAGCGCGACTCCGGGGCGCTGGAGGCGGCGCGCGAACGGCACGCCGGCACGATCGCCAGGCACGAGGTCTGGCAGTTCTGGTTCGATCGGCAGTGGGGTGAGCTTCGCGCCCACGCCGCGGCCAACGGCGTGCGCATCGTCGGGGACATCCCGATCTTCGTGGCCTACGACTCGGCCGACGCGTGGGCGCATCCCGACTCGTTCCACTTCGACGACCAAGGGGCGCCGACCCTCGTCGCGGGCGTGCCGCCCGACTACTTCTCCGAAACCGGCCAGCGCTGGGGCAACCCGCTGTACCGCTGGGACGTCATGGCGAAGCGCGGGTTCGCCTGGTGGATCGAACGTGTGCGGCACACGCTCGCCATCGTGGACCTGGTGCGCATCGACCACTTCCGCGGCTTCGCGGCGTACTGGGAGATCCCGGCAGACGAGCCGACCGCCGTGAAGGGGCGCTGGGTGCGCGGCCCCGGGCAGCCGCTGTTCGACGCCTTGAAGGGCGCGCTGGGAGAACTACCCGTCATCGCCGAGGACCTGGGGGTGATCACGCCGGACGTCGAGGCGCTGCGCGACGCCAACGGACTGCCCGGCATGAAAGTGCTGCAGTTCGCGTTCGGCGCGGACGCATCGGACCCGTACCTGCCGCACAACTACCCGCACGACTGCGTGGTCTACACTGGCACGCACGACAACGACACCACCCGTGGTTGGTACGAGAAGGCGCCGGAGCCCGAGCGCGACTTCGTGCGCCGGTACTTGGCGCGCGACGACGCCAACGTGGCCTGGGAGATGGTGCGGTTGGCGCAGGCGTCGGTGGCCGACGTCGCCATCGCGCCGCTCCAGGACGTTCTCGGGTTCGGTAGCGAGGCGCGCATGAACACGCCGGGCACGGCCGCGGGCAATTGGTCGTGGCGCTTCACGTGGGACGACGTGCCGTACTGGCTGGCCCCCCAGCTACGGGAGATGGCCGAGCTGTACGGTCGCGTGCCGAGCGCGGGCCCGCGCGACACGGCGTACCGTCAGTCGGTCACGACGAGCGACGTCGAAGAGGCCTGAGCGCCGCTGGCCGCTCCGGAAGGTCCGGTCCGGGAGTTCAGGTCCGGGAGTTCAGGTCCGGCAGTTCAGGTCCGGAAGATCACGTCCTCGCGCTGGAAGTTCCGCAGCGCGAAGGCGAGCAACAGCACGATGGCAACCGTTAGCGACCCCCACGTCAGCAGCACGGCGTTCGTCGACACCGCACCCCGCACCACGTCGTCCATCAGTACCAGCACGTTGAAGATGGGGATGTAGTAGCTGGCGTCCCCGAGGCCGATCAGGTCCTTGAACTGCAGGGCGACGGCGGGCAGGATCAGGATGAACGACAGCGGCGCCACGTAGCTCTGCGCCTCTTTGAACGAGCGCGCGAACATGGCGATGCCGAGCAGTAGCGCCGAGATCACCGCGGACAGCAGGATGGCGCTCACCAACAACATGCCGATCGAGCCGATGGAAAGGTCGAAGCTGCCGCCCATGACGGAGACGATCTCGCTGCCTGCCTCACCCAGGCGCGGCAGGAAGATCGAGCGCATCACCAACGCGCCCACCATGTAGCCCACGATGGCCATGATCGCCGCCGTCAGGCCGAACAGCATGGTGGCGAGGAACTTGCCGATCACGATCTCGATGCGGCGTACCGGCGCCACCAACAGCACTTCGAGCGTGCCGCGTTCCTTCTCGCCGGCGGTGGCGTCGATGGCGGTCATCTGCCCACCCGTCAGCGTCCAGATGGCGATGAAGAACGGGATCAGCCACGACAACTGGCCGCTGGCGCGCTCCGCTTCCGAGCTGGCGTCCACGGTGACCACGCGCACGGGCTGCAGCACGGCCGGGTCGAGCCCCGCCGCGGCCAAGCGGCCGGCGACGACGTTCTGTTGATACGAGGCGATGGCCTGTTGGAGCTTGCCGGCGTTCAGCTCGCTGCGCATGTTGCCGACCTTGGCCGCGACCGTGACGTCGGCGCTGCCCCCCTCGGCCAGGCGTTCGGCGAACCCTTCCGGCACCGCCAGCGCCGCCGGCATCTCCAGTTCCTGAACCGCCACGGTGACGTCGTCGACCGGCACCAGCGTCACGTTCTGCGCCTCGATGGCGGCCCGTAACTCGCCTGGGAGGTGCTCCATCCCAACGACACCGATCTCGGTGACGGTCGCTTGCTCCCGCTCGAACAGCCCACCCATGAGCAGCGGCAACCCGAGCATCATCACCGGCAGCACGAGCAACGGGATGAGCAGGTTCGACACGATGGCGCGTCGATCGCGCAACGTGGAGAGGATCTCCTTGGCGGCTATGCGCCGGATCATGGCGGGTCTCATGCCGCCACCTCCTCCGCGCGCAGGCCGGAGCGGTCGACCAGGCGGAAGAAGGCCTCCTCGAGCCCCTTCCCGTCACCCGCCTCCGACAGGCCCGCGATGGTGTCCTCGGCGATCTTGCGGCCCTGGAAGATGATGCAGGCGCGGTCGCACAACGCCTCGACCTCGCTCATGACGTGCGTCGAGTAGATTACGGCGCGGCCCTCGGTGGGATACGAGCGTACGAATTCGAGCAGCGCGCGGCGCGCCACCACGTCGAGACCGCTGGTGGCCTCGTCGAAGAAGATGACGGGCGGGTCGTGCACCACCGCGCGCGCCACCACGATCTTCTGCTTCATGCCGCTCGAGAAGCCGCCGGCACGGCGCGTCAGGGTATCGCCGAGGTCGAGCAGGTCGTCGAGTTCGCGCACGCGGCGGTCGATGGCGGCCGCGGTCATGCCGTAGAGGTGACCGAAGTAATGCAGGATCTCGCGACCGTTCAAGCGGTCGTACAGCCCCATCCCGCCGTTGACGACGCCGATGGTCGCGCGCACCGCCTCGGCGTCCTTCACGATGTCGTGGCCGGCGACGGTCGCGCTTCCCGCGTCGGGCGCCAGCAGCGTCGCCAAGATGCGCAGCGTGGTGGTCTTGCCGGCGCCGTTGGGACCGAGCAACCCGAACACCTCGCCGCTGGCGACCTCGAAACTCAGGTCCTGCACCGCATGTACGCCGTCGAACGACTTGTCGACGTTTCGCACCGAGATCATCTTCGCCTCCATCGGTCGGGGTGACCGAGCGCGCCTAGTCCGTGGCACGTGCGCCCAACCGGGACGCGCCCACTCAGGACGCAACCGGCAGTCCCGATGGTAACGCACCGCGGTAAGGAGTTGCGGATCGCCGGGAGCGGGATCGCCGGGAGCGAATCCGCCGGTGGGGATTCGCGTCCGTCCCCTGCTATCATCGACGACGATGAGCGACCGCAATTTCGGCGCCCTGGACGGGTATCAGTTGTTGCCGCGGGTGCTGCACGAGGTCGCGTCGCCCGACCTGCGTACCGCGACCCTGGGGTCGACCCTGACCTCCCCGATGGTGCCGCGCCTGCGTCGCCCCGGGAACGCAGACGCCGGCGTGCTCGCGGTGATGGACGCCGACGTCGCCCTCGATCCGAACTCGCGTCATGCGCCGGCCGCCACCGTCGCGGTATTGGGGCCGTCACGCATGGCGGAACTGGTGCCTCGAACGCGCGCGCTCGCCGAGCTGGGCGTGGCGGCGATCGGGCTGGACTTCTCCGCCATGGCGGACAGCGAGCCGTTCGGCCAGGCGCCATGGCGGCCCAGGACCCGCGAGGACCTGGCCGAACTGCGCGCGGCAGCCGGTCGTCCCGTGTGGGTGTTCGGGTTGTGCGACGCGGCCGACGCCGAGATCGCGGCGGAGGCAGGCATCGATGCCGTGGTGTTGGGATGCGAGATCGGTCGTCGTGTCGGCGCCCCGGCAGTGATCGACGTGCTGCCCGAAGTGCTGGACGCCGTGGCCGGCATGCTCACCGTCGCGGTGGCAGGGCCGGTGCGCGACGGGATCGACGTGTTCCGCTACCTGGCGGTCGGCGCCGAGCTGGTGGTGGTCGACGGCGACCGTTCCCTCGAAGCGCTCGAGGCCGAGTTGGCCTACGCGATGCGCATGACGGGCTGCGCGAGCCTGGCCGACGTCGGCTACGACGCGCTCTTCGCACCGCTGTTCGGGGAACCGTGATCGCGTTCGTCGAGGGCGTGGTGCGCGAGTTGCGCGAAGCCAGCGTAGTGTTGGCCGTCAGCGGCTTCGGTGTCGAGGTGTACGCGCCGGCATCGACGCTGGCACACTGTCGCGTGGGGGAGACGTCGACGTTGCGAACCTACCTGGTGGTGCGCGAAGAGCAGCCGGTGCTGTACGGCTTCCACCACGGCGATCAACTGCTGATCTTCCGGCGCCTGCTCGAGGTCGGGGGGGTCGGGCCCAAGCTTGCACTGGCCGTGTTGTCGGCCATCCCGACGGCGTTGATCGCCACCGCCGTGGCGAACCAGGACGCCGGGCTCCTGACGAGCGCGCCGGGGGTCGGCAAGCGCACCGCGGAGCGCATCGTGTTGGAGCTGAAGGACCGCCTGCCCGAGTCCTTGATGGCCGGCGCCGGCGCGACGGTGCCCGCGAGGGCGCTGGCGGCGGCGGGCGAGGACGCGGTCGATGCGCTGATCGCCCTCGGCTACCGCGAGTCGCAGGTGAAGGGGATCGTCGCCGAGCTCGCGGCCGCGTCCCCGGAGGCCACTCCCGAAACGCTCATCCGAAAGGCGCTGGCGCGGCTTCGTTGAGCCGAGGCGCGGCTCCGCTCCGTCGAGCGGCCACGGGGCAGGTCGGTCAGGCGGTCACGGGATGTGCCCGCAGTACCTCGTCCGGTGCGTGCGCCGGCAGGTCGAACGCCTGGCCGACCGCCTGGTAGGTGAGCTTGCCGGCGTGCGTGTTCAGCCCCAACAGCAACGCAGGGTCGGCGAGTAGGGCGCTGCTGCCGCCCGCCGCCAGCTTCAAGGCGTACGGGAGCGTCTGGTTCGCCAGCGCCCGGGTGCTGGTGTTCGGGACGGCGCCCGGCATGTTCGCGACCCCGTAGTGCACCACACCGTCGACCACGTAGGTGGGCGCGTCGTGGGTGGTGGCGTGGATGGTCTCGATGCAGCCGCCCTGATCGACGGCGACGTCCACGATGACGCTCCCCGGCTTCATCAGGTCGAGCAGGTCGCGGGTCACCAGGCGCGGCGCCCGCGCTCCCGGGATCAGTACGGCGCCGATGACGAGGTCGGCCGTCGGAAGCAGTTCGCGTACGTTGCCGACGTTGGAGGCCATGGTCTGCACCCGGCCGCCGAAGATGTCGTCGAGGTACTGGAGCCGGGCATGGCTGACGTCGAGGATGGACACACGCGCGCCGAGCCCGAGGGCGATCTTGGCTGCGTTGGTGCCGACCGTACCGCCGCCGAGGATCACCACCTCACCGGTCTGAACGCCGGGCACGCCGCCCAACAACACGCCCCTGCCTCCTTGCGAGCGCTCCAGGAAGTGTGCCCCGACCTGCGACGCCATGCGACCCGCCACCTCGCTCATCGGCGTCAGTAGCGGCAGCGTGCCGTTCGGCAACTGCACCGTCTCGTACGCCACGGCCGTGGTGCCGGCATCGAGCAGCGCCTCGGTGAGCGGGCGCGCCGCCGCCAGGTGGAGGTAGGTGAACAACAACAGGTCGGGGCGCAGGTAGCGGAACTCCGAATCCAGTGGCTCCTTGACCTTCAACACCAGCTTCTGCGACCAGGCCTCCGCCGCCGTGTCGACGATGGTCGCGCCGGCCGTTTCGTAGTCGTCGTCGCTGAACCCGGAGCCCAGACCCGCGCCACGTTCCACCACCACGCGGTGACCGGCGGCGACGAGCGCGTGCACGGCGCCGGGCGTGGTCGACACCCGATGCTCCTGGGGTTTGATCTCCTTCGGGACGCCGATGTTCATGTTCGCTCCCCTCGAAGCGCATGGGTGAATCGCGATGCGTGGCGCGCTTCGGGCGTGGACGCTTCGTTCGTGCACCAGTCTACCGGTTCGACCCCGCCGCGCGGCGTGCGAACGCGTGGGTCACGGCGAAGCGTCCTGGTTCCACACGCGCAGCAAGCGGATCGCCTGGCGACCTTCGGCCGCTGCGCGTGGGTCTTCTGCGCCGGACGGCTCGGCGATGGCGGCCAGTCTCCCGGCGGGGTCGACCAACGCGCTGCGGCCGGACAGTGCCAGCGGCAAGCGCTTGCCTTGCCGGACGGCGGCGCTGCCCTGCTCGTCCAGCCGGACCACGGGCAGCGCGAGCGCCTCTACCGGGTCGATCCCTGAGGCGTCACCCAGCGTCTCGAGGGAGATCGTGCGGGTCAGGTCGATGCTGCCCGCAGCGGTGCGTACCAGCGCTGACAGGTGTGCGGGAACCCCGAGCCGAAGACCGACGTCGCGCGCGAACGACCGCACGTACGTGCCGGCCGCGACCCGCAACCGAATTAGGGCCGTGGGGTAGGCGCCGAGGGTCGGCGGCAACGCGAAGGTTCGACCCTCGCCCGCGGGCCCCCAATGCCCGGCGCCGTCGGGCGCGAAGGTGGTCGGAAGCGCCTCACGGTTCTGGCCGAACGCCAGCAGCTCGACGCTGCGATACGCCACCGGCCTCGCCGGCGGCTCCTCCACCGCTCCGCGCCGCGCGGCGCGGTAACTGCGAACCCCGCCTTGCTTCACGGCCGAGAACGCCGGCGGGCGTTGGTCCGTGACGGCGAGGAAGGAAGCCGCGGCCAGCCGGACGGCCCCTTCGTCGAGGATCGACGCGTCGCCCACATCATGCACCGGACCCTCGGCGTCCAAGGTGGGGGTCGACGCCCCGAACGCCAGCCAAGCGATGTACGTCTTGTCGCTGCCGGTGAGGTACGGCGAGAGCTTGGTGGCGTCATCGCTCAGCAAGGTCAGCACGCCAGTGGCCAGCGGGTCGAGCGTACCCGCATGCCCCACACGCCGGGTGCCGAGGATGCGGCGCGCACGCGCGACCACGTCGTGCGAGGTCAGGCCGAGGGGCTTGTCGACGGGAAGGACGGGCACGAACGATTCTACCCGCGGCCGAACGAGCGCCGATCGGAGCGGGCGCGCCGACCCGAGGCTATCGTGGGGCGTGCCGTCGAACCTTCGCGCGCCCCTTCGCGCGCCCCTACGCGCGCTGACGCTGGTCTTTGCCTTGGTCGCTCCGGGCGCCTTCGCGGCCGAGCAGATCGTTCTTGGACCGGTGCTGGTCGTCTACGACGAACCCGCCCTGCGCCCGTACGCCGAGCGCGTTGCCCGCCTCGCGGCGCAGGAACTCGTCCGCGTGGCGGGGGTGTTCGGACGGACGTTGCGGTGGCCCGACGACCCGCCGGCACCTGAGAGAGCGGGCGAGGACGCCCCGGTGACGCTACCCGTCACCGTCCGCATCACGACGACCAGCGACGCGTTCAACGCCTTCGGATTGCCGCTGCCGCGCCCGACGGTGGTGGTGCGCGCGCTGGAACCGAGCCTGGCGGGGATCGGGCTCGGCAGCGACGACGCGTTGGCGACGTTGCTGCGCCACGAACTGGTGCATCTCTTGCACCTCGGCGACCCGCGGGCGTTCCCTCCAGGCGTCGACGCGCTGCCGGACTTGGGCCTGGTGGGACAAGTCTCGTTCCCCTTGCCTCCGGCGTGGTTGTTGGAGGGCCTGGCGACCTGGATCGAGTCGCGACCCGACGGGGACGCCGGGGCCATCGACCGAGGTGGGCGCCTGTTCGCCCCGCGCACGCGCGCCATGCTGCTCGCGCTCGCGGCGGACGGCGCCTTCCCGAGCCTGGCGGACGTCTCCTTGGCGACCTTCGACGCTTGGCCGGCAGGGGAGGCGCGGTACCTGCTTGGCGCCGCGTTCGTCGACGACTTGGTGCTGCGTCACGGTTTCGAGACCGTCCTCGACGCGATGCACGCCTTCCATGCCGCGGCGGGGACGCGTACCTTCGCCGGAGCCTGGCGGGCGGTCACGGGCTCGGACCTCGAGGTCGCGTGGGCGGCGTGGCGAACGCGTCTCGAGGAGGAAGCGGCACAGGCGTTCGCGCGCACCGCCGCCGGTGCGCCGTCGCTGCTGACGGCTGCAGGCAGCGTGGGAACGCCGGCGGTGGCGCCGGACGGCGACACGGTCGCTTGGGCCGTGGGCACGGAGGTGGCGGTGGCGTCGCTCGCGGAACTGCGGGACGAGCGCGCCGCGGGTGCGGGGGAGCGCGCCGTAGGTGGGGCCGATCGCGGCCGCGCTTCCGTGCGTCGTTTCGCTGCTCCGCTCGGCCTGTACGCCGTCGACTGGCTCGATGCCGACACCCTGCTGCTCGGAGGTTATGCGCGCGAGGGCGGCGCCCTGCGCAGCGAGCTCTTCACCATGAACCGTGAAACCGGGCTGCTGGCGCGCGCGACCAACCTTGGCCGCGTCCGCCTTCCGAGTGCGGATGGCGCGGGTTGCGCCTGGTTCGTGCGCGACGAGACCGCGGCCGGGGGAGGGTCCGGGAGCGGGACGGTCACGCGTGACGCCGGCGCCTTGCTGCTGCAGCGCTGGTGTGTCGCCGGACGGGGCGGTGAACGGTGGCCGCTGCCGGCCGGCGTGCAGGTGGCGGACGTGGCGGCAGCGCCGGACGGCGCGGTGGCGCTGTTACTGGTGCGTGGCGAGGAACGCTGGCTGGAGGTGCTCGGGCCCTCGAGAGGCAGAGCCGCGCAGGCCGCCGAGCCAGGTGATAGTCGGATCGGCGGTGGGGTGCGGCTGATGGCGCGTCTCGCCTTGCCGGCAGGAGCGGGGTCCATCGCGTGGCACGGCGCAGACGTGGTGTTGGCCACGGTGGTCGACGGCGACAGCGCTCGCATGCTCGGATGGCGCGCACGGCGCGGCCCTGGCGCGCTCGCATGGACGCCGTGGATGGCCTCGCCCGCGACGCCATCCGCGTTCGCCCCCGCGGCGGCGGCCGACGGGGTGGTGTTCTTGACGCTGCGTGGCACCGGCACGGCGCTGGCGTGGTGGCCCTGGGAAGCGTGGGGCGCCGCGCCGGACACCGCGCCGGGCGCGGTGCCGGACGCCGCGGGAGCACAACCCGACGCAGTTTCCGCAACGTCCGGGCGTGGGAGCGAGCCTGCCGCTCCGCACATCCCTGCGCCACGAGCCACGAACGCCGACCTGCCGGCGCGAGACCAGGCCGATGACACGCCCGACGACGTCGAACCGGAACCGTATCGCGTTCTCTTCGACCTGGCGCCCTACGGGTGGCTGCCGACCGGCGGACGCGTGTCGTTCGCCCCACTCGACCTGGCCTTCGAGGTGGTCGTCCCCGCTCAGGACGTGACCGGCGATCACGAGGTGCGTTGGACGATCGGCTACGACAGCGCCCTCCGGGGCGGCCTGGCCGGCGTGTACGGCTCGGTCCGGTACGGCTACCGCATGCCGACGCTCGTTCCCGACACGCGGCCGGCGGCGCCCGCGGCGTTCGCGCTTACCCTTGGCAGTTGGCCCCACCGACCCCACCGCGCCGTGTCCGAAGCGATCGTGTTCGGTGTGCGCATCGAGTCGTTGCTGCGTCGGCCGGTGGGTTCAGCGAACGGGTCGGTGGGCGCCTCGCTGGACCTCGTCGCCGGTGCCGGACCCGGCTGGCGCCTCGGCGGCGCCGTCGACGCCGTATTGGGGGACATGCGAGGCGACGCGTTCGGGCTGGCGCGAGCAGGATGGCGCGCCGGCTGGCACGCCCGCGTCTCGCCGACGCCGAATGGGCCGTCGTTCGGGACGTGGCTGTCGGCGGACCTGGTGCTGGGGTCGGGGCAGGGGCTTCCGGCAGGAGGGGTGGAGGGCGTCGAGGGGGTCGAGCCCGCTGCCGTGACGCTCCCGGCTCCTGACGACCTACGGTTCGGTCTGGTGGCCGGCTACCGTCCCACGACGCCGGTTCCGTCGGAGGACGAACGCGTCGTCATCGGCTCCGTCGTGGCGCGGTGGCTGGTGCCGTTGGGGTGGAGGGTCGGAGACGGGATGTGGGCGTGGGAGCGTCTGCGCGTGGAGCCGGCGCTGCGAGGCTGGGTCGGCATGCCTGCGTCCTCGACGACGCCGCTTGCGGACGCCGGCCAGGGCACGCTGCGCGTGGGCCTCGGCGCCGACGTAGGCATCGGCGTGGATGTGGTCCTCGACTACCTTGCGCCGGTCACGCTGACGCTGCGAGGCGGGTTCGCGGACGGCGCCTGGCTACGGCTCGAGATGGGGGCTGCGTACTAGCAAGGCGCGCTAGGCGCCGCTGGCGACGAGAACCGTGTGTGCCCCTGGCGCCGAGAACCGTGCGCGCGGCGGAAGGGCGACGCGAACCGTGCGCACGGCGGAAGGGCGCCGCGCGCCGGGCTCAGCCGTAGAACAGGCTACGCGCCCACGGGCTCACGCTCACCGCGATCAACAGGCCGACGTGGAGCGTGAGTTGCGCCACCAGCGGTTCCCAACCGCTCTTGCGGCGCCGGAACGCGTCCGCCAAGAGCAGTCCGAACGCGGCAAGCAACACGACCGGGGTGGAGAACACCAGCGCGTACAGCGTCGCCGACACGATCGTAGCGATGGCAGCGTCGTAGCGGCGCGTGAGCGGAGGCAACAGGAACGCTCGGAAGTAGAGTTCGGTCAGCGGCACCAGGATGGCGGCCGCGACGACGAACGGCGTGAGCTGGAACAGGTCGAGGTAGAACGCCCCGAGCGCCCCATCGAACGGACGGTAGTGCAGGAACGCGAGGGTCGCGGCCAGGAAGAGCAGGCCCCACACGAACCCGGCGCCGGCCCTGTCGCCTCGGCCCATGAGCGCTTCGAGCGGCTCGTAGCCGTTCATCTGCACCCGGCGCCACGTCAACAGAGCGAGCAGCACCGACGTCGTGAGCAGGAACAGCGCCCGTGCGTCCCCACGCAGGATCGGCGTCAGTAGCACCAACAGGTTGTCGTAGCGCACCTGGCCGTAGATCAGGGTGATGGCCAAGGCGACCAGCAGGCTGGCGACGAGCGCGCCGTACGCCTGGCCGACGCTCCATGCGCGCGGCCCGTCGACGACTTCCAACGAACTCGAACTGGCGATTCGGCTCTCGCCCACGAGATGGACGGCGACGAGGAGCAACACGGCCAACAGCCAAAGCAAGGTGTTGCCGGACAGGTACGACAGCAGGTTCTCGCGCCGCATCGCTTCCCGCAACGCCAGGCCGCCAGCCTCGAGGTCGCCTTGGGCGGTGTAGATCATCGCCAGCGCGCGCAGATCGCGCGCTTGGGCATCGACGTCACGCGCGCCCCGCAGCTGGTGCGCGAACTCGAGGTGGGCGGCGGCCGTCGCGAGGTCGCCTTGCGCCCAGGCCGCTCTACCGAGCAGGGAGCGCACCTGCGGGTTGCGGTCGTCGCCGGTCAGCTCCGTGTAGCTCTCGAGCTGCTGGGCAGCCGAGGCCGGGTCGCTCATGCGCAGGCGTAGTTCGGCATCGGCCAAGCGGTAGTCGACGTTGAGGGCGTCCGCCGCGATGGCAGCGCCGTAGGCCGTCAGGGCGGCAGCGTACCGGCCACGGTACTGCTCGATGCGTCCGTTCAGCAGGCTCACGCGCCCTTCCAGCTCGCGGTTGCCCCGCTCGGCCAGCATGGCGCGCGCCTCGTTCAGAAGGCCCGCTGCGTCGACCGGTCTTCCCGCCGCCAACGCTGCTTCTGCCAGCAGCACGATCGGTTCGGCGTCGTCGATGCGGTTGCGCACGCGCCGCAGGCGCTGCTCCGCGCTCGCGACGTCACCGAGCGCCAACTCGATGCGCCCGAGCGCCAGCTCGGCCGCGGCGAAGTCCGGGCGCACCTGGAGGGCGTTGAGGCAAGCGAGACGAGCCGTCTCCAGGTCGCCTCCCGCCTCGAAGCGCAGACACTGCTCGAAGTACCGGTTCTCGTCGAAACCTTGCGCGTGTGCGACGCCGAGGACCGCCACCAGCGCCACAACCAGCACTCGTACGTGGTGGGTGCCCGTGCGGCGGACGCGGTGCGTGAACCCGAATGGGCGGACGGACCCGAGCGGCCCCAGAGGCAGTTGCATGCGATCCCTTCCGAACGCGTGTACGGCAGCCGGCATGTGATGACACCGGCACGACTATCGGCTCATCATGACCGTCCGGGCGCGGTGCCGGGGTTAGGTCGTTCACTTTGCAGCGTCGGGAAACGCCCTCGGGGACGGTGCTGCTTCGATATCCACGGCGGCGGCACGCGGATGTGCGCCACGGTGTGGCCATGAAGGTTCGCTGAAGCGGCACGCGACGGCGGTTCACGACCCGGCGCTAGCATGAGTGCATGACACCGACGAGCCGAACATCGACCTACGCGGGGGCATCGCCATGAGCCTCGCGCACTGGTTCGTGGTGGGGCAAGTGCTGGCGCTGCTTCCCGCGATGCCAGACGGGACCGAGGTCCGGATCCTCTCCGCGGACCTGTTCACCGTGTACGCCTCCGCCCGCGTGCAGGCCGGGCACTTGCAGTTCAACGAACTCCCGCCGGTGGGGACGATCGTGCGGGTCCTGATCTTCCCACCCGATCCTTCCCCGGAGGACCGGGCGGCCGTGCTGAGCGGCGCCACCGCGCTCCAGGGTCGCGTCACGCAAACCGCGGACGGACCCGATATCCTGTTGACGGACGCGGTGGACCCGGAGCCCGTGTCCCTGCGTGAGGTGCTGCGCGAGGAGCGCGGCATCATCCTGGAACTGCCTCCCGGAGGAGAGCGGTAGCATGGCCGCGAAACGGATCCTCATCGTCGAGGACGACGTCGACATCCTTCGCCTGCTTCGTCGCGAGCTCGAGGATGTCGGCTTCGAGGTGCTGACGTACGAAACCGGCATGCGTGGCTTGTCCGCCGTGCGCGAGACCGAGCCCGACCTGGTGATCCTCGACCTGGGCCTGCCCGACCTGAGCGGGCAGGAGATCGCACGACGCGTGCGCCGAACGGGGGACACGCCCATCCTCATCCTCACCGCCGCTGACGAGGTCGGCACCAAGGTCGAGATGCTCAACGCCGGCGCCGACGACTACCTCGCCAAACCGTTCCACGTCGAGGAACTGCTGGCGCGCGTCAACGTGCAGCTGCGCAAGCGCACGTTGGGAGCCGCGCAGAAGATCGGCGACTTGACCATCGACCCGGCACGGCGCCAGGTGTACTGGAGCGACGAAGAGGTGCGGCTCAGCCCACGCGAGTACGAGCTGCTCGCGTACTTGGCGGGCCAACCCGGTCGGGTGTACAGCCGCAACGAGATCGAGACGAACGTCTGGGGAGAGGACCTGCCGCCGTCCTCGAACGTCGTCGACGTGCACATCGCGAACATCCGCGGCAAACTGCGGGAAGCTGGAGGGTTCGGCGTGATCCGCACGGTGCGCGGCGTGGGGTACGCGCTCAAATCGTGATCGGCGCGGGGCCGGCCGCGCGGGGCCGGCCTGCTTCGCGCAGGCGGCGTGGGGACCGCGCTCGTCTCGCGCGCGCTGCGGCGCCGTCGAACGGCTGAAGGCAGCGCGTGCCGCCCCTTCGCGCGCGTGGGCCGTCCTTGACGTGGCGGGTCGCGCTGCTGGCGGGCGGCGCCATCGCGGCGCTGGCTAGCGTGACGATGTTGGCGTCGTACCTGGTGGTGCGCGCAGGCCTGTACCAGGACTTGCGAAAGGTGTTGCGCGAAGACGCCGTCTCCGTGGCGGCGTTGTACGGGGCCGGGGAGGGCAGCGTGGCGGCCAGCATCACGGGACCCACGGGCGGCGTGGTGTTGCAGGTGTACAGCGCTGCCGGTCAGTTGCTGGTGGCGTCGCGCCCCGACTTCGAGCGGGCGCAAGCCGCGATCCCCCCGACGGATGTCATCGGCGCGACCATGGTTCCGACCTCGTGGCGAGGGCGGGTGGGCGGCGCGGAGATAGAGGCGGCCCTGGCGCCGTTCTCGTTCGGCGTGGTGGCGGTGCTGGCCGATCCGAGCTACATCGACGACACGTTGGCGAGTCTGGCCGGTCCGCTGCTGGCGGCGGCGGCGGCGCTGGTGTTGGCCAGTCTGGTGGTGGGATACCTGGTGGCCGCCGCTTCGCTTCGCCCGCTGACGCGCCTGGCGCGGATGGCCGGCGTGCTCGGCCCCGACCGGTTGGAGCCCATCACGTACCACGGGCCGGACGACGAGGTCGGCCGATTGACGTACGCGCTGAACGGACTGCTCTCGCGGCTGCGCGAGGCCATGGATGCCCAACGCGTGTTCCTGGCCGAGACCAGCCACGAGCTCCGAACGCCGCTGACGAGCCTGCGCGGCTTCCTCGACCGGGCGAAGCGGCGCGCAGGACCCGAGGTTCAGGAAGACCTGGTCGACGCCCAGCGCGTGGCAGGGACGATGACGAGGCTCGTCGAGGACCTGCTGCAGTTGTCGCGCGGCGAGGTGGTCCGGGAGGCAACGCCGCACCTGGTGGACGTCGGGAGGGACGTGCTCGCACCCGTAGCGAGCGAGTTCGCAGGGGTGACGCTGCGGGAAACCGCGCCCGCCATGATGCTCGGCGACCCGGTGCGGCTGCGCCAGATGATCCGCAACCTCACCGCCAACGCCGTGCGCGCCTCGGGCCGGCCGGCCGGTGTGGAGCTCTCACTGGAGAACGATGGCCGTCACGCTGTCGTGCGCGTCGTCGACGACGGCCCCGGCATCGCTGACGAGCTTCTGCCGCGCATCTTCGAGAAGTTCTTCAAGGGGGTCGGCGGCGGCTCCGGCTTGGGATTGGCCATCGCGAAGCAGATCGCCGAGCACCATGATGGCGACATCCGCGTCGAGAGCGCGCCCGGAAGGACCACGTTCGAGGTGCGCTTACCGTCCGTCGAAGCGGACGACGAAGACGACGGCCCTTGAGGCGGGTTCCGCGATGGGGGCGCCGCGGCCGGGGCCGTGCAGCGGCCGCGGGCGACGCGCGCGGATCAGAGGCGCGGCAACGTCACCCCACGCTGACCCTGGTACTTCCCCTTG
Source organism: Trueperaceae bacterium (assembly GCA_046484635.1). Lineage (GTDB taxonomy): Bacteria > Deinococcota > Deinococci > Deinococcales > Trueperaceae > CAZACZ01. The sequence goes on from JAWOIL010000098.1 coordinate 42,403, forward strand.
CGGTCGGCGTAGGTCGTCTCCGGTCGGTCTCCTTGGAAGAACAGTAGCTGCACGATTCCTTCGTTGGCGTAGACCTTCGCCGGGAGCGGGGTGGTGTTCGAGAGCTCGAGCGTCACGTGCCCTTCCCAGCCCGGCTCCAGCGGCGTGACGTTCGCGACGATGCCGCAGCGGGCATAGGACGACTTGCCCAAGGCGACCACCATGGTGTCTTCCGGGATGCGCAGGTACTCCACGGAGCGCGTCAGCACGAAGCTGTTGGGCGGGATGATGCAGGTGTCGCCGTCGTGCTCGACCAGACTGCGGGTGTCGAAGTGCTTGGGGTCGACGACGGTGTTGAACGCGTTGACGAAGATGCGCCATTCGGGCGCGGCCCGCAGGTCGTAACCGAAGCTCGACAATCCGTAGCTGATCACGCCTTCGCGCACCAGGTTCTCCTCGAACGGTGTGATCATCCCGGCCGCGGCGCGGTCGCGGATCCACCAGTCGGGTCGGATGCTCATGGTGGGTAGTCTACCAGCGGCCGGACCGCGGCGCTCGACGCGGGTTGACCGGCGCTAGGCTGGTCGTTAGGGAGGTGCACGATGCGACGACGCTTCGAAGTCGCTCGAACGGTACGGATGGGGATAGCGATCGCGCTCGGTGCGCTGCTGTTCGTGAGCGTCGTGTGGGCGCAAGCCACGCCGGCGGCGGACGACGTCCCGCCGGCGGTCTACGACCTGGTCCAGGGCCAGGCGAACCTGGGTGAGGCCGGCGTGGCGATCACCCGCGACGAAGACGGAGCCGTCTCGCGGTCCTGGGTGACCATCCCCGGGGTCCTCGAGATGCGTGACGAGCTGGTCGCCGCCCCGGACGGCTCTGCCCGCGCGTACACGGTCGAAGGAACTGCGCAGGGAACGGAGTTTCGCGTCGAGGGCGCGTTCCACCCGGGCGGCGTGACGCTGACGGTCGAGCAGGCCGGCCAAAGCGTCACCTTCGAGCTTTCGTCGGAGGAGCCGCTCTACGTGCTTGACAACAACTTCATCGACGGCTTCCAGTTGTTCGTCGACGGGTTCCTCCAAGATGGCGTGCTGGCGGCGGGAAGCGAGCGTAGCGCCGCCGTCGTCGTGCCGCAGGCGGCCGCGCTCGGTACGATCACGTTGCGCTCCTCGACCGAACGGGTCGGGTTCGAGCTCCGAGGGGAAACGGTGCAAGCCTGGCGGCTCGACGGCGTGTTCCAGGTGGGCCCGCAGCAACTCGCGATCACGGTCTGGGCCGATGACGACGGGCGCATGCTCGAACTCGACCAGGCCGCGGCCGGCGTGCGGTTCGTCCTGCGCCCCGCCGCCGAGGCGTCCGGCGCTGACGGCGGTGCCGGTACCTTGACCGCGGCGGTCGACGGCGGCGCAGCGCGCATCGCGCGCGACGCGGCCTGCGTGGAGGAGCGCGAGTTGCGTGTGGCGTCGACCGGCGCCACCCTCGCGGGCACCCTCGACGTGCCCGTCGCCAGCGCGCGCGGAGAGGCCGCGCCCGCCCCGGTTCTGCTCCTGCTTCCCGGCAGCGGAGCGGTCGACATCGACGGGAACTCCCCACCGGTCCTGCGCAACTCCGGGTACCGGCAGTTGGCGTACGCCCTCGGTTGCGAGGGGTACGCCGTACTGCGCATCGCCAAGCTCGGCATCCCGCCTTCGACCGGTGACGGAAACGCCGTGACGATCGACACCTACGTCCAGAACACGGCCGATTGGATCGGGCGCCTGACGCAAGAGCCGGACGTCGACGCTCGTCGGTTCGGCCTGATCGGCCACTCCGAGGGTGGCCTGGTGGCGTTGGCGGCGGCGGCCCACGGCGCCGTCGCGGCGGACGTCGTGGTTCTCGTGGCCACGGCGGGACGGCCGTTCGACGTGCTACTGGAGGAACAGCTGATGGCCAGCGCCGTCCGGGGCGGCGCCGACGCGGCGTACCTCGAAACGTTCCGCGCCCAGACGCTGGCCGCGCTCGATGCCATCCGCGCGGTCGAAGGCACGCGGCTCGAGCTCGAGGGCGACCTGGCCAACAACCCGGTCGCCGCGCTGTTCGCCCACGCCGCCGGCCTGCTCCGCAGCGAGTTCGAACTCGACCCGCTCGAGCTCGCGGCCGCCATCCGCGTGCCCGTCGTGATCTTCCAGGGGGAGAAGGACCTGCAGGTCCTGCCGGTCGACGCCCGCTTGCTGGCCGAGGCGAACCCCGACGCGACGCTCCTGCTCCTGCCCGACCTGACGCACAACCTCGTCGAAGTCTCCGGTCCGGCCCTCGAGGGGATGGTTCCCACGCCGGACGCGGCGATCTCGGAGACTCTGGTGCGCGCTCTGACGACCTTCTTGCACGGGCACCTGCGTAGTGCCGCCCGGTGAAGCGCGCTCGCGGGCGCGGCGATGCGTCGCGACCGCGCCACGGCACCAGATGCGATGACAGAGCGCAAGCGGTTCCTGTTGCGGATCGACCCTGGCGCCTACGCCGAGATCGAGAAGTGGGCGGCGGACGATCTGCGCAGTGTCAATGCCCAGATCGAGTACCTCCTGCTGCAGCGCTGGAGCGAGCCGGCCGTCGGCGCAAGGGCCGTAGCGTGCCGGAAGCAGGCACCGACGAACCAGACGAGCCCTACGGCGCTAGTGAGACTGGCGTAGAGACTGACGTAGAGACTGACGTAGAGACTGACGTCGAGACCAACGTCGGCGTGGCCCAGACGTACGAGGCGCGCACGACGTGCTGTGTCGTTCCGGCCGCACGGCGGCGACGCCCTGTGGGAACGGGTCTCGTATACTGACCCAGGTTCCACAATCCGTTCTGCATCACGGGAGGTCCGTATGAAACGTCGTGAATTCCTCAAGAAGGCCGGCGTGGTGGCTGCCGGGGCGAGCATCTCGCCGTTGATGTTCGCCAGCGCCCAGAACGCCACGTACCGCTGGGGCATGGTCACGTCGTGGCCGACCTCGCTCGACACGCTGTACGGCGGAGCCGTGAACCTCGCCAGCTACTTGCGTGACATGACCGACGGCCAGGTCGAGATCGAAGTCTTCCCTGCCGGCGCGCAGGTGGGCGGGCTCGAGGTGTACGACGCCGTGTCGTCGGGCGCCTTCGAGATGGGCCACACCGCGTCGTACTACTACATCGGTAAGGACCCCACGCACGCGTTCTTCACCTGCGTGCCGTTCGGCATGACCTCCTCGCAGATCACGTCGTGGATCGACACCGGTGGCGGCCAGGAGCTGTGGGACGAGCTCAACGCTCGCGACAACATGATCGCCTTCCTGTCCGGCAACACGAACATGCAGATGGCCGGCTGGTTCAACAAGGAGATCAACAGCCCCGCCGACTTGCAGGGCCTGTCGTTCCGCACCGCCGGCCTCGGCGCGCGCGTGTACGCCGCCGCCGGCGTCAACGTGCAGACGCTGCCGGGCGGCGAGATCTTCCTCGCCCTGGAACGTGGAGCCCTCGACGCCGCCGAGTGGGTCGGACCGGCCGACGACGAGGTGCTGGGCCTGAACCGCGCCGCGCGCTACTACTACGGCCCCGGCTGGGCCGAGCCGGGCGCGGCCTTCTCGACCTACATCAACCTCGACGTCTGGAACGACCTCCCGGCCAACCTGCAGGCCGCGTTCCGCACCGCCGCCAAGGCCGTGAACTCGCAGATGATCTCCGACTACTCGGCCAAGGACCCCGGAGCGTTCAAGCGCCTGGTCGAAGGCGGCGCCGAGCCGCGGGTTCTGCCGCAGGAAGTGCTCGACACGCTGCGCGGGCACTGGGAGACCGTCAACGAAGAACTGCGTGGCAGCAACGAGATCTACCGCCGCGTCTCCGATTCCATGACCGCGTTCATGGCCGAGCTGCGCGAGTACGACCAAGGAAACCAGTTCGCCTACCTGAACTACGTGTACGGGGGCTGACCCGAGGCGAAGCGCTACTGCCGCCTCGAGGGCGGTGCCATCGCCGGCAGCAGCCGGAAAACGACAACGACGACTGGGGCGGCGCGCCGATGGTGGCGCGCCGCCCTCGTCTTGCGCGTCGAAGGTAGAGAGGACCTTGGCCGCCGCCTCACGAGCAGCGCGTCACCGGGGCCCAACGAGCAGCGCGTTCGCGCCGCGCTCGCAGAGGGCGAGGTTCAGCGCTGCGCCAGTGCCGGCAACGTCGACACGATCCCAGGGAAGAGCGCGACCAGCAACACGGCGATCACCTGGATCACGACGAACGGGATGATGCCGCGGTAGATGTGCGTGGTCTTGATGCCGGGTGGCGCCACGCCCTTGAGGTAGAACAGCGCGAAGCCGAACGGCGGCGTCAGGAACGAAGCCTGCAGGTTCATCGCCACCAGCACGCCGAACCACAGCATCATGTCGGGGCCGAACCACTGCAGCGCGATTGGGGCGAGGAACGGCACGACGATGAAGGTGATCTCGATGAAGTCGATGAAGAAGCCGAGCAGGAAGATCACCAGCATGGTGAAGAAGATGAAGCCGACCTGACCGCCTGGTAGGTTCAGCAGGAAGTTGTCGACGACGTGCCCGCCGCCCAAGGCGGTGAACACCATCGAGAAGGCCGTGGCACCGACCAGGATGATGAAGACCATACTGGTGAGGCGCACCGTCGAGTCCATGGTGCTACGCAGGTTCGCCAGCGTCAGGCGGCGGTTGAGGGCGGCCAGGATCATGGCGCCCGCCGCGCCCATGGCGCCCGCTTCGGTGGGCGTCGCGATGCCGAAGAAGATGGTTCCGAGCACCAACACGATGAGGACCAGCGGCGGCACGAGGTTCTTCAGCACCTTGACGAACAGGCGCCAACCGTGCAGCTTGCGCGCTTGCGGCGGAAGCGCCGGAGCCTGCTCTGGCCGCCGCCACGCGACGAAGACGACCCACAGCAGGTAGAGGCCCGCCAGCATGAACCCCGGCACGAATGATCCGAGGAACAGGTCGCCCACGGACACGCCGATCTGGTCGCCGAGGATGACCAGCACGATGCTCGGCGGGATGATCTGCCCGAGGGTGGCCGACGAGGCAACCACCCCCGCCGCGAACGGCTTGGCGTAATGGTACTTGAGCATCACCGGCAGCGCCAACACGCCGAGCGTGACGACCGAGGCGCCGACGACGCCGGTCGAGGCCGCCAGCAGCGCGCCCACCAGCACCACGCTGATGGCCAAGCCCCCGCGCAGGCGCCCGAACAGGATGCCCATGGTCTCGAGCAGTTCCTCCGCCAGGCCCGACTTCTCGAGCATCACGCCCATGAACACGAAGAACGGCACCGCCACCAGGGTGTAGTTGTCCATGATGGTGCCGAAGATGCGTTGCGGCAGGATGTTCAGCCGCGCGACGCGGAAGATCGGGTCCCACGGAAGCGCCAGTCCGACGTACTTGTCCAGGAAGTCCGAGCCGATGAGGGTAAAGAGCACCGCGGTTCCGCCGAGGCTGAACGCCACCGGGTAGCCGATGAGCAGCAACACGATGGCCGCTGCGAACATCCAAAGACCCAGCATCAGAGGATCGCCTTCTCCTCGGTGATCGGCTCCGGCGCTTGGGGAACCCCCGCGTGGAAGCTACCGGAGTGCGGATGGCCGCGCAGGAACGCGACGTTGCGGATGGTCAGGGCGATGCCCTGAACGATCAACATGGCGAACGCCATGACGATGACGGTCTTGATCGGGTAGCGCAGGAGCCCACCGGGGTTCGGGCTGGTCTCGAGCTGGCGCCAGCTGTTGTGGACGTACGGTTGGCTGAACAGGATCGCCATGGCCGAGAACGGCGCCAAGAACAGCCATGTGCCGACGATATCGATGATGGCTTTCACGCGCGGCTGCCAGTTCGTATAGATGATGTCGACACGCACGTGCCCGTCGACACTGAGCACGAAGGCGGCTCCGAGCAGGAAGATCAGGTCGTAGCTGTAGGTCTGCAGCTCGAGGTAGAGGTTCCCAGTCATGCGCTCCGCCATGCGGTCACCCACCACCGCCTGCAACGGGCCGTAGAAGTAGCGGGTCACGACGTTGTAGACCCCGACGAGCACCATGAACAGCGTCACCCACCACATCACCCGGCCGATGAAGCCAGTGATGGCGTCGATCCCCTTCGCCATCGCAAGGAAGAACGTCAAGAGGGACTCTCCTTCGCACGTGCCGAGGTTGCCTGCGAACCTTCGCAATCGTATGCGCCTGCGAAGGGGAGCGTCAACGCACCCCGGTGTCACATCGCGGCAGAGGTGCCGGTAGGGATCGCGTCAGGGTCGACCGTCGTTCCGAAGGTAGCGTTGTACGTCGCGGTTGTGGTCCGCCAAGTCGGTGTTGGGCCGGAACACCGGCGTACCGCCGTCGGTGCCGTGCAGGAAGTACAGGTAGGGCTCGCCGTTTGCGTCGATCCGCACCGGCTCCAACACGGCTCGAAGCGCGTGCGTTCCGGGGTTCCCGATCGGCCCGGGCGGCAAGTCGGCGCGTGTGTACGTGTTGTACGGCGTGTCCTGCCGAAGGTCGCCCGCGACCGCGTCGAGCTCCGGCAGCGCCTTCCCCAAGCCGTACGCCACGGTGGGGTCGGACTGCAGCGGCATGCCCAGGTCGAGGCGGTTCACGAACACGCCCGCGATGATGCCCATCTCGTCGTGCGACGCAGCCTCCGCCTGCACCATGGATGCCAACGTCACCCACTCGTGCACGGTCAGTTCACGCGCGAGCAGCGCTTCGGCGACGTCGCCGTCGATCTCCTCTTCGAAGCGCTGCACCATCACGGTCAGCGCGTCGTCGACGGTCGCGCGCACGGGGACGTCGTAACTGGCGGGGAAGAGGTACCCCTCGAGACCGGCGCCATCCGGCAGGTACGGGGGCGCGAGCTCTCCCGGCCGCGCGATTCGCTCCGCCACCTCCGCTTCGCTGCCGAAGCCGTTGGCCGCGATCCGCGCCGCTACGTCGCGCGCGCGCCAACCCTCGGGCACGACCAGGCGCGCGGTGCGCGGCCGACCGCCGGCCACCAGCGCCGCCGCCACCTGCGGCGCGCTCAGGCTGGGCGCGAGGTCGTACAATCCCTCGCCGATCGAGCGGTCGAGCCCCCTCACCCGCAGGTACGCCTCGAAGGCGACCGCCGACCGGATCAGCCCCGCCTCCCCGAGCGCTTCCGCGACCTGCACGCCGCCCCAGCCGGGCTGCACCTCGAACGTACGCGGCTGTGGATCGACTCCGGCCGGTGACAACGACCAGACCGCCGCGATCGCGGCGGTGGCGACGAGCAGCACGACGACCAGCAGCGTAAGGGCGACGCCTCGTCCTCGGCGTCGGGTCGGGCGTCCGGCGGCGGGAGGGGCATCGGGCGGCGGGGGGCCGGGTCGTTCGGGGGACGTTCGTTCCTGCTCGCTCACGACCCCTCCATGGTGCGCAACAGGAACGACTCGAGGATGAGGACGGCGGCCGCCTCGTCGAGGCGCCCCTTCTCTTGGCGCCGACCGCGGGGAAGCGGGCCTGCACCGACCTGGCGCTGCGCGATCCGCGTGGTCAGGCGCTCGTCTTCTAGGAGCACCCGTGCACCGGCCACGGCGAGCTCGTGCGCGAACGCCCGCACCCGGGCGGTCTGGCGAGAATCGCTACCGTCGAGCCGGAGCGGCAGTCCCACCACGATCGCCGCCGCTCCCTCTGCCACGGCCGTTGCCAGGACCGCCTCGACGTCGCTACGGGTGCCGCGGCGCTCGATGGCGCCGCGACCGAAGGCGAGCCGCGACCCGATTCTGCCGACCGCGACCCCGATGCGGGCGTCGCCGACGTCGAGGCCCAGTACCGCGCTGCCGGAGCCTGGCACGAGATCGTGGGCGGAGGCGGTCTCAGGCACGAGTCCGTTCCTGCGGTGGGCGTCCCTCGTCTTCACCACTGCGCGGCTCGTCGGCGGCGTCGTGTGGCGCCTCGTGGGCGCGAATTGGCGCCTCACCGTCGAGCCACGTCTCTAACACCATGGCGACGCCGTCTTCGTCGTTGCTGGCCGTGACGACGTCGGCGGCCGCGATGGCGCGCGGGTCGGCGTTGGCCATGGCCACGCCCAACCCGGCCCAAGCCAGCATGCCGCGGTCGTTGTGTTGGTCACCGAACGCGGCGACCTGGTTCGCGGAGATCCCGAACTCGTTGCACAGCGCTGCCAGCGCCGCGCGCTTGTCGGCCGCCGGGTGCTGCACCTCGAGCAGCCGCGGCGCGCTCCAGGTGGCGCCCACGGCCAGACCCGACACGGTCTCGGCCATGCGTTCGGCGTCGAGCTCGGGGTGTCGCGCCAGGAGCTTGATGGCGCCGTCGTCGACGAAGCGTTCGATCGGTCCGATGGCGGTCGGCTCGGCGTCGTCGAGGCGCAGGCTACTCCCAGCGGAGATGGGCTCCCAGCGCTCGACGAACCAGCCCGCCGCCGACTCGAGCGCCAACTCCGCGCCGGGGACACCGGCGCGCAACCGTGCGACGGCGGCGAGCACGACCTTCGGTTCGAGCGTGTTCAGCACGCGCACCTGCGCGGCGCCGGTCGTGTCGGAGACGACGGCCGCGCCGTTGAACACCACCGTGGGCGTGCCCGTCGCGAGCGCGCGAGCGAACGGCATGGCGCTTCGCGGCGGCCGGCCGGTGGCGATCACCACCCGCACCCCCGCCGCCGTGAGCCGTGCGATGGCCCGTTGGGACCGCTCGGTCACGCACTTGGCACTCGTCAGCAAGGTGCCGTCGAGGTCGAGCGCCACGAGGCGCGGACGGGCGGCGGCGACGGCCGGAACGAAGGTGGCTGGGGGAACGTGGTTCAGGGCCGCTCCGTCACGCGGGGGACGCGAGGATCTCTTTCACGGCGTCGAGGGCGGCTTGGAGCCGCGACTCGTCTTTGATGCCTGCCTGCGCCATGTCCGGTCGGCCGCCGCCGCCACCGCCGGCGCGCTGCGCCACCGCGCGCGCCAGGTTCCCGGCGTGTACGCCCTTCGCGCGCCCTGCCTCGCCCGCCTTGGCCACCAAGGTGGCTCCGCTACCCACCACGACCACGTCCGCCCCGCTGTTCGCGAGCAGCGTGTCGGCGGCGTTGCGTAGTGCCGCGGCGTCGAGGCCCTCGAGCTTGGCGGTGGCGAATCGGACGCCGCCGGCTTCCTCGATGGTCGCGCTGCTGCCGGCGCGTGCGGTCTGGGCGGCGGCGAGCTTGTCGCGCAACCGCGCCGCTTCACGCGCTGCCTCCTTCGCGTCGGCCACCAGCTTCGCGACGCGCTCCTCGAGCTGAGCGGGCGTGCCTCCCACCAGCGACGCCAGGCGCTGCTGGCGCTCGCGCAGGTCGTGCAGGTAGGCGAGCGCGGCCTCGCCAACGCGGGCCTCGATCCTGCGCACGCCGGCGGACGCCGCCTCTTCGCTCAGGATCACGAACGGGCCGATGCGTCCGGTGCGGTCGACGTGGGTGCCGCCGCACAGTTCGACGGAAACGGCGTCGACCGCGCGCTCGGCCGGAGCGGATGTCGGGCCGGTGGCAAGCTGCGGCGGCTCACCCATGCTGACCATCCGTACCTCGTTGCCGTACTTCTCGCCGAACAACATCATGGCGCCGGCGGCACGCGCCTCCGCGATGGGAACGAGCTTCCAGTCGACCATGGCGTCGGCCTGGACCCAGCGGTTCACGAGCGTCTCGACGCGCTTGCGCTCCTCGTCGGTGAGCGCCTGGCCGTGGGTGAAGTCGAAGCGGAGGCGGTCGGGCGCGACCAGCGAACCGGCCTGGCCGACGTGGCTGCCGAGCACGCTGCGTAGCGCGGCGTGCAGCAGGTGCGTGGCGCTGTGGTGCTTCTCGGTCTCGCGCCGCGCCGGGTCGACGCGGGCGACGACGCGTTGGCCGGCCCGCAGCCGGCCCCGAACGACCCGCGCGCGATGCAGATGCAGTCCGTGACGCGACTTGGTGGTGCCGCTGACGACGGCCGCGCCGCCGTCCCATTCGAGCTTGCCGGCGTCACCGACCTGGCCGCCGCCTTCGGCGTAGAACGGCGTGCGGTCCAGCACGAGCGTGGCCGACTCGCCCTCGGCCACACCGTCCACCTCGCCCTCCGACTCCTGCGAGGCGCCGTCGCCGGCTTCGTGCACGATGCCGACCACCGTCGCTTCGGCCTCGAGCGCTCCGTAGCCGACGAAGGTGGTATCGCCGGAGCGTTCGGCGATGCGCCCGAAGGCGTCCTGACCGCCTTGGAACAGCGCCTTGCCGCTGGTCTCACCGCGCGATACCGTGCGCGCCTGCTCGCGGGCCGCCTCGTAACCGGCTGCGTCGACGGTCACGCCGCGTTCGCCCGCCATCTCCTGCGTCAGGTCGAGGGGGAAGCCGTACGTCTGCCACAGGTCGAACGCCACGGCGCCGTCGAGCACGTCGCCGGCCAGTTCGTCGAGCAGGGCGCCGACGCGCTGGATGCCGCCCTCGAGCGTGCGCAGGAACTGCTCCTCTTCGGTGCGGAGGATGCCCTCGACGCGCTCTGCGCCGTCGACCAGCTCGGGGTACGCGGCCCCCATGGCCTCGACCACGGCGTCGACCATGGTGTGGAGCACCGGCTCGCGCAGTCCGAGGAGCCAGGCATGCCGCGAGGCGCGCCGCGCGAGCATCTTCACCACGTACCCGGCGCCGTCGTTGGCGGGCAAGACCCCGTCGGTGATGGCGAAGGTGACGGCGCGAAGGTGATCGGCGATGACGCGATGCGACACGCTGGCCGGCCCCTGGTACGGCACGCCCGACGCCTCGGCCACGCGCCGGATGGTGGGCTGGAACAGCTCGGTGCCGTAGGCATCGGGCGCGCCCGTCATGATCGCCACCAAGCGCTCGAAGCCGAGGCCGGTGTCGATGTTCTGTTGCGGCAGCGGTTCGAGCACGCCGCCGTCGCGGCGGTCGTACTGGGTGAACACCAGGTTCCAGAACTCGATGAAGCGGTCGCCGGAGCCGGTGTTGGGTCCGTCTTCGTCGTCGGTACCGAACGCCGGTCCGCGGTCGTAGAAGATCTCGGAGCACGGTCCGCAGGGCCCGTTCGGTCCTTCGGTGACGGCATTGGCGGGCCAGAAGTTCTCGTCTTCTCCCCAACGGGAGATGTGCTCGGCTGGGACGCCCACCTCGTCCGTCCAAACCTTGAACGCTTGGTCGTCGTCCTCGTAGATGGTGACGAACAGCCGCGCGGGATCGAGGCCGAGCCACTCGGGCGAGGTGGCGAACTCCCACGCCCAGGTCGCCGCCTCGCGCTTGAAGTAATCGCCGAACGAGAAGTTCCCGAGCATCTCGAAGAACGAATGGTGGCGCAGCGTCCGGCCGACGTTCTCGATGTCGTTGATACGCAGGCACTTCTGCGCCGTGGTGACGCGGTGCCAGGTGCCGTCGACACCGGCGAACTTGGGCGTTGCTCCCAGGAAGTACGGTTTGAACTGCACCATGCCCGCGCTCGTGAACATCAGCGTGGGGTCGCCCGACTTCAGCGGGGCCGAGCCGTAGACCAGGTGGCGTTTCGATTCGAAGAAGCGCAGGAACTTCGTGCGTAGGTCGTCGATGAACTCGATGTCGTGGGACACGTCGTGGGACACGGTACTTCCTCCCGGGGATGCCGAGGTGACAGTATACCGGCCGTACGACTCCGCCCCGGCATCGCCGGCGCTTCCGTGGACACGCGCGCCTCGTCGCTCACGGTGTAGAGTCCCTCACGTGTCCGCGCCCGACCCCACGGCTTCGCCTTCCCCCGCGTCCTCTCCTGTCGCGAACGACCCGACCGCCCCCGTTCCTCCCCCCGCCGGGTACCGGCGCACGGTGCTCGTGCTCGGTTTCTTGGCGTTCGTGCTGGCCGGCGGCATGCACGCGCTCTACGGACCGTCGTTCCCGCTCTTCCGGGCGCGCTACGGCGTCGGGATCGACGAGGTCAGCGCCGTCGTCAGCGCGCACTTCCTGGGCGCGTTCGTGACCATCGCCCTCTCGGGCGTGCTGCTGCGCCGCTTCGGATACCGCCCGGTGTTGGTGGTGGGCTCCGCGCTGCTGGCGGCGGGCTTGACGCAGGTGGCACTCGCCCCCGCTTGGTGGGTGGTGCTGGTAGGCGCCACCGTGGCGGGGTTCGGCTTCGGACTGGTGGACGTGGGATTCAACCTACTGGCGGCCAGGGCGTTCGCGCCACGCGCCGCCCCGGCGCTCAACTTCCTCAACGCCACCTTCGGTATCGGAGCCGTGGTCGCACCGCTGCTGGTGGCCGCCATGGCGCCTCGCCTGGCAGTGCCGTTCCTGGCGTTCGCGGTGCTTTCCGTGGTGGTGCTAGTGGCGACGCTGCGCCTGCCCACGCCGCCCCCCGAACGCGAGGACGGTCGCTCGACGCCGCTGATCTGGTCGCAGGTGGCCGGCTTCGTGCTGCTCTACTTCCTCTACGTCGCAGTCGAGGTGGGCGTGACGTCGTGGGAGACCGAACACCTCACCCCCGCCTTCGGCGCCGCCGCCGCGGCCCGCTTCACCTCGCTCTACTGGGGGGCGATCACGATCGGCCGTCTGCTGGCCACGCCGATCTCCGCGCGCCTCCGGCCCCGCCACATGGTGGTGGGTGCCGCCTCGGCGGCAACGGTCTTCTTGGCGCTGGCACACCTGACCTCGGCCGCGCCCATCGCCTACGTCCTGGTCGGCTTCGCGTTGGCGCCGATCTTCCCGACCGGGCTGGCGTGGCTGACGGCGGCGTTCCCACGCAGAGCCGAACAGGTGACGTCGGTGGCGGTGGCGGCCGCGAACCTGGGCCCGGTGGCCACCGCGCCGTTGATCGGGATCGCCGTCACCGCCGTGGGACCATCGGCGATCCCCACCGCGCTCACCGTGCTGGCCGTGATGCTGGCGGTCACCGTGGCGTGGTTGGGCCGCAAGGCGAGGGTCTGACGCACGGCGCGACGGCGCGGCGGGACTGGCGGGCAAGGCTAGCGACGTGACGCCGCCTCGTCCGCTGCCGCTTCGTCCGCCGGCGCCCCAGCCGACACCGCTGACCTCGCTGACCTCGCTGACACCGCTGAAGCCGCCGCTACCGCCGCTGCCAGAGGTGGCCCCAAGGCCGCGACGGCCGCGAACGTCAGCGCCCAGCGGCCGGCGTACGCCGGCGGCCACAAGCCCGTCAGCGGCAGCAGCGATACCAGCATCAGCCCCACGGCAAGGGCGAAGGCCGTGGCGCCGCGGAACGCGTCGGCGCCGTACCGTGCTCGGAACGCCGACACCAGGCCGATGCTGATGGCGCCGAGCAGGAAGGCGTGGAGTAGGAAGACCCGTAAGCCGTTCGCCGTCACCCAGGCGGCTCCCGCCGGCGTCGCCATGGCGAGCTCCGCCAACGCCTTCGTGGCCAGCAACGCCAGGGCGACGTGGAGCAGGGTCGGGCCTTCGCCGGCTCGTCTCGGCCAGACGTGGACCACGGCCACCAACCACGCGAGCGCGGCGATCACGCCACCGACCGCCTCGAACGGCGCCGTCCACTGCCACCCGAGGCCGTCCGCGAGCAAGCGCGAACCGGAACGTAGCAGGAGACCGGTCACCAAGGCGGCGGCGGGCCAGGTGGCGACGGGCACCGTAGCCGCGCCACGCCGCGTTGCCACCAGGGCGCCGGCGACGATGGCGACGCCGAACCAGCCGTCGGCGAAGAGCGTCAGGAAGAAATCGACGAAGGACGCTTGGAGGGCAGCGTTCTCGGCGCCGGACATCCCCATCCAAGCGAGGCCCACCGCGCCGAGCGAGGCTGCGACCAACAGGAACACCGCACCGTCGAAGTAGCGCAGCACCGCGTCGCGCCGTAGGCGCCTGCTCGCGAACCACCACAGCGCGGCGAAGGCGTACCACACGACGCCGTTCAAGCCGGAGGCCATCATCGAGAGCGGAAGCTCGCTGTCACCGAGCGGCGTGAGCCGGTACCCGCTCGTCAGGAACGGCAGGTACGCCGCCAGCCCCATGACGGCGGCGGCGATGGCCACCGTGGCGCCACCGGGCAGGCGCCGCCGGCGGTCGGCCAGCGCCTGCCCGGCCAGCAGCATGGCTGCCGGCGTGACCCATGCGAAGAACATCAGGTGCGAGTGCGCGTGACGCACGTCGGCATAGTTCAGCGCCCAGGGGAACCCGTACAGGAGCCCGAAGCGCAATCCGGCGCCGGTCAGGCCGGCGATGGTGAACGACACCAGCGCCATCGTCCAGGCCCGCCGCGGCAGCGAGGCCGCCGCCGTGCCTGGGTGCGGCGCAGGTTCCTGGCGCGTGGCGCGACCTCAGGCTTCTTCGAAGCGCAGCCGGCGACGCAGTTCCTCGAGGAACGCGCGCTCGTTCTCCGTGATCTTGTGGCCGAACAGCCCTTGGCGCGACGCGCCCACCACGCGCTCGGCGAGCTCGACGAGGAACCGTTTGAACTCCATTGCCTCGTCGTCGTCGGCGAGGATGCGTCCCACTTCGTCGATGCGGGCAAGCAGCTTGTCCTGCGTCACTTCGTCCAGGTCGACTTCGCGTGCTTCGGTGTGGGCGAAAAGGTCCTGCACCAGCGCGTTGTCGTGATAGCGGCGGCGAGCGTCGTAGAGGTACCTGCCGGCCGCCATGATCTCGCGGAAGTAGGCGATCGGTCCGGTGCGATCGGCCGCGACCGCGGCCAACAGGACCTCGGCGGCGGCGTCCATCAGCCGTGTGCGGTCGGGTTCGAGGTAGGTGCTCATGGCCTCACCAGCGTAGCGCGTTCGCCTACACCAGCGAGCGCCGCAGGCGCGAACTGACGGCGTCCACCACGACGATGAAGGAGACGATGACGATGAGGAACATCGACACTTCGTCCCAGCGTCGGAAGCTGAGGCGCTGCAACAGCGGCAGGCCGATCCCGCCGGCGCCGACTAAGCCGAGCACGGTGGCGGCGCGCAGGTTGATCTCGAAGCGGTACAGCAGGTTCGATAGGAACTCGGGCAGCACCTGGGGCACCACGCCGAAGACGAACACTTGGATGGCGTCTCCTCCACTCGCACGGATCGCTTCGGGCGGTCCAGGGTCGATGCCCTCGATGACGTCGGAGAAGATCTTCCCGAGGTAGCCGATGGAGTGGATGCCCATCGCCATGATGCCGGCGGTGGGGCCAGGTCCGGCCGCCGCCACGAAGATGATCGCGAGCAGGATCTCGGGGAAGGTACGCACGGCTACCAGGAGCGACTTGCCTGGCATGGCGCGCGTCGCGCCACCGAGCAGGTTCCGCGCCGCAAAGAACGACAACGGGAAGGCGAGTGCTCCGCCCAGGACGGTGCCGATCACCGCCATGAAGAAGGTCTCGAGCATCGAGGTGGCGGCCAGGCCGAACACCTCGCCTTCCGGTCGGATGAGACCACGCAGCAGCGGCATCAGGTTGCGCTTCAGGCCGCTCGACACGCGTTGCCAGGTAGGCAGGTCCATGGTGAGAAGGGCTACTACGAACAGAGCGACGAGCAGCAGCGCACCGAGCGCCGCCAAGGCGCGCGTGCGGCGCACGTTGGCGGGTGGGCGGGGGAGGGAAGCGGGGGCGCGCACCATGCCGGCCTCAGATCAGCCTCGAACGGGCCCACACGCTGAGCCCGTCGATGAGCAGGACCACGGCGAAGATCACCACGATGAGGGTCGCGACGCCCGGGTAGTCGAAGAAGTTGAGGTAGCGCAGCAGCAGTTGCCCGATGCCGCCGGCGCCGACGAAACCGATCACCACCGAGGCGCGCACGTTGATCTCGAACGAGTACAGCACGTACGACGTCATGGTGGCCGCCACCTGCGGCACGACCGCGAACACGATGGTGCGATTGCGGCCCGCGCCGGCCGCGCGCAGGGCCTCGAGCGGTCCTGGGTCGGCGGCCTCCACCGTCTCCGAGCCGAGCTTGGCCAACACGCCGATGGTGAAGAACGTCAGGGCCAACGTTCCTGGCAGCGCACCGAGCCCGAAGATGGGCACGAACAGACCGGCCCACAGCAGGTCGGGGATGCTGCGCAGCACCGTCAACACGGTGCGGGCGATCCACAGCGAGACCGGGTCGACGGCGGTGTTGGCCGACGCCAGGAAGATGAGCGGCAGCGCGATGAGCGTACCGAGGACGGTGCCGACGTAGGCGATCTGGATCGTCTCGACCAACGGTCCCCAGATCTGCGGCAGCGCCGTCCAGTCGGGAACCAGCCTGGCGAAGAACCGGAAGAAGTCCGAGGAGCCGGTGAACAGGGCGAACAGGTCGAAGTCGGTCTGGCGGTAGGAGACGATGAACAGCACGGCGACGACGGCCGCCGTCATGATGGTGCGCATGCGCCCGGCGGTGGGTGGTCGGGGGAGGCCGGCCGCCGCTTCCGCCGCGGCGGGCGCCGGCGCGCCACGACCTTCATCCGGTG
Source organism: Trueperaceae bacterium (assembly GCA_046484635.1). Classification (GTDB taxonomy): domain Bacteria; phylum Deinococcota; class Deinococci; order Deinococcales; family Trueperaceae; genus CAZACZ01. The sequence goes on from JAWOIL010000098.1 coordinate 58,698, forward strand.
GCTCGCGGTTTCCGCTCGGGGGCTCGGACGGCGGGCCTCCGGCGGCCGCGGAGTGGTGCCGCTCAGGCACCTCGGACGTCCTTCTCGACGTCGATGGGGCGGCCGTAGATGTCCTCGAACACCGCATCGGTCGCCTCTTCGGGGGTCCCGTCGAATACCACGATACCGTCGCGCATGCCGACGATGCGGTCGGCGTACTCGCGCGCCATGTCGATGAAGTGCAGGTTCACGATGGTGGTGATGCCGTCTTCGCGCGCGATGCGCTTGAGGTCCCGCAGCACCGCGTGGGAGGTGGGGGGGTCGAGGCTCGCCACCGGTTCGTCGGCCAGCATCACCGACGGACGCTGCGCCAGCGCGCGCGCGATGCCCACGCGTTGCTGCTGGCCACCGGAGAGCGCGTCGGCGCGCACGTACGCCTTCTCGGGGATGCCGACGCGCTGGAGGCAATCGAACGCCAGGTCCAGGTCCG
>JAWOIL010000143.1:0-21529 GCA_046484635.1 Trueperaceae bacterium
GGCATGGCCACCATCGACACACTGGCAGCCGACGGCGGACGAGCCCACGAGACGCTCGACAGCCTCGGCCGGCGCATGGTGGACGGACTTCGGAGCGTGCTCGACGAGTTCGACGTGCCGAACGTCATCGAGCGCCAGGAATCGGCGTTCTGCGCCTACTTCATGGATCACTCGCCGCGGGACTGGCACGACCTGCTGGCGCACAACGACGCTTTGTTCGACCTGGCGTATCGAAAGGCGCTCATCGATCGAGGCGTGTTCCAGTTCCCAATCGCCATGAAGCAAGGGAGCCTCAGTCTTGCGCACACAACCGAGGACATCGACATCACGCTCGAGAAGACGCGCGACGTGTTGAAGCACATGGCCGCCGTGCGGCCGACCTGATCGGGGGTACGCGGTGATCCTCGGAATGCTGAAGGACGGGACGGCCGTGGCGTTGGACGCGGTGCCCGACGCCGACGGAGTAGGTGCGACGACCCTTGCCTCGGCCGGGTACGACGCGACACTCGACGACCTGGTGCAGGCCGGGGTACCCTCCGACTTCCACAACGCCCTTGCGGGGGCTCGGAGGGACGTCATGGTGTCCGCGTCGGACCTCGCGGCGCCGCTGCGCCGACCTCCGAAGATCGTGGCGATCGGGCTGAACTACCAGGATCACGCCAGCGAGTCCGAGATGGAACTCCCGAGTCATCCGTTGGTGTTCACCAAGTTCAGCAGCGCGATCGTGGGTCCCACGGACGAGATCGTGCTTCCCGAGCATCTGACCAAGGAGGTGGACTTCGAGGTCGAGTTGGCGGTGATCATCGGAACCACCGCACGAGACGTCCCGCGCGAACTCGCGCTGGATCATGTCTTCGGGTACACGGTGCTCAACGACATCTCGGCTAGAGACATGCAGTTCTCGGATCAACAGTGGGTGCGGGCGAAGTCCTTGGACACGTTCTGCCCGTTGGGGCCCGTCATCGTCACGGCAGACGAGGTTCCCGACCCGCAAGACCTGCACCTCTTCTGCTCCGTGAACGGGGTGACGATGCAGGACGCCAACACGCGCGACATGATCTTCGCCGTCGCGGACCTCGTCTCGATCTTGTCCGCCTCGTTCACCTTGGAGCCCGGCGACGTGATCGCCTCGGGAACCCCAAGCGGCGTGGGCTTCGCCCGGAAGCCGCCCGTCTACCTGCGCGGCGGCGACGACGTCGTGACCGGCGTGGACGGGATCGGGCAGTTGCGCAACCGGGTTCGCGCGATCTAGCGCGCAGAAAGGCACTAGCACGCCATGATCGATTACCACACCCACATCGGCGAGGCGCACCATTACGGAGAGTCGTTCTTGGCGGAGGCCGTTCGCATGCGCGGATCGAGTCCCACCCTCGAGATCATGCCGGAGGACCACCGGAAGGCGATGGCAGGGGCCTCGCGGGTCATCGTGCTGGCGTTCCGTAGCCGCCACTTGGGCTTCGAAGTTCCGAACGAGTACGTAGCGGAGTACTGCCAGGTGGATCCCGAGAAGATGATCGGCTTCGCCAGCGTCGATCCTCACGACGCAGACGCACTCGATGAGTTGAAGCACTGCCACCGCAACCTGGGTTTGCGTGGCCTGAAGACGAGTCCGATCTACCAGGCCTACGATCCGATGGATCCGCGGATGCTCCGCATCTACCGCTACTGCGAGGACAACGGACTTCCCATCCTCACCCACCACGGGACGACGTTCCCGCGTACGGCGCCAGTGCGGTGGGCGCATCCTCAGCAACTGGAGGACGTGCTGCTGGCGTTTCCGGAACTACGCCTGATCGTCGCCCATCTGGGCCATCCATGGGAGACCGAGACCATCGCGCTGCTTCGGAAGCATCCGCACCTGTACTCGGACATCTCGGGCTTGTTCTACCGGCCGTTCCAGCTCTACAGCTCGCTCACCCTGTGCAAGGAGTACGGCGTGCTTCACAAGCTGGTGTTCGGGACGGACTTTCCCGTTACCACGATCGACGAGACGGTGACGGGGCTTCACAAGATCGTCGAGTATGCGGAGAAGATGCCGTTTCCGAGTGTTACGAGGCAGGACATCGACGCACTCATCGAACGGGATGTGTTGGCGGAACTTGGACTCGGGTAGAGGACGATCTCGACACGGATCGGGCCGAATGCGGCAGTAGTTGGGCGTTTTGGAGTTCGTGGTACGTGCGTCGTGTTCATCGGTGAGGACCAGCCGGACCATGTGCGGTCCGGCCGACGCAGGCACGAAGTGCGGACGCGAGCGCTTGGTACGATCCGCTCGGCCCCGCCGTCCTGTCGCCGCTTCGACTGACTCCTAAGATTGCTCGGGGAGGACTCGACGAGCGGGCCATCGAGGAGGCTCGTCATGAACCGGCTGTTGATGTACGAACGCGGACCCCGCATCGATCCAGAACTGGTGGCTCGGTTTCGCGCCTTGTCGACGCCGGTGGTGTCCGATGCTTCCGAGCGCAGCCATGGCGCGGTGGGTGTGACGCCGGTGGGTGCCTGCTTGACGGCCTTGGGCGCCACGACCGTCGCGGGCCCAGCGCTCACCGTACGGACGCGTCCGGGCGACAACCTGGTCGTCCACAAGGCGCTCGAGTTGACCGAGCCGGGTGACGTGCTCGTCGTCGACGCGCGCGGAGAGCTGACGAACGCGATCGTGGGGGAGCTGATGTCGCTGTACGCGCGGCAGCGGGGCGTGGCCGCGATCGTGGTCGACGGTGCCGTCCGCGACTCGCACGAGCTGTCCGAGGGCGTCCTGCCGGTGTTCGCCCGTGGCGTGAGTCACCTCGGTCCGTTCAAGAGCGGACCGGGTGAGATCCACGGCACGGTGCAGATCGGTGGTGCGCTCGTGCGCGACGGCGACCTCGTCGTCGCCGATGCGGACGGGGTGACGTTCGTGCCGCGCTGGCGCGCGGACGAGGTCGCCGCCGGGGCCGAGGCGATCGTCGCCAAGGAGCGGGCGATTCGCGAGGACATCCTGGCCGGCACATGGGACCGCTCGTGGATCGATCCTTCGCTCGAGATCGTCGAGGCCGAAGCCGACTGCAACTGAGGGTCGGGGCGGGCGGCTGACGCTGAACGACCGCCGGCCGACGGGCATTCAGGTCACGGGAAGGTCCGCCTCGGAGGCGAGCAGCACTTTGGCGGCCTGCTGTACCTGGCGCCGCTCGTCGTCGGCGAGGTTCGAGAGCAGCGGCAGGATCGGACCCATCTCCGCCACCTCCGACACGGTCACGGCGTCGTGCAGCACACGGATCGGGTGGATGCCGTCGCTCTCAGGACTAGACCGCGGCTCACCCGCGCGCCGGTGGCTCCGCGTGTCGGTACTCGCGTACCGGCTGGCGGTTGTAGGCGCGTGCCATCTCGATCAGTCTCTCCACGGCCAGGGCGACGTAGCGCTCGCCCTTCTCGGCCGACGCCACCGTAGGATCACCGTGTACGCCGTTCGGGGTTTCGCGCCGCCGTTCCGGGAAGCGTGCGTACGACGCGAATCGATCGTCGACCGACTTGACCCAGGTCTCGGCAACCTGTTTGCCGCGGTCGACCAGGTGAGGGCGCAGGTAGAGTTGCAACGACGTCTCCCATTCGCCGGCGTGCCCGATCCCGTCGTCCGCGTCCGCCCAGGCCGCCATCTCCTCCGACACCAGGTCCCAGTGGCTGATCGCCAGCGAGAAGGCGTTGTCCTCGGCGATCTTCGCCGCGATCGCCCGGATCGGGTGGTGGTTGCCCCCGTGCCCGTTCAGCAGGATCAGTCTTCGGAAGCCATTGCGGTGGATGCTCAGGCACACCTCGCTGACCACGGCGATGAAGGTCTCGAGCTTCAGGGTGATCGTGCCGGGGAAACCCTGGTTGTAGTGCGTGAAGCCGAACGGTTGGGTCGGCGCCACGATCAGCGGGAAGTCGTTCGTGCGCCGCGCAGCTTCCAGCGCGATGTGCGCTGGGATGCTGACGTCGACATCGACGGGGCAGTGCGGGCCGTGCTGCTCGATCGATCCGATGGGCAGCACGACGACGGGGTCGCGCTGCACCGCGGCCTCGAACTGGTCCCGGCGCATCTCCGACCACAAAAGAGGGGGAGAAAGATCGGTCATGCTTCGCCTCCTGGCAGGAACGACATCGCCGGTCCTTTGAGACTCGACTTCTTCATGGTAAGGCACCACTTCCTGGTACCAGCAGTGGGGCGCCGACCGCCTCGCGGTAGAGCTGCGCGCGTTCTGTCAGCTCGGCGAACTCGCCGGTGGTGAAGGGGTCGGCGCCCAGCAGGTGCAGGCCCATCGCCACGGCGCTGGCGCCCGCCTCCATCAGCTCGGGGATCATCTCCAGGGTCACCCCGCCGGTAGCGATGAAGCGCACGTCGTCGATCGGACCCCGCAGCTGGCGCAAGTGGTCGGCACCGACGGATCGGATGGGGAAGACCTTGACGAAGTGGGCGCCGGCGTCCCGGGCCGCCAGCACCTCGGTCGGGGTGAGCGCGCCGGGGACGGACACGAGACCCAGTTCGCGGGTGCGGTGGATGACGGCCGGGTTGGTGTCGGGTGAGACGACGTAGCGAGCGCCGGCGGCGGCGGCAGCCTCCACATGGTCGACCGAGGTGACGGTCCCGGCACCGATCCAGGCGCGCTCGCCGAGTTCGGCGACCAGCGCGCGGATCGCGTCGGTCGGTCTCGGCGAGTTCATGGTGACCTCGAACAGGCTGATTCCGCCGGCCAGCAGCGCGCGCGACGCGCGGAGGCACGCGTCGGGCGCGAGGCCTCGCAGCACGATGACGATCCGATGCGTTTCGATGGCGGCGACGACGTCCATCGGGTGTTATCTCCCCTCGGGCGGGCCGATGGGACGGCCACACGCTGGCTCACGGTGCCTCGGCCACACGCTGGCCCACGGTGCCTCTGGCTCGTTCCGCGGCGTTTCGAACGTGGCGTAGACTAGCATGGCGCGCACGTGCGTCCGTGCCGCCTCGTTCGCCGTCCGCCAGCGCCGCCGGCGAACCGTGGTCGCGCTACCGGGCGCGCGAAGGGAGCGTCTTCGTGTCGATCTACCGCCTCTTCGGCCTCACCCCGCTCGTCAACGCCGCCGGGACGAAGACCCGCCTCGGAGGCGTCCCCATGGATCCGGAAGTGCGCCAGGCGATGGACGAGGCCGCCGGATCGTCGGTGGACATGGCGCAGCTGCAGGCCGCGGCGAGTCGCGTGATCGCCGAGGCAACAGGCGCCGAGGCCGGCTACGTCACCAGTGGTGCCGCGGCCGGTCTGACGCTCGGCGCGGCGGCGTGCATGACGGGCGAGGATCCGGCCCTCATCGACCGCCTGCCGTTCACCGACGGCATGCCCAACCAGATCGTGATCGCCCGGACCCATCGGAACTCGTACGACCACGCTTGGCGGGCGGCCGGCGCTCGGCTGGTCGAGGCCGGCGTCGACGACCGCGCGGTCGGCAGCGGTATGCGCGCGATCGAGCCCTGGGAGATCGAGGCGGCGATCGGGCCGGACACGGTGGCGGTCGCCTACGTGGCCAACCGTCGCGATGACCCGCCGCTGCGGGAGATCGTCGAGGTGGCCCACCGCCACCGTCTGCCGGTTCTGGTCGACGCCGCCGCCCAGCTGCCGCCCGCTTCCAACCTGCGCGCGTTCATCGACATCGGCGCCGACCTGGTGGCGTTCAGCGGAGGCAAGGCCGTGCGCGGGCCGCAGGCGACCGGAATCCTGTGCGGCCGACGCGACCTGATCCGCGCCGTGCTGCTCAATCACTTGGACATGGACCAACTGGCCGGCCACTGGGAGCCGCCCAGTGAACTGTTTCCGGACGGCCTGTCCGCCGGCTTGCCTCGCCACGGCGTCGGCCGCGGATTCAAGGTCGGCAAGGAGAACGTGATCGGGTTGCTGGTGGCGCTCCAGCGCTTCGTGGCCGGTCCCGCACCTGATGACGAGGCGCGCAGGCGGCGGATCGTGCACGACGTCAACGCCGCTCTGAGCGGCGACGAGCGAGTCGAGGTCCACGAGAATCCAGCGTTCGGCATCCCACGTCTGGAGCTTCGCTTCGCCGCTGCCGATGCCGCGGCAGCCGTGCTGCGCGGCCTCGAGGCCGGTGAGCCGGCCATCGCGGTCGATCCGGGGCGGGTCGCGGAAGGCGTTCTGGTCGTCGACACGATCGGACTCGACGACGACGAGGGGCGCATCGTCGCCGAGAGGCTGGCCACGCTGGTGTCGCGACTCCCCGAGCCAAAGCGCGCTGCCGACGGCGCCTCGGAGCCGACCTCGTAGGACGGGCGGTCGGGTCGACGCCCTTGGGCCGCGGCTAGCCCTCGTCCTCGTCGGGGTGCGTCTCGGTCCAGGCCTCGTATGCCCGGCGGGTTTCTTCGTTCATCGGGTAGACGTCGGAGGTTCGGGCTCCCGCCTCGACGAGCCGGTAGACGAACGCTTCTTGGCGTTCCTGCGCCCACGCGTCCGCCGCGACCTCGATCACGAGATCGGCCGGGATCACCACCACGCCGTCGTCGTCCCCGACCACCGCATCTCCCGGTTCCACCAGGACTCCGCCGCAGCCGATCGGCACGTCGATGTCGACCGGATGGTGCGCGACCAAGCTCGGGTTCGGCGCGCGTCCCGCCGCGAAGGCGGGGAGGTTCAGTTCGGCAAGACGCGAGACGTCCCGGAGGGCGCCGTCGGTGACGATGCCGGCCGCCCCTCGCTCCTGGAGGCGACGCGCGAGGATGTCGCCCAGCGAGCCGGCGCGCGTGTCTCCGGAGGCGTCGATGACGACGACCTCGCCCGGTCCGATGCGCTCGACGATCGCCCGCTGGGCGTTGCCGCCGCTCGCCAGTGAGGCGAGGCTGTCGAGGTCCTCGCGCATCGGGACGAACCGAAGCGTGCGGGCGGCCCCGACCAGGCGCTGCCCTGAGCGGAGAGGCGCCACGCCGTGCGGGCACCGTGTCCGGAAACCGCGGGCGAAGAGTTGCGTCGACAGCGTGGCCGTGCCGACGCGGGCCAGACGGCGGAGGGTCACGGGGGACTCCGTCCAGTGGGCGTTCGTGTCGCTTCGGTCCATGCAGCCGCCATGCTACGTCGCGGGAGGTTCGAGCCGCGTGCGTTCCCTGCGCTGTTGTACACTCGGACGCAACGCGTCACGGATCGTAAGCCGGGCACCCACGTACACTCGACCCCAGACTCTTCGCTACTGGGCCGTCGCGGTCGATGTTCGATCCGGGCGGCGTCGAAGGGAGGTGCCGTCGGACCCCTGAAGGGTTCGCGTCCTTCGTTTGAAAGGACTAGGGCTGTGACTGCCGACTGCTGACTGCGCCCGCGGGCGGGTGGCCGAAGCCGAATTCCGAGAGAGGTTGACGCATGGTTTCCACGTTGAATCGTTGGAGCAGATGCACCTGGTCGATGGCGGTGGCCGCTGTCCTGGCGGTCGCTGGCAGCGCGCTGGCACAAGGCGGCATGGCCGTGATCGCCCTACCCGGCGAGGCACAAACCCTCGACATGCACATCACGACCGCCGAGGTGGCGGGATCGATCTCGTCGCATTGGCTCGAGACCGTGGTGGCGTTCGACAGCAACTGGACGCCGCAGCCGATGCTAGCTGACGAAGCCACGGCCAGCGACGACGGCTTGGTGTACACCTTCGTCCTGCGCCAGGGCGTGATGTTCCACAACGGCGATGAACTGATGGCCGACGACGTCGTCGCCTCGCTGTTGCGCTGGATGGAGGTGTCGCCGCGCGGCGGCAATGCCGCGCCGTACGTCGACGAGCTGGTCGCGACCGGCGACTACACGCTCGAGATTCGCCTGAACGCACCGTTCGCACCGATGTTGTCGCTGCTCGCGCACCATAGCGGCGGTGCAGGGATCTACCCCGCGGAGATCGTCGAGAAGTACGGCTCCGAGCCGATCCAAGAGCACATCGGCACCGGCCCGTACGAGTTCGTCGAGTGGCTGCCGGACCGCCACGTCGAGGTAGCGCGTTTCGAGGGCTACCAGTCCCGGTCCGAACCGAGCGACGGATACGCCGGCGCGCGCGTCGCCAACTTCGACACCATTCGCTTCGCCACGGTGCCCGAGACCGCCACTCGCATCGCCGGGACGCAGACCGGCGAGTACGACTACGCCTGGCAGATCGCTCCAGACGCCTACGCCGGCCTCGAGTCGGACTCGAGCGTCGACACGGTGATTCGGCAACCGTTCATCTGGGGCGTCGCGTTCTTCAACAAGCGCGAGGGGCTGATGACGAACCAGACCCTGCGCCAGGCGATCAACGCCGCGCTGGACAGCGAGGAGTTGCTGATCGCGGGGGCGGGCCCCGAGGAGTTCTGGAACCTCGAGCACAATTACATGGTGGGCGATACGCCGTTCAAGACGGACGCGGGTGCCGACCAGTACAACCAGGCCAATCCCGAGCGCGCCCGTCAGCTCGCCGCCGAGGCAGGCTACGCGGGCGAGACGATCCGCTGGCTGGTCAGCCCCGACTACAACCAGCACTACCAGATGAGCCTCGCTGCCGAGCAGCAGCTCGAGGCGGCCGGCTTCGACATCGAGGTGATCGCGGTCGAGTGGGGCACCCTGCTGGATCTCCGGGCTCAGCCCGGCCAGTGGGACATCTTCGTCACGCATCACGGCTTCGTGCCGGACCCGGTCCTGCTCAACACCCTGTCGGCGACCTACCCCGGCTGGTGGGAGGAGCCGCGCCGCGATGAGCTGACCCGCGCCCTCCACAGCGCGACCTCGCTCGAAGAGCGTCAGGCGGCCTGGGAGGAGACCCTCACCTACATGTGGGACTACCTTCCTACCATCATGATCGGCGAATGGTTCGGCCTCGACATCAAGAGCCCAGACTTCCAGCCGGGCGACGCCGCTACGCAGGGCATCCCCGCCTACTGGAACAGCAGCCGGGCCGAGTAACGGGCGACCGGCGCGTGCCGATCCCCTGACGTTCCCCGTGGGCCCCGGCTGCCGCACTGCGGCAGCCGGGGCCCACGCCTCGTCGCCCGACCTGAGCGGCCCTCGGGTCCGCTCATGGGCAGCGTCCCCCCGCCCCATCGCTCGACGGAGAGGACATGACTCCTGCCTATCTGCTAAGGCGCCTGCTCGAGATCGTTCCCGTGCTGCTAGTGGTGACGGTCGTGGTGTTCACGATCCTGCACCTCACGCCGGGTGACCCGGCCCGCGTGATGCTCGGCGACATGGCCTCGGAGGCCGACGTGCTGCGGCTTCGCGAGGCGTTGGGGCTAGAGCGGCCGATCTACGTGCAGTACGCGACGTTCCTCGGCAGCTTGTTGCGCGGCGATCTGGGCCAATCGCTAGCCCTGGACCGTTCGGTGTTCCGTGCGCTGCTCGAGCGTGCCGAGCCCACCATCGCGCTCACGCTGATGTCCTTGCTGGTGGCCGTCGCGTTCGGCGTCGTGACTGGCGTGATCTCGGCCGTGTACCACAACAGGGCTACGGACCAGGTCATCTCTACGCTTGCTCTGGTGGGCGTGTCGATTCCCAACTTCTGGCTCGGCCTGCTGCTGATTCTGGTGTTCGCCGTTAGGCTGGGGTGGTTCCCCGCCGCGGGCTACCCGCCCATCGCCGAGGAAGGGCTCGTCCAGAGTCTCCGCTATCTGATCCTGCCGTCGCTCGCGCTGGGCCTCTCGCAAGCGTCGATTATCAGCCGCATCACCCGCTCGACGATGCTCGATATCTTCCGTCAGGACTTCGTACGGACCGCGGTCGCCAAGGGCGTCGGTCAGCGCCTCGTGGTGCTTCGCCATGTGCTCGTCAACGCCCTGGTGCCGATCATCACGGTGATCGGGCTGGTGCTGGCGGCGCTCCTGAGCGGCGCTGTGGTGATCGAGACGGTCTTCGCGATCCCCGGCCTAGGGCGCTTGGTGATCTCCTCGATCGCGCGTCGGGACTACCCTGTGATCCAGGGCGTGGTGCTTCTCACGGCGCTCGTCTACGTCCTTGTCAATCTCGTCGTCGACCTCCTCTACACCGTGGTGGACCCCCGTGTTCGGTACTGATTTCGGCCTGTTCGGGCCGGCGGACTCGTTCCGGCCGGTCGCCCGAACCATGTCGCGCGGCGGCGTCGGGGATGCCCCGTGAACGGGTCCGGCACGGCCGATCACGTCGTGGCCACTCCCGCTTCCGGAGGGATGCGAGGCCTGCTTCGGAGTGCGGGCCGGTTGTTCCGGCGTCGAGTCGTGCTCTACGGCACCGTGGTGTTCGCGGTCCTCGTCCTGGTGGCGGTGTTCGCCGACGTGCTCGCGCCACACGATCCGATGGGGATGAACGTGCGCTCCCGGTTGTCCGAGCCGTCCGGCGAGTTCTGGCTGGGCACCGACAACCTCGGTCGCGACATCTTCAGCCGACTCGTGCTCGGGGCACGCATCTCGTTGATCGTGGGCTTCGCGTCGGTGGTCGCGTCGACGATCGTCGGCGTGATCATCGGCACCCTTGCCGGCTTCTACAACAGTATGGACACCGTACTGATGCGGATCATGGACGGCCTGATGGCGTTCCCGGTGATCCTCCTGGCCGTCGCGCTGATGGCCGCCCTCGGGCCGACGCTGGAGAACGTGATCATCGCGCTCAGCGCGGTCTACGCGCCCCGAACCGCCCGCATCGTGCGCAGCGCGGTCCTAAGCGTCAAGCGGACCCCGTACGTCGAGGCGGCGGGGGCGCTCGGCGGGCGCCACCCGCGCATCATCGTCCAACACGTGTTGCCGAACTGCATGTCGCTGATCATCGTGCAGGCCACCTTCATCTTCGCCTACGCTGTCCAGGCCGAGGCTGCCCTGAGCTTCCTCGGCGTGGGCGTACCCCCATCCGTTCCGTCGTGGGGGAGCATGCTGAGCGAGGCGCGCCTCTACATGACCCAAGCCCCGTGGATGATGCTCGCCCCGGGCTCCGCCATCGCCATCACCGTCCTCGCGCTCAACGCGGTCGGCGACGGCCTGCGCGACTTCCTCGACCCGCAGTACATCAACCGGTGAACGACGGCTCCGTGGCGGCACGTGCCGGCCCGCTCGCGCCGGGCCACCGCGGCAATCGACGAAGGCACCTATCGTCCCGTCGCCACGGCGGGACCCGAACGGAGGACGAACGATGAAGTACGACATGGTGATCAAGGGTGGACGCGTCTACGACAGCACGCAGCAACTCGCCGGCGAGGCGCGGGACATCGGCATCCAGGGCGGCCGCATCGCCGCCGTCACGCCGGAGATCCCGCGCAGCGAAGCGCGCCGCGTGGTCGAGGCCCACGGGTTCGTGGTCACGCCCGGCCTGATCGACCTGCATGTCCACGTGTACGACGGGGTCGGCATCTACGGCGTCAACGCCGACAGCTACTGCCTGAGCCGCGGTGTGACCACCGCGCTCGACACCGGCTCGTCCGGCGCGCTCACCTTCCCCGGCTTCCGCCGCTACGTGATCGACACCGCCGTCACCCGCATCTTCGCGCTGCTGCACATTGCCGAGACCGGCATCGTCAGCCGCAACGGCGAGTTGCTCGATCTGCGCCAGGCCGATGTCGACAAGGCGGTCGAGGTCGTGAACGAGAACCGCGACGTGATCCTGGGGATGAAAGTCCGGCTGGGCAGGAACCAGGTGGGTGACCATGCGCGCGCGGCGCTCGATCGAGCACTCGAGGCGGCCGAGGCGGTAGGCCTGCCGCTGATGATCCACATCAGCGACCTCGCCATGCCCCTTGAGGAGATGCTCTCGCAGCTCCGGTCCGGCGACATCCTCACGCACTGCTACGAGGAGCAGACGCGAAGCGTGCTGGACGAACAAGGCGCGGTCCGCGAGGCGGTGCTGGCGGCGCGCGAACGTGGCATCCTGCTCGACGTCGGCCACGGCGTCGGCAGCTTCTCGCTGGAGGTCGCCGAGGGAGCGCTCCGAAAGGGCCTGGTGCCGGACACGATCAGCAGCGACGTGCACGCACTCAACATCGACGGGCCGGTGTACGACCAGGCGACCACGCTGGCGAAGTTCCTGTCGCTCGGCATGAGCATCGAGGATGTCGTCGACCGGTCGACCGTCGCCTGCGTCCGCAGCATCGGGCTGCCAAGCGACATCGGCCACCTGCGGTCAGGCGCGCATGCCGACGTCGCGATCTTCGACCTCGAGCACGGCAATTTCCGCTTCACGGACAGCATGGGCCGCTCCTGGGACGCCGACCGCAACCTGAGGCCAACCGCAGTCGTAAAAGGTGGCCGTCTGGCCGTCGACCACCGTAGGCAGCCTTCGTGACCGCCACCATCGACCGGCCCGGCGTCCGCATCGCCGAGCTGGAGACGCCCATGGTTGCCATCGATCTCGACCGCGTCGACCGCAACATCGCTGCGCTGCAGAGCTACTGCGAGCGGCACGGTCTGGCCAACCGACCCCACATCAAGACCCACAAGCTACCGATGATCGCGCACCGGCAGCTAGCTGCCGGTGCGGCCGGAATCACCGTCCAGAAGCTCGGCGAAGCCGAGGTGATGGTGGCGGCGGGCATCGACGACATCCTGATCACCTTCGACCTGATCGGTGTGGTCAAGGCGGAGCGGCTGGCCCGCATCGCCCGGCTGGCCACGGTTCAGGTCGCGCTCGACAACGAGGTCGCGCTCGACACCGTCGCATCGGCCGCGGCGCGCGCCCAGCGGGAGATCGGCGTGTTGATCGAGTTCGAGTCGACCAAGCAACGCCAGGGGGTGCACGATCCGGCCACGGCGCTTGCGCTGGCCCGGCGCGCCGAGTCCAGCGGGCACCTGCGCTTCCGCGGGTTGATGACGTACCCGAGCTCGCCGTACTCCGTTGCCTGGATCGCCAGCGCCCGGGAGCTGTTCCAGGCGAACGGAATCGAGATCGAGAAGGTTTCCGGCGGCGGCACGCCCGAGATGTGGAAGGCGCACGAGATCGCTGGGCTCACTGAGTACCGAGCGGGGACGTACGTCTACCACGATCGCAGGACCGTCGGGTCGGGCGTCGCCTCGCTCGACGACTGCGCCTTGCACGTACACGCCACCGTCGTCTCCGCCCCCAGCGAGCACCGGGTGGTGATCGACGCCGGATCGAAGAGTCTGACCAGCGATCTCGTGCCCGGCGAGATCGGCGAGGGCCATGGGCTGATTCTCGAGCACCCGGAGGCCGTCATCGTTCAGTTGTCCGAGGAGCATGGTGTCGTCGACGTCTCGGCCTGCTCGACGCGACCGGCTATCGGCGATCGCGTCCGGATCGTTCCTAACCACGTGTGTCCTGTCTCGAACCTGTTCGACGAGGTTCACCTGCACCGGGACGGCATCCTCGAGGCCGTTCTCCCGGTGGCTGCTCGCGGCAAGGTGCGCTGAACGAGGACACTCGGGACGCGAGGCGGGATTTGCGAGGGCCGGCCGCAAACTGCGGTCGGACCTCGAGTTCGCTCCGCGGTGTCGTAAGGCGGAGCGGCGGTTCAGTCGTCGACGATCGCGATTGCCTCGATCTCGACCAGGATGTCGATCGCGAGATCCGCGCCGAGCGTCGTGCGCGACGGCTTGGGGTCGGGGAAGCGACGCGCGTAGATCTCGTTCATCGCGGCGAAGTCGCGTTTGACTTGCGGCAGGATGACGGTCGTCTTCACCACGTCCGCCATCGTCGCGCCGGCCTCGTTAAGAACCGCCTCGATGTTGTCGAGCACCCGTTCGGTCTGGGCCGCGACGCCGCCGGCCACCACGGTACCTTCGGGCGTGCGCGGGACCTGGCCCGAGACGAAGATCGTCCGACCCACCTTCAAGCCGGGCGAGAGCGGTGCACTGGACGAACCGAATGCCTTCTTCTCCATGTCGGCCTCCTGGGCCAGCATGGCACGCGCCTCGCGTCGGACGTCCCCGAGTGTTGCTGTACGGTACACGCCACGATGCGCCCGAACGGTCATGAACATTGCCCTGATGGTCGTCTTCGTGATCGGGCTCTTCGTGGGCTTGCCTTCGATCGCGCGCAAAGCTTCACCGCGCCACCCCCAGTTCTCGGCTTCGCTCGAACAGTGCCAACGCCCCGCGTACCGCTGCCGCGTCCGCCGCTTCCGGGTCGACGGTGCGCACCTCGCGTCCGGTTCCCTCGATCAGCGCGACCAAGACCTGGTGGAAGTGCCCGCCGCCGTACAGCACGACGGGCGCCGGGTTTGCCACCCCCCACGCACTGCCTTCGAGCAACGGAAGGTCGACTTGCGCCAACGCCCCGACCAGGTAGCTCGTCATCGTCACCTTGTCGAGCCCGGCGATCTGCTCGCCCACACGCACCAAGAACGACGCCCTCCCCAGTCCATGCCGGCGCGTGGCTTCGGCGCCCGCCATCGCTGCGTCCATGTCCAGGTCCAGCCCCTCCAACTCCTCGACGCTGCTCTTGAGGATGGTGTGCCCCCGCACGGCCGCCAGCAACTCACCCGTGATGGCCGTTCGAGACGCGAGGATTCTCCCTTCGGCGTCCACGTCGATCGCTTTGTGGTGCGAGCCGAGATGCAAGAACACGGCGTTCTCCGTCAGCCCCAGCCACGCACGTAGACCGACGATCTCCGCCTCTTCCCCCCGCAGCACGTCGGCCTCCGCCAAGTTGGTCAGCGATAGGCTCGCCGGTCGTGTCTTCACGCCGGGAACGAACGAGAACGGAATCGGACTGAGTTCGGGGAACGCCTGCTGCACCACGCCGCGCGCGATGTCATCAGAGCCGGCCGGCGCGACCAGGTGCGGGACCTCCCACAAGCCCATGTTCGACGTGATCATGCCCGAGCAGACGATGCCGTCGGGGGCGCCGCCGGCGGCGCTCGTGGCATCTGCGAGCAGTTCCCGCAGCGCCGCGCGCAGCTTCGCGTTGTTGCCGTCGACCGCCGTGTCGCGAGCGCCGGCAGAGCGCGAACCCGACCACACCTGCGCGCCGTCGCGCCACAGCCGAACCCGCGTCGTGGTCGTGCCGGAATCCACGACGGCGTAGGTGGTCACGGCCGCGACCCTTCGTCCAACGCAGGCAACTGGTAGCGCCGAACCTTGGCTTCGTCGATCTCGATCCCCAGCCCAGGTCCCTTCGGCACGCTCAGGTACCCATCCTTCACGGTCAACGCCGGCTCCGTCAGAAGGTCGTCTCCGAGCGGGTTCTGGCCGTACCAGAACTCCATCTGATGCAGGTTGGGCGCGTCGGCTGCGCAGTGCAGGCTCGCGACGAAGTGGATGGCCGAGCCGATGCTGATGTGCGGTGTGAACGCGACGCCGAACGCGTCGGTGAGCACGGCGATGCGCTTCAACTCGGTGATGCCGCCCGAACGGCAGACGTCAGGCTGCACCACGTCGAGCGCGGAACGCTTGAGGTACTCGAGCACCTGATAGCGATTGGTGATGACGTCGTTCGCGATCGGGATCGCCAACGCCTTCGCCACCTCCGCGTAGCCGTCGATGTGCTCGTGCGGCAACGGTGCCTCGAGGAACCCGACGCGTTGCGTTTCGAGTTCACGACCGACCCGGATGGCTGTGCCGACGTCGTAGTTGCCAGCCGCGTCGGTGAAGATGCGCATCTCGGGCCCCACCCGTTCCCGCACGGCCGCAACCGACGCCACGTCCGCGTCCGGATCGATGCCGATGGCCATCTTCAGTCCGAGGAACCCGCGCTCCGCGATGTTTGCAGCAGCGTCCAGCATCCGGGCGTGGGCCTCGGTGCCTTCGCGCGCCTTGGTAGCGGGAACGCCCGATGCGTACACCAGCACCCGGTCCCGGTACGCGCCACCCAGGAGGCGCCAGACTGGCTCGCCGACCGCTTTGCCGATGATGTCCCATAGCGCGATGTCCACGCCGCTCATGGCCTCGAGCAGGAAGCCGCTGTGGTGCCCACGTAGACGCATGGAAGCGTAGAGCGTCTCCCAGATCACCTCGACGTTGCGTGGGTCTGCGCCGATCAACATGGTGCGGAAGAGGATGTCGACGATCGCCTTGGTCACGTGCGGCGCCACGGGGGCTTTGGCTTCGCCCCAACCGACGAGGCCCGTGTCCGTCTCGATACGCACCAGCGTCGTCTCGTAGCCGTCCGAGTACGACGGCAGCATGCGCCCGGGGTGCGGGAAGGCGGTGGCGTTCCAGTGTGCCAGAGGGTTCCGGATCTCGTTGGCGTCTTCCGCGCCCCACGAGGCCTTGCCCCAGTACGTCTTTCCGTCCGGGTTCGGCGCCTTGATCGCGATGGCTTCTACGTCCAGGATCCTCATGGTCTAGGCAACCCGGTGGGCTGCCACCACCTCCTCGTCGATCTCGATGCCAAGGCCCGGCGCCGTCGGTACGTGCAAGTACCCGTCGCGCCAGTCGATGGGCTCGTGCAGTAGGTCGTCCACCAGCGGGTTCTCGAACACCGGGAACTCGTGGACGAACACGCTTCGTTCCGCCGCCGCCCATTGCAGCGAAGCCGCGATGTGGATGGCGGAGCCGATGCTCACGTGCGGCGCCACCCGTAGGTTCATGGCATCGGCCAGCACGCCGATGCGGTGACAAGCCGTGATGCCGCCGGCGCGGCAGATGTCCGGTTGCAGGACGTCGAACGTTCCCTGAGTGATGAGTTGGGCGAAGCGGTAGTGGGTGCACTCGCACTCGCCACCTGCGATGGCGACGTCCACCTTCTCGCGTAGTTGCCGGTACCCCGCCACGTCCTCCGGCGGGATCGGCTCTTCCATCCAGAGGAAGCCGTGCTCTTCGAGGACGCGAGCCATGGCGACCGCCTCCGCCACCGCGTAGCGGCAGTTCGCGTCGGCCATCAGGTCGATGTCGTTCCCGATGGCGCTTCGTGCGCTCTCCACCTTGCGGCGGTCGATGTCGTGGTCTTGACCCACCTTGAGTTTCATGGCGGTGAAGCCGGCGTCGCGGTAGTTGCGGGCCGCGTCGCCCAGCGCGTCGGGCTCCAGCCACTGGAGCACGCTGGCATAGGTGCGGACTTTGGGGTTCTGCACGCCGCCGAGCAGCGTGGCCACCGGTACCCCCAGGGCCTTGCCCGCCACGTCCCACAGCGCGATGTCCACGCCGCTCATGGCCTCGAGCATGAAGCCGAGGGAGTGGCCGCGCGGACGCATGAGGGCGTACATCTGGTCCCACAGCACCGCAGGCGCCAGCGGGTCCGCGCCGACGAGGTTAGGCGCCAACAACACGTCGACGATCGACTTGGTCACTTCCGGCGCCACGGGCGCGTGCACTTCGCCCCAACCCACGATGCCGGCGTCCGTCTCGACGCGTACCAGGGTCGTCTCCGCGAAGCGGAACGGCACCGCGAAGCTCGCAGCCTTCCACGTTCCGATTCCAGGAACGGGCGCCTTCAGCACCATCGCTTCGATGCCGGTGATCTTCATGTTGGGCTTCCTCCTGGATCGTGAGCGTCGTGCGCTTGGCCGGGTCCGGGGTGCATACGGTGCAATTCCGTGTACGTCAGGATCAACGGCCCAAGTCCCCACGGGAACGTGCCGAGTGACGCGTTCACGTACGTATCCCGCTCACCTACGGGCGTGGCGTACGACACGACGAAACCCCCATCGGCTGGAAGGGCACGCGCGACCGCGGCCACGGCCCGGTCGCCCGCGACCGCGACACGCCTCGGATCGACGTCGGGCAACAGGCCGAGCCTGCGCGCCTTCAAGAGGGCTGAGCCGAACAGCGCAGCTGTGGAGTTCTCGAGCGGGCTGTCGGGATCGCCGAGGATCGTGTGCCAGCGGCCGTCGTTGGCTTGGAGCGGCAGGAGGGCATCGACCAGTTGCCGAAGCGTCCCCGTGAATCCCTCGCGGGCGGGGTGCTCTATTGGCAACGCCTCGAGCGTGTCCACCAGCCCGTGCATCGCCCAGCCGTTGCCTCGGCCCCAGGAACACGGGCTCCTGCGGTCGGCTTCGACGTCGTATCCGTGCCGGAGCAGCGAGGTGTTCGGGTCGGCGAGCGCGCTGACGTACGCATCGACGGTGCGCACGGCCAGGCGCAGCCAAAAATCGTCTCCGGTCGCGTGGGCGAGGCGAACCAGGAACGGACCGTCGATCGCCAGGCAATCGACCCAGATCAGATGCGCAAGCTTTTCGAGGTCACGCCGGTGGACGGGAACGCCGCCCACGTCCTCGAACGTTCGGTACAGGTCGCCGAGCCGCTCGGCGGCCGCCAAGTATGTTGCGTCCCCCGTGCGTTCGTGCAGCGCGAGCACCACCGCCCCGGGCGCCACGTGGTCGGCGGGCGTCAGCGGCGCACCGGTCCGGCACCAGCCCCCGACGAGGTCCTCGACGAAGCGCCCAGGTTCGGATACCTGCGCGGCGTCGCCGTACTCCAGAAGCGCGTGCAGCGCGATCTCTTCGCCGAATCCCCACACCTTGTACGGGTACCGCATAGCACGCTCGACCGCGGCCGCGATCGCGACCGGCGAGAGGGTGCTCGACTCCGAGTTGCGACCTCGAGCCGACGGCGAGTCCGGTCTCGTCATCGCTCAGGCGGTCTTCGGGTCGATCAGCAGGTTTTCGATCCCGGCGAGGAGTTGCCCGAGTTCGGCATGATCACCGTCGTCCAGCGCGATCGAACCGACGCGGACGTGCTTGGAACCGATGATCCCGCGCCTTCGCAGCACCTCCTTGGTCATGTCCATGCGGAACACGGCCTGGAACGTCAACAGCGGAAGCGTGCGGTCGTAGAGCGCTCGGGCGTTCGCCACGTCGCCGCTTCGGTGCGCTTCGTAGATGCGCACGTGGACCTCGGTGATCTCGCATGCCGGCATGGCGCCGATCGCCCCGCGGTTCAGTTCGTCGATCAGGTAGCGTCCGCCGGCGCCTCCGAAGACGCCCACCAGCGAACCGGGCGGGTCGTCGAGCAGGCGCGTGATGCGTTGGCCCCCGGGCATGACCTCTTCCTTGAGGTAGCGCACCTCAGGCACCTCGGCCATGATCGCTTTCACCGCCTCCGTGCCGTAGGCCGAGCCGAGCGGAGCTGGCGCGTTCTGGAGCATCAGCGGAAGGTCCACGGCCGCTGCGATGTCGCGGAACAGCCGCGTGACGCCCGCCAGACCATCGTGCACCACGTACGGGGGCAAGACCATGAGCGCGTCGACGCCGACGCGTTCGATCGCTCGGGCCAGGTCGACGGCTGCCTGCCGGCTCTGTGCCGTGGCCGTTCCGACCACCGGCACGCTTTTGCCGACCTCGTGCACCACCAGCTCCGTCAACCGCACGCGCTCCGCGTCGGTCAGGGCGTAGAACTCGGACGCCATGGCGGGGAAGGCCACACCGTGCGCGCCGGCGGCGAGAACGTATCGGATCACGCTTCGCATGCCGGCCTCGTCGATCGCTCCGTCGTCGTCGAACGGCGTTGGCAGGATCGGGACGACGCCGTGAATCCGGTCCGCTCGGTCCGCGTGTTGGATGCTCACTGCTTGACACCTCCCGCCGCGATGCCCTGTACCAGGTACCGCTCTAGGAACGCGAACAGCAAGATGACGGGGATCACGAACAACAACGACGCCGCCATGATGTCGTTCCACTGAACTTGATACTGCTGGTTGAAGGACGCGATGCCGATCGGTCCGGTCCACCGGGCTGCGCCCGACACCAACGTCGATGCGAACACGAACTCGCCCCACGTAAGGATGGCGCAGTAGATGGTGGTGGCCGCCAACCCTGGAAGCGAGAGCGGCACGACGACACGGATCAGCGCTCCGAAAGCAGACGAGCCGTCGATCATCGCGGCGTCTTCGAGGTCTCGTGGGATGCTGTCGAAGAAACCCTTCATCATCCAGGCGCCGAACGGAACCACGAACGTTGTGTTCGCGATGATGAGCGCCCGGTAGTCATCGATCATCCCGAGGCGCGCGAACACGGCGTACAGCGGGATGATGAGCAGGCTTGCGGGCAGCATGCGCGCGACGAGCAGCAGGTACCCGGTCTCGCGGACGCCTGCGTACCGGAAGCGCGACATCGCGTACCCCGCCAACGATGAGAACGGAACGGCGACGACGATGGTGGCAACCGTCACGACGGTGGAGTTCAAGAACCAGCGGAAGATCCCCGTTTCTGCAAGCACGTGGCGGAACGCGGTGAGCGACCCGTCGGTGGGAAGGAACCTCGGCGGGTACGACAGCAGTTCGTTGCCCGGGCGCAGCGCGGTAACGAGCATCCAGTACAGCGGGAAGAGCAGCACCCCCAGCGTGCCGAGGATGAGCATGTACAGCAGGACGGTTCCCAATGTCGAACGCCTCATGAAGCGATTCCTGCTCCTTCGGGCATCAGTAGAACGACTTCGCGGTCGTGCGCAGGTAGAAGAGCGTGGCGATCACGGAGAGGGCGAGCGTGACCATGCCGACCGCAGCGGCATAGCTCATCTGGAAATACTGGAACGCTTCTCGATAGATCTGGATGGCGAGCGTCTCGGTAGCACCGGACGGACCGCCGCCCGTCATGACGAAGATGATGTCGAACACGCGGAACTGCCAAAGCGTGGCGATGACCAGGGCGATGCCGATCACCGGCCGAAGCGCCGGCATGGTGATGAAACGGAACTGCTCGAGCGCGCTCGCCCCGTCCACGCGAGCCGCCTCGTACAACTCCTTGGGGATCGACTGCATCCCTGCAAGAAACGAGATGGTGAAGAACGGGTAGCCCTTCCAGATGGTGGCGAGCACCACCGCGATGAGGGCCGGGACGGAGGACGTGAACCACTGCACCGGCGCGTCGACGACGCCGGACCGCAAGAGTAGGAAGTTGAACACGCCGAACGAGCTGTTGAACATCCACATGAAGATGGTCGCGGCGACCACGCCTGGGACCGGCCATGGAAGCACGACCAGTACGCGAGCGACGGAGCGACCACGGAACGGCTGGTTGAGCATGACTGCGGTGAACAGGCCGATCCCGAACGATCCCAATACGCCCCAGAAGACGTAGTAGAGGGTGATCCGGAGCGAACGCCAGAACGACGGGTTCGCGAACATGTCTTGGTAGTTGAAAAGCCCCGGTTCGCCCGTCATGCCGCGATCCGGCCGGAACACCCGGACGTCGTAGAAGCTCATCTGAGCCGCCATGATCAGCGGGTAGACGATCACGAGCAGGACCACCGCCACGGCTGGCGCGAGCAGCGCGTAGGCGTACAGCCGGCTGCGCGCTGCGCTGGTGAGGCGCCGATGCGAACGATGCGTCGTGGTGGTTGCCCGTGTCATGACGGTCTCCGTCGGCGTTCGGCGGCCGTGAGGGGCTGCCGGGCGCAATGCCCGGCAGCCCCCGCTTGCCCGTCCGGGAGGTTAGCGGAAGCGAGCGATCTCGCGTTCGAGGTTGTCCAGGGCGGTGTCGGGGTCTTGACCCTGGACGACGACGGCCAACGTGGCTTCGATGGCGAGGTCGCGGAAGCGCGTGAAGTTCTCTTCCATGCCCGGCGGGATGTAGTCCTTGGCGGTGTCGGCTGCGTGGACGTACTCCGCCATGTTCGGGTTCTCGGTCAGGAAGTCTTCCGTCAACACGCCTGCGCGGGCGGGCGGCTGGCCGGCGATGGTGGCGTACTTCGCCTGCCACTCTTGCGACGAGAAGAGCTGAATGAACTCCCACGCAAGCTGCTGACGCTCGGGGC
>JAWOIL010000175.1:0-3821 GCA_046484635.1 Trueperaceae bacterium
GTTGAAGGGGTGGTGTCGGAGTGTGGGTCGGACTGGGTATCGATCGTTACGTAGCGGAGAAAGCGCTCCAGTACCGTGTATGGGTAGTTGGTCATGTAGGTGATTTGGGTGACCCGCGATCCCTGGGTTCACCCGGCGAGCGGCAGGGACATTGCCGCGCCCGGCGGTCCAGGAGCCGCGCCTCGACACCCCGGGGCGGCCTACCAGGGTCGATCCGGCGGGGAGCGATTTGATCGACTTCGAAGTACGAGTCGACGACGTGCCGCTCGACCCGTTGCCCATGCTGCGACGCGCCGAGCGCTGAGCGGCGTCACACGAGCCGGTTCGGGGATGCTTGCGCTCACGCGACGCCGCCACGGAACCGTCGACGAGACTGTGCCTCCGAACGGCATCTTGGGTTGTGATTGCTTCGGTGTGCGCGACGAAACCGACCCGAATCAAGTGGGTGCGCAGCTCGATGTACGCGGCCTGCGCAAAAGCTGCCTCGTCGTGGCCAGTCCGCAAAGTATTGGGCGTACCCACGGCCGCCGAGACTAACTTGCCCGGGCGTGCTCCTCGCGCACGGATGCCGACGGGCCGCCGGACCAGCGCCCGGAGCGGGTCGATGTCCTCGCGGCGTACGAGGAACTGATCACGGTCCCCCGCGGTCACGTCACACGAGGGAGCCGGAGCTAGGCACTTCGCCCGCTGGATGGCGGCAGCGGCTCGATCCTCTACGACCTGAACCTCGACAAGCTTGGAAGATCGCGTCGGTACCGAGCGCGGGCCCATGGCCGAGACACCCATCCCGTGCACCCTGCTGTTTGTCACGCGCAGGTCGAGAGCGGACGCCGTAAGGCTTTGGCGAGACGCCCGAACCTTGCAAGTGCGAAGCGCTTCTTCTAGACTCGAAACGCAGGTCCACCCCACGTGGGGTGGGAATCGAGGAGCATCGCATGGGATCGCATCGACACGACGAACACCGTCCTGAAGCTAACGGGGCCGAGAGCGCAGCGAGCACGGCGCATCGTCACGGTAGAGAGTCCGCGGGGCACGGTGACGCCGCAGGGCACGACAAGCACGCTGGCCACAGCCCCGAGATGTTCCGGAACCGGCTGTGGTTTAGCCTCCTCCTGACCCTACCCATCCTCTACTTCAGCGACAGCTTCCAGGCCTGGTTCGGGTACGACGCAGTGGCGTTCCCAGGCGTCGCCTGGTTGAACCCGCTGTTGGCGACGGCCATCTTCGTCTACGGTGGGCTTCCCTTCCTGAAGGGCGCCCGACACGAGTTGGCGGAGCGTGCGCCCGCAATGATGACGCTAATCAGCCTCGCGATCGGCGTCGCCTACCTGTACTCCATGGTAGTCGCGCTGGGATATCCAGGAACGCCGTTCTTCTGGGAATTGGCCACGCTGATCGACATCATGCTGCTCGGCCACTGGATCGAGATGAGCAGCATCCAGAACGCAAGCCGCGCACTGGAGGAACTCACGAAGCTGATGCCAAGCGTGGCCCACCGCTACCCCAGCGACGGAACCACCGACGGAACCACCGAGGACGTGCCGATCGACGAGCTCACCGAAGGCGACCGCATCCTCATCCGCCCTGGCGAGCAAGTCCCGGCCGATGGCCCGGTCCTCGACGGCACCAGCTCGGTCAACGAAGCGTTCCTCACGGGCGAGTCTCGCCCTGTCACCAAGGAGAAAGGTAGCGAAGTGGTGGGCGGCGCGGTGAACGGCGAAGGCGCCCTCGATGTCGAGATCACCCGCACGGGTGGCGACACCACCCTCAGTCAGGTGATGCGCCTCGTCGAGGAGGCCCAAAGCAGCCGCAGCCGCTTCCAAGGCCTCGCCGACCGCGCTGCTGGTTGGCTGGTCTACATCGCCATAGGGGCAGGTCTGATCACCTTCGTCACCTGGATCGCCGTGCGCGGCGACGTGGCCTTCGCCGTGACCCTTACGGTGACGGTGCTTGTCATCGCCTGCCCGCACGCGCTCGGTCTCGCCATCCCGCTCGTCACCGTCAACGCCACCAGCGTCTCCGCTCGCAACGGTATCCTCGTCCGCAACCGCGAAGCGTTCGAACGCGCCCGCGACCTCCGCCACGTCGCTTTCGACAAGACCGGCACCCTGACGCACGGCCAGTTCACCGTCACCCGCGTCGTCACCGACGGGATCTCCGAGGACGAGGCATACCACCTCGCGCTTGGCCTCGAAGCCAAGAGCGAACACCCCCTCGCTCAGGCGATCGTCCGCTCCGGGGAAGGCCGTGCGGCGGCCAAAGTGCGGGACTTCCGCGTCGAGGCGGGTAGAGGCATCGAAGGTAACGTAGGCGGGACCCTGTACCGGGTCGGAAGACCAGAGTGGCCAGAAGAGTTCGGGGTGACCACGTCGGGACCGCTCCGCGACGCCCTGGAACAGGCCGAGAAGCGCGGCGAAAGTGTCATCGCCTTGTTCGACGACCGGCGCGTCCTGGCGCTGTTCGCGCTAGCCGACCGAGTCCGCGACAGTGCCAAGCGCACCGTCACACGCCTGCAGGATCTCGGCATCGTGCCGGTCATGATCACCGGCGACGCGGAAGCCGTCGCCCGTACCGTCGCCGATGAGCTCGGTATCCAGCGCTGGTACGCTCGCGTCCTTCCCCAAGACAAGTCCGAGAAGGTCAAGGAACTCAAGAAGCTGGGACCCACCGCGTTCGTGGGCGACGGCATCAATGACGCGCCAGCTCTGCTCGAGGCTGACCTCGGCGTCGCCATCGGTGCCGGCACCAACGTCGCCATCGAGAGCGCCGACCTCGTCCTGATCGAGGACGACCCCGAAGACGTGCTGCGTGCTCTACAACTCAGTCGGGCAACGTACAACAAGATGATCCAGAACCTCGCCTGGGCAACCGGCTACAACGTCGTCGCCCTCCCTCTCGCGGCCGGCGTCCTGTACCCGATCGGCATCACGCTCTCGCCCGCCGTGGCTGCATTATTCATGAGCGCCAGCACGATTATCGTCGCGATCAACGCCATGACCCTCCGCCGCATCCGCCTCACCTGACGCGCTGCACGCAGACCATCGGACGATAGGGTGGCGCGGAATGGCGCCCCCGCCCCGCCCCGCACCGGTGCGGGGCGGCTTTATCCGGCCTTTACACCTCGAGCGCATCATGGGGTCATATACCCGCCACGGGTATCCGAAAGGAGTTCGGAATGACGAACTGTAGACACCAGACAGAAGTTACGCGCTCGATCGCTTCGAGCGGGGGCAAGCCATGATGGGCTACGGCGGCTGGGGTATGGGTGGCTTCGGCGGATTCGGCATGATCCTGTTCTGGATCCTCGCCGTCCTGGCCATCATCTGGCTCGTCCGCGCCCTCGACATCGGCCGCGTTTTCCCACGCAACGACGAGCGTCGCTCCACCGGCGGCAGCGACGACGACAAAGCCCTCACCATCCTGCGGGAGCGCTACGCCCGTGGCGAGATCGACACCGACGAGTTCGACCGCCGTAAACGCGACCTCTTCAGGAAGGACGAGCCATGACTCGGTTCCGCGCGCTCCTCTCCCTCACGCTCGTTGCTGGCCTCGGCCTCGCCCTCGCACAAGGCATGATGGGGAACCCGAACGATACACGCTACCCCGGCAGCGGCTATGGCACCATGCCACCCGGGTACCGAGGCTACGGCGGTTACGGCATGGGCGGTCATGGCACCATGCACCCCGGCCACGGCCCGGGCGGTAATGGCATGGGCGGCATGGGCATGATGGGTGGCGGCATGGGCATGATGGGTGGCGGCATGGGCATGATGGGTGGCAGCATGGGCATGATGGGTGGCAGCATGATGCGCGTCCTGCCA
>JAWOIL010000046.1:0-3473 GCA_046484635.1 Trueperaceae bacterium
GTCGCGATGACCGAGGACGACGTTGGCGAGTCGACCGTCGCGGTCGGGCACGCGCACCTCGAGCACGGCGGCGCCGAGATCGCACAGTGACGCGCCGCTGCCGTCGGGGGCGGTCAGGTCCAGGCGGGTGACGGCGCGGCCGTCGTGCTTCGTGCCGAACGGGCGGGTCGCGATCTCGATGTCGGCCATGCCCGAGGCTACCCGACTTGGGCGACGGGAACGAGCCGCAGGACGGGCGTGCGGAGCCGCCGGCCGGTGACCGCCGAACCCCAAGAAACGGACGGGACACCCACCTGTTGACATCGTGATCAGCTATGCCCTAGCATGAACGAAAGCGGTTCCAAAGGGAGTCTAAGAATTGGCGACCATCAAGGACGTCTCGCAGCGGGCGCGTGTCTCACCGGCGACGGTCTCACGCGTGATCAACGGTGGCTCCGGGGTGAGCGAAGCGACGCGCGGGGCGGTCCTGGCCGTCATCGCCGAGCTGGGATACCAGCCCAACGCGTTCGCCCGCAGCCTGGCCACCAACCGCTCCGGGGGCATCGGCGTCGTCGTCAGTGAGGTGTCGAGCGCCGTCTACGGCGGCATCCTCCAGGGCATCGAGAGCGTCACCGAGCGGCACGGCATGCACATCTTGGTGTCGAGCGGCCATGCGCGCGCGGAGCGCGAGCGCAAAGCGTTCCACTTCCTCCGCCAGCGCCGCAGCGACGCCCTCATCCTGCAACTCGATGGCGCCGAGGACGCGGAGGTCGTTGCCTGGTCGCGGCACGGCGTCCCGATCATCGTGGTCGGGCGCTACATCGACGGCCTCGCGGATCGCTGCGTCTTCCTCGACAACGTCGCCGGAGGTGAGCTGGCCACCCGGCACCTGCTCGACCGGGGGCATCGGCGCATCGCGCACATCGCCGGTCTGCCGTCGATCCAGGACGCCCGCGACCGCTTCACCGGCTATCTCCAAGCCCTCGCAGACCACGGCATCCCGTTCGACGCGTCGCTGGTCGCCGACGGCGGCTTCGTCGAGCAGGGGGGCCAGCGCGCCATGCGGCAACTGCTCGAGGGCGGGCAGCCGTTCACGGCCGTCTTCGCCGCCAACGACCAGAGCGCCGCAGGGGCCATGCGCACCCTGCGCGACGCCGGGCTGCGCGTGCCCGACGACGTGTCCGTCGTCGGCTTCGACGACACCCTGCTCGCCAACTACCTGGTCCCGTCGCTCACGACGGTGCGCCAACCGCTCCAGGAGATGGGCCAGGCGGCGGCCTCACTCGCGCTCGCTCGACTCGGCATCGCCGCCAGGGAGGAGGTGACCCTTCGGTTCGAACCCGTGTTGGTGGAACGTGAGTCCGTCGCCGCCCCGCATTCGGGGCACACACCCGCCTGAGAGGAAACCCATGAAGAAGCTCTTGGCCCTGGCCCTAGCGAGCCTGCTGACCGCCTCCGTCGCCCTCGCCCAGACGACCCTGACCGTCGGGCTGTTCGAGCCCCTGAACGAGCACCTCGAGCGGGTGATGGACCAGTTCGTCGCCGAGAACCCCGGCGTGACGCTCGACATCCGCACCCTCGGCTACGGCGACCACCACGACGCGCTCGTCACCTACCTCGCCACCGGTTCCGGCGCGCCCGACGTCGTCGCGGTCGAGATCGGCTACATCGCTCGCTTCGTCGCCGAGGGCGGCCTGCGCGACCTCAGCGCGGAGCCCTTCAGCGCCGACCAGTATGAGGACCAGTTCGGTCCGAGAACCGCAGATGCTCCTCGAGCCGCCGTGTGAGCTCGGCTAACGCCCGCTCGAGGTCGCCGATCTCGTCGGCTCGTCGGCTCGGTTCGAAACCGCCCTTGAGGCGGCCCCTGCGATCGAGGATGGCCTCGGCACGCCGACGCAGCCGTCCCAGCGGGCGAGCGATCGTCGTCGCGACGACCAGGGACAGCACCACCGCCGCTCCGAGGCTGGCGAGGAACACCTTGAGCACGTCGAAGCGGACGGCATAGAGCGCGTTCAGAATGCGCGTGGTCGACTGGCTGACCAGCACCGCCCCTTCCACCGAGCCGCCGATGCGGATCGGGATGGCGATGAACAACAGGACCACCGGAGAGTCGTCGTCGCGGATCCGAGTCGAGGCGCCGTAGCGTCCCGCGAGGGCGCCGCGGACCTCGGGCCAGGAGGAGGGGTCGTCCGGGGCGACGGCTGCGGCCGGCCGTTGCTCGCTGGTGGACTCGCGCAGCATGCGGAACGGAATGGAGGCGAGTCGGTAGAGAGGGTTGGCCTGGATTCCGGTCGTCGGCGCGATCTCGGCCGTCGGGGTCTCGGCGTCGTCGGAGAGCACCGGATCCCGCCTCGGGCCCAGTGCCGCGGAGTCGGCGATCACCCTTCCCTCGCGGTCGAGAATGCGTAACCGCGCGAGGTGGCGCTGGCCGAGCTGGATGAGGATCGCCCGCGCGTAGGGCGGGTCGAGTTCGCCCTGGGCCTGCAGGGCCGCCGCCAGCAGGCGCCCCTCCTGAGCCATGGTCCGTTCCTGGGCTCGCAGTAGATGATCCTCGTAGGTGTCGAGGAAGAGGACGCCGGCGGCCGGCAGGAAGACCACGAGCAGGTTGAACGCCAGCAGCCGGACGGAGATGCGCGACAGGAAACGGACCGCCCGGGCGACGGGGCCCGCGGCCCGGTCGCGCGTCGCGCCGGTTCGGAGGGCGTCGCTCACGACTCCTTGTAGCGGTAGCCGAGACCGTAGACGGTGTCGATGCCGTCAAAGGCCGGGTCGACCGCCAGGAACTTCTTGCGCAGCCGTTTGATGTGGGAGTCGATGGTGCGATCCGACACGTAGGTGTCGTGGGGGTACCCCTCGTCCATCAGCTGCTGACGGGTCTTGACGTGGCCTGGGTGGCGGGCCAGCGCCTTCAGCATCAGGAACTCGGTGACGGTGAGCTGCACCGACGCACCCTTCCAGTGGGCGGTGTAGCGTCTCAGGTCCAGCTCGAGAGCGCCGAGGCGCTGGATCTCGTCGAGGTCGTCGGGCGTGCTCCGGGCGAGCGCCTGCCGCCGGAACAGCACCTTGACGCGGGCGACGAGCTCGCGCATGGAGAAGGGCTTGCAGAGATAGTCGTCGGCGCCGAGCTCGAGCCCGAGGACGCGGTCGAACTCCTCGTCCCTGGAGGTCAGGAACACGATCGGCAGGGACTCGCTGACCGATCGCAGACGGCGGCAGAGCTCGAGACCGTCCATCCGGGGCATCAGGATGTCGAGCACCACGAGGTCCGGCAGGCGCTGTTGAAAGGCCTCCCAGGCGGCCGCGCCGTCGGGGTGATCCTCGACGGTGTAACCCTCGCGTCGCAGTGCGTAGCCCACGTTCTCGCGCAGGTCGGACTCGTCGTCGACCACCGCCACCAGCCCCCGATGCTTCGCCTCGTTCATGGCGCACATGGTACACGGGATCGGCGCCGGTCGAGCCGCCGAGCCCGCTGCCCGAACCTTCGCGAGCCGTAT
>JAWOIL010000087.1:0-4603 GCA_046484635.1 Trueperaceae bacterium
CCGGCCATCGTGACCAGACCCTCGAAGGTGTTCACGTTGTACGCGATCACCTCGTCACGGTAGTAGAGGATCACCAGCGGCGCGTCGGGCGCGGCGACGTCCTGCATGTCGAGGACCAGCGCGCGGCGGGCGTCGACGTCGAACTCGCGCGACTGGGCGTCGAACAGCGCGTCGTACGCCGGGTTGGCGTAGCCACCAGGGTTGTTCGCGCCGAGGTCGCTCTGGCGCGAGTCGAGGGTGGCGAGGAAGTGCTGCGGGTCGAGCCGCGATACGCGGCCGGACCAGCCGAGGATCGTGACGTCGAAGTCCTGCTCGTCGTAGAACT
Organism: Trueperaceae bacterium; assembly: GCA_046484635.1. Classification (GTDB taxonomy): domain Bacteria; phylum Deinococcota; class Deinococci; order Deinococcales; family Trueperaceae; genus CAZACZ01. Next base: position 326 of record JAWOIL010000087.1, read on the forward strand.
TCTGCAGCAAGGTCGAGAACTCGAGCGGCCGCACCGTCACGTCGAAGCCGAGCGTGCGCCAGGCCTCGGCGGCGATGAAGGCGGACTCGTAACGGATCGGGTCGTAGGCCTCGGTGGTGGTGAGGATCTCGATGGTCGGGATCGGCTCCTGCGCCTGCGCGGCACCGAAGAGCAGGCCCACGGCGACGAGCGCGGCGAGCCAACGGGCCCCCCGGCGAGGTGGCTGCAGCATCTTCATTGTTCCTCCTTAGGGTCTTGTCAGAGCCTAGCACCTTAGGAAGGCCGTCGTAACACTTGCGTTCAGGACGGGGGCCAAGGGTTCACATGCGAGGGAGCGGCCCTCGCTGGAGGACGCCGGGTCGGACGAGCTTCGCTACGGCCCGAACACGAAGCGACCGAGGGGCGCGAGGTGCTGCGTGACGTCCGCCCGAGGCTAGGTTCGGGCCGCAGCTACGGTCGACACCGACCCGATTCCTCGGGTCCTATCGAGCCCACGTGGCCAGGCGCCGTTGCGGCGACCGGTTGCGTATCGTGGGTCGACGGGAGGACCGCATGCCGGTCGACGCGACGGTCACCATCACCCTGGCGCTCGTGTTCTACACGATCGGTGTGTGGAGCGAGCGGCTGCAGGGCCGGCTCAAGCCCTGGCATCTGGCGATGTTCGTCCTCGGACTGGTGTTCGACACCCTGGGCACCGGCATGATGTTCGAGTTCGCCGGCGGGCTCACGCGCGACGTCCACGGGCTCACGGGCCTGCTGGCGATCGCCCTCATGTTCGTCCACGTGGTCTGGGCCGCGGTGGTGCTGTGGCTGCGCGACGAGGGTTGGCTGACGCGTTTCCACCGCTTCAGCGTGGTCGTGTGGTTCGTCTGGCTGGTGCCCTACTTCAGTCCGATGTTCTTTGCTTTGGGGACGTGAGCGGCGACAGCCGCATGGCACCCGCCCGTTCGTCGGCCGCCTACTCGATCGTGAACCTGCTCGCCAGTGCCAACCGGATGCGGGCCGCCAGGCCACGCGCCTCGACCGAGCTCGATGTCTCGATCGTCACCGAGACGCGTCCCCCATCGAGCGCCTCGACGTTGACGATCACCGTGTGGAAGCGGACGTGGTTCAAGTTCTCGGACGAACCGCTGCTCCGCGCCGTCGAGACTGCCTGGGACGCCGCCTCTGCGCGGACGAAACCCCCTGGACCGAGGAACCTGCTGACGCGCCAGCCCTCGGACGCGTACGGCTTGGGCGCGGTCTCGATGGCGTCGCTCACGGTCACGAAGACGTCAGCGGCGTCCGCCAGGTAGACGATCGGGTCGGCATCCGCGAACCCCGTCGCACCGGGTGCGCAGGCCGTGGGGAGGAAGAGCAGGACGATCGCGAAGGCACCAACGATGAACCGTGTCATCATCCACAGCTCCATCCTTCATGCTAGCCGATGTTTCGGAGACTGAAGCGAAATGCGTGGCTGGGCCAGTGCCCACCTCGGTGTGCGCCCCCGGTGGGCCGCCCCGTCCGCCGCCGTGGCGCGCACGTTCGGGCCCCCGGTGTGCGCCGACTCGCCGGGGGCCATGGGTCTCGGTTGCCGTCGATCGTCAGAAGGTGACGGTGGCCTCGTTGGAGCAGGTCGTGGTTCCTCCTTCACAGACCTGGTAGGTGTAGGTGCCGCCGCCCTTGCCGAGCGTGTCGTCGGTGAAGGAGCCATCGTTCGCCGTGGTGAATATGTTGGCGCCGTCGCGGTACACATCGACGTTGCTGCCATTGGCGCCGGACCAGTTCAGATCGGCGTACTTCGTGCCCCTGATCTTCCGGCCGGTGACCAGAAGCTCGATGTCGCCGACGACCGCTTCGTTCACCGTGATCGAGACGCTGTCGCTACCGGTCAGGCCTCCTGAGTCGGTGACGGACGCGGTGATCGTGTGGGTGCCGACCTGGAGTGCCGTCGTGGAGACGGAGCCACCCGTGCCGATCTGGCCGTCGCGATCCGATGCCCACACGAGGCTACCCGTCAGGTCCCCGTCCTCGCTGTCGGTCGCCGTGCCCTCGAAGGTGATCGAGGCGCCCGACTCGAACGAGGCGCCATCCGCCGGCGAGCTGATCTGGACGGTGGGCGCGCTGTTGCCACCACCCCCACCACTTCCAGGGACGAGGACCGGTGCAAAGGTACTGACGTCCAGCAACGGCTCCTGGATCCCGTCACCGGAATCGTCGGTCCAGCCGGAATTGCCGGCGTTCTTGACCTGGGTATAGAGGGCGTACACGTCGTTCGCGTCCTTCGGCTTGTTCGCGCTTGCCAACAACGCCAACGCCCCCGCCGCGTGCGGCGAGGCCATCGAGGTGCCGGAGATCGTGCCGTAGCTGCCCTGTTCGATCGGGTAGGTCGACAGGATGCACACGCCGGGCGCCGCGATGTCGACCGCGTCGCCCCAGTTGGAGAAGTCGGCCAGGGTGTCGTCCTGGTCGGTGCGGCAGGTGGGCGAGCCGAGACCGCCGGGTTCGCCATCGAAGTCCGCGAGGGCCGAAACGGTGAGGACGTTGTCGAACGCCGCGGGGCTGTAGTCCTTCGCGTCCGCGTCGGAGTTGCCGGCCGCCACGGCGAAGGCGACCCCCTTGTTCACGGCGCCCTGGATGGCGTCGTACTCGGCCTGGTTGAAGCCGCTGCCGCCGAGGCTCATGTTGGCGACCTCGATCGTGCCGGCGTTGGCGGCGACCCAGTCGATGCCGGCGACGATCCACGAGGTGTAGCCCGAGCCGCGGCTGTCGAGGACCTTGACGGCCCACAGGCGCGCGCCGGGCGCAACGCCGACGACGCCTATGCCGTTGTCGAGCGCGGCAATCGTGCCCGCGACGTGGGTGCCGTGGTAGTGGTCGTCGTCGCCGCCGCTCCGGCAGTTGCCGCCGAAGGGACCGCCGCCCGAGCAGTTGACGCCGCCGGCCACGTTGAGGTCGGGGTGCTCGAAGTCGATACCGGTGTCGATGACGGCCACGTCGACGTCGACGCGGTAGTCATCGGCCCCGTCGATGTCGAGGTTGCCGTTGGTGTCCGCGAAGATCCGCTGGATGCCGGTCGGCACCGTCTGCGCGAAGATCGTCACGGGGTCGTCGGTCTCGACGTACGCGACCCTGGGATCCCGCTGCAGGGCCGCGAGTCGGCCGGCGGGCACGCGCGCGGCGAAGCCGACGATCGCCGTTCCGTAGGTGCGCTCGGCCGTGAGACCGTACGCCCGCGCGACCTCGGCGGCCGCGGCGTGGTTGGCCTCGGCACGCGCCGCGCCCGGCGGGCCGTGCATGACGACGATGTAGGGGTCGTACTGGATACTCGATGCCGGATCGATCGGCGCGAAGCGCTCAGCCTGCTCGCCGCCGGTGCAGGCCACCAGCATGACGAGTAGCGCGGCAGCGAACCAAGACCACGAAAGTCTCCGCATACCATCGCCTCCAGAACCGCCGTCCCGCCACGCAAGTGGACGGGACACATGTACCGGCGCATACCGAGTATACGCCTTGATGCCCTGAACGCTTCCGCGTTGGCTCCAATGTGAAGCGGCGATCCGGTCGAGAGCGGCGGGCGGATCGGGACGCCGGGCGACGCCCGCGTCACCCGTACGCGAGACTCTCCCTCACCGACGTCCGCGCCGCCTGGCGCGCCGGCAGCACGGTCGCCAGCGCCGCGATGGCCAGCACGACCGCCAGCCAGGCGCCCACCGCCCACCAGGCGAAGGCCACGTCGAGGTCGGTCTCCAGCATCGCCTGGCCCATGCGGCGCGCCAGCGGGCCCGCCAGGGCCCAGCCGATCGGCACCGCGACGAGCCAGGCGAGCAGCGCCTGCAGCACGCCCTCCGCCAGGTAGAGGGCGAAGAGCGAGCGGGTGCTCGCGCCCAGCGCGCGCATGACGCCGATCTCGCGGGTGCGCTCGGCCACGCTGAGGCTCAGCGCGCCGGAGAGCCCGATGGCGCCGATGGCGCCCACCAGCATGGCGAGGCTGAAGAGCATGCCGGTGGTGCTGGAGAAGCGGGCGTCGGCGAAGGCCCGCTCCTCGAGCTTCACGCGCGTCACGTAGGGGTTGGGCTCCAGGCCATCGGCCCGCAGCGCGTCGGTGACGGCGCGGGCGTCGCGCAGGGCGGCGTCGAGGTCGGGGCTGCCGGTGCGCGCGAACAGGCGGGTGCCGCGCGGCTCGCCGCCGAGCAGCGCGAGCAGCGCCGGGCGCGGGGCGTACACCGCCTCGCTGATGAAGCCGCCGCCGTAGATGCGGCGGTAGGTGCCGACGATCGTGCCCTCGAAGCGGCCGTC
>JAWOIL010000142.1:0-3176 GCA_046484635.1 Trueperaceae bacterium
GGACCTTGCTCGACGGGTTCAGCGTCCGGCTTGCCGAAGGCTTCGACGGCTGGCTGCAGGAGGAGCGGGCCCGACTGTTGGAGGAGTTTCGCGGCAAGTGGCTTGCGGCCGCGGATGCCGCCTTGCAGGGGGGTCGGGTGGACCAGGCGTTGGCCTGGTGGTCGAGTTGGCTGCGGGTGGAGCCGTTGGACGAGCCGGTCGTCGGCTCGTTCTTGCGTCATTGCCGGGCTGGCGGCCGCGCGGCCGAGGGCTTGCGGACGTTCGAGTCCTTCCGGACGCGGCTGGAGCGGGAGCTCGGGCTCGAGCCGACGGACGAACTCGTCGCCCTGGCGGGCGATCTAAGGCAGGTTTCCGGTGGTAGCGCCGGCCATGCCGTGTCGGTAGGTCCCGACTCCATCGCAACGACCGAATCGAGCCGCGGAACTCGCATACACGCGAAGGCAGCCGAACCCGAGGCCATCTTGCCTCCGCTCGTCGGCAGGTCAGACGAGTTGGAGCGGCTGTTGCACGCGCTTCGGGCGCCTGGTACCGTCGTGTCGCTAGTCGCGCCCGGCGGAATGGGGAAGACGCGGTTGGCGCGCGAGGTTTTCAAGCGTTTTCGTCCAGAAGATGCTGAGCGGGTTAGACGCCGCGAGAGTGCCGCACCCGAATCGGTCACTTCTGCCGCGGACGACGTAGTCTTCGTCGACCTGATGGACGCGACCACGGTCGAGGAGGCTGCTGCAGCCGTGGCAAGTGAGCTCGCGCCGGGCGCGCTCCGGGCGCTTCCACCGCGCGAGCGCGCGCGTGCTACTGCAGCGGATCGACGGGCGCTGATCGTGCTCGACAACGTCGAGCAGATCGTCGGAATCGAGGAGTTCGTCCACGACCTCCGACGAGTTGCCCCTGCCGCTTCTTGGCTGCTCACGACAAGGGTGGCGCCCCGCTTACCGGGCGCGGTGACGGTGTTCCTCGGTGGCCTTGCGACACCCGATGCTGATGGCGAGATGCGTACGCTCGAGGAACTCGAGGCGTACCCGGCAGCGAGGCTGTTCGTCGACCGTGCCAGGGCTCTCGGTCGACCGGTGGACGCCTCGGAGGTCGGAGCCGTGGCCGAGTTGACGCGTGCGGTAGGTGGCATGCCGCTGGCGCTGGAGCTTGCTGCGGGTTGGTCTCAGGTTCTGGCGCTGCCCGACGTGCATGCGAGGCTGGCGTCCGATACCGAGAGCACTGTGCCCCAGGCAGCGGACCTGCCCGAACGCCACGCGAGCATCGCGCGCGTGTTCGATCGCACTTGGGAGCAGCTGCCGGATGCGCTCCGCGGCGCGGTCCTTCGGCTCGGCATCTTCGTCGGCGGCTGCACGACGGAGGCGGCCGTCGCCGTTGCCAGCGTCGACGTCGACACCATCGCCGAGCTTCGAAGGCACGCCCTGATCGAGGTAACGCGGTCCGGGCGTCTGATCCAGCACCCCGTCGTGCGGCAGTACGTCGTGCTGCGCATGGACGACGAGGTGCAAGCCTTGGTGGGGTTGCGAGAGGCCCACGCCAAGTACTACCTCGACCTGATCGAGCGTATGGAGCAGCAGGGCCAGGCCACCGGCGGCACCGCCGAGATCGCGACGCTGGTCGCGGAGCACGGCAACATCGAGGTGGCCTGGCGATGGGCGATCGACCACTACTGGTGGGATGCGCTCATCACGGCGGGTGCGATCACGTCGATCTCGTTCGCATCGGTCGGGATGGTATCCAGGTGGCTCGAAATGGTGAACGCCGCAAGGCTCCGGTCGCCGGAAGGTTCGCTGCCGTGGTGTTGGTTCGGGACGGCCAAGACGAACCTCGGCATTTTGTCCGCGACGTTGACCTCGCAGGAGGCGTACGAGCAGTTGCGGAGCCTGATGATGCTCGCCCACTCGTTCGACCATCCACTCAAGGTGGGCTGGATCACGTTCTTCGCGGCGCAGGCCGCGGCCGCGTTCGGTAGGCGCGCAGAAGCCAGAGCGTGGACGCAGGACGCGATCCAGCTATGGCGCCGTGCCGAAGCCACCCACCTGGTCCCGATGGCGGCCCACCTGGCGGTCCTGTTCACCGTCGACCTGTCGGAGCGGCAACGGGCCACGAAGGTGCTGGTGGACGCCGTGGAACGTTCGGGGAGTCCCGAGTACGTCGGTAAGCTGGCGGCGCTTCGCGCATGGGACTTGGCCAGGACCTGGGGCCGGTACCCGGAAGCACTGCGGCTCATCGACCTTGCCGCCGCAACCGTGGCGGAGCTCGCTGCGGGTCTGGAGCGTGCCTTGGTGTTACGTGACGCCGTCGACATCTGCATCATGGCAGGCGAACTCCAGCGCGCCCGCACGCAAGCTCGACTCGCCCTGGAGGTGGTGCTGCCATACGGCGCGCACTCGTTCATCCATTCGCACGTCCTGCACACACAGTTCGCCGAGGCGACCTGGCTTGCGGGCGACACCGCGGCGGCTCGACGCGTGCTGGCTGAAGACATCGAAGGATTCGGCGGATCGCACGTGCACCTCCTGCAGGCGCGCATGGCACTAGCCGAAGGTGACGTCGGGGCCGCTCGGAGCGAGCTCGAGGCGTTGCGGCGGCAGGTCGCCGGCCCGCTCGTGAAACGCGACGATTACTACGCCGACGTGCGACTTTCCTGCCTGGAGGCCGCCGTCGCAGTTGCCGAGGGCAACCGTGAGCGCACCATCGCGTCGCTCGTGGCGGCCTTGGACCGCTGCATCGCTCTGACGTTCGTGCCGGTCTCGCTGTGGGGGCTGGCGATCGCGGCTCGGTATCTCGACCCTCCCGAACGCGAACGCGTCCTTCGCGCCGTGGCTGCCCATCCGGCAACGCCGTACGAAGTGCGGGTCGACCCAGCCGTCGCGGCCCACGCCCGCGCCACTTCGATCGCGGACACCGCCCGCGTTGTACGGGCATACCCGGCGATGCAGCAGCGGGTGTTGGCGAGGTTGCGGTCCATCGAAGGGCGCAGCGCTCCAGGAACGACCGCGCGGTAGAGTGCCGCATGGCAGCCGATGCCTCGTCCCCGACGCCCAACAGCCCGAGTGACCCAAGCGACCCGACCTCCCCGACCCGCCTGACGATCACGGACCTCGCCCGCGCCTACCGCGACGGCTCGCTCGACCCCGTCACCGTCACCGAGGCATGCCTGGACGCCATCGCCACGCACCCGCAGG